>JBGOEK010000020.1:0-42235 GCA_041537945.1 Candidatus Thermosaccharophagus yellowstonensis
CAGCATCGGGACGACATCGGGGACTTGGTCTGGGTAGAAGCGAATTTCGCAACCGAACCAAGCAGCCTCATAGACATTTTGGAAATCGACCCAGACATGCCAACCATCTTTCGGCGAGCCCATTTCCCCATCTTGCGGGATGTTGTGGCGAACCCAGTGGATGTGCTCAATTTGCCGCTCAAGCATTATTTGTGGGTCGGAAAAGTATTGCTCGAAAGTGATTTTGCGGGGATTCGCTTCCGGAAGCCACATGGTGAAGCGGACATTGATACCGAAGATGACAGGAACCCTTATCGGCTTACCTTCTCGGTAAGCCTGCCACACTTGCCTAACCTCTTCGTTGTGCCGCTCAAAATCCAATTCTTTCACTCACCAACACCTTCTCGTTCTCGTAATTGCTCGTCTCGTTGTCTTCAGGTTTTATACCTTCCACACCGCAACCTTCATTTTAGCGCACTCAATTTAGCTCGGCGTGAAGCCTTGCTCTCCTTGCTTTTCCATGCTTCGTGCTCCCTGTTCCATTAGCGTCATTGATGATGGACAGCTTTCAAATGTCAAGGGCAAGCGCAACGCACCGAGCCATCTTCCGCTCGTATCATCACTCGTCCACATCCTATGCACCTGACCACCCCTTTGTGCCCATCAACTTCTACGGTGACAACGCGACCACTCAAAACTGCCTCAACCTCTTCCCTCAATTGACCCCAAGGCGCATCCTGCCACCTACATGTCTCAACTATCAACGGGAAATCTGCTTGCATGAGTATTGGCATCAACGCATCCCATGGCACGCATCCATACCCCGGAGGCAGATGCAAGTCGTGTGCTTTGTCGTTGTCAGCAATGTGGTAAGTGCCAACCATGTCAGCAACATGCTCAAGCGCTGATTTGACATCGCCAGCTATATGCGCATGCCCTGTGTCAAAGCATAGACGCAAGTGATTTGATGAGAAGGTTGCAACGAAATCGCTGAGCTCAATCGCGTCGTAGCCGATCGCAGCTTCTGGGAGCATGTTCTCAACTGCCAATGCCACATTCGCATCCTCAGCTACTGGCAAAAGTTCCTCCAAGCTTTCCTTGAGCCAACTCCACGCTTTCTTTCGTTCCTCTTCACTTCGCATTGCCCCTGAAGGGTGGATGACCAAATATTTTGCGTCAACTGCCCTTGTCCTCTCAATCACGAACTTGTGATACTCAACAGCCCTACGACGCAATCGCTCATCTGGGTTAGCCAGATTGTGATGCCCATCGAACGGTGCATGGACTGCCCAAAACATCACACCATTACCCTTGAACAACTTAGCCCAAAGTTCAAGGGTGCGCATGCTGTTCTCCATCAACGGAAGGTAGTTGCACTCGATGGCGGATATGCCCGCGCTTAACCATGTCCTTAGATCGTCTTCCAATGTTGCGTTGTCAATCTTTCCTATGGCGACCCCGATCTTCATCTTCGAACCACCTCTTAGAAGCTGATCACCTTCATTCACACGATAGCGCAATCGCCTCCCGATTTCAAGAGTTTCGAGCACCATGCTTTAAGCTCCCAACTCGCTCATCCAGCGTGTGCTACACTGTTAATGAAGCGCTTTCGCAAACTATGCTACGATGAAGTTTTTGCTTTTCAACTTCAAAGGGGGAGCGAAATGATGAGCGAGGAATTGGGCAAGGGTCAAAAGAGGTTGCGCATCCTCTATCTCGCATCCGAGATGATGCCACTGGCGAAGACTGGTGGGCTTGCAGATGTTGCTGGTGCCCTCCCGAAAGCCTTGAAAGGCTTAGGGCATGATGTTGTTGCGTTGTTGCCTAAGTATGAAGTTGTAGCCAAAGGCAAGTGGCGGACGAAACCGATTTTCAAGTCACTGCCGATAAAACTCGGTGAGAGCATTTACAGGGTTGGTGTTGACCGTTGCTATGCCATCCCCGGCATAGAGCTATACCTGCTTGACTACCCTGACCTTTACGACCGTCCACACCTTTACGGCTACAGCGATGACGCTATTCGCTTCGCTCTCTACTGCCGCGCTTCACTCGAAGTCACTAAGGCGATAGGCTTCCAACCGAATGTGATTCACTGCAACGATTGGCAGACAGGGCTTGTCCCTGCATACCTCAACACAACTGATTCCTACGATGGCTTCTTCATCTGCACTGCCACCGTGTTCACCATACACAACTTGGGGTATCAAGGCAACTTCCCACCGGCTCTCATCAAAGATGTTGGCTTGCCATGGGAAGTGTTCAACATTGAGGGCGTCGAGTTCTATGGTCATTTCTCATTCATGAAAGCTGGGCTTTTCTACTCCGACCTGCTCACGACTGTCAGCCCAACATACGCATCCGAAATACAAACCGAGCCTTTCGGCGAGGGCTTCCACGGGTTGCTATCAACACGCTCAAGCGACCTCTTTGGCATACTCAACGGAGTTGACTACGAGTTTTGGAACCCAAAGACTGACAAGCTCATCCCAGTCAACTACGACGCATCGACGATTGATAAGAAGCGCCAAAATAAACCACACCTCCAAGAGAGGTTGGAGCTACCAGTTGATGAACGAAAACCAGTGATAGGCATTGTCTCAAGGCTGGCATGGCAAAAGGGCTTTGAAGTGGTGTTAGATGCTGCTGACGAACTTCTCACAAAGCACGATATCCAACTCGTCATCCTTGGCGCTGGCGAGGAGAGGTATGAAAGGGCTTTCTTGAAACTGCGCGAGGCTTACCCGACGAAGGTGGGCGCAAGGATCGGCGTTTATGACGAACCGTTAGCTCACCTCATCTATGCGGGTGCGGATATGTTTCTTATGCCATCAAGATATGAACCATGCGGGCTTGGGCAAATGATAAGCATGCGCTACGGAACCATCCCAATCGCCCACCACACTGGTGGATTGGTTGACACAGTCAAAGAGCTCAACGAGGAGACTGGCGAGGGACACGGCTTTTTCTTCTATGAGTTTGATCCAAGGCACTTCCTTGAAGCGGTTGAGAAGGCTCTTCGCATCTACAATGAGAAGCCAGAGCTGTGGCGGAAGGCAATGCTGAATGCGATGAAAGCTGACTACTCTTGGAAACGCTCCGCTAAAGAGTATGAGAAGGTCTACAGGTTGGCGATCCAAAAGAGGGTTGAGAGAGTTGGCTTGTAAATTCGCAGTGGTGATGTTCGTATGGCGCATAGGCGCTTGAGGTCGGCGGGGATAGTGGGCGTTGGCGTGAGCGTTCCAGAAGGTGTCCTAACCAACTTTGACCTTGAGAAGGTCGTTGAGACGAGCAACGAATGGATACTTGAGCGCACTGGGATAAGGGAGAGACGAATCGCTTCGAAGGGCGAGACAGCAGCAACACTGGGCGCTAAAGCAGCCTTAGAAGCATTGAAGGACGCAGAGTTGGAACCGAGCGAGGTCCAATGCATAATCGTAGCCACGATAACACCAGACTACATCTTCCCAGCAACCGCGTGTTTGATACAGCACTCACTCGGTGCAACCAATGCAGCGGGCTTTGATCTGCTGGTTGGGTGCACTGGCTTCGTCTACGGTCTCGTTGTGGCATCATCACTTGTTTCCTGTGGTGCGTTTGAAAATGTTCTCGTCATCGGAACCGAAGTCTTCTCAAGGTTCATCAACTGGCGTGACAGGCACACATGCGTGCTGTTTGGCGACGGTGCTGGAGCAGTCGTTGTGGCGCCAGTTGATGATGGTAGAGGATTGCTCGGGTTTGACCTCGGCTCCGATGGCTCATCAAGCAAGCTACTTCAGATAAGCGCTGGCGGTTCGTATCGTCCAGCGTCTTTGCTCAGCGTGCTTGAAGAGGCACACTCGCTGACCATGAACGGTAGCGAAGTGTTTCGCTTCGCAGTCAGGGCTATGAGTGAATCAACAAAAAGAGCGTTGGATGCGTGCGGGATTGATATTGCCGATGTGAGCTTGCTCATTCCGCACCAAGCCAACATGAGGATAATAAGGGCAGCAGCCGAGAGACTTCAAATACCGATTGAGCGTGTCTTCGTGAATGTTGACCGATATGGCAATACATCTGCAGCCTCAATCCCAATCGCGCTGTGCGAGGCAGTCTCAAAGGGCTTGCTTAAGGAGGGCGACATAGTCGTTTGCACGAGCTTCGGTGGTGGACTGAGTTGGGCTTCGTGTGTCATCAGATGGTGAGGAACGATGGATGCGAAAGTGGCTTTCATCTTTCCCGGGCAAGGCTCGCAATATGTTGGGATGGGCAAAGCACTCTATGAGGCATTTAGCGGGGTGCGAGAACTCTTCGCTCTCGCCGACGAGTTAGCCGGCAGAAAGCTCTCTCAAATCTGCTTTGAGGGAACGATGGACGAACTTACGCTCACAATAAACGCTCAACCTTGCATCTACCTCGTGAGCTATGCCGTTTGCAAGATGCTATTTGATGCTGGCATAAGACCAGATTATGTTGCTGGGCATAGCCTCGGCGAATGGACCGCTGCAGGATGCGCTGGCTTCTACAACTTTGAGAGCGGATTGAAGCTCATACTTAAGCGCGCTGAGCTCATGCAATCGGCTAAGAAAGGAGCTATGGCTGCGATCATAGGGTGCTCCTACGAGCAGGTTGAGAGGATATGTGAGAGGGCTTCCGAGAAGGGTGTGATCGTTATAGCCAACTACAACAGCCCATCACAAGTCGTCGTCTCAGGGGATGTGAGTGCAGTTGAGGAAGCAGTGAAGTTGGCTACAGAATTCGGTGCTCAAAGGGCGGTCATGTTGAAAGTGAGCGGTGGCTTCCACTCCCCTTTGATGCAACCGATAGCGACACAGCTTGAAGAGGTGCTGAAGAATGCCGAGATGAAAGATGCCGAGATACCGCTGATTGCGAATGTCACTGCAAGACCAGTGACGCAAGCCTCGCAGTTGCGCCAGTTGCTCGCCTTGCAACTCACATCGCAAGTCAGATGGGTTGAGAGCGTGCTATGGCTCTGGGAGAACGGTGTTAGGGTTTTTGTTGAAGTCGGTCCGAGAAGAGTCCTATCACAGCTTGTGTTGCAAACCATCCCCAAAGCAAGCGTGATGCAAGCCGAAGACCCACAGGGTATTGAGAAGGTCATAAACACCCTCCACAGCAAACGAACATAAACTGCACTGTGGCGAGCATGGCAACCGCATCATGAGTCCTTCAATCTAACTTTCTTTGAAAGGCACGCAAGAGAGCATCAAAGCTCAGCGGGTGAGAGCGCCATGGGATGAGGATGAAAACGCTTGCGATAGGTATCATCTGGCTTTATGCTCTCTCTTATGCTCTTGCTGGTTCTCTTTTCCCACCGCTGAAGGAGATGAAGATTGATCCAACCACATATCGCTTCTTGAGCGACCAACCAGTGAGCGAGTTCGACCTGAAGATGCAGATCACCTTTTCGTCAAGCAAGGGAGAAGTGATTGCGGTTGTGTTCTGTTATCGTGATGAGCGTAACTTTGCGTTTGTTGGATTCGACACTTCATCGGCTCGCATCGGAAAAGTTGAGGAGGGTCTTGAGTTGGAGCTTGCAAGGTCAAGCCTGCCGAGCACAGCTAAGGGCAAAAGCATCGGTGTGCTTTTAAGGCAAAGGAGTTGGCTGATTGAACTGTTCGTTGATGGAAGAAGATGCATAACTCTTTCACCGTTTGCCCTCGGCTTGCAAAGCGGGCATATAGGACACATCGCATCAAGCAACTATGCCAAGATAAGCAATGTTTCGTTCCAGCCAGTTGAGGATGTTTATTTCGCTGATGATTTCATGCGTTCCGCTGGCGAGCAAAGCGAATGGCAATCAATCTCTGGCAAGTGGGAAGTTAAAGCTTCCGATAACCCGTTGCGTAGCGCCAACGCATTCACATACTTTGGCAGGGCGACAAGGAAAGGTGGTGAGGCTATCTCCGTAGTTGGTTATCCGTTTTGGGACAACTACTCGTTTCAAGCCTCGGTAAGATGCGCTGATGCAGGTTCAGTCGGGCTCATATTCTGCTGGTTGGATAAGAGCAACTACTACCTCTTCCGCTGGACTGGCAGGGAGGGCAAATCAGCTGGTAAGATGCAATTGCTCAAGCGCAGTATGAACAATGTTAAAGTCCTGTTTGAGTCCGCTGGTGGTTTCACTCCCGGTGAATGGTATGAGGTGCGTGTTGAGACAGCACTCAACTCCGCGAGGGTTTTCATTGACGGGCACAAGGTTTGCGAGGTAGCCAATGAAGGGCTATGTCGTGGCATGGTTGGGCTATACACCACAAGCGTTGCTGGTGCTTACTTTGATGATGTCGTTGTATCGTGGGCAAAGGAGATACTCGTTGACTTTGAAGAAGAGCGCACCGATGGCATCCTGCAACCGCTGACTGGCACTTGGAGAATGGTCAAGCTCAAAGGATTGGATAGGGCTTGCGAAGCCGAAGCGACATCCGAGGCGAAGGCTCTACTCGGTGACAGCCGTTGGTCAAACTATGCTGTAATAGCTCTCGTCTCCTGTGAGGATAAGGGAGATGGTGAAGCATCTTTCGGCATCTGCTTCAACTACCAAGACGAAGGCAATCACTATTTGGCTGATGTCACAATTGGTGACAAACCAACAGTTGAGGTTGTTCGCTACCTCTCTGATGAACGGAAGCTAATTGCATCCAAGCCGCTCAAGGTGGACACGAAAGGTATGCTCACACTTTGCGTATCTTCAGATGAGGGTCTCATTGAGGTCTCGCTCAACGGCGAAAAGCTTATACAGGCTTTCGATGCCTCAATAACCTCTGGCATGCTCGCCCTTTACGCTAAGTCATCGAAGGTGCGGTTCCACGAACTCCGCGTGCGATTTGGTGTGAGGGAGTTCAACAAGTTCAGCATAGCTCATGAAGTCTTCGCCCACGAATACAGCATGGGCAACTGGGCAGCTGCACAGAGCGATTGGGTTGAGCAGGAGACGAAACTTGATGGCAAAGAGATTAAAGCCATCTGGCATCGAGCTGACTTCTGGGGCGACATGGAAGCCCGCCTGAAGGCTAACTTGACCAATGGGAAGGTAGCTCTAATACTCACAGCTAATGGGTATGACATCAACTCCGGCTACAGGGTTGAAGTCACAGGGGAGAAGATCAAGCTCTTCCGCCAAGGTGAACTCGTAGCCGAAGCGGTTAACGAGTTTCAATCGGCATCGATACGGATCAGGCGTGTAGGTTCGTTTGTTCTGGTGAGCGTCAACGGGAAGCCATTGCTCGCATACAGTGATGAAGCGCCTCTAACGGGAAGCAAGTTTGGTTTCGTCTCCATCGGTGATGCAGTTAGGCGAGAGGATATCGAACTCTTCACAGCCAACGGAGTTGTGGACATGTTCAAAAGAGCTGCGGTTGACTGGATTCCATCGAACGGGCTTTGGGATGTGAGCCAAAGATGGCAATGCGATCCACGCTGGTCGTTCTTCTCTGGCATCTCTTGGAACATGGTTCATGCGATGTCAGAAGAGGAACAGGCGAAGAGCAAGGCGAAGACGATGTGCAAGCAACAAGGGGCAACGCTCGCGGTTGCGTGGAGCAAGTATTTGTGCGATGGTGACATGACCGTTGAGTTTGCGGTTGCTGTCAAGATGGCTCGCGAGAGGGGTAGCTATGTCTCGTATGCGCAAGACCTGAATGTAACGATATGCGCCGATGGCGAGGATTTGAACAGCGGTTACACATTCGTTCTTGGTGGCTGGCGCGGGAAGAAATCGGCGATAGTGCGTGGCACAAGAGTGGTGGCGCAAATTGACCATCAGCCGTTTGGCGAAGACATACACAGGAAGTGGTTTCTCATCAGGGTTGAGAAGAGGGGTGGGAGATTGCGCTACTTCGTTGATGAGAAACTCCTGCTCGAATACGAGGACAAAGAACCGCTTAATGGGAAGCATATCGCCATCTGGACGAGGGACAATGGGATAATGGTGGCTCGCTTCACATTGTGCGCAGAGCGCCTCCTTGGGAAGAGGGAACCGACAAGCGTTAGCAAGCCTGTGGCTAAAACTTTCTATGACACACTCTGATGCTCTTCTTTGGGGGTGAAGTGATGAGGCGCGAAGTGATGCCGAAGCTGACGATGTTGCTACTCCTCATAACATGCACCCTTCTTGCTCAGCCGAAGCCTCCGAAGGTCTCCTTAGATGTTCGTGATGCGACGATTCAAGAGGTTGCGAGCATGCTTAGCAAGCAAGCCAATGTTAAAATCAAGGTTGCCCAGAATGTGACTGGCAAAGTGACGATCGCAGTCAAAGACATTTACCTTGATGACCTGCTTGACATCATCTTACCACCGCTTAAGCTCAAGTGGCGCATGGAAAAGGACGCATACATCATTGAGCCAGCGAACGAGCCAGTCTCCGGGTTAGAGCGTCCTCCAACGATCCAGCCACCAGTTGAGCCTATAGAACGCCCAAAGAAGGCGCCCGGGTTGCCTACGCCGAGCCAGCCAAAAGTTGAACTTGCTGACAGGGGACTCTACCCGGGTGGGATTGTCGGCTTCTATTACGATGACCCAGATCATGCCGAATACGAAGTTGGTGCGCCGCCTAAGGGTCCTTTCTTCACGAGGTTCGTCATGAAGCGTCTCGACCCGCAGATAAACTTCAACTGGAATCAACCCTCAACGCCACATCCGTTGCTCGGCTACCAATATTGGAGCGCAAGGTGGAGCGGTAAATTCTTCGTCCCTCAAGATGGCTCTTACACATTCATGCTTGAGAACTTGGATGACGCTGGCAGGCTCTATGTGGATGATAAGCTCATCATTGATGCGTGGCGCATTCAGCCGATGACGACTCATCAAAGTGAGCCGATACGATTGAGCAAAGGATGGCACTCAATAAAAGTTGAGTATCACCAAGGTCCAGGTCCTGGCGCATCAATACGCCTCTCGTGGCGCCTACCAAACGGTGAGAAGGAAGTGATGACATTCCCTCACGGGTTGATAGCTGAATACTTTGACGACCCAGACCATGAAACATTCCAGCTATGGCAACCACCACCAGGACCATGCTTCACAAAGAAGGTGCTAACGCGCTCCGAGAACAAGATCGACCACAATTGGGGACCAACTCCGCACCCTGACATCAACGACCAATATTTCAGCGTCCGCTGGGAAGGGCAATTGCTTGTCCCGAAGGATGGGTGGTATGTGTTTTACCTTGACAACCTTGATGACGCAGCACGCCTTTGGATTGATGATCAACTCGTAATTGATGCATGGCGCATACAGCCACCAACATCTCATGCAAGCCCAAAAATTACTCTCAAAGCTGGACTGCACAAAATAAAGCTTGAGTATCACGCGGGTGCGCCCCCAGTTAATTCAATTACGCTCGCGTGGGAGTCCGAGCACTTCCCAAAGGAAGTGATACCACCAGCTGGCGAGCAGAAATAGAGCACACTTCAGTGACATGATAAACTTAACGGGGCGTGGTGATGATACGATGTCATTCGTTCATCTTCGCAAGCTCATCAAGGAGCACATTGAGCGAAGCACCATAAAGCCAAAGAGGGCTGTGAGCAAAGCGGAGCGAGCGATCAGCCTATCCATACTGCTGACCCTGTTAGTCATTGCGGGCATCGTCGCACACATGGGGAGACAAAAAGGCATAGCGCATTATGTGCTGTCAGAAACAGCGATTGCTGGGGTGGCGAAGGGGACGGCGCTTAAGCTACAGCTCCCATCAACGATGCCTAACGGCTGGAAGCGCGGGAAGATCGAAACTTACAACGCCAGTAACCTATACGAGAAGATAGACGGGAGAGCCGAACTCTACATAAGCTATGATGTGGTTGAACTCGTTTGCACATCCTACAAGCGCGCTCAGGGGAAGGACGAGGGGATGTTCATTGATGTGTTCATATACGACATGGGAAGCCCTCAAAACGCATTCGGGATCTACTCATATGAGCGTGCAGGTGTGGGTAAACGATTGAAGCTTGGTGACGATGGATATGAGGCGGGCGGAAGCATCTACTTCTGGAAGGGGCGCTACTATGTGCAGGTCATAGCAGCATTTGAAGATGAGGCGATGAAACAGCTGTGCCTTTCGCTCGCGAAAATTGTTGAGCGACAACTCAAGGGGGAGCGGGGCAAGTTATGGGGTTTGGAGTTGCTCCCAAAGGAAGGGCTGGTGAACGGTAGCGTCGTCTACATAAAGCGGAAGGCGTTTGGCTATGACTTCCTTGAGGATGTCTATACCGCTCAATATCGCTACGGAGGGAAAAACATCAAGGCGTTCATAAGCAAATGCAAATCAGCCAGCGATGCGAGGTCCAAGCTGGCTAAATGGAAAGAGGCTGTAAAGAAGTATGGGCAAGTGATGAAGAGCGAGCAGTATAAGGGGCAACCTCTGTTCACTGGCAAGTCAGGCGGTGGCTTCGTTGTGGTGTTCTGCAAGGATGGATTGCTCGGGGGTGTCATTGAGGCTGAGGACATAAAGTTGGCTGAGAGCTTCGCAAAAGCGCTCTTTGGGAAGCTCAGGTGATTGACCATGCAAGGCGAGACGAATGTCAGCAGGCGCGATTTCTTGCGCAGGTTGCTATCCACTGGCATCGCCACAACAGGAATCATTGTTGGCGCATTGCTCCTGCTTGACAAACGCACTGGCAAAGAATACTTCCGCCAAATGCTTGAGAAGCACGCTCACCGCATACCGAACTTCAGTGTGGAGGTCAGCGCCTCAGATGTGCAAATGGTTGTTGTGCGTGGCAGTGATGTGAAGAGAATGATAAGAGCAGCGTTTGATGTGCTTGGTGGGGCACGCAAGTTCATACGGAGAGACGATGTTGTGCTCATAAAGCCAAATGTAGCGTTTGACCGTCCACCTGCGCTATGCGCCACAACGAACCCAGAGACGCTTAAGGCAGTTATTGAAGTTTGCTATGAGGCTGGCGCAAAGGAAGTGATCGTAGCCGATAACCCCATAAACGAACCCGAAGGTTGCTTCATAAAGACTGGGATAAAACGCGCTTCCATTGAGGCTGGCGCAAGGATCATCTACCCAAAGCCACATCTGTTCGAGATGGTTGAGATAGGCGGAGTTGCACTGAAGAGCTGGCTCGCATTCTATGAGCCATTAAGGCTCGCAACAAAGGTTATAGGGGTTGCGCCTGTGAAAGACCACAACCTGAGCAGTGCTTCAATGTGCATGAAGAACTGGTATGGGCTTCTTGGTGGCACTCGCAATCGCTTCCATCAACGCATTCACGATGTCATTGCAGATTTAGCAAATTGGATGAAGCCCACGCTTGTCATCTTGGACGGGGTAAGGGTGTTGATGAGCAACGGTCCAACTGGCGGGAGGCTCAGCGATGTCGCTGTGAAAAACACAATCATAGCAGGTGTTGATCAAGTTGCGGTTGATGCGTTTGGATACACTCTCCTTGGGCGTGATCCAAACGAACTTGGCTACCTGCAGAGGGCAAAGGAAAGAGGCATAGGAAACCCAAACTGGGGTGAGTTGAACTGGAAGGAGGTAAGTGTGTAAAGCCTTCAACCCACGCCTGCAAATCCTCATAAGGTTAAAGCATCACCTCAAGCCAACGGCTAAATCTCATCGTGGGGTGAAATGACGATGCGCATAACGAGGGCGCGTGTCATATCGCAATGTTTTTTCTTCTGCCTGTTCCTCTTCCTCGTCCTTGTCAGCTCGCTTGAACGGGTTGGTGGCTATCCTGTATCGCTTTTCCTTCGTCTTGATCCTTTGGTCGCGCTGAGCACCGTTTTATCAACTCACAAGCTATATGGTGAGCTTCTTCTCTCGCTCATAACGGTCGTCTTAACGCTTCTTCTTGGGAGGGTCTTCTGTGGTTGGGCATGTCCGATGGGCGCACTCAATCAATTCGTCGGATGGCTTTTCAATGTGCGCTCCTTGAGGGAACGCATCGAACTCAACAGGTATAAGCCAATCTACGCCGTGAAGTATTATGTGCTCATCTTCATGCTCGCATTGGCGCTCTTCGGGTCTGTGCAAATCGGTTGGCTTGATCCAATCTGTTTGCTTCACCGCTCAATGGCTACTTATATCTTGCCAGCCATAAACTCGGCGCTCCATGTCGTTTATGTCCGTCAACATGAGCACCATTTTGCGTGGTTGATCGGGATCATATTCATCGTTGTTCTCGGCTTGAACTTATACATCCCCCGTTTCTTCTGTCGCGTCATCTGTCCGCTTGGTGCATTGCTTGGCATATTATCACGCTTCTCGATTTGGCGCATCGAGCGCAACGAAGGTAAGTGCACACAGTGTAGCATGTGCCTCAAATCCTGCGAGGGCGCAAGCGACCCAGACAAACAACTCAGGAAGGCAGAGTGCATGGTTTGCTTCAACTGCCTTGAGGATTGTCCACATGGTGCGCTTAGCTTTTCACTTCTGCCACCAGTGGATGGCGAGGTGACCAACCCAACTCTAAGTGGCAGGAGGGCTTTCCTCGCCTTCATATGCGGTATCCTCATTTACCCGATGATGAGGCTCTCTGGGAAGGTTTACAAATCGTTTGACAAACGCCTCATACGCCCACCAGGTTCAGTTCCAGAGCCTGAGTTCCTTGCGAGGTGCGTTAAGTGTGGGCAGTGCATACGCATCTGCCCAACAAACGCTCTTCAACCAGCCCTCTATGAGGCTGGGATTGAGGGCATCTTCACGCCAGTGCTTGATATGAGGCTTGGTTACTGCGAACTCAACTGCACGCTATGTGGACAAGTATGCCCAACTGGCGCTATACAGAAGATAAGCGTTGAGCAAAAGCTCGGACTCGGTGAGTTCGCCGATTCTGGTCCAATAAGGATTGGGACTGCTTTCATTGACCGAGGTAGATGCTTGCCGTTCGCCATGGATACGCCATGCCTCGTGTGCCAAGAGGTTTGCCCCGTCTCACCGAAGGCGATATTTACGCGCCCCGTAACTGTTAGAAGGCGTGACGGGACTGTTGTTGAGTTGAGGCGCCCACAAGTTGATCCTACAAAGTGCATAGGCTGTGGCATATGCGAGCACTCATGCCCAGTCAAAGATGAGCCCGCAATACGCGTCACACCGATAGGTGAGACGAGGTCTCCAGATAGACGGCTGTTGCTGACTTGAAAATCATGTTTCCTTTGCAAGCTCAAACATCGCCTCTTTGATGACTCTGATGGGTGCGTCTGTCTTCACCCCTGTTCCTGTTATGTGAGTTCTCGTTGCGACATATCCAAGCGAACGCAACCTTCCGATCAAACGGTTAGTGCGTGGTGGTGATGTTCGGTGGAGTTTCGCGAGGGCATGCAGGTCGTAAAACGGCACTGCAACTTGTGCTTCTGCGGAAGCCATCCTGACGAGCTTGGCTGCGTCATTGAACCGACGGCTGAAGAGTTCGCTTGAGACATCGCTGGCAAACTGTGCATCCGCCAACTCCCCAAGCCATATCGGTCCAACGCATTCCATGCGCCCACCACACTCGGGACATAAACCTATCTCCTGATGCTGTGAAAGATGCCTATGCTCACACGCAAAGCAGTGTGCTATGTATCCGAAGCGTGAGAGCAACCCATCAGCTTCATACGCCCTCGGTATAACAATGCCGAACAGCGCAACAGAGTGTCTTCGGAAGATGGACAACAACGGCTTGTAAGCCATATCAAGTTGCGCTGCGCGCCTGATGAGCACGCTCACATAGATGCGAAGGGCGATCTCTTGCCTGTAACTCGTTGCGAGTGGTTTAACGCCGTAATGTCGGATGCATGTTTTTGGGTAGCGTCCGCACGGGACTGCAGTGTCAGTTGCGCTGACACAAAGCAACCCACCCCACTTAAGCCCATCAAAAGCAGCATCTAAGAACGGGATGAAAGAACCAAACGGGTCAATGTCAACTACATCAAATTGCTTGCGCATCCTGTGAAGGAGAACATTCGCATCTTCACAGCAAACTACAAAGCGCTCACTCAAGCAACTGTTGAGGGAGAGGTGCTTTCGTATCTTCTCGCATGCGTGGGGGTTGACATCGTTTAGGATGACACGCTCAACTGCGCTGACTTCCAACCCGTATCTCAGCCCACGCACACCGCTTCCACTCAAAGCATCGCACACGACTATGCTGTGACCAACTCTACTTGCGTAAGTGGCTACAACTCCGACTGCCACATCTCTGTTGATCCTCGCCTTCGGGTTATAGAACGCAGGTGAGCACCTCGTTGGGGGTTGGTGCAAGTCCAAGTCAAGCAATACAGCACCCTCGGTGAATAGCATTACTCTTGTCTTTTACCCTACTGGTTTGGGCTTAGCATGCTAACTTATTTGAATACGGTGTGAGCTGGCTGGCTGATTTTTTTCACATGCCCATCAAGGAAGAGGATGTTGGCTGACATGAAAGCACTTTCATGGGGCATTCTTCCACCTGCATCTCCATGAGGCTTACAATACCAGTCGCTCATAAGCCAGTATGTTGGTTCCCAACGCAGGGACATGACTCTTGGTCTGTCGCCCCAGAACCTGAGCAAGAAGCCCCAGTCAATCCATTGCGCATTTCCCGACGCCGTTGACGGCGGGTTGTAGAACGAGAAGTAATAGTAGCTGATGTTGCCTTTCGCGACATTTGTTGGGTGATACTCTATGTCGATGATGCCATCGTTATCTGCGTCGCTCCATTTCGTTCTTCCAGCGTAGGGAGCGCTTGGGCAGTAGAACAATTCAATGTTCTTCATGTAGGGTTGAAGCTTTGCCATAAGCTCTGGGTGAGGGTTACCCGCATGCGGTTCTGCTGGCAACTCTTCATCGTAATCCTGAGCATACATGAGCAACGCCCTGCCAAGTTGTAGCAGGTTACTACGGCAAGTTGTGGCTCTCGCCTGCTCACGAGCCCTCGCAAACACGGGGAACAACATTGCTGCCAAGATGGCGATTATGGCAATCACCACCAGCAGTTCGATCAGCGTAAAGCCATACCGCCGTCCAATCACATTTTCCCTTGCTCTGCAAAGCATCCATCTCACCTCCGAATTTGAAATGGCATAGCCACTTGTAAGTGTAACACATAAAAAGATCATCGTCAACCCTTTGCGAGAGTGTTTTAAAAGTCAAAATTCCCCTTCCTATGCCACAGGCTTTAACCCGTAGATGACGCAACCAAAGCCGTTCATGCTACGGACTTCAGAACCTAAACGCCGAATGAATTCGGCGCTCAGGAAAATCGTCATCAACCACTGGCTTAAGCCAGTGGCATGGGTAATTTTAGAACACTCTCACCCTATGCTCAACCGATGATTGAATGCGCAAAGCTCATTGCATGCAACTCAGCGTGCGCATCAAACATCTATGAAGCATGAAAGGTTGGAGCATGTAAAGACAAGAGGGGGTGAAGTGATGAAAGGCAAGGGCACCGTGTGGAAATTGCTACCTTGCCTTGTTTCGATCCTGTTCATCTCTACAGCACTGCGTGCTGATGTTTCCGAGCGAAGTCTGAAGCCGAAGCTTTGGGATAGCTACCTTCGTGGAGTGGTGATCAACAAGCTTGCCATACAGGGCGATTTCATCTGGCTTGGGACAAGCGAAGGCTTGATGAGGCTTTCGCTCAATGACCCAACGGGCACGCCTGTTAAGTTCACGAAGTCGGATGGTTTGCTCGATGACGACATACAGGCACTGTGCGTAGATGGTGACTTGCTTTGGATCGGATTGAACAACGGCGTAAGTTGCTACGATGGACGCACCTTCACAAACTACTCCCAATCAAACGGATTGATGGAAGGGGCTGTCTTGGCTATCGGAGCAAGCAAGAGATACATCTGGCTTGGCATGGACACTGGCATCGCACGGATAGACAAGGCTACAAGGCAGATAGCCAACTTCAGAAGGTATGGTGGCTGGACACCCGAAGCTGGTAGTGGCGCAGTCAACCCTGCCTCTGGTTCGGGCAAAGCGATATATTGCGATTCACTTCTCGTTGCTCCAGACGGAACTATTTGGCATGCCGCGTTCAACCTGACACATACTTCCGAAGATGGCAAAGTCCTCGGAGTGTATCACTGTGGGCATGGTTTAATTCACTCGCGCATCCTCTCGATGGCGTGGGTTGGTAATGAGCTATGGGTGGCAAGCATCGGTGGTCTTAACAGGTTCAATGTGGAAAAGTGTGACGAGCTGAAGCATCCATTCGAGTTACGCATCGGGAGCGACTTCCACCAAACAGTCCCAAACCCTCCGATGCGCATCGCGGCTGATGGCGAGATACTCTGGGTGGCAACGAAGCGAGACCTGACAAGGTTTGATACGAAAAGGCTTAGGTGGCTTGAATGCCGTGAAGCCTCAACACAGCTTGGGCAACGCATAATCACAGACATGCTACCAGATAAGCGCTACCTGTGGGTGGCTACGAACGATGGGCTGTGGAGGCTTGATAAGAAAGCGCTTGAAAACTCGCCCTCAGAGTTGATCGCCGATTATGAGGACAGGAGATTGAGCGAGATATTCTATCCGCCGATCTTGGGCGAGTTTGAAATCGGTGCGCGCAAGGTCAAGGTCAGCATTGATGATACCGATGGAGCATGCGGAACTTCAAACTCATTGCGAGTTGAATGGACTGTCCCAGAGGAGGATGTAGCTCATGGCAGAGTGCATACGATAACACAGTGGGTTGAATTTGTTGATGCAACTCGCTTTGACGGGATTGTCTTCTTCGTGAAGGCAAAGAAGCCATTAGCGATCACGGTGCGCATCCGCGAACGCAACGGTGAGGTGTGGAACTACGATGTCGGTGAAGTTAAGGCAGTTGATGAATGGGCGAGGGTGATCGTCCCATTTGAGGAGATGAGGCTTGATGAGAACCATGTTGTGAACCGTGTCCTTGAGCTGGCTCAGATCGCCACAATTGAAGTTGTGCTCACATTCCCGAACGCGAAGGCGAACGAGACTTTAGTGGCATGGCTTGATGAGATGCGCTACTGCAAACTGCCCACGAATTGAACATCGTTTGAGCTTGAAAAATCAACGGGGTAGGAATGTAGCTCATGCTGCGCAAAGTCACGAGGAGGAATTTCATTAGCTCTTTCATCGGTAGTGGCATCGTCGGCTTCTGTGCCCTAAGTGCCAACGCTGGCGCTCCAATCTATCGTGGCAAGGAATTGAGGGTCAAGGATATAACCGATCTACCGAAGGCTAAGGGGATAAACCACAAAGTAGCGAGATACTGGCGCCCCGTTGGTAACCAAGTCCAGTGCATACTGTGTCCCAAGTTCTGTATGCTCGGAGAAGGGCAAGTTGGCTCATGCAGGATACGCGTTTGCTACAATCGAAAACTTTACACGAAGGTTTACGGGCTCGCATGCGCTGTCTCATATCACCCAGTTGAGCAAACTCCGATATTTCATGTTGTGCCCGGGATGACTTGCCTTGGAATAGCTACAGCTGGGTGCAACCTGCGCTGTCTCTATTGCCAGAACTGGCAGATAAGCCAAGTTGGACCTGAGCACACAACCAACTACGACCTACCACCCGATGGTGTTGTCAAGCTTGCACTTGAACTTGGCTGTGGCGCTATAGCGTATACTTTCACCGAGCCAGTCATCTTCTTCGAATACACGCTTGACACTGCAAAACTCGCCAAGGAACACAAGCTTAAGAACTTGCTGGTCACTGCTGGATACATTGATGATGCACCACTGAAGGAGCTTTGCCCGTTGTTTGACTGCATCAGGATTGACCTTAAAGCATTCAACGAGGAGTTCTACCAGACGGTTGTTGGCGGGAGTTTAAAGCCAGTGTTGCGTGCCATTGAGCTCGTGAGGAACATGGGGACTTTCATGGAACTCGTTGTGCTTGTCGTCCCGACAATGAACGATAGCAAGAGTGAGATAAAGCGGATGTGCGATTGGGTGGTCAAAAACATCGGTGATGATGTCCCGATCCACTTCCTACGCTTCTATCCAGCGTATAGGTTGCGCAACCTGCCACCTACTCCGATTAAAACGCTTGAGCTCTGCAGGGAGATCGCTCTCTCGAGTGGTTTGCAGTTTGCGTATGTTGGGAATGTGCCCGGACACGATGGCGAGAACACATATTGCCCAGCATGCAAGCGCCTTCTCATCAAACGAGTTGGCTACATAGGCATCGTCCAAAACGATGTCGTGAATGGGAAATGCAAGTTCTGTGGTTACAAGATACCGGGCATTTGGGCATGAGCAAATTCATCGCCCACTTTCACTTGATCACATCGGTGGCAATCAAGACGCCAAACGCCAAAGCGATGGAGATGAGCAAGTCCCTCGAGGCTTTCTTTATCTCGCGTTCAAGTTGCTCCCTGTATGGTGGCAACTCGTGAGCTAACGGGTTGCTGACAACAAGCACCTTCATGTTAGGCTCCAAGCGTGCACCTGCAACTATGCGTTGCAACACAGCTTCGCAATCGTCATAGTCAACATCGATAACTTTAGCCCAAGCCAAAGGGCGTTCATGCCAAACTATGAGCAACTCTGCGCCCACCTTCAACCCCTGATGACTGCCTATGTTGGCACGGATGTGGTTGTTCATCGGTGGCAGAAGTAAAAGGGCTTTCTGCCTCGCTGAGTATTCAAGCTGGGGAGCTATCTTTGAGCACGCATCGCTAATCGCTCCAACGATGCCACCATACACAACGACTGAGTTGGTTATGTCGCCCTTCAGCTTGTAAGTGCCACACGCATTGGCTTTGCTTACAACAACGCCTAAGCTACCGCTCAATGCCTCAGCAGTCAATGGAACAGAAACGATGCCCTTAGACCTATCGATGCGCACGCATTCAATTGTGGCATGCACCACCCAGTCAGCTTTCAGCTCCGCCGATAGCTGAACCATTTCCTTACTTGTGAGCGGTGGTGAAAGTTTAAGCTTGGCAAGCGAAGCCTTCACTATGTCCGCTGGGATGACCTCAAAGGCTTCAACCTCTTTGAGTGCTTGTGTGAGAATGAATTGCACCACATCCGAAAGAGCGCCCTCGGATGGATAGCCACTTTTGTCTTCCACAAACGCAACCGCGATTTTGAGAGGGGCTTGCCCTGCGTTGTCAGCGCTCAAACCTTCAAAGGTTTGAAGAAGCCCACCACAAACAAGCCCCACAAGTAAAGCGACAACTTTCCCCCTCCCCATCGCACTCGCCTCCCAAGTCAAAAATACCGACTGCTCATCCAACTCATTCAACCTGCTTTACCCAGGTGGCCACCCAAAAGCCCTTCCACCAAGCAAGTGCAAATGGATGTGAAAAACAGATTGACCTGCTTGCCTGTTCGTGTTCAGAACAATACGATAACCACTTTCGCTTATGCCTTCACTTACAGCGATGCGACGCGCTGTTAGGAGGAGTTTCCCGAGCAACTGTGCATCCTCGTCTTGTGCTTCGTTCAGACTGCCTATGTGCTTCTTAGGGATGATGAGGATGTGTGTTGGGGCTTGCGGGTTGATATCACGAAAGGCTATAACTTCTTCGTCCTCATAAACGATCTGGCTCTCAACCCTCTTGTTTGCGATATCGCAAAAGATGCACTTCTGCACCTCCCCCACCTCTGCCGATGTGATCTTACTCTGGCTCGTTCGTTGTTGGGAACATCTTGCTTTCCTCAGGGGTGATCAACTTTGTTCTGACTCGTGTGAAGAAACCAGTCCCAGCTGGTATTAGCCTGCCTATGATCACATTCTCCTTCAACCCGATGAGATGGTCAACTTTGCCTTTTATCGCAGCGTCTGTGAGTGCTTGAGTTGTCCTCTGGAAGGAAGCAGCGGAGAGCCAACTATCCGTTGATTCAGCAGCATGCATTATGCCCATGAGAACCCAATCCGCCGTAGCTTCTCTCTTCCCAAGCGCTCTAACCCTTGCATTTTCGTATTCAAGCGTAGCCCTGTCAACGAGTTGCCCTGGTAGAAGCTCTGTATCTCCGGGGTCTTTCACCCTTCTCTTCCTCAACATCTGCCTTATGATTATCTCGATGTGCTTATCGTTTATGTCAATTCCTTGCAAGCGATAGATGGTTTGGATCTCTCGCAGTAGGTAATCTTGGACAGCTTTCACTCCTTTGAGGGCGAGGAGAGCGTGAGGGTTTATTGTGCCCGCTGTTAGCTGTTGACCTGGCTCTATTCTGTCTCCCTCTTTGACTTTGAACTCGGCGTGGAAAGGCACAATATACACCCTCTTTAGCTTTATCTTGTTTACCCCAGATTTTCTGATTTTTTCCATCAACTCCTCGGTGAGTTGTTCCCCCTTTCGGGCGATGACACTCTTGGAACGAGGTGAGACAACATCTTCCACAATTTCCATCCCTATGTGCCTCTCCAAATCCTCAACTGGGACTTCTATATCAACCACGATTCGCCAAATTCCTTTTGTAATTATTTCCCTGACGATACCGTCATATTCGGCTACGATTGACTGCCCGAGTGGGCGGCGTGCGTCAAATAGCTCCTCAACTCTCAAGAGTCCCCTACGCCTCGGGACATGCAACCTGACCCACCATTTCATCCTTTGCTCCTTTTGCTCTTCCTCACGCAATGCTCTTGGTGTTTGCCTGATTATCCTGAGCATCTCAGAAATGCTCATTTCTTTCGCTCTCTCCGTTATTTCCCTGAGAGCAGCCTCTCGCCTCGTTTTGTATTGCCTTATCTCAACGATGCTTGGACCGACAACAGTGTGGAATGTGCGCATCGTAAACTGTGTTCCCGGCTCACCGATTGATTGCGCTGCAACAATTCCAACTGCTTCACCTATGTCAACGAGCCTTCTCGTGCTTAAGTCCATGCCATAGCACATCACACAAATACCGTGTGGCAACGCACATGTCATAGGCGAACGGACCTTCACTTTCGTTATCCCTGCCTCTTCTATTTCCTTTGCTTTTGCCATCGTTATCATTTCATTCTTGTCAACTATGACCTTACGGGTGCGCGGATCAATAACTCTTTCGGCTGCAATTCTGCCCCATATGCGCTCCCAGAGTTGCATTATAACCTGCCCACTCTCGTCATAAATTGGTGTCATCTCAAACCCGTCATCGGTTCCACAGTCAAATGCCCTTATCACAACATCCTGAGCCACATCAACCAATCGCCTCGTCAGATAGCCAGCATCTGCAGTCCTAAGAGCTGTATCAGCAAGCGAACGCCTTGAACTGAATGTCCCAACAAAATATTGCAAAAGCGGCAGACCTTCCCTAAAGTTTGAAGTTACTGGCAAGTCGTGGATAAGCATACCGAGAGCGTTAGCCATGAGACCTCTCATGCCACAGAGCTGGACAATCTGTTCTTTCCGCCCTCTTGCACCACTGTCAGCCATCATGTAAAGCGGGTTAAACCTGTCAATTGACTCCATTATCTCGTCAGACACTATTCGTGTAGCTCTTAACCATTCCTGCGTTATTTTGTCATCCCGCTCAAATTGAGACATTTCGCCCTCCCTTGTAGCCTCTTGCCACTTTTCAACGAGTTCCATCGTTTGTGCTACGATTTCATCTCGCCGTGTTTTCACATCCAAATCTTTGATGCATAGTGACAAACCGCTGAGCGTAGCGATATGGAATCCCAACTCCTTCACATCGTCAAGGAACTGCACCAATGGCTCATTAGTTTGACCATAGTATTCAATCAAGCCCCTCTCAACCGCTGTGTCTAAGCTCATTTTCTCGTCTTTGTATTTGACCCTAATTGCACCTTTGTCCTTGATTTTCTCGTAAACTTCTCCCATTACGCAGTTCCATCCCTTCTTCAGGCTGAGGTTGCCCATACCTGGGAGTATCAAGGTCAATTTATCGTCTTCAACCAAGCTTTTGACCCAAAATGCCTCAAACAACTGGGTGACAATGGTGCGCAACTTGCTCTTTGAGACAACTTCATTCACAAATGGGAATCCATTTGGCAAGAGTCTGTTAAACAAAACACGACCTGGTGTAGTCAATATCCATTCCCCGTTCCAGTTCACCATGATGTCTTCGTGCAAGTCGGCTTTTCCAAGCTCCCACAGCAGAACTGCCTTTTCAGGGTCTTTGAACACCTTTCCCATGCTATTCAAATACCGCAAAAGTGCCGAACGAACATCCATTTTCTCTGGCTTCTCATCTATGACGACAACAACCTTCTCATCAAGATTTACCCAACCATTCCTGGCAAACAACAGCAACAACTCTGGATCTTCATATTTCTGGGGCAACTTTTCTGGCTTTGTCTTGATCAAATCCTTGTATTTTTCTTCGCTCTTCCTCCTTGTCAACTGGGTCAAGTAGTAACAGCCCATTGCAATATCGTAAGCGGGGCTCATCAAAGGTGCACCATTTGCTGGTGAAAAGATGTTGTTCGTTGCCATCATGAGCAATCTCGCTTCAGCCTGCGCCATCGTTGACAGTGGAACATGCACAGCCATCTGGTCACCGTCAAAATCTGCGTTAAATGGCGGGCAAACGAGCGGGTGGATGTGAATTGCCCTATCATCGACAAGGACTGGCTCAAATGCCTCTATGCTGAGTCTATGAAGTGTTGGTGCTCGGTTTAGCAGGACTGGATGCTGTTTCGTTACCTCTTCAACTGCTTTCCAAACCGCCTCATTGTCCTCCTGCTCAATCATTCGCTTTATTGCCTTCAAAGTTGTTGGACCCTCATGCAAGTCAAGCCAGCGCATTATGAACGGTTTGAACAACTCCTTTGCCATTACCCTTGGCAATCCGCACTGATTCAACTTCAACTTCGGATCGATCACGATTACCGAGCGCCCACTATAGTCAACCCTTTTTCCAAGCAAATTCCTCCTAAATCTCCCTTCTTTTCCTTTGAGGAGGTCGGATAAGGACTTCAATGGTCTCCCACTCGAACCGAGGACAGGGCGAGCTTTCTTGCTGTTGTCAATAAGAGCATCGACCGCTTCTTGGAGCAAACGCTTTTCATGATTTATGATCGATTCTGGCGCTTTTATTTCGTATAGCTTCTTAAGGCGGTTGTTTCGGTTTATTATGCGCCTATACAAATCGTTGACATCAGAGGTCGCAAACCTTCCGCCCTCAAGTTGAACCAGAGGACGAAGGTCTGGAGGAAGCACGGGAAGCACTTCAAGGATCATCCACTCAGGTCTGTTGCGTGATTTCCTGAACGCTTCAACTATCTCAAGCCGCTTTATAGCTCTCGTCCTCTTTGGTCCCTTACTTTGAGCGATTATTCTCCGAAGTTCCCTCGATTCCTTCTCAAGCTCAAGATCGGCGAGTAACTCTCTTATAGCCTCAGCACCGATGCCCGCTTTGAAAATAGTGCTGAAGTCCCTGTTAAGTCTTCTTGATATAATTGACACAAGATTTTGCAACTTCCTATACTTCTCATCCTCAAGTATTTGTTTAACTTCAAGCCCTTTGAGCAACTTTAGGGCTTCTCGTATGTCTTCAATTTGCCTTTGGTATTCTTGCTCTATATGTTTTATTTCCTGCTCAATTTCAGCCCTGTTCTCGTTATACTCCTCCTCGCTCAGTTCACCACTCTTTAGCTTCCTCTCATATTCCATTAGCTCCCTTCGCAACTTTGATATGCTTCCATGCATCATTTCCTCAATTTCGGCTATTTCTTCCTCAACAGCCTGCTCAATTCTTTTGATTTCGGCTTTTATAGTTTGATGGTCAACAGATGTAACGATGTATGCACTGAAGTAAATAACTTTTTCAACTACTCTTGGCGATAGGTCAAGTAGAAGCGCTATTGGCGACGGTGTGTTCTTGACATACCAAATGTGTGCAACTGGTGCTGCAAGTTGTATATGACCCATCCTTCGCCTTCTAACCCTTGATGTTGTGACTTCAACTCCGCATTTGTCGCAAGTGACACCTTCATATCTGGCTTTTTTATACTTTCCACAGGCACACTCGTAATCCTTTGTTGGACCAAAGATCCTCTCACAGAAAAGCCCATCCCTTTCTGGGCGAAATGTGCGATAGTTTATCGTTTCTGGCTTCTTAACCTCACCATATGACCACGAACGAATATCCTGCGGTGAAGCCAATGAAATCCTCACTGCGTCAAATTGCAAAGATTTCCTTTCGTCTCTGTCCATCAAAGCCTTTCACCTCTCTCAAATTTTATTTTCGCCTTCTGCCTTGTCTTTGCAAAGTGATTTGTTCGAGCTCTTCTTCATCCCTGATTTCTATCGGTGTTCCATCCTTCGTTTCTGGGATAACTTGCAATCCGAGGCTTTGCAGTTCCTTGACAAGTATCTTGAATGATTCTGGTATCCCCGGCTCAACCACATCTTGCCCTTTTATGAGCGCATTGAATGTGTCCTGCCTTCCTTTAACATCGTCCGATTTGACAGTCAACATTTCCTCAAGCGTGTGTGCAGCTCCATATGCCTCAAGCGCCCAAACTTCCATCTCTCCAAAGCGCTGTCCACCAAATTGAGCCTTGCCTCCGAGAGGTTGTTGTGTAACGAGCGAATACGGTCCTGTTGCCCTTGCGTGTATTTTGTCCTCAACAAGGTGTATAAGCTTCATGACATACATACTTCCGACTGTAACAGGTTGATGGAAGGGCTCACCAGTCCGTCCATCGTATAGGATACATCTACCAGTTTTTTCATCAAATCCAACTCTATTTTGCACAATTTTCGCTATCCTCTCAGCTACCATCCTTGGGCGATTCTTTGATTTTTTCCACTCTTCAATGCCTATTCCTATCTTCGCCGATATAGCCTCAAGTTCCTCATCATCTAAATCTTCGAGGACCTTGACCAACCTTTGCAAATATTGCTCGAAATTCTCATCGTCTTTCGGCTTGTCCAAGTCTAATCCAAGCTCAATTGTAACATAATCGTGCAACTTGTCCTTTCGCAGATTATCAACAAGTTCAGCAATGCCAGCAAGTATCTCCTCTTCATTGAGACCTTGGAATATGGGAACTTCGAACGACACACCTGTCAAAGCTGCTATGAGACCAAGATGCGTTTCAAGTATTTGCCCCACATTCATGCGTGAAGGGACGCCAAGAGGATTGAATATGATGTCCACAGGCGTTCCATCGGGAAGGTAGGGCATGTCAGCTTCTGGCAATATCTTAGCTACAACGCCTTTGTTTCCATGCCTACCAGCGAGCTTATCTCCTACTGTTATCTTCCTCGTTTGTGCCACATAGACCCGCACCATCATGTTGACCTGTGGCTTTAATTCATCTGCTGGTAGCTGTTTAAGCTTCCCACTGCATTTCGGGCATTGAAGCTCATCATCGCCCAACTTTTGCCATTTCTTGATAACATGGTGGCATTTATTACACTCGTAGTTGTATCTTGCGAACACCTTCACGCCGATCACAGTTCCCCACTCACCATGTGGCACTCGAAGCGAATCATCCCTCATATCCTCAACTTTCTTCCCAAATATGGCAATTATGAGCTTCTCCTCGGGTGTATGCTCGCCTCCCGCCTTTGGAACGGCTTTTCCAACGAGAATATCCCCTGCCTTCACCTGTGCCCCTATCCTGATTATCCCATCTTCGTCAAGGTTCTTCAGCCTCTCTTCGCTAACATTTGGCACATCCCTCGTTATTTCCTCGGGACCAAGCTTTGTATCCCTCGCTTGTGTTTCGTATTTTTCGATGTGAATTGAAGTCAGTATATCTTCCTTGACAAGTCGCTCACTTATTACAATTGCGTCTTCGTAGTTGTATCCTTCCCAAGGCATGAAAGCCACGATGAGATTCCTACCGAGGGCGAGTTCACCTTTGTCTGTTGATGGACCATCAGCAAGTATGTCCCCCGGCTTGACCCTTTTTCCAACTTTTACAAGCGGTTTCTGGTGTATGCAAGTCCCTTGATTGCTCCTTGCGAAAGTGCGCAAGTTAAAGGTATGCTTCTTACCTTTTCTATCAACTACTTCGATCTTTCTGCTATCAACATATGTAACTTTCCCATCAAGTGGTTTCCCCTCATCATCAACTTCGTTCCAGATCACCAAAGCGCCACTATCCCTTGCGACTTTCGCTTCCATGCCAGTTTTGACAAGTGGAGCCTCTGGGCGAATGAGAGGGACTGCCTGCCTCTGCATATTTGAGCCCATTAGCGCCCTATTTGCGTCGTCGTGTTCCAAGAACGGTATCAGGCTTGTGGCTACGCTGAAGCACTGAATCGGTGTCGCATCCATCAATGTCACTTCCTCACGCCTAACCATGACATAGCCGACTTCTCCAGTATCTTTGTGCCTACCGCGAACGATGAGCCTTTCAGGTATGATGTAGCCATTTTCGTCTATTGGTGTATCTGCTGGGGCGATGTAGTAATTTGCGTCTTCATCGGGTGCCAAATAGACTATCTTGTTTAGTATCACCCTGCCGTTTTCGACAACTCTATAAGGAGTGCGTATGAAACCGTATTGGTCAACATGTGCGCAAACAGTAAGCGTAGATATCAAGCCGATATTTGGACCTTCTGGGGTTTGTATAGGGCAAAGCCTGCCGTAGTGAGATGGATGAACATCCCTAAGCTGTAGCATTCCTTTTGCGCTTTCCCTTGAAATCCCTCCAGGTCCCAATGCCGTCATCCTTCGTTTGTGCTCAAGTTCATCGAGTGGGTTAGTCTGTTGCATGAACTGCGATAGCTGTCCACTCCCAAAGAAGCTCTTTATTGCTGCCATTATCGGCTTTATGCTCAGTATCGTCTGCGGATTTAAAGCGGACCTATCAGTTGTTGTCATCCGTTCCCTTGCAGCGCGCTCCATCCTGAGGAATGCCAAACGAAGTTGGCTTTGAACAAGCTCACCGACACACCTCAACCGTTTGTTGCACAGGTGATCAATATCGTCAACTTGGTGAATTTTCGACGAGTTAATTAGTTCCTCTCTTTCTTCGGACGTCATCTCAGATTCCCTGCGAAGGTGAATCAAGTAGCGCACGATGCAAATCAGGTCCTCCAGAGTAAAAGTCGTCACATCACTTGGCACTTCATAGCCAAGCTCCTCCACCATTCTCAACTTGCGGTTCATGTGATACCTGCCGACTTTACCCAAATCGTAGCGCCTTTTGTCAAAGAATATGTGGAAAAGGAGTGTCTTCGCTGCATCAATGGTGGTTGGCTCCTGAGGGCGAAGCAATTTGTGTATTTGCAAGAGGGCTTGTGTTTCGTTTTCCGTAGGGTCTTGTTGAAGCGTCGCATCGATGTAAGGGGGAAGACTCCACACTGTGATCTCCCTCAAACCTGCTTTTGCTACCTTCTCAACCACCTCATCTTCGTCAAGTTTTCTTGGACCTTTTGCGACCAAACGACCAGTTATAGGGGATGTGATGTTTTCGATTATCCATTTGCCCCTTATTTTCTCTGCGGTTATTTCCGTTCCTGTCAGTGTCTCGCTTGTTCCAAACAAACGGATGATGTCAGCGGTTGTGCTACATCTCGGAAACTCAAATCGAACGGATACTTTTTTCAAGCCCTTGCATTGCATCAACTGCTTTTGCAGTTCAGGTGTTATAACTTCCCCTTCCCTGCCGAGTATTTTGCCAGTTTCTGGGTCGGCGACGACTTGAGCAAGCTTACAGCCGATTATTTCGGGTGATTCAACAGATTCCTCCCTGACTTGAGGCTTTACGCCTCTTGATTCTGGCAGGGCGCTAAATGCCCTCATAAGGAGAGTTACAGGCATAAAACGGCTCTGCCCAACACGAACCCTCAACACATCTTCCGCGTCCGTTTCAAACTCAATCCATCCACCATCTCTGGCGATAACCTGAGCATAATAAAGCTCCCTTCCCGTAAGCTCGTGCAAACGATAGTGGAAGTAAACACCGGGTGAACGCCCAAGTTGCGAGACGATTACCCTCTCAGCACCGTTGATTATGAATGTCCCATTAGGCGTCATGCAAGGAATGTCACCAAGGTAGACATCGCTCCAATCCTTCGCCTCGCCAGTTGTTCTATCAACCAAGCGCACCCTCACCTTGAACGGCATTTCATAAGTCAATTCTTGCTCACGGCATTCCTCTGGCGTTTGCATTGGCTCTCCAAAGCTATAATCAATGAACTCAAGCGCAAGCGTGTGAGTGTAATCCTCGATGGGCGAGAAAGTCTCAAAAAGCTCCTTTATACCCTCGTTTAAAAACCACTCATATGAACGCAACTGGAATTCAATGAGGCTCGGGATCTCGGGGGGTGGCACTATCTCTTTTCTCTTTTCCAGTTGTTCCTTCACTTTTTTGATGAACTTTAGCCTCTCTGGGTCTATCTTGCGGAAGCCGTCAACAGCCATAAACATCACCTCATCAAAGCTTTTGGATGGGAAACTGTATGTGGGAGCTAATTTGACATGAAATTGAGGGCATACGAGGCATTATAACCCCCGCTCGATGCATCTCGAGCTATTACAGTGACTTGCCTTGCAAATCGCTCTTAGACCGAGCGAGCATGGCTTTGTCATACGGTTGACCGACACCCTCGTTCACTTAATTTCAACCTTTGCCCCAACCGCTTCAAGCTTTTCTTTGATTTGCTCTGCCTCTTCTTTTGAAACGCCCTCTTTGATTGGCTTTGGCGCTGCTTCAACGAGGTCTTTTGCCTCCTTCAACCCGAGACCCGGGATAAGCTCACGAAGGACTTTGATAACCTGAATTTTCTGCTCACCGACTGATTGCAAGATCACATCAAACTCGGTCTTCTCAGCTACAGCTGTTTGAGCCTCCTGAGTTGCAGTAGCTGTGGAAACAGCCGGCACAGCGGTTGTGGGGATGGAAACAGCTGAGATGCCGAACTCCTCCTTGAGCAACTCGTATAGCTGTTTTGCCTCAAGTAGTGTCAGCCCTTTGATTTCCTCGAACAAACTCCGAACTTTTTCCGATACTTCCATTTGGCTTGCACCTCCATCAGTTGCTAAGTGTTGTTGCGTTCTCTCTTCGCTTATTTGACGAAGAGCGTCTATCAACGCATAAAGAAACAATTGCAAAAGCATCACAATGCTGTTTATGGGGCTGAGGAACGCTCCAGCTATCATCCCAATCATTTCTGACTTTGATGGTAGCTTTGAGAGTTCAACGAGCATTTCTGGCGCACATATTATCCCTTCAACCCAACCCCCTTTGATTGTCAACGGCTCATACTGTTGCTGTGCGCTTACGATTGCTTTTGGGACTTCGATTGCATCGCCATAGCTGATTATTAGCGCTATCGGTCCGCTCACAAAGTCCACAATTTTTCCGTCTAATTTTGCCAGCTTCAGTGCCCTAAGGAATAGTGTGTTCTTTACGACCTTAACCTCCAACCCCCTCTCCTTCATTGCCCTCCTAAATTCGTTCATCTCCTTAGCAGACATCCCCACATACCCAACGAGAGCCCAAGATGTTGCCCTCCTAAGTTTTTCGGCGATATCGTTTACAATCTGTATCTTCTCGGGCTTTGGCATCTATGTCTCACTCCTGCTTTGTTTGCTTTGTCACTTCAGCAAGGCAAGCGCTTTTTGTATGTCCACCCTCACACTCGGTCCCATCGTTGGCGACATGGCAATACTTTTTATGAATTGCCCGCGAACACCAGCAGGGCGTGAACGGACAATCGCATCAAGCAAAGCTTTGAAATTCTCGAGCAGTTTATCCGTGTCAAACGAAACCTTGCCTATGACCGAATGAACCACACCACCTTGATCGCTTCTAAAGTCAACCCGCCCTCTCTTTAGTTCCTCAACAACGCTTTTCACATCTTGGGTGACAGTCCCAGTGCGAGTGCTCGGCATCTTCGGTCCGAGCTTCCTACCTAAGCGCGAAACAATGCGCATCATCTCTGGCGTTGCAACGAGATAGTCAAAGTCTTTCCATCCTTCTTCAATCCGCTTAACCAAGTCTTCAGCGCCAACATAATCAGCCCCTGCTTGCTCAGCTTCTCTTGCTTGCTCACCTTTTGCCACCACAGCAACAACTGGCGAACGCCCAGATCCATACGGGAGCACAACTGAGCCCCTAACCCTTTGTTCGCTCTTCCTCGGGTCGATGTTAAGTGTAAACGCTACATCAATCGTCTCATCGAATTTCGCTGTCGCCAACTTCTTGACCATCTCAATAGCCTGCACTGGGTCGTAAAGTTGATTTCGGTCATACTGTTCTACCAACGCCTTGTAGCGTTTGCCACGCTTAGCCATCTCTCACATCTCCCTCCGCAAAGTGTAGAACTTCAGACAGCAAGACATAAATCTCCTTCTTTCATCCAATCCGCGAGACAAAGCCTTGCGGTTCTTTCAATCCACTATTTCAATGCCCATGCTACGAGCAGTCCCTTCAACTATGCGCATCGCAGCTTCAATGTCGGTTGTGTTCAAATCGGGCAACTTATATTCGGCTATCTGTCGCAGTTGCTCCCTTGTTATTTTACCAACCGTTGTATGCCCCGGAGTTCCAGAACCTTTTTCAATTCCCGCAGCTTGCTTCAGCAGGAAGGAGACTGGCGGGCGCTTGCAAATGAATGTGAAAGACCTATCCGAGTATATTGTCACCTCGACTGGTATGATAGCGCCAGCCTGTGAAGCGGTTTGTTCGTTGAACGCCTTGATAAAGCTCATTATGTCTACTCCGTGAGGCGCAAGCGTCGGACCAACTGGCGGTCCTGGCATCGCTTTACCAGCTGGAAGTTGAAGTTGCACAACCGCAACTACTTTCTTAGCCATCCTTAACTTCCCTCTCACCAAGCATGCTGAGATTTAAATTTTGCCACGCTTGCAACGAATGTAAAGCATGTCACCAAGACTATCATGAGCTTATTCAACTTTCTCAACCCTTGAGAACTCAACCTCAACTGATGTCTCACGCCCCATTATTGGAAGCATTACCACAAGCGTTCGCTTCTGCGGGTTAACTTTCTCGATGACGCCTTCAAGCCCTTCGAATGGACCTGAACGAATTCTTACCCTTTCACCTTTGTGCCAGATGCTCGGGCGCCTCGGTATCTCTTCGCCAACCATCTTCAGTATCGTTTCGACCTCTTGGTCTCGAAGTGGGACTGGCTTATCCTGCGAGCCAACAAAACCAGTCACCCCAGGGATACGCCTGATGAAATGCCAAGTCTCCTCGTCCAGAACCATTTCAACGAGGATATACCCGGGGAAAAGCTTTCTCTCGCTATGAGAACCACGAGAGTGCCTCTCACGCTCCGTTGGTATCACTATTCGCCCAATCTTGTCGTCCAGCTCTTTAGCTTTAACAAGCTTCTCAATAGCTTGCTTCACCTTCTCCTCACGACTCGTGAGCACATGAATTGCATACCATCTCTTTTGCATGATTGCTTTCGCTCACCTCGTAACTGCATCCTCAGAATCTGTAAATACCGAGGGCATGCATGAGCCATCCGAAGAAAGCATCAAGTATGCCCATGTAGATGCCTATGAGGATGATTATGAAAAGCACGACCTTCGTAAAAGTCCATGTGTCACTCCATGAAGGCCATGAGACCTTTTTCAACTCCGCCCACGATTCCTTGATGAAATTAATCGGTCGTTCGAAGAAGCCCAAAACCCGTTTCACAAAAACCTTCACCTCAGAGCCTACATTGAGAATTGCATCAAGCGCCTCGGTAAAAACAACGGGGAACAAAAATGACATACAACAGAAGGTCACCTCATTTGGTTCACACCTTTTCAATGAAGTTCACACTCGCAGAAGCTTCCGTTAGCATGTGCTTAAACATGCAGGCCCGGGAGGATTTGAACCCCCGACCACGGGATTTGGAGTCCCGCGCTCTCCCTGGCTGAGCTACGGGCCTGCCTCTAAGTCCAATGTCATTAGTTTAACGCGCATGTTCATTTTGTCTCACGGTGCAAGGTGTGCCGACGGCACTGCCGACAGAACTTCCTTAACTCAAGCCTCTCACGCTTGCCACCCTGCTGTGGTTTCTTCGTCGTCACATAGTTTTGCGAGTTACACTCAGTGCATGCAAGCACTATAACTTTTCTTTCGCCCATCTCATGTTCACCGCCAGCAACACCTGAACTTGGATTCTCACTGCTTTCACCATTTTAACTCACGATGACGATTTTGTAAAGTCGATGCCTTTGATGATGCGGTGCTTATACCCGAAGGGATGTGCTATGATTGCTAATGCTGATCGTCTAACAAATCCAAAGGGGCAAGGGGTGAGGGGCGATGGCAGTCATAAACAGAGGTGAGCTTTGGCAGCGCATCTACGCATGCGCTATGGGTAAGAACGCAGGTGGCACTCTCGGCGCACCAGTTGAAGGACAACCCGGTCCACACAACTTTGATTGGTATCCAAAGCTGCAGGAAGGAGGCATCCCAAACGATGACCTTGAGATGCAACTTGTGTGGTTTGATGCAGTTAAGAGGGCTGGGTGGAAAGTTAGCTCTCTCGTTTTATCTCAAGCTTGGATAACGCACATCGGATACAACTGGTGCGAATATGGGATAGCCAAAAGGAACTTGCGATGGGGTTTGCTCCCTCCAATCTCTGGTGCATACGATAACGACTTCTACAAAGACTGCATGGGTTCACCGATACGCTCCGAAATATGGGCTTGCCTTGCACCGGCTTCGCCGAGGATTGCTGTTCGGTTTGCTTTTGAAGATGCAATCGTTGATCATGCTGGTGGCGAAGGTGTTTGGGGAGAGATGTTTTTCGCAGCGCTTGAAAGCGCTGCTTTCGCGATGCGAAGCTATGATAAGTTGGATGAGCTACTTGATATAGCTCTCGCTTACATCCCTCAAGATTGCCAGATACACAAGGCGATAAGTGACACACGCTCATGGTGGGCTGAACTTAGGGACTGGAAGAAGGTGAGGGAGAAGATAGCGGAGAAGTATTGGCATCGTGAACCGACCCATGCACCTCAGAACCTCGCATTCACCGTCCTCGGTCTGCTCGCAAGCGAGGGTGATTTCGGGAGGGCAATTTGCACAGCTGTGAATTGCGGTCAGGATACCGACTGCACCGGTGCAACAGCTGGCGCAATCATGGGCATACTGCTTGGTGAGCTACCGAAGCGTTGGGTCGAGCCACTCGGGGAAACGATAGCCACAAACATAAGCTGGGGAGGCTTGAGAAACTTCACACCGCCCCCAGATGTGAAGACCCTCGCAGATCAAATAGTGGATGCTGTGAACATCTTGCTCGCAGCGAATGGAGCGCCAATAAGAGTCTCAGATGAGCCAACCGAGCTTTCATCACTTCCAGATGATTGGCTGATGCCAGATGATGGCGTATACGAACTTTGGGAACGAAACAGATACCCTTGGAGAGTCACCTCCGAGCTTATGGCTGTCAATGTCACCGTTGATTATAACGGCTCGCCAACAATAAACCCGGAAGCCAAAAAGCAGATAACCATTTGGTTGAGAAACAAAGAACCCGCACCGATCAGAGTGCAACTCTTATGGCACGCCGATGGAGGTTACTGTGTTGAACCCGAGAGACACGAAATCGTTATTGAGCCAAACGGCATCTCTGGGATTGATGCGTTCATCTCAGCGCCAGAAAAGCTACAGCAGTCGAAGACGCTGTGGCTCACGGTGAATGTGAAAGAGCGCCCAACCGAGTTCGCCGTCCCGATAACCCTCATCGGTGAAAAGAAATGGCATGTGAAGGTGAACGAAGGGTGGAGGGTTGAATGGGTGAAAGATAGCCAAGTGCCGATTGAGCAATGGCTCGGAGGAAAGGCAGGTGCTGTTGAAGCGCTCATATGGCTTCACTCGCTGACAAGAAAAGAAGTGGTTGTTGGCTTCCCATGCAACGCAGAGTTTGAGCTTTCGCTCAACGGCATAAAACTGCTCAGCGCACATCAACCAGACTATCTCGTCCGACCCGGGCAACAAGGTCCACAGTCTCACTACGCACGCACATGGCTCAAAGTCGGTTGGAACAAAGTGTCCGTGAAGATAAAGCGAAACGACAAGCCAGCCAACGCTTATCTCATCCTAACTGACCCGAATGATTTGCACCGCCATGTCACCGATGTGACGATGACTCAATCGCCAGAGTAGGTTCATGTGGGTGTTACGCAAAACTAAAAAGTCATACTCAAGTAGCCACACAAGTGGTAGCGCTCCCTCGGCTATGGGCGAAGGTGAGGAAGCGCTTAAGCGACTTGGGAAGTAGAAGCGCATTTGAAGATTGATAGCACAACGAGGGCTTAAAGCCGGACGAGTCTCTTAAGAGCGCCCTCAACTTCTCGACTACGGTTTGCTTCATGGGGCTTCTTTGCACCAACTTCAATTTCACCAAACCTTAACACCCGCTACCCTCCTCCAGCATAATTGAGTAGGTGACGATTGTGCGAGGCAAAAATTCTTCCGAAGGTGGTGAGTGGAGATGGCAATCGGCATCGGGATCAACCTTGAATTCGTCAGGCACGCAGATAAGCCGTTTGAGTATGGCGTCAAGAAAGCAGCTGAGCTTGGCTACGAGTATGTCGAACCGTGTGTTGCGACGGGAAGGGATCTGCTCGCCGAATCTGGTTACTACCACATGCTCAGCATGGAGGAAGACCCCCTCTACTACAAGGAAATGCTCGACGAACTTGGTTTAAAGTGCTCAGGTCTTTCCGCCCACTCACCTTTAATGAAGCCCGAAGTTGCGGTGCCTTATCTGACTCAGGCGATAAGGTGGGCTGCAGACATCGGTGCTCCCATCGTCAACACAGATGAGGGACCAAAACCTGCGTGGATTGAAGACGATGAAGAGGCTTTCATGATCATGCGCTACACGCTAAAGAGAGTCCTTCCAGTTGCTGAGAGGCACGGGATTTTCATCGCCCTTGAGCCACATCAAATCTATACCACGAGGTTGGAAACATTCCTGAAGTTATTGAAACTTGTCCCGTCGCCAATGTTGAAGGTGAACTTCGACACTGGAAACTGTTACCTTGCTGGGAATGATCCAGTCGAGTTCCTTCAAGCAGTTGTAGAGCATGTTGTCCATGTTCACGCCAAGGACATAAGCATTGAGCAAAGTGTTGATGAGCGAGGAAAGGTCACTGGGACGCCAGTTGGTTGTGCGTGCGGTGAAGGCGTGATAGATTGGCACGCTGTCATCAAGGTTCTCAAGGACGCTGGCTATAACGGTGTTTTGTCAGTTGAGTGCGGGACAGAAGAGCAAGCAGCGAAGAGCATAGCATACTTGAAATCGGTTTTGAGGGAAATTGGCACATGAAAGGAAATTTGTTGTTTACGGGCAGGAGTTTCTCAAGACGACCATTGCATCAATTGAGGGTTCTCTCATGTTGCGCAAAAACAAAGCTTATCCAATGGTTCGTTATTCAGCCTCAAAGTGTCACAAGAGCGCGATAGTTAATCCAGCGACAGAAACCATGAACTTCGTTTGATGCTCCCCTTTTGGTGCCACAATCTGAAAAGTTGAAGAAAACTTGGTGAGGTGGTGAGGGTGATGAAGTTTGCATTTCTTTCCCTTCTTTTCGTCTTGCTTTTGTTGCCCACGCAGGTGAGTGCTAAAGGTGAACTTGTTGCTTGGTGGCGGTTTGAAGATGAGGGTGCGATCGGGAGGGATGAAACTGGAAAGCATCCGGCACGGATTGTCGGGAAGGTTAAATTGGGTGATGGGAAAGTTGGGAAGGCAATCTGGCTTGATGGGGAGGGTTTCCTTGAAGTTGACCCATCGCCAGAACTTGACTTGACCGATGAGGTCACAATTGAAGCGTGGGTTTGCCCAAAAGCAGTTTTGCAGGGCGGGATGAGGATAGTTGACAAAACGACGGTTGGAACAAGCGAGGCTTACATGATTGACACATACCCGATGCTCTCCCTTCGTTTCGTTAGCGAGCCATCGCATGTGGTGGCGAAAGATGCGCTCAAATTGGGAGAATGGCAACATGTGGCAGCGACATTTGATGGAAGGCGTGGGATTATCAGGCTTTTCGTTAATGGCAACATAGTCGCCGAGCAGTTCATCCTTCGTGGAAAATTGACGATCAACAAGAACAGCCTACGCATAGGCGCTGACAGTCTCGGTGGAAACAGGTGGATTGGCGGAATTGACGAGGTGAGAATTTACGCCCGAGCACTGAGACCGGAGGAGATTCTCATGCGTTACTTGGGTAAGGAAGTCAAACCCGCTGAAAGCGTTAAAACCAAAGGAGCACGCAAGATCTCGGTTTCCTTCAAGGACGGGAAGTTCCATGTTGACCTTGAAAGGCTCGCTTCAAGGAACGACATCGTTTACCTTTCGCCTGCACTGTTTGAGTTTGAAGCTATGCCGATAGGCAATGGTAGGTTGGGCGCTGTTGTTTGGAACGAAGATTTGCTATCCCTGCAACTCTCTCACACAGACTACTACGGCATTGAATTCCCAGCACTTTGTCGCATCCGAGTGATGAGCGAGCCATTGCCTTGGGGAAAGGTTGGGAATTCAAAGTTTGAGCAGCGTCTTTCCATTGCCGATGGGGAAATTAGGATGCGTTCAAGGTCAAAAGACGGTTCTGTGGCGGCAGAAATTTTCGTCGCCGAGGGAATTGATCTCCTGCTAATTCGGTTGAACGATACTCGCAAAGCAAAAAGGAAAGTCGCCCTTGAGTTTTGGCGCAAAGGTGATAGCGTTGATTGGTTGGTCGGGAAAGATTTTGTAGGTGTTTGTGAGTCTTTCAAGCATCCTTACAACGAGCGTTTCAGCAGGAGCATGTGCTTGCTTTTGACATCCCTTGATACTGATGTGAAAGTTGAGGCTGTGAAGGATGGAGTTGCAATTTTGAGCCTTCCTGAGAAGGCATCAGGTCAATTCACGCTCGTTGCGGCAGTTGGCGTCGTTGTCGGCGATATTGAGGCGGCAAAGAGAGAAGCGATGAAAGCGTTGAATGAAGCGAAGAAGCGAGGCTATGAGAATTTGAGGGACGAACACAGGCGTTTTTGGCATTTCTTCTGGGAGCGTTCCTTCATTTACCTGACAGATGAAGATGGAATTGCCGACTACCTTGAAAACTTGTGGTGGCTGCACATGTATTGGATGGGCGCAAGTTCGAGGGGAGAGTTTCCACCGAAGTTCAACGGAGGGATATTCACTTTTTCCAGGGACGAAAGGAGTTGGGGCGGCGCATATTGGCATCAAAACCAGAGGGAACTTTATTGGAGCCTTTTTGCTGCAAACCGCATTGAACTGGTTGAGCCTTTCTTCAGGCTTTACGAAGGCATGCTGGATGCCGCAAGGCAAAATGCGAAGAAGTTCTTTGGCTGCAATGGCGTTTACTTCCCAGAAACGGTTTTCGCCGATGGCGACCCGAGGAAATGGCGGAACGAATACACGAGTCACATCTTAACGGTTGGGTTGGAAGTAGCGCTGCAAATGTGGTGGCGATACAGATACACTGGTGACGAGAAGTTCCTTAGAAAGCGATTTTACCCGTTCGCAAAAGAGTGCGTCGCTTTTTACCTTGACTATCTGAAGGAAGGGAAGGATGGCTATTTGCACATTGAACCTGTTCACGCTCAAGAGAGTTTCTGGCTCGTCAGGGACTCGCATACCGACTTGGTTGCCCTTCGCTGGATTTTGCCCTTGCTCATTCAACTGAGTGAGCGTTACGGGATTGACGCTGAAGAGAGGGAAAAGTGGGAGGAAACTTTGAAGCGGCTTGCCCCTTTGCCGCTGAAAGAGGATGGGACATTTGCTCCCGCTGACATCTCCCCGAATCCGCAGAGAAGGAATTGCGAAAATGTTGAGTTGTATGGCGTTTTCCCTTTCGGAATTTTCGGTGCAGGCAGGCTTGAATCTGAGCGTGCGCTCAAGACATTTTTGAACCGACCGATAAAAGGGATTTGTTGCGGGTGGAATCCTGCCCCAATTCACGCTGCGAGGCTCTGGCTCGCCGATGAGGCTTTGGCTTTGCTGTTGCAACATGCCCGTGAGAACCAGTTGATGCCGCAAGGTTTTTGGTTCAGCCCGGGTGGAAGGAAATATGGTGGCTTAATTCCTGAAATTGGCTACTTCGATTCGTCGGGAGTTGCAGCAATGGCTTTGAACGAGATGCTGCTTCAGAGCGATAGTGGCACGATAATCGTTGCACCCGCAATCCCGAAAGATTGGGTGGCGAAGTTTTCTTTGAGGGCTGTCGGCGGTTTCATCGTGACTGCGGAAGTGGCATATGGAGATGTGCTTTATGTGCTGTTGAAAAGCGAGAATGGTGGAGTTTGCGAAATCGCTAACCCTTGGAGCGATAAAGAAGTTGAGGTCAGAGTTTTGCCTTCAAAAGGTTCGCCGAAATCGGTGACACGAGTTAAGGGAAGGCTGTTGAGGTTCAAGACGGAGCGTTCGAAGAGTTACCTTATCACGCCATCCGACAGACCAATTACTTCGTTTCCTTTTGAACGGCTTGCACCAAAGCCAAACGAAGCGCCAAAGTATCCGGGCTACAAATCGTTTCCGCCGCCTTGGGAGAGGAAAGGCTATCCATCCCAAGCCCACTTCCCGTGCCTCGGAACAAGTTCGGACGGCAAATCACCTGCAAGGGACTTTGTCCAAAAGAGCATCAAGTGAGGTGACCGAACGGTGGGCATGTCAAAAGTGAGAAAGTGTAGTTTTTACATATCGGTTGCCTTTTTTGTGCTTTTTAGGCTGGCGAATGGCGAGGAAATTCTCCTACGAGATGACTTTGAAACTGCCCAAATAGCCCCTGTGTGGCAGCTCACAATCGGGGCTAAAGACAGTTTTGCCAAAATAGAGCCAAGAAATGGCGGTAATTGCCTACACCTGTTTGGCGACCACTCCACTACCAGTGTGGCAAGCATAAAAAGCATTCCAAACATGGCTTATACTTTGGAGTTTGACTTCTTTCAGCCGTCCACTGAAGTAGGTGGTTACCAGGCCGTCATTCATCACCCTCGCCCGCAAGGACATTCTTACTGGTGGCTTGAATACGGTCCTGAACGCTTTTTCCTCTACACAATTTCTGGCGGAATTTGGTTCAACAGGTGGCAAGCATTTGGCATTCCCTCTGGGAAGTGGCTCCACATTCAAATTCGCAACACACCAAAAAGCGTATCAGTGAAAATATACGATGAAACTGGCAAAAGGCTTCTTGCAGGAAGCCCTTCAATCCCGCATGATGATGGTGACCCTGCGCCGATCACCTTCTCTGCGGTTGGCACTCAAAAGGGGAGTTGGGGTATGAAGATTGACAATGTTTTGCTTTACATCACGCCCGTTTTTGAAAGACCAGACTATATCCTCAGGAAAGATTCCCTCAAGCTCATCCGCTCAGCGTTGCTTGCCGAGGAAGTCAAAAATATGTGGCAAGATGTAGCAGAAGAGCTCAAAAAACTTGAGGAGGCTTTACAGAGGGCAAGTTCTGTAGCGCCATCTGACTGGCAAGGCTATGTCGAGGCTATCAAAGCTTTCGACTTTTGCTCAAAGCGAGTTGGCGAGCAGTATTACGAAAAAGTTGCCTCAAAAATTGGGAAAGAGAGGAATGGATGGGTCATGCTTGACATCTGGAAGCACTTCAATGCCGACGCTTTAAGCCTCGGCATCCAGTTCCCTTTCAGCAAGCCAATCTCGGAGGTGGAAGGAATCCCATTTGCAACCATGCCTTTTGGCAAAAATTGTCTCTGGCAAGATGTCCCATCTCGCTCCAGATACGCCATCCCTGTGAACGCAAAAGCCAAATTTATAGCCCTTCTTTTAGCCTTCGATTATGATGAAAAACTTTACAGCCGTGATGACAGCCTTATTGATGTGCTACAAGTGGAACTTCAATACGCCGATGGCTTCAGAGAAAGGATTTTCCCAACTCCAGTCAATTGGCAACCACTTTTGCCCTACGGAGTTGGCAAACCACCCCTTCCTAACAGGGTGGTGACAGCATACATGCTCCAACCTTCACACAATTCACCAATTTCCCAGATTGTTTTCTGCGATGGAGCGATTCAAGCTGGCTGGGCTATTTTCTCGGTCTCATACAAGCTTGGCTCACCCTTGCCCATCGCCACGCCTGAAGCGAAGAAAGTGGAGAGCAAGAAGATAACTCCTGTCCCGGCAAGGCTCTTTCACTCCGACAAAGGCACATCGCTCAAAAACTCATATTTTTGCATCACTTTTGACAATAAAGTTGGAGCTATCAAAGAGCTTAACTCACCACTATGTGGCAAGTTGATCACTGAAAAGAATCCATCGCCTCTGTTCGCCATCCAGAAGGAAGACGGTGAAGTCCTATACTCGGACTATTTTGCGTTAAAAAGCCAAAAGGCGAGGCAGTTGAAGGATGGCATAGCCATCAACTTGGTCTACGCACATGAGAAGTTGAAAGGCATAGAAGTGTCCGTTAACATCCAAGCTGGCAAAAGTGGAACTACGGAGTGGCAAATTGAGCTTAGAAACAACTCGGATAAAGCGCTAAAAATTCGCCCAATTTTCCCCTTACTTGACGGCTTATATTTGGGGGATAAAGTTGGTTGGTTCTTCCCACAACGAGGTGGAGCAGTTAGCGAGCTACCAATTGAAGGGTTGGCGAGCTATGGTGGTATGGCATGGCTCCAGTTGCTTGACATTTTCCGCCAAGAAGGGGGCGGAATTTATATTCGTTGTGATGATACGGAAGGGTTGTATAAAATTTTCGCTCTTCGTTGGAACCCAAGTGAGGATGCTTCGCCAAGACGAGTTGCTGACATACCGAAGCCAGTGCATCCTGTTGCCCCTTGGCGTAGCAAAGTTGGAGTGCATCTCTCAATTCAGTTCCTTCCTCAAGAGATTTCACCAAAAATGAGCTGGTTATCCCCACAGGCGACAATTTCAATCCATGAGGGCGATTGGCACAAAGCTATCGCTGATTACAAAAATTGGCTAAAGACATGGTGGAAACCCATCCGCCCTTGCCCTGAGCGCTTCAAATATGGATTTTACGCACTCGTCGGCGGAGCACCAGCAGAAGGTCAAAAAGGCGAAAAATTTGGTTCTTATGACTGGTGGCACCTCAGCCCCTTCTGGACGATAGATTATCCCAGCGAACTCAAGGACGAGCTCGATGAATTGAAAAGGCAGGCAGAAAGAGCAAAGAAATGGGGACAAGCGGTTGGGGTCTACATAGAGGGGATGGTTTTGGAGAAAAAGCGAAAAATTGCGAAAGAATTTGGAGATAAATGGGCTATGATGGATGATGAGGGCAACTACTACTCCTACTACTCAACTGAAGCAAACCCTGTCTGGAACATTTGCCCCGCAGTTAAGGAATGGCAAAAGTGGGTTGCGTGGGCTTACTCGGAAATAGCAAGAAAAGTGCCACTTTGCGCCATGTATGTCGACTCACTTGGCTCTCGTTGGGCGGAGGTCTGCTACAACCCCGCACATAAGCACCAAACACCCGGAATCTGGGTGCGAGGGTGCGCTGAATTGTTTGAGGCAATCCGTCAAGAGGTCATGAAGGTTAACAACGAGATAGCAATTCACTCAGAGGAGCCGGGAAGCGACTATATGGCTCTTCACTTGGACGGTTCTTGGTCACACAGTCTCTGGACGAACATCAGCGGTGATCCTGAATACAACCCCGCAGGTATAAACTATTTTCGCTTCGTTTTGCCTCAATTCAAGATGTATGAGATACCGAGCTATCAGCATGCCCTTTGGCGATGTAAACTCGCCTTCTTCAACGGAGAAGGGCTTTGGACAAATCAACCAGATGCCTTACGCCAAGAGTTGTTCATACGCTGGATGCCAACACTAAGGGAAAATGCCGACATTTTTCTCAGCGAGGATGTTGACCCTGCTCTTCCAATGCTTTCACCACCGCTTTATATCAACCGCTTCCGCAAAGGTGAACAAACAATCTACACAATCTACAATGCTGGCTTAAGAACACAAAATGCAAAGCTATACCTAAAATTGCCCAAAAATTTCCATGTTTTTGACCTGATAAATTTGAGGGAAATTGAGGTAAAATTTGATAAAAATTTGGCATTTGTTGACATCAGCGTTGACCCGCATGATGTCCTTTGCATCTTCGTTACGCCTAAGGTGATGAATGTGAAAGTTGAAGGGAAAAAGTTGAGGATAACCCTGTCAGGCGCTAAAGCGAAAGAACTATGGCTGGCAAAGGTGGATGAAAGCGGGGTTAGGCAAAATTTGAAAAAATTCTCGGTAAGTGGGAAAGAATTCGAGATTGATATTGATGAGATTTCGCCCAACCTTGATGGATGCTTGCTCGTCCGACTCGCATTCCCTCGCTTTACAGAGGACATTGCCGTTGTCAAATTGCCCGCAGGAAAGTGAATTGAAATGACACAATTCTCAGCGTGCCTTGTAAATCAGAAGTAGCGACGAGGGCGAAGTTTCAGCAACGAGTTCAATTCCTTCGGCAAGTTGCTTGCCAGTCATTGTCTGAGTTTTTCGGTTGAGACGCTCATCGC
>JBGOEK010000021.1:0-38698 GCA_041537945.1 Candidatus Thermosaccharophagus yellowstonensis
CTCAGTTCGTTGCGCCAGAAAAGTTCGATTTTCGGCTCAAACCAACATCCCCAGCCTTCAAACTTGGCTTCAAGCCTTTTGACTTGAGCAAAGTTGGACCGAGAAAACGACGCACCCGTTGAAGCAATGGGTTCTTCCGAAGATGCGGGACAAGGAACGCAGGAAGCGATTTGACGCCGAATAAATTCGGCGCTCATTCTACTCCATCATCAACCACTGGCTAAAGCCAGTGGCATGAATGGTTGTTGATGACGCAACAAAAACAATCCATGCTACGGACTTCAGTCCGTAGTCGGTGACGGATAAACTGAGCGCCAACTTCAGTCGGCGAATACTTGGCATGACTGCCAAGCCGATGAATAGGACAGGGGCAAAGGACACAGGCAAGATCTGGGCTCACCGAGATGGGTTGCCTTCCTGATAGCGGAGCTAAGTTGTCTAAACTTTGCGATGACATCTCAAGGCAGTGGGAGTGAAGTTGGGATGCATGAGGGAGCTAAAGAGATAAAACAGCAAGCCAGCGTTGACGAAAGTTTTGACTCAAACGAGGTAATTGAATTTGCCCGTGATGTGTTGCGCATAGAAGCTGAAGCAATAACTACGGCGATTAAGCGCATTGGTGAGGAGTTCGTCAAAGCCATTAGCATGATACTAAACTGCAAGGGGAAGGTTGTCGTCACTGGTATAGGCAAGTCGGGCGCTATAGCTCGCAAAGTTGCAGCAACACTCTGTAGCACTGGCACGCCAGCTCTGTTTCTTCATCCAGCCGAAGGTGTTCATGGTGACATAGGCGCTGTAACGCCCGATGACCTTTTGATCGCCATTTCATACAGTGGTGAATCAGACGAGCTTCGCCTGATACTTCCAGCGCTAAAGCGAATCGGTGTGCCGATAATAGCTCTTACTGGGAACAAGTCTTCGTTGCTCGCACGCAATTCCGATGTTGTGATAGATGTTTCCGTTGAGAGGGAGGCATGTCCACTAAACCTTGCTCCAACTGCTTCAACGACGCTTGCTCTCGCAGTTGGCGATGCGCTTGCTCTCGCAGTTATGAAGCTACGGCGTTTCACAAAGGAAGACTTTGCACGCTTTCATCCGGGTGGAGCGCTCGGCAGGAGGCTACTCTTGAGGGTCAGAGATCTGATGCGCACTGGTGATAGGCTTGCTAAGGTCAAATATGATCAGCCAGCGATGATGGCATACGCTGAGATAACAAAAGCTCGCTCTGGGGCGTGCGTTGTTGTTGATGAAGATGGGAAGTTGATTGGCATAGTTACTGATGGCGACATGAGGAGGGCAGTTCTAAGGGACATCAATGTCCTCAACGAACCGATAGCAAATGTGATGACGAGGAACCCAAAGACGATAGGACCTGATGCTCTTGCGGCTGAGGCTTTGAGGCTGATGCAGTTGCACTCAATAGACGACCTACCAGTGGTTGATGAAGAAGGGCGACCAGTTGGGATGCTCGATGTTCAAGATTTGCTTTCGGCTGGGATAGTGTAAGCTTACCACATGCAGGGTGGTGAAAACGGCGTTGGGAAGGAAAAAGCGAGTTAACGCTCAAAGACTCAATAGAGTGGTGATGCGCTTCCTTGAAGGGATGGGCGAGCCAGAGCCACAACCTTTCACACCTTCACCATTCCAAGAGCAAGCCTTGAAAGAAATCGCTAACAACGATGTCATCGTCATAGCACCGACTGGGAGCGGAAAGACTTGGATAGCTGAGCAGGCGATCGCAAGATGGCTTGAGGAAGGCAAAAGATGTTGGTATACAACACCGCTAAAGGCTCTATCAAACCAAAAGTATGATTCGTTCCGTGAGCTTTTCGGCGATGAGAATGTCGGTTTGATAACTGGCGAGAGGAGAGAAAATACGACAGCACCAGTTATAGTTGCAACGACAGAAGTCTTGCGGAACGCTCTTTACAGTGGCTTTGGCGCACCTGACTTGATAGTCCTCGACGAAGCCCATTACATAGCCGACCCCGAAAGAGGGACGACATGGGAGGAGGTGGTAATACTTGCACCAGCTGAAAGCAGGTTCCTTTTGCTCTCAGCAACGATATCAAACGCAGATGAAATAGCAGGTTGGATGGAGAAAGTAAGAGGCATTAGACCGTCTTTGGTTATAAGCCGTGAGCGTCCCGTGCCATTGCGCTACGGCTTCATTGACAAGGACGGAAGACCATTGCCGTGTGACAGCGAAAAAAGCATTCGTAGCGCTAAGAGGCTCGTCCACAAAAGCGTTGACATAGTTGGCATAGTAGCCTCACTCCGCCACTTCGGTTTACTGCCAGCGATAATTTTCCTGCCGAAGAGGAGAGACTGCGATAGGGCAGTGTATGCCTTTAGAAGATTCTCAATGGAGGGGAAGCGTGAGAGGGAAGAATTCGCCATGAGGATGATTGAGCATAATGAGAGGCTCGCACAGCATCCGTTCCTGCCATACTTGATTCACGCTGGAGTTGCACCTCATCATGCTGGTCATCTCACAGCTTGGAAAGTGATGGTTGAGCGCATGTTGCGCGAAGGGCTTATAAAAGTGGTTTTCGCAACAACAACACTTGCAGCCGGCTTGGATGTCCCAGCAAGGACAGTCGTATTGCCCACACTCATAGTCAGGGATGAACATGGTGAAAGACCTCTAAGCGCACTTGAGTTCCATCAAATGACAGGGAGAGCAGGGAGAAGAGGGAAGGATAAAGTTGGCTTTGTGCTGATTGTCCCAAGGAGCGTAAACGACATAGAGCTTGCGATGAAGCTTATCAACTCAAAGCCAGAAGCGATTGAATCGGCATTCAGGGTGCACTACTATCAGGTGCTCAACTTGCTATCACGCTATAGCTATGATGACGCATTAGCCATTCTTGAAAAAAGCCTTGCAGTCTACCAATGGGCGAGGAGGAGCCAAAGGAAGGGCAGAAGGAAGAGGCACGAGATAAAAGAGCAGTTCAAACGCCGAGCGAGGTTACTCACCGAACTTGGCTACCTCGACGAGAACATGCATCTTACGAGCGCTGGCGAATGGGCTTTGCTCATAAGGCATGAGCGCTCCTTGTTTGTTGTTGAGGCGATAAGGCGAGGGCTCTTAGACCAACTCCCACCCGAGGTGTTGGCAGGATGGGCTGCTGCATTCACAACCGAACGCTCACCGAGGGCTGTGGTAAAGCGGTTGAACCTGAGAGAACTTGCGGACCTCGTTTTTGAAATTGAAGCCCTCGAAGATGCATTCGGGATTGAGCCATCTGGTTTCGCAGACGAGTTTGGAGGTTGGAGAACGCCCTTTGGGGAAGCCGAAAGAAGGGCTTCATGTGTCTATGCGTGGGCACTTGGCATTGATTGGGACAAACTCGTTTCTTACTCTGATGCCGACGAAGGCGACTTGCAAAGGCTCATATTGCAAACAGCCGAGCTCTTGCGCCAAATCGAAGACCTACCGCTTAGCATCTCCGAGACCGCTTTCATAGCAAGGCATTTGATAATGCAGCATCCAGTCGTTTAGCCAAAAATTTGTCACTTTTCTTCTTTTTTCCTCCTAAAAGCTTCTTCAAATTCAAGTTGGGCAATCTTTCTCAGCTGAATTGCAGTTATGCCTGCTTCAATGATAGCATATGTCCACACACCAACGCATAGCAAAGAGGAGAAGAATGTCCAAATTAGCTTAAAAATACCCCAGTTTCGCATCACTTCCCTTAGCGAATTAATGTCAACAGCATTGAAGCTTTTGGCAGCTTGATGAAGAGCATCACATAACGGCGTAAACCAACCAATAAAGCTCAAAATGAACAAAACAAACAGGATGACTCCCTTTGCGATATCGCCATTGTAAACTTGCCCACTGCCGGGTATCGCCATTGAGGCAACTACTGCCACAGTGGGGTTCTTGCCCTTCGGGCGATATTCTGGGTGTTCCCTAAGCCATGCTTTCAATTCCTCTTGCTTCTCTATTTCGGCAATTTTTAGGGTGACAATCGCTATCTTTTCCTCAACAGACTGTCTGTGCTCGCTTTTCAACGCAGCGTTGTATTTTTCCAAAGCTTCCCTCAATTTTCCTCGCGCTTGCAAAATATCGCCATAAAGTTCAAGGACTCTTGAATCTTTTGGTGAGAGTTCATAGGCTTTTTCGACGAGTTCGAGAGCCTTTTCATAATTGCCACGAGCCCTTTCTACATTTGCCCGCGTGAGTAATTCTTTAACTTTTCTCTCAATTTCCCACAGTTTCTTCGAATCACTCATCCTCTTCTGCCCTCGCTCGGCAAATCGGGCAGACTTCCTCCCATGGTCCGTAAAATTCATTGCACTTTTGACAGAATTTGAACCCATGCTTCTCACGCCATATCTTTAATTTGGCATGAAGAATCAGGGTTCTTTTAACCAAAATTCTTAGCTCTTCGTCGGTTATTATGTTAGCTGTGTCCTCAATTCTGCTCAGAGTTTGAGGCGGCAAGTTTATCTCTCTAATTTCCTTTTGCGATGGGATAATGCGTTTAGTTTGCTTCGTGCGCTGTTTTGTTGCGGTTGTTCTTGGTGCTCCAATACGGCAACGAATGTCTGAGACAATATCGCCACCGAGTTTCCTGTTCAATCGCCAAATTAAATCCGACTTAAGGAGCGAAATTTCCTGCGCCCATGTTGACGAATCAGTGTAAACATAAAGAACCCCACGCTCAAAGCGATAGGGCTTAACCATCCTTGCAACTTTACTGCCAACTGCATCCCTCCAGTGTGCCATGATCAATTGTTCGTGTTTTTCGTCGGCTTCTTTGCCCCTTATTTGAACACCTTGAGTAAGGTTTGATTTCATCCAGCTTTCTATCACTTCGCTGATTGGCGATATCTTATCGCTCATTTGGCTTTTATTACCTCCCCACCTTTTGCCATGAAAAGACTACAAGAATTCCAAAAACTTTTGGGGACATCATAGATGGTTGTCGTTGTGATTATACATTGCTCATATTTTTTTGCATGTTCAAGCAACATGTGCCGTCTCTTGACATCAAGCTGTGAGAGGGCGTCGTCAAGGAGGATAATGGAGGAGATTTTCCTCTCGTTTTGGTGCATTCTCCCAAGTGACAGCTTCAAAGCCAATATGACGAGCTTTTGTTGCCCAAATGAGCCATAATCTCGTATGTCAATACCATTGACAAGAACTTGAAAATCATCCCTATGTGGTCCAACGCTCGTTGCTGTGCTTTCTATGTCGTATGGCAGTGATTTAGCGAGTAGCTGGGCATAACGCTCAATTAAAGCCTCTCTTTTGGTGAGGTAGAAGCTTTCCAAATCGTCCCCAAGTGATGAGATATATCGCATTTTGATTTCTCCTTCTCCGCCAAGTTCCTTAAAAACATCGCAAACAAAATTTTGCCAACGCATCATGAATTCAAGTCTTGTTTCAATCACTTTGACACCGTATTTTAAAATTTGCGCATCCCAGTGTGAAATCCTCTCTTTTGCATCTTTTTCTGAAACTTTTTGCTCGTTTATGACCTCAAGGAGTGCATTCCTTTGTGACACAACTCGGCGGTAATTGAGCAAATTGAAATGGTAGCTGTAACTCCAATGGCTAATAACTTTGTCAAGAAAATCCCTTCTGTTTCTTGGCTCACCACTGACGATTTGGATCTCTTGTGGCAAAAAGCAAACGATGTGGAATGGAGCCCACCCTTCCTCCCCTCTTTTCCTTGCTTTCCCGTCTATGCTCCAAGTTTTCTTCCCGTTTGTTAAAATCACCTCAAGTTGATGCTCTTCAGAGTTTTCCAGCTTGACGAAAGCTCGGGATACGGCAAATTTTTCACCTATTTTCAGAATCTCCCTCTCTTGAGATGTCCTTGGTGACTCACCTGTTAAAGCAAGCGCTATCGCTTCAATTATCGTTGTTTTTCCCTGAGCATTATCCCCATAAATTACGGTAATCCCTGGCGGAAAAGCCATATCCAAGTATGCGAATATGCGAAAATTGCGCATTATCAGCCTCTTAATATACAATATTTCAACACTCCCGAGCGTCAAATTTCTGGCAATTGCATCGGCATAGCTATGTAAAGCCATTCCTCGTTTTCCATCAATGTGGGGCGTAGAACCACGGGTTGGTAGTTTTCATTCATCTCGATGATCGTTGTCGGGCTTTCAACATTTGAAAGAAATTCCGTGATAAAATCGGCATTAAACGCAATGGTCAACGGTTCTCCCTCAAATTCAATCGGAATAACGGTTTCCTTCCCTCTACCTCTTCCTGCCTCTGGATCTTCGGCGATTATTGTCACCCTTTCTTTGTCAATTTGCATTATTATCTGAGGTATGTCTTCGTTGGCGTGGAGGGCAACCCTCTTTATTTTGGCAAGGAATTCCTTGGTATCAACGAGCAATCTACGAGCGAATTGGGTTGGTATTACACGCTTGTAGTTTGGGAATTGACCCTGCATTTTCAAAGTTATACACTGCAAGTCTTCGGTCTTAAGTTGCATGTGCGTGACATCAATCGCAATCTGGACTGGCTTTTCCACATCGTTTAATAACCTGTGAATTTCTCGCATTACTGGGGCTGGAATTATAGCTTCCACTTTTTCCTCCGGCGGATTCGCAATTTTTCCACTAACTACTGACATACGGTGTGTATCAGTTGCTACGAGGGTTAGCTTGTCGCCTTCAATTTCCACAAGGACACCTGTGCAAACTCCAGCACTTTCTTCTGTTGCAGCCGCGAACACCGAGCGCTTTATCAATTTACGCAAAGTTTCTTGCTCAATTTCGCATACCAATGGCTTTGTTAGCTCTGGAAGTATTGGGAACTCGTCAGCTGGCACTGTGGGGAGAGTGTGCTCGGCTTCTGAGCTTTCATCTCGGAGGATTAGGTTGTTCCCTTGAAGTTCCAGCAAAATTTTTCTTGCATCCTTAAACTGCTCAATAAGTTCCAAGAAAAGCTTTGCTGGAACTGTTGTTGCACCTTCAATCTCAACGGTTGCTGGGACGATGCGGCAGACACAGGTGTTCATATCAGTGCCAGTTATAGCTACTTTCCCGTTTGTTTCGTCCAGTATTGCCTCAAGTTTTATATTTTGCAATATCGGTAAAGTTGTTCTTGCGCTGACCACTTTTGCTGCTGAACGCACCCCGTCCGCCAATATCGAGCTATCGCAGGCGACTTTCATTACAATTCACCTCCGTTTTTTTCTTCTTCACTTTGCATCTTTTTCTTCGCTTTCTTTTCTCTACTTTCCTCCTTCATTTTGTCATTTCGAATCAATTTGTTTCTGTAATTCGTTGACATTTTTTGTCTCTCGTGTTCTAACTGTTTTATTCGTAAGACGTCTTATTGTTGTTATTATTAGCGGTGTGAAAATTGTGAAAAAATTTTGGTTTCATATGTTTTTTCCAGATTTTCCTCGGAAAATTCCCTCAAGTTATTCACAGGTGCCTGTGAATAACTCAGGTCAGTTATTCACAGGCTGTGAATAAACTTTTCCAACTCAAATTGTCAATGAGTTTTTCACATCTTTTAAACGCTTTATTCACAAGTAATTCACATTTATCCAATTTGGCAACGGTATGTTATTCACAGCTTTTTCACAGCCCTTTGCTTTTCTGGCTGGTTTTTCAACAGTGGTTTCACATCTTCCACACATTTTTTTCACAGATAATTCACAGGTTTTTCACAACCTCATATGTTGTTGGATTCGCTTCGTGCGAGGTATTCAGCCCTTGCCCTAAGTTCGCTTGCGAGCCTCGCAATTGCAGGATTTGAACGGATTTCTTCCCTTATTTTCCCATGTGCGTATAGGACTAAAGTGTGGTCTTTTCCAAACACTCTGCCAATATCTGACAGTGATTCCGAGGTCAATTCCCTTGCCAAATACATTGCTATGTGCCTCGGAAGCACAAGGCTTCTATTTCGCCTTTGGCTCTTCAAGTCGTCAATTGTGATGTTGAAATGCTCTGCAACAGCTCTCAGAACATGCCTCAATTCAATCGTATATTGCCTAAAATCGCAATAATCTCTAAGACTCTCTCGTGCAATCTCGATAGAGATTGGCTTCCCTGTCAACGATGCATAAGCTATAACTCTTGTTAGCGCTCCTTCAAGCCCTCTTATGTTTGTCTGTATCGCTTGGGCTATGAAGAGGGCAACATCGTCTGGCAGGTGAACGCCTTCTTCGGCAGCTTTTCTTTGAAGTATAGCAATTCTGTGCTCAAGGTCGGGTGGAGAGATTTCAGTGATTAATCCCCATTCAAATCTTGAGCGTAACCTTGCTTCACCTAAGTTCAGTTCTTTTGGTGGGCGGTCACTGCAAATCACTATTTGCCTGTTTGTATCGTAGAGTTCGTTAAAAATGTGGAAAAATTCTATCTCTGTCCTTTCAGCTGAGGCAATGAACTGGATATCATCCACCAACCACACATCCACGCTCCTATATGCTCGTCTAAATGCTGCAGTTTTGTCCTCTCTTATGGCGGTTACGACATGGTAGAGGAAGGTTTCGCCAGAGACATAGGCTACACGTAATTTTGGGTATATTTCTGCAACTTTATGCCCGATCGCTTGCATCAGGTGGGTTTTCCCGAGCCCTACACCACCATAAATGAACAATGGGTTATACTTTTCGGCAGGATGATGCGCAACGCTCCAAGCAGCTGCATGGCTCAGCGAATTGCTTCTCCCAACGACAAATCTTTCAAATGTGTATTTTGGATTTAACGGTATTGGGCTGAATTCGCTCGGAATATCGTCAAAAGCATCGCTGTGAGAGTGGACAGAGATTGATGCCATATGTTCCCTCAGCTCTGAGCTGGAGATACTGCTTTTTTGAGCGTCGCTCAGTTGAGCTAAGCCTGCTTTTTCTTTCACTTTTATTTCTTGTTCTTGGCTACTTTTGTCGGAGAACTGCAATGGCAGATCGAGTTGTGCTGCGCTCACTTGAAATTGCACTTGTAAGCGTTTTCCTGTTATTTCGCCGATTGTTCCCTCTATGATTTCCCTGTATTTTCCCTCAAGCAAGTCCTTAGCAAACTGGTTTGGGACAAGAATCACCAAAGCATCGCCCTCAATTCGTAGGGGACTTGCCGAGATTATCCAACTTTTGTATACAGCGCTACTAACGCGGTTATGGAGCGCTTGCAATACCCTTTCCCACAGTTCCTTCAATGTTGGTTGCCCACTCTCGTGCACCATTTTTATCCCCTCTCTTAACGCCGTCAAAGTTTGCATTGCTACATTCAAACAAAATCCCTTCCTTCCCTCAAAAGCTTGAAAAATGAACATATTCCATCGGAGTTAGTTTGATTCGCTACTCAGAGAGGTAAACATAGACTCGCCTGTCTTTCGGTCCATCAAATTCGTAGAAGATTATGCGCTGGTCGTCATCCATTAGCAACTTCCCATCTTTCACGAGGAGCACCTCGGTTGGTGCAACCAAGGCAGCCTTCGTGTATTCTGGTGAGTCGCTGATCACGGAGTTGAACTGCCCAAGCAATTCTGTTAATCTTGATGTCTTTTCCTGCGAAATGTCTCGATGGATACATACCGCTGCAGTCGTGTGCGGAACATAGATGCATACAAACCCCTCGTTTAGCTCCACCTTCTCAATGAGCTCTCTCACCATGTCGGTGATATCGATAAGTTGTTCCTTCTGCGTGGTGTGTATCAGCAATTCGTGCACACCACCCCTCACAGCCTCACCACACTCCCCCCTAACTGCGTTGTTTCGGAGTCTGTTAGTGGGTTGTTTCAATGCTGACTCACAATTTATTTTAGCTTCATCCATCCGATGGTGCTACTCATCCAAAACGCTTCGTTTGCAACCTCTGCTCACCAATCACTACCAATTTCATTTTGCTCACTCAAAAGCGTGCTACCCGTTGGTTCTCAATGGTCTAATGATGCGATCGTTTACGGTTTCGTCACCTTCCAATCGTAGCAGTCGTTCTCAAACGCCTTTTGCATCGGGATCCACTTTGCATGTCCGTCAGCGTATGCCCATACGCTTCCGTCAGTGTGCGGAAATGCAATCCAACCAGGTTGAGTCCAAACAGCACCTGTGCATTGACCTTGCGGTGGCTCGACAACCCAGTCGCCATCGCCATTCTCGCCGATAAGGAAAGTTCGTGATGGCTGAGTGAAGCTTGCCAATGCGTAAATGCCACTCTCACTCCAGTATGCGTTGGTGCCATATGTTCCAGTGTATGGCAGTTGGCTACCTTCTGGGCATGGATGTTTTTCGCCAGCGGATGGGCAGATGAAAAGCTGTGTGTTCTTCACATACGGCAGTATAAGCTGTTTCCACGACGCAAAATCTGCACACCAAGTTGGTCCTCTATAACTGATGGGAAGCCTTTCATCATAATCCTGAGAATACATGAGCATGCCCATACCAAGCTGGCGAAGGTTGTTCGTGCAACTCGTCGTCCTCGCCTTCTCCCTCGCCTTCGCAAACACCGGAAACAGGATCGCTGCCAAGATGGCGATTATAGCAATCACCACCAGCAGCTCAATGAGTGTGAAGCCAGCATGGCTACTCATCGTTGGAACTTGCCTCTTCACTCGCATTTAATCACCTCCTCATGGTTTTGTTTCCTTGCCATACCTTAGTTTAGTCAAGAGCGTCGTTGGTGTCAAGAGCGCGTTGATGTTATCACCTCTTCAACTTCGTATGGTTTGCGTCCTTGGGATTCGTAGTAGATGCGCATCAACACTTCCGAGAGCAATCCCAACCCGATAAAATGAATGCCACTTGTAAATGCTATCGCTCCGACGAGCAACATCGGCGAAGCCATATTTGAGTTTATAGCATAGCACCAAATTGATGTGCATATCGCAAGCACACCTATAAGCAGGAGTAACATTCCAAAGCCACCGATCATGTAGAGTGGCTTCCTCAGCATCTGTTCGAGCGCCTTAACCATGAGCAAATCAAGTAGCACTTTCACCGTCCTCTCAAGACCATATTTTGAGCGTCCCCACACTCGCGGGCGATGGTTCACTTCAACTTCCGTTATTTTGAACTTGAGCTGTCCAAGGTATGCTGGCAGTAGCCTGTGCATCTCGCCATACAATCTGAGCGAAGTTATCGCGGTTCTTTTATACGCCTTCAATGTGCAACCGTGATCGTGCAAATGGACACCGCTGATCCTTGAGACAAGCCAATTAGCTATGGCTGAGGGTAGACGGCGCGTTAGGAGGGCGTCTTTTCGCTTCCTCCTCCAACCGCTCACTACATCATACCCCTCTTTGAGTTTCTCAAGCAGGCGCGGTATGTCCTTCGGGTCGTTTTGCAAATCAGCATCAATGACCACTATGACATCGCCGCTTGAGTGATCAATGCCAGCTTGTATTGCAAGCGTTTGACCGTAGTTGCGCTTGAGCTTCACGAGTTTCGTGCGCTCATGCGAGAGGGCGAGCTCCTTTAAGACCGAGTAGCTACCATCGGTGCTACCATCATCAACGAAGATGAGCTCGTAATCGATGCCGAGCTCCTCAAGTGTCTCATTTAGCTCGCTGTGCAACTTCCTCAGGTTCCCTTCCTCATTGAAGACTGGCGAGATGACCGAGAGCATATTGAAGTGCTCTCTCATTCCCTTGGCGCCTTCCTTCAATGCTTTCGCTTTGACATTTCAAAGCCATTCAACTACTTGCACATCCAGCGCAAAAGCTTAGCCACGGTTGGGCGAACGAGCTTCCTTGGAACAATCATGTCAATCATGCCGTGCTCAAACTGGAACTCAGCCATGCGATGCTCAACTGGAACTTTTATCTTCAGCGAGAGTTCAATCACTCTTGGACCTGTAAATCCGACCATGGCGCCAGGCTCTGCAAGGATGATGTCAGCGAGCGCACCGAAACTCGCTTGAACGCCAGCCATCGAATCCGTGAGCAGTATGATGTATGGCAGGCGCGCTTGATGCAATCTGGCACATGCTGCACATGTCTTTGGCATCTGCATCAGTGATAGCAACCCCTCTTGCATCCTTGCCCCTCCACCAGAACCAGAAACGATGAAAACGGGTAGGCGGAGCTCTATCGCTCTCTCAAACAGCCTCGTTATCTTTTCACCAAGCACACTCCCCATGCTTCCGCCCATGAATTTGAAATCGGTTATGCCGATGGCTACCTGTATCCCTTCAATCTTAGCCGTGCCAGTCAACGCTGCATCTTTCAGACCTGTTTGGTGTTGGCTTTTGATGAGCTTCTCTTTGTATTCGGGGAAGCAAAGCGGGTCTGCTGGTGAAAGCTCGGCATCCCATTCCACGAAGCTACCTTCGTCAACGGTTATTTTCAACCGCTCCCAAGCGCCTAAGCGTTCGTGATAGCCACACTTCGGGCACACCTTCAGCTCCTTCTCGTATTCCTTCCTGTAGATCAAGGAATCGCACTTGGCGCATTTGACCCAAAGGTTTTCATCCACTTCTTTCGTTTCCAATGGCACCCTGCTTGCCATAGCAGTTTCACCTGCCACCGCACAAGTCTTTGCGCCCCGCCACACAGCATGCTGGCTCTTTTGTGGCACAATGTTTGACGAGCATTTCGAAGTTGTCACAATGATAGTAGTGAAGTAGCTTCATTCGGTGCTACATTTCACTGCCACAAAAAGCTGTGGTGGCTGTTTCAGAAGTTATTCTAACACGAAGGGTGGAGGCGAATAGGCTGATGGAGCAGGATGCCGAAGTGATGAAGCGCATCGAGGAGTTGCGCCGTGAAGTGGATTCGTTGGATGAGCAAATACTTTCACTGCTCAACAAGCGTGCCAAGGTAGCGATGTCTATCGGCAAGCTGAAGAGCAAACTCGGACAACCCTCATATTCTCCATCAAGGGAAGCGCAAGTTATGGCAAGGATGCTTAAGTTGAACAAGGGACCGCTTCCACCTGAGTCGCTCAAAGCGATTTACAGTGAGATAATAAGCGCATGCAGGAGGCTCGAAAGCCTGATAAAGGTCGCATACCTTGGACCTGAGTTCTCATACACCCACATCGCATGCAAGCATTATTTTGGGCATGGTGTGGAGCTATGTCCAGTGCCCACAGTCCAAGATGTGTTCGTTGAAGTTGAAAGGGGCAATGTCGATTATGGTCTTGTGCCGATTGAGAACACCGCCGAAGGCGAAGTTAACGACACTTTGGATATGCTCATCCGCTCCGATGTGAAGATATGTGCTGAGGTGCTCTTCCCAATTCACCACTGCCTTCTGGCTAAGTGCGAGTTGGAGGAGATAAAGGTTGTTTACTCCCGCGACATCGCTTTGGCTCAGTGCAAGGGGTGGCTTTCGAAGAACTTGCCCAACGCTCAACTTCTCCCCGTAAGCAGCACCGCTGAGGGTGCCAGAAGAGCAGCAAATGAACCTAACGCAGCAGCGATAGGACATGCGTTAGCTGCTGAAAGATATGGCTTGAATGTGCTCGCAGTCAACATAGAGGACATGCCGGGAAACAAGACTCGCTTCCTCGTGCTCGGCAGGGAGATACCCTCGCCAACTGGTCACGACAAAACATCGATACTCTTCTCGGTGGCGCATCGCCCCGGGACATTGTATCGTGCTCTTGGGGCATTGCAACGCTACAACATCAACATGACTATGATCGCATCGAGACCAGCAAGGCACACCCCTTGGGAGTATTTCTTCTTCGTTGACTTCCAAGGGCATGTGGAAGATGAGCCTGTGAAGATGGCTCTCGATGAGATGAGAAGAGAGTGCCTATTCCTCAAGGTGCTCGGCTCGTATCCCGAAGCCATCGAGTGATAGCTTTAAGGGAGTGGGCAAGGCACATGATTCAATTCCACAATGTGACAGTTAAGTTCAAGGGCGACATAGTGGCTCTCAAAGATGTTTCTTTCACAGTAAACAAGGGCGAGTTCGTCTTCATCGTCGGACCTACTGGCTCGGGCAAATCAACCATACTGAGGCTCATAAACGGTGAGCTACGCCCAACCTCTGGCAAGGTCATCATTAACGGGATAACGGTTAACAACTTGCGCCCATCTCAAGTGCCTTATTTGCGCCGCATCATAGGCTTCGTCTTCCAAGACTTCCTGTTGCTTCAGGATAAGACAGTTTGGGAAAATGTTGCCTTCGCACTGAAGGTCATCGGTGCATCTCGCTCGGAAATCAAAAACGCAGTTTGCAACGCCCTCCAGCTCGTTGGGCTGATGGAAAGATACAACGCCATGCCAAGACAGCTCTCGGGTGGCGAACAGCAAAAGCTTTGTATAGCGAGGGCTATAGCGAACAACCCGCTCATATTGCTCGCCGATGAGCCGACTGGAAACCTTGACCCAGATTCATCTTGGGAGATAGTTCAACTGCTCGACCAAATAAACAAGCGTGGCACAACCGTCGTTGTGGCAACTCACGATAAATACATCGTTGATGGGATGAAGAAGCGGGTGATAGAACTGCGCAACGGACAGATATTCAGGGATGAGCAGGAGGGTGTGTATCGCAGTGCTATATCGTTTTCTTGAGCACTGCCTCGTTGAAGCTTTAACAAGCGCTAAGAGACACTGGCTAATGAGCATAGCAGCGACAGTTAGTTCGGCTCTCTCTGTTTTCGTCTTCGGGTTGCTCATGTTGATTGTGCTCTATGTTCGCTCAGCAGTCCTCAGCGAAGCTGAGAAGGTAAACTGCATGCGCGTTTACCTGCGTAGCGATGTAAGCGAGAAGGAAGCGAGGGAGCTCGAAAAGAGACTGCAACGGTGGGTCTTGATAAAGAGCGTCAAGTTCGTTCATAAGGACAAAGGGTTGAAAGAGATGGAAGAAGCGATGGGCAATCGCATATCGCTTCAAGACTTAGCTGGGGGCAACCCACTCCCGCACAGGCTTGATGTGGTAGCCGTTAGCGTTGAGGACGCAATAGAGTGTGCTAAGAGGTTGAAGCGGTTGCCAGAGGTTGAGAGCGTCATTTGCATGAGCGATGTCATAAGACAGATAGCGCACATCGCCAGAATCATCAGGTTGGGCGGTTTGGCTCTCGTCCTCATAACTGGTTTCGCTACCCTATCGCTTATCGCAAACGCTATAAGGTTGACCATCTATGCCAGAAGGGAAGCCATACGGATAATGCAGCTTGTTGGTGCAACCCTTTGGTTCATCAGGGGACCGTTGATACTTGAGGGCTTGCTCTATGGCTTGTTCGGTGGCGCTTTGGCTTCCATAGCGGTTTATGGGGTGCACATCGCTTTGTTAAAGCTCGTTGAAACAAACAAGGTCTTGCTCATGCTCTTCCATGTTGCTGTCCCGAGCTGGCATTTCTTCTTCAGCCTCTCGCTCTTCGGGCTCGCTTTCGGCTTGCTCGGGAGCTTGACTGCTACACATCAGCTTGTCCGTCACCTTGCTTGATGCTTCCCTTGCGTCCTTATCATGGCTTTGGATGTAGCATTGGGGGTGAATGGTGATGTATCTTGAGTTCGCTTTCGGTATAGCGCTTCAGCTTGCCCATCTGCTTCAGTTTCGCGATGTCCGCTTTGAGCTTTTGAGCGTTAAAAAGATTTGGGACAATGCGCCACATAACGCCTTCACCGACTTAATCAGGTTCAACGGGCGTTGGTATTGCGCCTTCCGTGAAGGGAAAGCACATGTGAGTGACGATGGCAAGTTGCGCCTCATCGTCTCAGACGATGGCGAGGGTTGGCGTTCGGTCTCGCTCTTCGAGTGCCCCGATGGTGACTTGAGAGACCCAAAGCTTTCAATCACTGCTGATGGGATGTTAATGCTTAACTCGGCTGTCCGCTTTACAGCACCTTTGGATGGCTCTAAATATCGCCAATTCAAGTGGGCGCTCTCCGTAGATGGCTCACCGTGGGAGGAGTTCTCTCGCAATTTCAGCGCCATGAAAGGTTTGACCCATCAATCGCTCACATGGCTTTCAAAGGATGGCGAAGAGTTCCTCGGTCCATATGCATGTGTTAGTGGTGCTGGGACTTGGCGTTGGAGCGTCACATGGCACGGTGGCTTCGGATATAGCGTCGGATACGGTGGTAAGGATGCATCTGGATGCCTTTATCGGACTTCGGATGGCAAGCGGTGGGAAATCGTAGCAAGCAACATTTTCCCAGACGGTAAAGGGAACGAGGCTTCTTTGGTCTTCACCGACGATGGCACCTTGTATTGCCTTCTGAGGGATGGAGGGAGAAGCGGTAACGCGCACATCGGTGTTGCAAACCCACCATACACAAATTGGCTCTGGAAAGATCTCGGCATGAGGATTGGCGGTCCAAAACTTTTTCGCCTCCCAAGCGGGCTCTTCATATGCGGTGTCAGGTTATACGAGGGGCGCATCAGAACATCGCTGTGTGTCATTGATGTGTATGAGGGGAAGATGAGCGAGCTTCTCACACTGCCATCTGGTGGCGATACAAGTTACACAGGTATCTTCTGGCATGATGATGTGCTTTGGGTGAGCTATTACTCGTCGCACGAGGGCAAAAGCGCAATCTACCTTGCTAAGGTGCGTGCATCTTTGAGGTGATGCATCTACGATGACTCCAAGGGAAAGGCTCATATGTGCGCTTCGTGGTGGCGTCCCAGAGAAAGTGCCTCACCTTGAGCTTGAGTTTCAGTTGTGCGAAGAGGTGTTTGGTCAAGAGCCTTTGCGTGCGCATCACCTTGAAGGTGTCTCTGAAGCTCGCAAGAAGGACATGCTGAAGCGGAATGCGGAGTTATGGGTGAGGGTGGCTACCGAGTTTGACTACAGTGTCATAACTGGTTTGCATTGGTTGCCGATTGAAGAGCAGATGGAAAGCTTTGAATATGTGCGTGAGATAGCTGGCGACACATTCATGCTGAGCGCTTTTGTTGACGGCACTTTCGCCATACCGAGCGGGAGCGACATGGTTGAACAAGCGGTGCGGTTCATTGAACGAGAATCGGAGGTGCTTGAGGAAGCCGAGAGGAGGGTTGAGGAGGCTATAAGCGTTGGCTTACAGCTCATCAGAGCTGGTGCCGAGATCGTCTTCATGTGCGCCGACTATTGCTTTAACAGTGGTCCTTTCCTCTCCCCGCGCATGTTCAGGAAATTCGTCACACCGTTCTTGAAGCGTCAGATCGATGCCTTCAAGATGGCTGGCGCTTTCACCGTGAAGCACACGGATGGAAACATCATGCCGATACTTGATCAGTTGATTGAGTGTCAACCTGACGCAATCCATTCGCTTGATCCGCAGGCTGGCGTTGACATAAAGGTGGTGAGGGAAATCGTTGGAACGAGGATATGCCTGATGGGCAATGTCAAATGCGCAGCTGTGCATGCTGGAACGAAAGAGGAGATAAAGCAAAGCGCCCTCTATTGCTTGCTTTATGGCGGGGTTGCCACTGGCGCATATGTTTATTGCACGAGCAACTGCATATTCAAAGGCATCCCCATCGAAAACTATCGCTACATGCTTGAGCTCAGGGAAAGGTTTGGCAGACCAGATGCAGTGGATGAACTTGAGAAGGAGCTGAAGCAATGTGTGGAGATGCACTGGAGGTGAGGTTGATGGAGAAGGGCTTTAACTTATCTAACACCGTCAGGTGGGTTGGGGATAAGCGCTACATAGTAAGCTCGGCTGGGAAGCCAGATATTGATATTGCAACGCCAGCTCGGTTCGGAGGCAGGGATGATCTTTGGTCGCCTCTGGACTTGCTCATCGCTTCGGTCAACGCATGCCTGCTCTCCGCATTCGTTGCTGTCTCTGAGAGGCTTGGAGCTCGCTTCGTTTCTTACGAGAGTGAGGCTTCAGGGCATCTTGAGGTTTCAGGTGGTGCTCTCAAGTTCACAGAATTGGTCGTCCGCCCAACCATAACGGTTGAGAGCGAATCCGATGTGCAAAAGGTCGAGCGCGCCATCAAAGCTGCGGAGGAGCATTGCCCAGTGGCACGCTCGTTAAGCGTTCCCATCCGTGTTGAGCCGAAGATAAACATACGCTAAATCGTAGCGCCCATTGCGACGATTGCATCAACTCGTGTGTGGCGATGTTTTATGGGGAGGCAATATGTGCGCATCGTTGCTGGGAAGGATGGATGCCAGTTGGCTTCGACGAGTGGCTCTGTAGCCATCATCGTGGATGCGATGCGTGCGAGCACGATGTTGTGCACGCTTCTCCATGTTGGTGTAAGGGAAGCGCATGTTGTGCGAAGGGTGAGCGAGGCGAGGAAACTCGTAAAGAAGTTTAGCGGTGCGCTCCTCGTCGGTGAGCGCAAAGGGCTGAAGCTGAAAGGCTTTGACTTCTCGAACAGCCCGACGGAAGTGTTGAGCAAACGCCCCAAAGGTAAAATAGCCATCTTTACGAGCACTACTGGAGCTCAGCGCTTACACGAAGCGATTGGCGCAAGGGCGATCTTTGTGGGGAGCGCCGTGAACGCCTCCGCAGTTGCGAAGGTAGCCACTAAGGTGGCTAAGAAGAACGGATGCGACATCGTCATTATACCTGCGGGGCGCTCGGATAACCCGGTGTTGCCTTCAGATGAAGACTGGTATGCGAGCGCTTTGATCGCATCAAGAGCGGGATTGCCCATGTGCGATGAGCAGAGGGATTTGCTCTTGAACATGCTCGATGACATAGAGAGATATGGCTTGAGCAGGATTTTCTCGGAGTCAATTCACGGTCAATATCTCATCTCAATCGGGCTCGCCGAGGATGTTGAGTTCTGTTCGCAAGTTGACCTGCTCACCGAAGTGCCGTGTGTGAGGGATGTCTTGCACTTTGATGATGGGATTCGTAGCGTGCTTGTATCTAAGGCACCACTCAGGCTGAATTTGAACCGAACGAAGAAGGAGCAATGAAGGCGGTGCAAGCTCAAGTGAGGCTATCGTTTGATAGCATGATGTTAAGCGCTGTTTGTGCCGAGGCTGAAAGAAAGTTATGCGGTGGAAGGGTGAGGTGGGCGGGGCAAACGAACGATTACGATGTTGCGTTAAAAGTTGCATCACCATCGTATGATGGATGGCTCGTTATCTCAGCGCATCCAAGATATGCACATATGCGCCTTTGCAGTTCACCTCCAAGTGGCTTGCAAAGACAGCAAACCGTGTTCACGCAGGTGCTCAGGCGCTTCGTTGAGAACTCAATCATCAGAGCGATAGAGCAGATTGACTTTGATAGGCTTGTCAGGATTGAGCTTGAGGCGAGGGACGAGCTTGGTGATAAGGTCAGCATGTCACTGATGGTTGAACTTATGGGCAGGCACAGCAACATCGTGCTCATAAGGCATGATGGTAAGATAGTCGATGCTCTGAAACGCCTTCCCAAGAGCGTCAACAGGTATCGCGAGGTGCTCCCTTCGAGGCTCTATGTTCGTCCGCCATCTCACGGGCGGGTGAATCCGCTCGCCGTATGCGACGGCGAGACTCTGCATGCCTTGCTTTCGTCGGAATGTATGAGGTTGCGTGAATGGCTCATGCGCAGTTTTCATGGGATGAGCGAGGTGCTTGTTTCTGAGCTTTTGCATAGAGCCAACATGAGTGGCGAGGAACTAACTTGCGACATCTCCTGTGAGGGCTTTCATCGCTTGCTTGGTGCATTTATGTGGTTGAGGGATGTCGTATGCGGTGGGAACTTCGATTCGGTGCGCATAGTGAGCCGAGATGGTAAAATGGTCGGTTGCTACCCGATTCAACTTGAGCACTTGCGAACCGCTGTTAACGCAGATGTTGTTGAGCAGGTTAGATGCGAATCTTTCAGCGATTGCGTTGGTGAATGGATTTGTTGTGTTCGTTCGCAGGACGAACTTAATCAGCTCAAAGAGAGCTTGAAATCATCGCTTTGCAAGTTCCTGCGCTCCTTAGAGGGTAGGATTGAAGAGCTCAAGGCGAAGCTCAATGAAGCGAGCAAAGCTGACGAGTTGCGCCTTAAAGGTGAGCTCTTGCTCGCTCATGCACACGAGATTGAACAAGGATGCGAGAGCGTGCTCCTCGACGACTTCTCGGGAAACAAGATCTCGGTTGAACTTGATCCGAAACTTTCACCTGCTGAGAATGCCCAGCGCCTCTTCGCTTTATACAAAAAGTTGAAGAGTGCTCGTGAGAGCTTGCCGAGCGTCATAGAGAAGCTTGAGGCAATGGCAAGCAGGGCAAAACAGCTCATCGCCGAGGTTGAGCTACAAGGCGACATCTCATCCTTAGAGCGTTTGAAGGGGCAAGTTGAGCGTTTGCTCTCGGTGAGACTTACAGAGGCGTTTGTGCATCACGCTGATACTTCATCCGTTCCATCGGCTTCATCCGATGGCTTTTTGAAGTTCAAGGTTGCGGGCATGTTTGATCTTTTCGTTGGCAGGAACGCACACGAGAACATGAAGTTACTGACCGAGTTAGCCAACCCGAATGACATATGGATGCATATTCGTGGTTCTCGTGGTGCGCATGGCTTATTGCGCCGTCACAGCCGAAATGTTGAGTTCACGATGGAAGCCATTGAAGAGGCAGCGCGCATCGTAGCGATTCGCAGTGGCTGTTCTGGCAAGGTCGCCGTTGACTACACGCTCGCAAAGTATGTGCGCCCTGTGAAGGGAAAACATGGCATCGTCACATACAGGAACCAAAAGACAATAGTTGTGAGCGTTTGAATCCCTCCATGGCGTGAGCGCAACACGGATGGCACTGAGATGAGCTTAGCAGGCAAGGTGACAGCTTTCTTCGATGTGGACGGGACATTGAGCGAAACAACGGTTGTGCATTCGTTCGTCCTCTTCAAGCTCAGCTCCATCCCTAAGCCTCTTCGTTTCCTTTGGCTCTCAAAGCTCGCTTTGATGGCGCCGTGTTGGCTTCTTGCCGACTTGGTTAGCAGGAGCATCTTCAACAAACTCTTCTATGCAAACTATGCTGGGGTCTCGCCTGAGGAGTTGTCTTCGTTTGCACGCACATACTTTGAATCGTTTTGGTTGCGCAGGCTTTACTTGGAAGCTGTTCAAAGGATTGAATGGCACAGGTCGATGGGGCATCGCATAGTGCTTTTAACAGGTGCTGTTGACTTGCTCGTGAAACCGCTCGCCGAGTTCATCGGCGCTGACGACTTCATTGCAGTCAAGCTTGAAGTTGCTCATGGGCGCTTCACTGGCAAGCTTTTAACACCGCCGTTGAGTGAACTCCAAAAAGCCATCGCTATCCGTGAGTATGCTTCGGTGCATGGTCTATCTCTTTCGCAATGCTATGCATACGCTGACAGTTACTCAGACAGGTTTGCGCTTGAGTGTGTTGGTCACCCAGTGGCAGTCAACCCCGACTTGCGTCTGCTTTTGCTCGCTAAAAGGCGTGGGTGGCAAGTTGAGCGCTGGCGAAGCAAGATGTCAGTGAAGAGGAGTAAGCCGAAATGGAGGTGTTAAGCATGGGAAGCGGTCATGAGGGGATGAGCAGGCGTAGCTTCCTTAAGTTTGCGTTTGGTGCGACCTTCATTTCATCGATCAAACCGCTCTCATCGCAAGGTTTGAGGGAGCGTCCAAACATACTCTTCATAATGGCGGATGATCACGCTTCACATGCACTGAGCTGTTACGGTTGCAAGGTTTTGAGGACGCCCAACTTGGACAAGCTCGCCTCCGAAGGTATGCTGTTTCGCAACTGCTTCGTAACTAATTCGCTCTGCGCGCCGAGCAGGGCAAGCATACTCACGGGCAAATATGCGCACTCACACGGTGTTAAGGACAACAGCACCCCTTTCAACCCTTCACAGAAAACTTTCGTAACCCTGCTACGCGAGTCTGGCTACACGACGGCAGTCATTGGGAAATGGCATCTTCAGAGTGAGCCCTTCGGCTTCGACTATTGGTGTGTGCTCCCAGGACAAGGTGCATACATAGATCCCGTCTTCATAGAGATGGGCAAGCGGATAAAAGTCGAAGGGTATGCCACCGACATCATAACGGACATGTGCATAAGCTGGTTAAGGCGTTGGCATGATTCATCGCGCCATAAACCGTTCTGCCTGCTCTGTCATCACAAAGCGCCGCATCGTCCATGGACGCCACATCAACGCCACATGAAACTTTTCTCCGATGTTGATATTCCAGAGCCGGCTACTTTCAACGACGATTACAAAGGGAGGGCAAGCGCTGCTTCCCACGCGGATATGCGTATAGCTGACATGCCAGATTACTCAAAAGAGTTGAAGCCAGATATGACACCGCAGGAACGCAAAAAATACAACTACCAACGGTTCATCAAGGATTACTTGAGGTGTGTTGTAGCTGTTGATGAGAGCGTGGGGGCGCTCATGGCAGAGCTTGAAAGGCTTGGTATCGCCGATAACACCATCGTCATCTACACATCGGATAACGGTTTCTTCTTGGGCGAGCACGGTTGGTATGATAAGCGGTTCATGTATGAGCAATCGATACGCATCCCGCTGATAGTGCGGTATCCGAAGGAAGTCAAGCCAGCATCAGTTGATGAGCACATCGTGCTCAATGTTGATTTCGCTCCAACCCTCCTTGAGCTCGCTGGCGTTCCGATACCAAACGATGTTCATGGAAGGAGCTTTGTGAGGTTGCTCAGGGGCGAGAAGGTGAGCGACTGGAGGACGGCGATGTATTACCGTTACTATGAGTATCCGATGCCACATCGTGTCCTGCCACACTACGGTGTTAGGACTGAGCGATATAAGCTCATACACTACCCTACAACTGGTGAGTGGGAGCTCTTCGATTTGCATAGCGACCCTGAGGAGGTCAAAAATGTTTACGGTGTGCCTGGGTATGAGAGCATCGTCAAAGAGCTAAAGGAGCTCTTGAGCAAACTGCAAGCTGAACTCGGGGATACACCGTAGCCAGCTCTTTCTGAAGGAGGTGAACAGGCATGAGGCGATGGTGCGCCACTTCGCTCGTTGTTGTGCTTGCACTGTTCTCGCTTGCGGTGGTAACCTTTAGGCATCAGTGTGGTGGGGCGACAGACGATGAGAAGCTGAAGCGCTCAGCAGAGATGATAGATAAAACAGCAAGGACAACATTTGCGCCAATCTACCAAGCGCTCGCAAGGCAGATTGTTGAGGACACTGGTATAAGCGAAGGTGTTTGTGTTGAACTCGGTTGTGGTTCTGGTGCGCTTGGGCTGGCGTTGCTCAGGATAACGAAACTCGTAGTGTATGCTGTGGATATAAATCCGTATGCGGTTGCGATAGCTCAAAGAAACGCTGTTGAGTCTGGGTTGAGCACGCGCTTTTACCCGATGCTTGGCGATGCTCTTAACTTGCCTTTCAAGGATGGCTTTGCGGACCTCGTGGTCAGCAGGGGCATGATACCGTTCATCAAGGAGAAATCGGTCGTCTTCAAGGAGGCATATCGTGTGTTGAGGAGGGGCGGTGTGGCATACATCGGCGGCGGTTTCTCAAGAATGTTTGATGAGGAAACGGTTTTGAAGATCGTGCGCCAAAGTATTTGGGGCGAACCTGGCAAGCTACCGATGAGGCGCATCGGGAAGAAAGAATTTGAGGAGCAACTCAAAGTTGCTGGCATACTTGATTACAAGATCATTGAAGACCGTTACCCTTCTGGTGAGAACTATGGCTTGTGGGTCATGTTTCGCAAGAGGTAGCGAAGGCGGTGGCTAAATTTCGTTGCCCTCTGTTTGAGGTGTTACAAGCGATGCGCATCACTCGGGCTTTGCTTGATGCCATTGCTTCTTCGGGGTTAGATTCGGAAGTGAAGTGTGTCTTTGTAGGTGCTTTCATAACAGCCGTTTGGGCGAAGCGCATGGGTATGGCATACACAATTCTACCAGACAAGCCACATGTTGATTCGCTACCTATACCAAATGCAGGTCGGCTAACGGAGCTGAGTTGCTATGAGCTTGCTCAGCTGGCTCTTTCAAGCGAGCCACCACAAACAAGCGTTGGTGTGGCTGCGATGAATGCGCTCCTCGTTGATGCTCTCAAAGAGGACATGGTTGAGGATGGCGATGGTGCTGATGTTCTGGCGAGAGTTGGCGAAGGGAAACGCGTTGCGCTTATAGGTCACTTCCCATTCGTGAATAAGTTGAGAAGCTGTGTGAGTGAGTTGATGGTTTTCGAGAAGCGCCCTCTTGAAGGTGACCTGCGCGCTGAAGAGGTTGAGAAACTTTTGCCGAGTGCGCAAGTCGTAGCCATAACTGGGAGCGCCTTCGTCAACCACACGATAGAGCATCTCCTTGAGCTCTCACGAGATGCGGAGTTCGTGATGGTGATAGGACCAAGCACTCCGCTTTCGGAAGTGCTGTTTGAATTCGGTGTTGATGTGATAGCGGGTTCGGTCGTTGTCGAGCCAGATGTTACCTTAAAGTGCATTAGTGAGGGTGCTGTCTTCAAACAGCTTCGTGGTGTTAGGCGTGTCCTTATGCGACGAACGAGGGCATGATGCTAACTGATGCAATTCTCTTATTCTTGGGGGTGATTTGAGATGAGGCTTGCGACATCCCTCAATGTCCTGTTTGACCCGCAATTCGTTTCCCCAGAGGAGGCTATTGAAAGGCTTGCGCGCATCGGCTTTGAAGCGCTTGACTTTAACTTCTGCGATTGGCTCTTTGATGGCTCACCGTTTGTTGGTGAAGATTGGGCTAAGTGGGTTGAGAGGATAAGTAAGAAGGCTGTTTCCGTTGGCATACCTTTCTCTCAGTCTCACGGACCGATATTCAACAAGTTCGGGAACGACGAGAGGACCAAATGGCTTACTCAGATGAGCCATCGCTCGATTGAGGCTGCGGGTATACTTGGCGCAAAGTGGATAGTCTTTGAGCCCGAAAGCTTTCCGGGCGCGTTTGATGAAGCGCATCTGGCGAGCTTGCGACAACGCAACATCGATTGGTTTGGCGAACTGCTCAAAACTGCTGAGAAGGTTGGAGTCGGAATAGCACTTGAAAACAACGCTGACATTTTCGTCGGGCGCGAAAGGAAGCTCAGAAGACATTACTGCTCCGTCCCGAGCGAACTCATCGATTTGGTTGACTCGTTCAATCACCCGCTCGTTGGCATATGTTGGGATACAGGACACGCGAACATACAGAGGCTCGACCAACCGAGCGCTTTGAGGGCTATAGGCAAACGGCTGAAGGCACTACACATCGCTGATAACGATGGGATGCACGACCAACATGTGTTGCCGTTCTTCGGCACAATTGAGTGGCGTCCAATAGTTCAAGCGCTCCGAGAGATCGGCTATGAGGGCGATTTCACTTACGAGGTGCATAACTCAGTTCGCCCGCTCCCAGATGAGTTGCGCGATACAGCACTGCACCTCGCCCTCTCCATAGGAAAGTATTTGCTCGTAGACTCAACGCCGTATCGCTTTTGAGCATCATACTTCTATGGTGGGATGAGGAGAATGAAAAGCGAATGCAAAAGCACATTCGGGCTTCTAAGGAGCTCCGTTTTGAGGTCGTTCATGCTTCTCCTCATGTGCGCTTTCATTCCGCTGGGGTGCTCAAAGGAGCGGGGAAGAACTTGGAGCGAGAAAGATTTGATTGGCAGGTGGGAGCTTGTCGACAGAGGCGCTGTCGGTATACCGCCACTTGGTGAGTCATGTGAGTTTAGAGCTGATGGGACAGTGACAGTCTTTGAGGGCTCGCAGTCTCGCTTTGGAACATACAGGGTTGAAGGGAACGAGATTGAGCTTCTGATCGCGGGGATGCCAACGCAGAGGTGGGTTATATCAAGCGGTGTTGGAAGCGAGCTATCGCTCTTCAGCAGGTCGCTCAACACGACGGTGCGCTATGTTAAAGTCAGCCCAAGCGGTCTGCTCACGGGAACGATTGGGATCATACTCAAGTCAATCGTTGTTGTAGCTCTCCTTTTCTTGCTCTACCGTTTTCTTGCCCGCGTGCTTGAGTTTGAATGATTGTGGAAGGTGACAGAGAATGGGTGGTCTGCATGCAGTGCAAAAGCGCTCGTTTGATGTTGGCGGTGTGGTTGTAGGCGGTGAGAAACTCGTCCTCATAGCTGGACCTTGCGTCGTTGAGAGTGAGCATGTTTGCATGCGCACCGCTGAGCACTTGGCTTCAGTTGCCGAGGAACTTAAGATCCCTCTCATCTTCAAAGCCTCATACGATAAAGCCAACAGGACGAGCATCCGCTCATTTCGCGGTCTCGGGATGAGTGAAGGGTTGCGCATACTGCGCAAAGTGAAGGAGAAGTTTTCTCTGCCCATCTTGACCGATGTGCATTGCGTCACGCAAGTTGATGAAGCGAGCGAAGTGGCGGATGTCCTTCAAGTGCCAGCTTTCCTGTGTCGCCAAACCGATTTGCTTATCAAGGTGGGGAAGAGTGGGAGGGCTGTGAACATCAAGAAGGGTCAGTTCATGTCGCCAGAGGATATGTTGTTTGCGATTGAGAAAGTCACGAGCACTGGAAACCACTCGGTCATGGTTACCGAAAGGGGAACGACATTCGGTTACCGTGATTTGGTTGTGGACATGCGTAGCCTCGTCATAATGCGTTCGTTTGGCTACCCAGTCGTTTTCGATGCCACACACAGCGTCCAACAACCGGGTGCGTCTGGTGGCTCTTCTGGAGGCAGGAGAGAGTTTGTCCCATACCTTGCGAGGGCTGCAGTAGCCGTAGGCATTGATGCCCTATTCATGGAAGTCCATCCATCACCTGACGAAGCTCTATCCGACGGACCAAACATGCTCCCTCTACACGAGCTAAAACCACTCCTTGAGTCAGTCCTGCTGATCCACGACGCCCTAAGAAGCTACGCAGGTCGGTAGGTCACGAAGGCAGTGGCGCTCCCATTCTAAAACTCTTGTTTCAGCATGTGAAGTTGGTGATGCTTTTAATCGAGCTTCAACACTCTGATGTTACGGAAGCGTGTGAGCTTGCCCTTCCAATCACCGCCACCGTGCACTTGGAGACCGATGAAGCCCTCGGCTGGCAATCTCTCTTCTTTGTCGGTGAAGTCAATTAGCAGTCTCTCGTTTAGCCAGACCTTTATGTTTGGTGGCTGTCCGACGATCACCGCTCGCAACAAGTTCCAATCTCCCTCACGCCAAACTTCCTTCCAGCGCTCATTTGATGCGAGAGTTCCACCGCAACCCTCGCCATAGAGCATGCCAACTTGCCCTCCATCATGGTAGTCAATGGTTACTTGGTAGCATCTTCCATCCTCTGTCGTGCGCAAGAACAAACCGCTGTCAATTCCCCAGTCTGGCTTTATTTCAGCCACCACTTCGAAGTTGCGAAACTTCTCAACGGTTGCGAGCACGCCACCGTTCCCTGGTGGGTCTTGAGTTCCTTGAAGGACACCATCAACAACTTCCCATTTGCCACCAGTTCCGTGCCCAGTCTTTATGACACGCCACCCTTGCAAGCTCTTCCCGTCAAATATGTCCCTGTAGGTTGTCACGCCATCTGGTGGTGGAAGCAATTCTGGCGACTGTGCTTCCTCCTCAGAAAGCGGGCGGATGTAAATGTTGCGGAACATAACAGGTCCATGATCACCCTGAAGCATGATAGGTCCAGGTGTGCCCTCGTTTGCATCGAGAGCGCCACCCGTGACACGCGCAATCTCTGCATTATCGTGGATTGTAACGCCGTTGTGTATCACAGTTACCCTTGCGCGCTTGATTATCTTTCCATCTGGGCTTCTTCGTGCCTGAACGAACTTCACTTCAAAGACCTGCCACTCACCCGCTGGCTTAGCCGCGTTAAACCTCGGCGCAAGCAAACCGTATATGCCACCACAAATATGCGATTCAGGTTTTGCGCCGTGTGAGTCAAGCAGTTGTATTTCGTATCTGCCTTGCAAGTAGACACCGCTGTTGCTTCCCTTGGGCATGACGAATTCAATGTGCAGTTGGAAGTCACCGAACTTTTGTTCGCTAACCAAGTCCGTGCTCGGTGGCTGGTTGATCAAAATGCCGTTCTCAACACGCCATCCGTTCCTTCCACCCTCATGCCGTAGCTTCCAGCCAGAGAGGCTTTTACCATCAAACAGCGCTATCCATTCTCCAGCCAACGCCCTTGTAACAGCACAGAGGATCAACAAGCTACAACAGAGCACGACATTGAACAAAAGATGCCCCTTCACGCTCCTCATATCACCCACCTCCTCATTCAGTTTGTGCCACCATTGTGGCACGAGATGTTTTGCATCGCACATCATTGTTTGCTCAAAGTATCAACTTGTGTGCGTCAAACACTGGACCATCAACGCAAACCATTTTGTAGCGTTCCACTCCGTCTTCAATCACTTTGCATGCGCATCCAAAACAAAGCCCCAAACCGCAAGCCATCCTTTCCTCAACCGAGAATTGACCCACTATAGAGCGCTCGATCATGATGCTTTGCAACCTTCTCAACATCTCCCTCGGACCGCAAGCGTATAAAGCGACTTTCCTGTCTCGGTTTGCCTCGAGCCAACGCAACGCCAGATCAACAGCGCTTCCATGGAATGTGCCCTCGTAACTTTGCTCAAGCGCTATAGCCGACGGAACGCCCCACCTCGCTACTTCCCTCACTGAAAGACCAGAGCCTTGTATCCTCAAGCCATGTTCGTGCGCTGTTTTGAAAGGCATCTCGGAAGCGCTTTTAGCACCGAAGATGGCGACCACATCAACCCCTTTTCCCTTCAACACCTTAGCGAGGAAGGGCAACGGCGCAAAACCGATTCCGCCACCTACAAGCAATGCTACATCGCACCCATCAAGCCATGTGAAAGGTTTGCCGAGCGGACCGAGTATTCGTAACGCATCACCAGCGCGCAAGTTCGCCATCCACGCTGTCCCTGCACCAACGACAGCAAAGACAATTTCAATTTCCTCTCCGTTGGCATCAGAGATGGAGAACGGGCGTGGCATGACAAAGCGCTTTTCAAATTCGTCATCGATGTAGACGCAGATGAATTGTCCAGGTAGCGCCTTATCAGCTATCTCAGGTGCTCGCAAGCGTAGCCTGTGGAAACGGTTGAACGAATCATGTTCAACGACATCCGCTATCACTTGATGGAATAGCTTCATCCCTTACGCTCATCTCGCTTTTCAAGAGAGCACCTCTTTGATTCTTCTCAACCCCTCTTCAATTCGCTCCTTTGAAGTTGCATACGATAGGCGCAAGAAGCCCTCAGCACCGAACGGCTCTCCAGGGACTGTGGCAACATGAGCACGCTCAAGGATGAATTCCGAAAGCTCAACTGATGTGTTGATCTGCACACCGTCGTAAGAACGCCCTAACACATCGCTGAAGTCAGCAAACACATAGAATGCGCCCTTGGGCATATCGCACCTCACATTCGGTATCTCATTCAGAAGTGAAACTATTAGCTTCCTGCGCTCGTCGTATTCCTTCACCATCTTCTGGACGAACTCTTGAGGCGCACCGAGTGCCGTTATAGCAGCCATTTGAACGAAGGAAGTCGGATGGGACGCGCTTTGACCTTGAACTTTCGCCATTGCCTGAGCTATAGGCTTCGGTGCTGCAGCATATCCTAACCTCCAACCCGTCATCGCGAATGTCTTTGAAAGCCCATTGACGACCACCGCTCTCTCCTTCACTTTGTCGCTCAATGATGCTATGCTGACATGCACTGCACCATCATAAACGAACTTCTCATAGATCTCGTCTGAGATGACGATTATGTTTTCGTGCCTCTCAACAATCCTCGCCAGCTCCTTCAAGAGTTCGCCCTCATAGACAGCGCCAGTCGGATTGCATGGTGAGTTTATGAGCAACACCTTTGTCCTATCGGTTATAGCCTTCTCTATCCTTTCTGGCTCTGGTAGGAAGCCGTTTTTGCTGTCTGTTGGTATAAGCACTGGCTCAGCGCCGCACAGCCTAACCATGTCTGGATAGCTAACCCAGCATGGTGTCGGTATGATCACTTGGTCGCCCGCATCAAGCAATGCTTGGAAAGCGTTGAAGAGGGCGTGCTTTGCTCCACACGATATGACTATGTTCTCTGGCTCGTAGCTGAGAGCGTTTTCCTCCTTCAGCTTTTTGCATATCGCTTTCCTGACCTCAAGCAAGCCAGCCTCTTCGGTGTATTTCGTCCAGCCATCGCACAGCGCCTTTATCGCAGCATATTTGATGTGCTCTGGTGTATCAAAGTCTGGTTCACCTACACTGAGGTTTATCACATCAATGCCTTTTGTGCGCATCGTTTTAGCTTTAGCTGATATGGCGAGTGTCGCTGAAGGCTTTATGCTCTTAACGCGCTGTGACAGCAATTCCTCAAGGTTGCTCACCAACCTCACCCCTCTGCAGTTCTTCCTCAGTTGCCTCTAATTCGCTTTCCGTTGTCTCACCAACATAGCTTTCAACTTCGCTTTCGTAGCCGATGAATATGCGCCTCTCGAGCAACCTCTCGTAATCAGTCCACACCTTCCCCAATTCCTTCTGCTCCTCAACGAAAGTTGTGAAGCGCGCAAGCTGTGCATCAAGGTTCTCGATGAGATGCAATGCCATTGCCTCAACAGTCATCGGGCGCTTTGGCGCACCAAATTCGCTCTCACCGTGATGGCTTATCACCATGTGCCTTACGCGTAACAAAAGCTCTCTTGGGAACGATATCAGTTCCTTTATGCGCTCTGTTATCATTTCGTCCGATAGAACTACATGCCCGAGCAATCTGCCCTCGTCAGTAAGGTCAAGCATCGGATCCCAAACATACTCTCGCACTTTTCCCACATCGTGCAGTATCGCACCAGTTATCAACAGATCCCTATCAATTCCCTTATGCGTTCTACATATGACCTCAGCGATGTCAAGCACGCTCACAACATGCTCAAGCAATCCTCCAAGCCAGTTGTGGTGGAAACGCAAAGAAGCTGGTGCTATCTTGAAGTCATGCACAAACGATGGGTCGCTCAAGAACGACATAACAAGCTTTTGCAAGTGAGGGTTCGATATCGTGCTCGCCGCTTTCAGCACCTTATCAAACATCTGATCGATGTCCTTGTCGGTATGCATCACGAGGTCAAAGAGGTCGTATTCTCCCTTTTGGCACTTCGTCACATCGCTTATGCGTAGCTGGCGTGTTTGCTTAAACAGCTCAACGCGCCCTTTGACCCTCACAACATCTTTCTCGTTTATCACTTGGTCGAATGTCTCAGCCTCATCCCATATCCGCCCCTGTATTGAGCCAGTCTTATCGACAAGCTCAAGCGCAAGGTAATTTCCGGGGCGGTCCCTAAACGGCATTAGCTGTTTGCTCTTGACCACGAAGATGCTATCGACAGCCTCACCGAAAGTTAGGTCTTTAACATACTGTGACTTGCCCATCGTTTACCGTTCTCCTGCTCACTTACAATGTCCAACCCTCTCGATATGGACGCTTGATGTATGGCTCAAGCTCTGGGCAATCCTTCACTTTCATCTCCTTCGGGTCATACTCAATCTTGCGTCCGGCGAATATGGCGAGGTTGCCAAGAAGAGCTATCTCGGTCAGGTATGCTGCATAGTCGACGAAGTTGGACATCGGTGTTGGACCTCCCTTGCATGCATCCACCCACTCACGATGGTGACCTGGCGAACGAGGCAGTGTTGGCTCTGGCGGCTTGTAGTCCTTGAACTCCTCCTTCGGGTAAAGTTCCCAAGAGCCACCATAGCCCGGTGAGAACAACTTCCCTTTTTCGCCGACTATGATCGTTCCGTTGTCTGGGAGCTTAACATCGGGGAGCAAATCCTGAGGTGGCATTTTTCCTCCGTCATACCAGATGAACTTGATTGGAGGTTGGTCACCTCTTTGCGGGAACTCGTATCGTATGATTGACCACTTAGGGTAGCTCTCCTTGTTGAAACCTGAATGCTCCGCTTCAACTGTTATCGGTAGCCCTTCAGCGATGTATTCGTGAAGCCTCAAGCCCATGACAGCCAAGTTCATGTTGTGGCATGCCATATCGCCTATTGCGCCAGTGCCAAAGTCAACCCATCCACGCCACTTGAACGGCAGGTAGTCAGGATGATATGGTCTCCATGGTGCAGGTCCGAGCCACAAATCCCAATGCAGGTGAGGTGGAACAGGCGGTGTATCTTTAGGTCTATCCATGCCCTGTGGCCATATCGGGCGATTTGTCCAAACATGCACTTCCGTAACTTTGCCGAGCACTCCAGAACGAATAACTTCAACACCTTGCCTAAAGCCATGAGCACCCGTCCCTTGATTGCCCATCTGCGTTGCCACTTTGTTCTCCATCGCCACCTGACGCATCACCCTCGCTTCATAGATGCACCAAGTCAATGGCTTCTCACAGTAAACATGTTTGCCGAACTTCATAGCCATAACGGAAGCGCACGCATGCGTATGATCTGGCGTAGCAACAACGACTGCATCAATTTGATCTTTCATCTCCTCAAGCATCTTCCTGAAGTCGTTGTATTTCTTTGCGTCCGGGAACTTCTTGAACGCATCTGCAGCTCTTTGCTCATCAACATCGCACAGCGCAACAACATTGTTCCCCATCCCAGCAAATGTGTTGAGCAAGCCACCACCTTGTCCACCGCAACCGATGAAAGCCATGTTCAGTTTTTCATTTGCTTGGTAGCTCCACACAGACTTGCTGTCCTTGAGTATCACAAGCCCAACGCCACCGTATGTCACTGCCTTCAGAAACGAACGCCTGTTCATCTTCGCACCCATTGCCTTTCACCTCCGCGCTAAGGTTGAGCTATGACCAGTTTTTAATTTTAGCGCACTTGCGCATCATGTTTTGCCAGCTGATTTTCACTGGATCTCGTTTTCGCCTCGGTTCAGTGAACGCTTCTTGCTCATCTCGTTATCCAAACACCGACATTGGTGTTGCTGACGATGACGCGATGAAACCGCACATCGGTTGAGTCCTCACTTGCAGGGAGCAACGGTTGAGGCAATGTCTGCCTTGTTAGCTCAAGTATCTTAACCAGAAACTCGCTTGGCACTTCACCAAAATCTTTTGCGCGAACCCAACCACCTCCTTTGACCATCTTGAACGCTTGCAACGATGCGCATGTTGCCTTCTGTGATGCATTGATCAAAAGGTCTGAATCGCTATCGCCACCACACCCCAAAAGGAAAACATTCATGCCTTCCCCTTCACCCTTGACCATCACCTTTGCCCTCCTTTCCTCACCTGGCTCAGTAACGAAGTTCGTCCCGATGAAAACCACATTGCCTTTGAACCCATCAACCTCAACTACTGGCACCTCAAGTGGTTTCACAGGTGTTGCAACTCTCGCGCTGTGCATCGTGAACTCACCACTCCCCTTGAGGAGCATAAAGCGTGGGTTTTGGGCAGTCTCATACCATATATCACGAACAAGCAATTTCCCGTTGCCATCAACTTCGTAGCTCAGCTCGTTGTTGGATGACGCACCACAGAAGATCGAAATCTTTGCGTCAACGACTTTTATCGCCAAATTGCAGTTACCGTGGTTAATATTGAACAAGCTCACATCAGCCTTGCCCAGATGTTCAGCCAGCAAGCCCGTTTTTGAAGAGACGATGTTCAACTGGTCTCCAATGATCCTCGCGCTCTCTTGGTCGCATCCTTCAATTTTGATGCCGTCAGCTTTCCCTGAGCCATTGATGGAGAAGCTCGAAAACCTTGCATGAGTTGGACCAAAAACACGAATAACAGGACCGTTCCCCTTTCCCACCCAGCGCAAGATAGTTCCCTTACCATCGCCACCCCCATCACCCACCAACCGCAATTCACAGCCTTCAGGGATTATCAGCGTCCTATCAATGTTGTAAGTGCCAGCGGGCAAATGCACAACTGGCTTTTCTCCCCGCAAATTTTTCGCCTTTTCGATTGCCCTCTGTATTTCTTCGGCGCTACACCCCGATGGAACTTCAATGACTGTGAACTTTTCAGCGGGCGGGAAATTTGGCAATTCTATTTTCGGCATCTTCACATCCTCATACTTTTCAAATTTATCGCCAATTATCAGCGAATCTTTACCACAGAAAATAGCATCCTTAGTCGTGAAAACATTGCCAACGGAAAGTAGAGCAGCGTCAGGGCGTATACGAATGACGGGCGAGGACTTCACCTTGAAAGTGTTGTCAATCAGGAAAACAGGACCAAGGTTGTTAACCTCAACGGCGACATCCTTCGTTTCGGCTACGAAGTTGCCTTGAAGCGTCACAAAACCACATGCACCAAGCCACCCTGCCCTGAAGAAAGACCGTGAATTAGAGGAAAAATTGCCACGAATTGAGAAGTAGCCAGCGTGTCCCATACTCATGTCAGACTCGGCTGAATTGCGAAATATGCTCTCATAAACATGGTAGTTCCCAGCACCAAACGCGTTTGTAACACCTATCCTGCAATCCTCAAAAACGCAGTGCCAAACGAACCAGTCAAGTGAGTTCCAGTTTTGTATGCTTATTCCAGCCTGAGAGCAACGGGTGAAATGGCATCTTGCTACAACTGTTTCGGCGATACCCATCGTGCCATGACGCCCAGCCTCAATCCCGAAACCGACATCGCGAAAAATCATGTCGGTAAACTCATTATATGTGGCGAAACGAGGACCACAAAGTATTGCAGTTTTTGCCTTCTGAGAGCCGTCAAGTGTCAATCTGCACATCCTCGAATACCATGCGCCGTAATGAAGCATTATGCCATCTTTCTCCCCATCCCACTTAATTACGGTTTTTTCTGGATTTTCTCCAACAATTGTGATATGTTGCGATTCGCTGTGAGCTTCACGGATGACATTCAAAGTCTTTGTTATGCGGTAAACTCCCGATGGGATGAAAAGGACGACAGATTTCGGTGCTTGTGGGCGTATCGCATCAAGCGCCCTTTGAAGGGCTTCCGTATCGTCGCTAACACCGTCACCTTTTGCGCCAAAATCCCTTTTCGCATCAAGCCAACTCGCAAAAGGACCATAAAATTCCGCATCATTCATTGGCTTGTTTGCTTCCAATCTCGCCGCATTTAGGGAGGTTTTCACCAACCCCGCATGAAAAATCACGATGCCTATGATGCAGGCTATAGCGCACTTCCGCATGTCAATTCACCCCCTGCCTAAGGTTTTGCTCACTTGAACTTCTCCCTTGCCATCTTCCACCCACTGGAATATTTTGCCTCAGTATCACCAAATTTTGCCTCAATTTCCCAGAATGAGTTTTTTGGATACCACCAATGATCCCCTTTGAACGGGATTTTGACCTCGTTTAATGGCATTTCCTCACCATACCCTCTCATGACCACCCTCGTTTCGCCACCATGGAGCAAAAGCGCCGAGATTTGATGACTATTAGGATTGCTCATGTCAAAATGAATAGCCTCGGATTGGAAGGAAATTTTGTCTTTCGTCTCAACAAGCACCCTATACCAACCAGAGGCATTAAGGAGGATGTCTGCAACAAAATGTGTTGGTTCTTTTGGATTTGGGTGCCACATCCACCCGTTTGAATATTCACCACCAAGCTCAACAACTGGTGTTTTCCCAGAAGGGGTGTAATTCCCATTTTCTGGATAAAAATCGCAAAAAATTTCATTATCCCGCATCAATGCAACTCTGCTTATCGTCTTTCCTCTCGCAGTCACAATGACATGTGCAAAGAACTCTTTCCTCAGTTCAACAAATCTTGCGAAATTTCCTATCTCAAATGCAATAAGAAAGGCTGGTTCAGGTGCTTTTTCCTTCAATGTTTCGAAGTATATTGGGCTTGTAATTGCCCAATTCCCATTTTCATCCTCAACTCGGAGTGCATACCATGCGTTTTCGTGCTCTTCGAGCCTTAATGTCAGCGTCGTCTTATTCCCGTTATTCTTTGGAATTTCAATTCGTTTTTTCGAACCGTTTCTGATGAGTTCCACCCTTCTAAGCGGGTAGAGGTGAAAGATTTGAATTTGTGCCACAAATTCGACTTTTTCCTTCAATTTTATGGTTTCACCCACTTCATGCCCATTAATCGTGAAGAACGGGAAAATAGGTCCGCCGTTTGTTGCAAATGTTTTCCCTCTTCGCATTGCGTCAACAATCGCTGAATAATCGAGCTTGCCAGATTTGGCGTAAACTCTTCTCGAACCTGGTGGAATTGCACCACGCCTTATCAGCGCAGTGTCAGTTGAGCCACTTACTGCAATCTTTGCTCCAAGGTTCAACAACGCAAACCACAAAGCTTCCTCAGCCTCATTTGAGATATCAAATGCATCAGCATACTTGCCAAGAAGCACATCAGAGATGGATTCAGTTGCACCCATCCAATGCAATCTTGGCATTGGGAGTGTGTGAGTGTAAATAACAATGCCCCCAAGGTCATGAACAATGTCGCAGAGTGCTTGAATTGGTAGAACACTTTTCGAAATTTTTCTCAGTTCTTCTGCATATAATGGGCGAATTATTCCGGGTGTGTTAACATGCCCGACGAAACAGCCGGGGCGTATCTCGACAGCCTGCCGAAACAAAAAATTTTGCGTGCTAAGCTTGTTTTCAACATCTTTTGGTCTCCCTGCATCTGCCTCCGTGATGTAGTCCAACCCCTCAGCCTTTGCCTGCAATATTGCATATTCTTCGTCAATTTTAATCTCGCCAGTTGGGTCATGGCGCACATGGACATGGTTGTCCCCACAAAACCAGCCAAAATCTTGAGGTGAAAACCATTTCTCCAATTTGGCAACAATTTTTATTTCTTTCCCTTGCTTAGCTGTCAATTTCATTTTCAAAGGGATGTAGTTTGGACCACTTGACAGCGAAATTTCTATCTCGCCTTGTGGAACTTCAACGGAAAATTCGCCATTAGCGTAGAAGCGTCCATCTCTATAAACGCCACGCCCAGAACCATCACAGTAAGAGCCGTCGCTTGTCCTGACGACCACGCGCACAGGTATTTTGAGCCCATCCTTGGCATCCACAACAATTACCGAAATTTTTCCCTTTTTCTCGTTATCCCATTCTTTTTCGCCGATCACTTCAAAATCGCTTGCGGTGCAATAGCTCGTTAAAACACATACAGCGACTGGCATAAAAAGCACAACTTTGGGCAATTCAGCCTTCATTTCGTTTCACCCTCTCACGCCAGAAATTCAACATATCTTGGAGTGTTTGCTCGTAAGGTATTTCGGGTTTCCAGCCAGTTTGTTGACGGAATTTTGTGCTATCGCCAACGAGGACGGGGACATCAGACGGGCGCATGCGTGAGGGATCTTGACGAACTTCAACCCTCATTTTTGTCATCTTAAGGAGCGTTTCCAAAATTTCACGAATACTCCACGCTTTCCCGCTACAAATATTGTAAACTTCGCCTGCCTGCCCCTTCTCCAAAGCCAGCCAGTAAGCGCGAACGATATCTCGCACATCCGTAAAATCTCTTTTTGCCTCCAAATTCCCCACATAAATTATCGGTTCTTGCAGACCCGCTTCAATTCTTGCAATCTGCCATGCAAAGCCCGAATCAACGAAAGCTTCCGGACGGCGAGGTCCTGAATGGTTGAATGCGCGTGTTCTGACAATGAACATCCCATAACTGCGGTAATATTGCCAACCAAGCAGGTCTTGGGCTACTTTGCTGACAGCATATGGCGATAATGGGCGTAGCTGGTTTGTCTCCTTGATGGGCAACTCGTGCTCAAATTGCAATCCATATTCCTCACTACTTCCAGCATTTAGCACACGGCAGTCTATCTCAAGTTGCCTAATGGCTTCAAATAGGTTTATAGTGCCGATGACATTGATGTGCATAGTGTCTGCGGGCGCTGTCCAACTTGTCGGGACATAGCTTTGAGCAGCAAGATGGAAAATCCAGTCAGGTTTTGCTTCTTTGACGGCATTTCTCACTGAGGTTGCATCCCTTAAATCGCACTCAACAAGCCTTATTTTGTCAAGAATATGCGTTATATTGTCCATTCTTGAGCGCCACCTGTAAGTCCCGAAAACTTCAGCTCCATTTTCGAGTGCTAACTCTGCTAAATGTGAGCCTACAAAGCCTGTTATACCTGTGATCAAAACCCGCATCAAATATCACCCCGCTTTTTGTTCATTATGGTCTCCAATGTGACATGTCATTCAAGCGAACCAACCTCGGAACAGCATATTCGCCTCGTCTCTCCCAAATTAACTCGGTCACACTGCTTGGATCGCAAGAGAAGTGGATGTATGCCAGTGGTAGTGGGAAGTTGACAAGGTAGCTTAAAAGGGTCAATATTGTGCCAGCATGCGCCACAAAAACAAGTGTCATATCATTCGGCGAACTTACACGATATCTAAGACCATCACGAATATAGCCAAATTCTGCGATTAATTTGTCAAAGTTTTGGGCAAGCATCCGCCATTGCGGGAGCATCAGTTCACCATATGGAACTATGCTGTGCCAATTGTGCATTTCGGGCAAAACACCTCTGCCCAAAACTTCCGTTCCTGGGACATCCCAAGCCCAGACTTCGTGACCGAAGTTGCCGTTCAACTCACAAAGCCAGTCCAGTATTGTGATTTTTAACCCGATTTTTTCAGCTATCGGTTTTGCCGTCTCCCTTGCCCGCCCCAAAGGGCTGCAAAACAAAAAATCTATGCCAATTTTTGTGAGCTTGTTCGCAAGTGCAACAGCTTGCTTAAGCCCTGTTGCAGTGATTGTATCGTTGGCATAGTCTGGTTCAGCATGCCGAATGAAAAACACCCGTAGCATTTTGCCACCCCCCTTAATCCAGTTGACAGAATGGTGAAGCACAATAGCAATTCAACGAACGCAACGAACAGAATTTGAGGGCTGAAAGGTGCACACTACACTCAGTGTGACCAGTTAAGACGATGAGCCAGTTGCCTTTTTCATCGTGATTTGACAAAATCAAGCCTGACCAAGGTTGCCAAATCCGCATGGTGCCCTTCCGCCAGAAAGACCAACCTTCATGACCGA
>JBGOEK010000022.1:0-36095 GCA_041537945.1 Candidatus Thermosaccharophagus yellowstonensis
ACATACTCGTATCCTTCGGGTGGCATGTATTCATCGGGCATCATGCCTTCGTAAGAAGAACCAACGCAAGCCTCAACCTGTGATTGATCTTGAGATTGAGAAAAAGATACAGCCAAAAAAGAGTGAGTGATAGAGAGCGAGAGGCAAAGGAGAAGACAGAGTTTGGTGGAAAGAAAATGCCTTTGATTCATCCCTTCCTTAACTTCGCCCTCGTGGTAATTTGGTTGCCATCATGTATGATGCCTCATAAGGGTTTGAATGTAAAGGGTTCTTGTCACCAACCTCTTTGCGCTAATTTTTCTTCCTCATGCAGTTAGCTCTTTGTGTGCCGAAGAGGAGTTGGAGATGCTTCCCGTATCAAAGCAAGAGGACATTTCTTGGGTTCGCCCAAGCTAAGTAGCGAGGATGAACTGTGGATGTTAGTATGAGTCAATCAAGCTTCGTATGCGGAGTTTGCGTGTTAGCGAAGTTATGTTAATTCCCTTTTCCTTTGGGAGCGTGATGATGAAAGTTCGCTTCGCTGGCATGTCAAAGAAGTTATCAGAGAAGGGCGCATCAATTCCTGGCAGGTGAAGCCAAACAAACTTTGCGAGCCTCTTAGACTTCAGCAGGAGTTCAAACCTATCCTTCCTCTCCTTGACTTGAACGCTTATCTCTGGCGGTTTAAGCTCAAGGTGTTTTGGCGGCACGAAGCACACCGTTCCAATCTGCAGTCGCTCACTGCCACTCAAAAGCTCGTAGACAAGCACAACCTTTCGTTCCAGTTCATCATTCACGGTGCGCGAGAAGTTTAGGGATACGATTTGCTTGTTCAACTGTGGTGGTATGCTGATCTCCCTTTCGCCAGACTCAATGACATCGCCGTCCATAGTTTCAAGTGACCAACGCACAACCCCTTCAAACCTTTCGAGCAAATCGTTGGTGACATGCAGTTTGACTCGTTTATCTTCCTCCTCAGCTGATATGAGGACTGGCGCATAGAATCGTTTGGCTGCGTAGTGCAAAGCTTTCCATCTACCGAAGTAATCGATGCTTGCCCATGAGATCACTTGCCAGCAGTCGTTCAACTGCCAATACAGCGTGCCACTTACCCTATGCCTATTCCTGCGCCAATGCTCAACACCGTATCTTATTGCCTCTGCCTGAAGCACCTGGGTGAGGTAGACGAGGCTTTCAAAGTCCTTCGGGATGCGGAATGTCCGTGCGAGGTAGCTTATCAAGAGCTCGTTCCCTCTTGGATGTCTTTGATGGTGTTCCATCACATACGAGGTGAGGTTGAGATCTTCTTCGTTTGAGAATGTCTTTATCGTTTCCAAGCAGGGTAGCGCTTGAAACCCGAACTCGCTCACAAAGCGATGGAAGTGTTTTCTGTATTCTGTGAATGGAGCCATGCCGTGCCAGACTTCCCAATAGTGCCCGTCGCCAGCGCTTTCACCATTTGGGTCAACGAACGGAGTCCCAGAGGATGGTGAACTCGGCCAATAAGGCGTATCTGGGTCTTCACGAGCGCAAACTTGAGGGAGCACATGGTGAAACAGTCTGTCGTAACCCTCTCTCAGTTCGTCCTCCATCTTTTCCTTCCATCCCCATTCAACCCATCCCCACTCCATCTCGTTGTTCCCACACCACAAAGCTAAGCATGGATGGTGTCTTATGCGCCTTATGTTGTCTGTGACTTCCGTGATGACATTCTTGAGGAACTCTTCATCGCTTGGGTATACACTGCACGAGAACATGAAATCGTGCCAAACGAGTATCCCAAGCTCATCACAGAGGTCGTAGAAGATGTCGTCTTCGTATATCCCGCCACCCCAAACTCGAAGCATGTTGAAGTTAGCCTCCGCAGCGCTCCTCAGGAGTTGTTCATAGCGTTCACGGCTAACCCTTGATGGGAAGACATCAGCTGGTATCCAGTTTGCGCCCTTACAGAATATCGGTATCCCGTTGATGAAGAATGTGAATGAGCTACCATACCTATCTGGCTTCTGGACGAGCTTAAGCGTCCTCAACCCGATGCGAAAATCCTTCTTGTCAAGGAGTTGATTGTTTGAGAGTGCTTCAACAGTGACGCTGTAAAGTGGCTGTTCACCGTAGCCTCGTGGATACCAAAGCTTTGGCTCATCTATTTCCACAAGCAATGTTGTGATCACATCTCCCACTTTCAATTCGCCCACAGCTTCCATAACAGCTCCATCTGGCGATGTGACCCTCATGACGACATTGACTGAAGCGTTCTCAAACCGCTCAAGTAAGATGCGTGCACTTAAGGTCACCTTTGAGCGGGCGTGCACCTGCCTTATTTGCACATCATCGATGCGCGCAACGGAGTATCCAGCAAGCCTTATGCTTCTCCATATGCCCATCGTTGGTAGCTTCGGACCCCAATCCCAGCCGAACTGATATGGTGCTTTGCGTATGTATGGCGCACCTTGAATGGACATGCTCGGAGAGATGAGTGGCTTCTGTTTCATCATGGGGCTGACATACTTCAACGGTGATGTGAATCGGATGAGCAATTCGTTGCCTTGCTCCTTCAGCATCCCAGTGACATCGAAACGCCACCTGATGAACATGTTGTTTGCGCTTCCCACTCTTTGCCCGTTGAGATAAATCTCGGCTATCGTATCCAAGCCATCGCATTCCAAGCGCACTCGGTCGTGTGATAGAAGTTCTTCATCAGCATCGAAGAGTTTTCTGTATTCGAAATCGGTCTCGGAAACCCATCGCACCTTCTTCTCGTTGTCGCCAACGAACGGGTCGGGTATGCGACCGAGTGAGAGCAAATCCGTGTGAACGCATCCGGGGACTTTTGCTGGCATCCATTCCTTCTCCCCGACAGCCCTAAACTCCCACGATCCATCAAGCGATTGAATGTGCATCTCTCATCACCTCGTCCACCGCATTTGCCCTCAACGCTGAAGCACCTTCAAATTGATTTGACGCAAAAGATAACCGCCAGTGATGCAAATAGCTGTTTTCGCAAGCACTGCTTTTCGGCTTGAGGAACTACTCCTCACCGTTTTAGCAAAGGGGTATGAGGTAAGGGGAGACATCTTTGCCTTGGGCTAACAAACATCATCCTCACGAGACGAAGAAACACATCGCTGTGTTGGGGTCACATTCGGTCAAGGTCGTAAATTCCTTCCTCAGCTTCCTCTTGGCTTTGGAAGATGCGCTCAACCATAGTCAGCAGTTCAATCGGGCTGAATGGCTTCGTCAGGTAGAGGTCAGTCCCAAGCACATAGCCAGTCAGAACATCTTTATCCTGAGCCCTCGCTGTGAGCATAACAACGGGTATATCCCTCGTCTCTGGGTCTGACTTCAATCTCTTCAGCGTCTCAAAGCCATCAAGGCGTGGCATCATCACATCAAGGATGATGAGGTCTGGTTTCTCCTTCTTCACTTTCTCAAGGCACTCAATCCCGTCGTATGCAGTTATCACTTGGTAACCACGCCTCTCCAAGTTGACTTGAACGAGCCTGACTATGTGCTTCTCGTCATCAACCACGAGTATCTTCTTGGCGTTTGGAGCTGACATATCTTGAGTCACCTCACTTGCTCTCCAACAGCATTAGTTACTGCTATCTTTATAATGCCAACCTTAGTCGCTCCCGTCAATAGCACTTGCTTTTGCTTGCCTCCAAACGGCTGACTTGCGCATGGCGATTTTTGAAGCCAGCTCACGCTCTTCATCAGACAGTTTACCAACGCAAACAGGTTGCATCAACGCCTCCTCAAAGCCAGCTTGTAAGCTCTCAATCACTTCCTCATACGATGGTCTTACAGTGAGCACATCCTCAAGTGAAACGAAGCATCCGTTTGAAGCTGTGTCACCAAACAAACTTTCAATCGTCTTCCGATCCCAACTCAACGGCAGAGAGCCATGTTGTAGTATTGAGCCTTTAAACCTTGCTTGTGCGTTTCCAACGAGCTTCAGCGAACCCATTACAACGATATCCACGGGCGAGCAAGCGCTGTAGCAGAACTGATTCGCCATCGGTCGCCTTAGTTCATCTCCGCATGCGCGCTCAAAGCGGAAATGAGCATCAACACCGAGGCGATGCAAAGCGCGTATGACGCCATCGGCTAACTGCTTATACGCATCAAGCACTGACGAAACTTTAATTGCGTCTCTTGGCACGATGATCGAGTATGTGACCTCATCATCATGCAACACAGCTCCGCCCCCAGATATCCTTCGGACAACATCAACACCCGTTTTAAAACAGCGCTCAACGAACATTTCGTCGGGCACGCTGAAGTAACCAAGCGAAACGGTTCGGTGCTTCCACCTGTAGAGGCGGACTGTTATCCCACAGCGCTTGCCCGATGCAACTCTTAGCAGGGCTTCATCAACTGCCATGTTCCACAAGCCATCGCATGGCTCATCGATAAGCATGCGAACGCATCCTCTTGCAACCATGACTTAAATCCTGCCTTCCTTCTTCAGCATCTCAACATACGCTTGAGCGCTGAGCAACCCTTTGAGTTCATCTGGCGATGACATCTCAAGCACGATCAGCCACCCATCGCCATACGGGTCTTTGTTCACGATCTCTGGGTTGTCAAGCAAGCTCTCATTAACCTTGACTACGGTTCCGCTGACTGGTGAACATATCTCCTCGCTCGCTTTGATTGACTCAATCACGCAGAACGGTTGCCCAGCATCGACATACTCTCCAACATCTGGTAGCTCAACATAAGTTAACTCACCCATTTCACGCTGCGCAAAATCAGTGATGCCTATGGTTACCATGTTCCCTTCCACCTTCACCCACTCGTGCGTGGGCGAGTAGAGCAATTCTTCGGGAAAACGCAACTCCACCTGCTCCACCCCCTTAACCGTGTGCCTTACTGGATTGTGAATCCGTGAATCAACGCGTGGTTTGAGCAGTCTTTGGCAATCTTAGTATGCCACAAAGTTCAATGGCTTCTGGTGTGGTTCTAAGCGATGTGAGTTTCAAATCGAACGGCATCTCAATTGCGTTGAGGTTGATTTCTATAGCGCCTGCGAGGCGCTCAGCGAGTGAGCTTGGCAATGGCACGATGTGGAGAAGGCTAACATGACGCGGCATGAAGGAGAGCTTGCCTTGTGGCGTCAATTGCAGTTCGCCATCAACCTTGAACGGTATGCGTAGCCAAGCGAAGTGATACATCGCCTCAACCGATATAAGCTCGTCGGTGAACTCCACCTTCGGTTGCGAGAGCCCACTTGAACGGAGTTCGGACTCCAATCGTGAGCGGACGAAGCTTTTGGGAATGCTTATTGAGAGCTTCCCATCACCGACGCTCACAAGGAAGAATTGATGCTCGCTGACGAGTGCTCCCAAGTCATATCTTGCGTTGCTCAATTCCACACGGAGCTTTGATATCGGTATCTCATCAACCTCACATGAGTCAAGGTTTATCGCTATCCTTCTTATGAGTCCTGCGTGTGTAGTTTTAGCTTGCGCACCGCCCACAAACTTGAAAAGCGATTTGCTATCCACCTTCGCACCGCGAATGTTTAGCTCAACTGCTTCCAAGTTGCCTCTCAGAGTTGCAAAGCTACCTCGTCCTTTGATCCTCACATCGATGTCCTTTGCGTTTGGGAAGAGCAGGCGCAAGCTGTGTTCGAGCTTCCTCTCGTAACGGGATGGCTCTGAGATATACGAAATGGCACACAGCAGAAGGAGCAGTGCCACGACAACTTGCACTCATCCCTCACCTCAATTTAGATCCTCTCCCAAACTGAGTTGAGCGCTTTCGCTGTAACGAGCGCAGCGTCGTAGGCTGGCATTTCATAAACAGCCTTGCTGAACGGCTCTGGCGTCACAGGTCCGTCATAGCCGATCGCTTTCAACGCTCTTAGGAAACCAACGAGGTCAATAACGCCAGTCTCACCGGGTAGGCATCGGACAGTATCTTCCTGCTCTTCAACTGGTATCCCAGAGGGTGCATCATTGATGTGAACATACACAACTTGCTCGTTACTCAGCTTTTGTATTTGCTCGAGAGTGCCTCCGCTTGTCCACCAATGCCATGAGTCAAGCAGGAGACCGACATTGCCAGTTCCTATGGCATCACACAGCTCAAGCATACCATCAAGTGTGTGGATGAACTCATACTTGTGACCTATCCGCAGTTTCTTTGTGCCTAAGAACTCAAGCCCAAGCCTGCAACCGTATTCCCCCAACACCTCTGCTATCGGCTTGAAGCGCTCAACATGCCACCTGAAGTTTTCCTCATATGGGCGTTCATCCGAGAAGGATGGGACATGCGTGACGAACCTCGTGCAACCAAGTTCGCTCGCCAACTTAGCCCATCCATGTAGCTCCTTTATTCCGTTTTGGTATTCGTCATCCTTAAGCCAGTTGAATGGTAAGCCACACCCACCAACCCTCATCTCGAAACGCTCATAAAGAGCTTTGACGAAGTCAGTTGAGTGTTCCTGTGAGAGCTTTTTCGCTTCACCCAAAGGCAGGTCAACGCCTTCGAAACCTACATCGTGAGCTATTTTGAGCACCGTCTCAATGTCGGCGTGGATGCCTATCGCTCCCGGATTCAAGTTGCGAAACATCCCCATCCACCTCCTGCGATAGTGATGTTGCAAAGCGATGTGAGCCAGCTTGAAAGTCTACTTTGCTCCAAACCTCCCACATGGCGATTGCCCCCGCAACTGCTGCGTTAAGCGCTTCAACCTTGCCCACTTGAGGTATTCGCCACACTTCATCTGCGACCTCAAGGATGCTTGCCGAAACTCCCGGACCTTCAGCGCCAACTATGAGGAGCAAAGGAAGCTTTGGCTTTGCATGCCTTATATCATCACCAGACATGTCAAGCGCCACTACCATCCCGCCTAAATCTTTGAAGCGGATGGCGAATTGGCGCAAGTTCCCAATAGCTATCGGCAAGTGAAAGCATGCGCCAGAAGAAGCTTTTATGAGCGCAGGGGTTATGCTCACAGTCCTGTGAACAGTCATCACAACGCCAGCAACACCGAAGGCTTCTGCTGTCCTTATGAGGCTACCGGCGTTCCTTGGGTCTTGTATGTGATCAAGACCGAGCAGGATGCCACGCGATTTAAAAGCGATGTTCAACACCTCTTTCAGCTTGAGCGTCTTGAATTCGCCGATGTCAGCAGCTATGCCTTGATGTTCGTTGCTCCCCGTTATTTGAGTCAGTGTTGAGCGCTTGATGAAACGCACCTTAATGCCTCTCTCAAAGATGGCGTCCTTCAGCTCCTTAGGCAGGTGAGCGCCTTCGGCTACCAGAATCTCATACGGCTTAACGCCAGCCCTCAAAGCTTCCCTGACAGGGTGGCGACCATAGATCACCATAAGTGAAATCGCACCTCGTTCGCCATGTGACCGAAGTTAGACCATAACTCAGTGTGCCACTTGTGCCAAAATGATTTCAGCCTATGGCGATACCAAGCTCGCTACACAATTCATAATTGCAAACTGGGGATGCGTTAAGTTCCAAAAGGAGCAACTGGGAGAAGTGATAAGCTTTGGTGCAAGGAAGCCGAGATGGAAGGAAATCGGAGATAGAGAAGTTCAGGCTTTACAAGCGCACGAGAGACCCGAAGCTTAGGGATGAGCTTGTTACTGCCAACATTGACCTTGCAAGGAGATTGGCGCAACGCTACACCATAACAGGCGAGCCATTCGATGATTTATTCCAAGAGGCTTGCATAGGGCTGATAAAAGCTGTTGAGCGGTATGACCCAGACAGGGACATCCAATTCAACACATATGCAACGCATGTCATCAATGGTCACCTAAGGCACTACCTTCGCGACTTCGGGAAGCTCATAAAGGAGCCAGCTTGGTTGCAGGAGAAGAGATACAAGGTCAACAAAGCCATCGAGGAGTTGCAACATAAATTGCACCGCCATCCAACCGCCGAAGAAATAGCGAAACACACGGGCTTGAAACAAGAGCTCGTGGAGTATATACTGGGCACAAGCGAGCTCTTCAAAGTTGAGTCGCTTGACGAAATCGTCATGGTGGAGGAGGGTGAGGAAGTCCTTGACTCGCAACTTGAGAGGATGGAGCTTGAAGGCGTTTGGAGCGATATTCAACAGCTTGAGGAGAGGATATCAATCGAGCAAGCCCTATCTTACTTGAACAGGTTACAGCGCAGAGTGATTGAGCTGTTCTTTTACAAGGAGCTGACGAAGACGGAGATAGCACGCATGCTTGGAAAATCGGTGAACGATATCACATACTTGTTGAAGAGAGGGCTACAGAACCTGCGTGAAATACTCACCAGCAGGGGAAAGGTGGGTGTTAAGAGGGCGATGGAAGGGGTTGACGAGGTCACACGGTTCTTGAATGAGAGGCAGTTCTTGTTGCGCCTTGAGGAAGACCTGCGCAGAGCACAACGCTACGAGTTCCCGATAACCGTCGCATACATCATTTCCACGAAGTTGCAACAATATCATCGCAGGTGGCGTAGCAGGCACTTCAACACAGTCCTATCAAAGCTTGCCGAACTCATTCGCTCTAACTTGCGCGAGGTTGATTATGTTGCGCGAATGGGAGTGAATACTTTTGCGGTAGCTCTGCCTCACACGGACTTAAAGGGCGCATCAAAAGCGATGGAGAGGTTGAGGAGGAAAGTGGAAACAACATTTGATGGCGCCACACCAGAGAAACCCGAGATTGACTTCCAATATGGGTTGGCAGAAACTCATGCGGGACGCCTTGAGGCAACTGAGCTTCTGATCAAAGCCGAGAACGAAGCTAAGGAGGCGGTTCAAACGAAAGGGGCGAGCAGGAAAGCTACATGAGTTTTCACTTGGTGCTTCAAATGTCTAACTCATGTTCGACCTCCTTTGCGTGTGCTTCGATGAGCTTGCGGCGAGCCTCAACGCTTTCGCCCATGAGTATCGTGAAGAGTTCGTCTGCCTTCTTTGCGTCCTCAACTTTGACTTGTATCATCACCCTCGTGTTCGGGTTCATCGTAGTTTCGGCGAGCTGATCTGGGTTCATTTCTCCAAGCCCTTTGTAGCGTTGCACTGTTGCATTCTTGAACCTCTTGAGTATCTCATCCCTTTGCTTGTCATCGTATGCGTAATAGATCTCGCGACCGTGCCTTATGCCATACAGAGGTGGCTTTGCGATATACACATGACCCCTCTCAACGAGTGGGCGCATATAGCGGAAAAGGAATGTCAAGAGCAAGGTTCGTATGTGGCTACCGTCAATGTCAGCATCAGCTAAGAGGATGATGCGCCCGTAGCGCAACTTGCTTATGTCAAAGCCTCCATCCCCTTCCTCACCTGATTTGCGTTTCTTTCCCTCCAAGTGAGAGACTATGCCAGTCCCGATCGCTGATATGATCGCTCTTATCTCCTCGTTGTTCAGCACCTTCTCGAGGCGATGCTTCTCAACATTTATGACTTTCCCTCTAAGTGGCAATATCGCTTGTGTGCGTCTATCACGACCTTGCTTTGCAGTTCCGCCAGCTGACTCGCCCTCAACGATAAACAGCTCACAGCGTTGTGGGTCTTTTTCTGTGCAGTCTGCGAGCTTGCCTGGCAAACCAGATTCATCAAGGGCGCTCTTCCTCCTAACAAGTTCGGCAGCCCTCTTCGCAGCCTCGCGTGCCTTCGCTGCATTTATGGCTTTCGCTATGATGCGCCTTGCTGGAGTCGGGCTCTCGTCAAAGTATCTGCTCAAGCCCTCATGCGTGATGGAGTAAACTATGCCTTCGACTTCGCTGTTCCCGAGCTTGTGCTTTGTCTGCCCCTCAAATTGCGGGTGAAGCAGTTTGACGCTTATGACCGCTGTCAAACCCTCACGCACATCATCCCCAACTAAGTTCTGATCTTTCTCCTTCAGCATGTTGAACCTTCTCGCATACAGGTTAACGACCCTTGTGAGGGCGTTCTTGAAGCCAGTCTCGTGGGTTCCACCGTCAACCGTCCTCACATTGTTTGCGAAGGAGACGATGTTCTCCTGATATCCCTCGTTGTATTGGATCGCAATCTCAACTTCCACATCCTCTTTACTGCCTTTGATGTAGATCGGGCGATGTAGCGTTTGCTTGCCTGCGTTCAGATGTTGCACATATGCTACAAGCCCACCCTTCTCATGGAACTCAAAAGTTTCGCCCGTGCGCTCATCGGTGAGCGTTATTTTGACTTGTGGGTTGAGGAAGGCGAGTTCATGCAGTCGGCGTGCTATGATCTCCTTTTGAAACTCCGTCGTCTCGAAGATGAGCGGGTCTGGCTTGAAGCGGATAGTGGTGCCAGTGCGTTTTGAGCGCCCTATCGGCTTGAGCTCCGTCACAGGTTGACCACGCTCGTAACGTTGATACCAGATCCTCCCCTCCCTTGCCACCTTCACTTCAAGCCACTCTGAAAGAGCATTAACAACTGAGACACCAACACCATGCAAACCACCGCTCACCTTATACCCACCACCGCCAAACTTACTCCCAGCGTGTAGCATTGTGAGGGCGACCTCAACACCGGGGCGTTTCTCCTCTGGGTGTATGTCAACTGGAATCCCGCGCCCGTCATCGGCGACGGTAACGGAGTTGTCATTGTGGATGATGACATCAATTCGTTTGCAGAAGCCAGCGAGAGCCTCATCAATGCTGTTATCCACAACCTCATCAACGAGGTGGTGAAGCCCCCTCACACTTGTGTCGCCGATATACATCGCTGGGCGCTTCCTAACACCTTCAAGACCACGAAGCACCTGTATATGATGCGCTTGGTAATTTGAAAGGTCTTCGGTTTGCTCTGTGACCTCGCCCTCCGCTTCCTCTGCCACTTCAACATCGGCATCCTCGGCGTTTTCCTGTGCGCTGACTTCTTCTATGAGTTGCAATTGCTGGCTTGAATCTGCTTTGGCTTTCAGCTTCCTTCTGCTCATGCTTTTGCCTCCCTTGTTGGTGTTGGTGAAAGGTGTGGAAGGGGTTTGAAGCCAACTTAAATTTTAGCACAGGCAAAAGCCACATAGCCAGTAGCTGAGCGAACCACACCTGCTTAGCTGGCTTTGAACTTGTTTTGTTTTCCAAAAACTCAGTCAACCAATGGCTTACCCTTCGTCTCTGGGGCTATGGGCAGGACGAGCAACCCGAGGACGAATATGAGCGAGAGGATCGAGCCAGCAGCTCTTATGCCGTAGTTAGCCCGCAGGTGCCCGAAGATGTAAGGACCAGCGATGGCAAGGTAGCGTGCAACATTATAACAGAAGCCAACACCGGTAGCCCTGAGGCGAGTAGGGTAGAGCTCTGGGAAGTAAACTGCATAGCCACCAAAGAGGCTCGTTGTGAAGAAGCCCATCGTGGGGAAGAGAAGGAAGGCGTGCAACGAACTCCTTGTGCCGTAGAAAGTGATGGGGACGGTGATGAGGCAAAGCAAGAACGAACATGCGAAAGCGCCTCTCCTTCCTATCTTCTCGGCAAGCCATGCCCACGCCAGTATGCCGAAGAACGCACCTGCATTCTGCATCATTATGGCGATGCTTACGGCTCTCTCCGTTGAGGTTTTAAGCTCTGGCAAGTTGTTCGGGTTGAGGACACTGCGGAGCAAATCAGGAGACCAAGTCCCAATTCCCCAGAAGCCGATAACGCCAACCGCAGCCAAGCTCACTCCAACGAGCGTGTTGCGACGCCATTCCCTGTCTGTAAACAGTTCAATGATGTTGCCCAGTTGTGTAGCACCAGTTGTTGCAACTGATTTCGCTCTCTCCCAGCGCTCCGGCTCTCTTATGAATGCGCGTATTATGAGGACGAGCAAAGCTGGTGCGACTCCGACCATAAAGACATAGCGCCAGCCGAGTCTCGGTGAAGCACCGACTGTTAGGTTGATCAAGCCAGCGGTGATGTTACCGAGTGCTGAGGATGCTTGCATTATGCCGAGTGCAGTTGGGCGGGAGCGTTCAGGGAAGACCTCAGCGATCAACGCCGCGCCTGCGCCAAACTCACCGCCGACGCCGAGCCCACACAAGAAACGGTAGATGGCGAACTCCCACCAAGTCTTTGCGAGCCCGCAAGCGCCAGTGAAGCAAGCATAAAGCAGGATCGTGATTATCATCGCCCGTGTGCGCCCGAGCTTGTCGCCAACAATACCGAAGAGGAAACCACCCGTAGCCCATCCGAATATGAAGATGGCTTGCACTATCCCAGCATACATAGCCACTTGCGGATCTTCGGGACGGGCATTGAGCAACTCCGCAAGCGCTGGTTGGCGAGCCAGAACATATAGCCATTGGTCCATCGTATCAAAAGCCCACCCAAGCGATGCAACGACGAGGACGAGTATGTGGTAGCCTGTTAAGCCCTCATACCACCTCCCTTCGCCCAACTCATCCACAACCATCGCCCCCTTAGGTTGATTGGGTAATTTAAGGCACGCATCTGCTGTTCTAAACTTATGATGCAACCGAAAGAAAATAATGCTAACATGTGAGGTGCACATCGGAGCTTGCGTCGTTTTGATTGCGTAGCTTTGGTTGAGTTGTGCTTCAAAATGATAATGAGTCCTTGAGGGGGTGGTCGCAGATGCAAAAGGACGCTATCACAGCGATAATGGAGAGGCGCAGTGTGCGCAAGTATAAGCCACAGCCTGTCCCTAAGGAGCATCTCATGATGATACTTGAGGCTGGCAGGCAAGCTCCATCGGCTGGCAACAGACAGCCTTGGAGGTTCATCATAGTCAAGGACGAAGAGGTGAAGCGAAAGCTTGGCGAGGCATGTAACAACCAAACTTGGATAGCTGATGCAGATGTCATCATAGCTGGCTTGAGCGTTCCGAGCGAGAGTGAGCGGTGGCACGATAAAGATGTGATGATAGCGATGCAGAACATGATAATAGCAGCAACCTCGCTTGGCTATGGAACATGCTGGATAGGCGCTTTCAACGAGGAGAAGGTCAAGCAAGTTCTTGAGATACCAGAGGGCATCAATGTTGTTGCGCTTACGCCAGTCGGGGTGCCAGACGAGACCCCAAAACAGCGCCCGAGAAAAGAGATGAAGGACATCTTCTTCTTGGACAAGTATGGGAAGGAGCTACAGCTTTGAGTTCATCAACCGCGTCAGTAACGGTGGGTATGAGGTGAGTTTGGATGGGCGCGGAGTTGCCGAGGGTGAGAGATTTCTACAGGGACAAGACATTGCTCATCACTGGTGGTAGTGGCTTTGTTGGGAAGGCTCTCATAGCCAAGATTTTGAAGGACTTGAAATGCATCCAAAAAGCGTATGTGCTCATACGGAGGAAGAGGTTGCCAAATGGTGAAGTGGTTGGAGCCTCAAGAAGGTTGTATGAGGAGGTGCTACGCTCAGCTGCCTTTGAGCCGCTCAGGAGAGCGCTTGATGGTGAGTTTGATAGGCTTGCCGAGGAGAAGCTGATGCCAGTTGAGGGTGACTTGATGTGCGAGCTTTTAGGGATGCGTGAAGATGCATACGAGGAAGTGCGCAACGAGGTTGACATCATCATCAATTGTGCAGCCGATGTATCGTTTGATGCCCCAATTGATGTAGCCATCAGGCTGAACACTATAGCTCCGCTTAAAGTCCTTGAGTTCGCCAAGCGCTGTAGAAAGAACCCCATATTCATTCATGTGTCCACATGCTATGTGAACGCGATGCGGAACGGCTTTGTTGGTGAGGAACCACTCTCACCGAACATGTCGATGTGGCATCTGCGCCTCGGGAAACAGCCAGACGAAACTTCACTTGAGCCATACGATGTGGATGAGGAGGTCAAGGCGATACTCAGGTGCATTGAGAGGCTGAAGGAGGAGGCGCAGTCTGGTAAGTTGAAGAGGCGCCTCTTGAAGTCATTGGGCTATGGCAAGGACAAGTATGATGACGAACTCATCGAATCGTTGTGCAGGGACTGGCTGAAAAGGGCTTTGGTAAACGAGGGGATGAAGTGGGCGAGGAGGAGGGGTTGGAACGACACCTATACATTCACGAAGGCGATGGGTGAACAGCTCATAGTTCGCTACCGCGACGATGTGCCGACAGTGATACTGCGTCCAGCGATAATTGAGAGCGGGATAAGAGAGCCTTTCCCCGGTTGGATAGAGGGGCTGAGGATGGCAGACCCGATAATCGTTGGCTATGGGCGTGGTAGGTTGCCAGACTTCCCCGGAGACCCCGATGCCATCATCGACTTTGTTCCTGTTGATTTCGTCATCAATGCCTTGCTATGCTCTGCGATGCTCGCAGCAAGTGAGCCTAAGAAATTGCACATCGTCCATGTGGCTACAGGCTCGGTTAACCCTCTCAAGTTTGGCGAGTTGTATCGCATCGGTAGGGAATATTTTCTCCGCAACCCTTTGAGGCTACAGGATGTTTCTGGCGTCCCAAAGTATCCCGAATGGACATTCCAGAGGAAGGAAGAGTTCATAAGGAAGCTCCATTTGCGTCGCCTCGCTATCAGCGTGCTATATCAGGTGGCTAAAAAGCTCAGCTTCGTCAAACGGATGAGGAAGTTGGCTTCGAAACTGCAGATGATGCAAACTGCCCTCGAAAGGCTACGCTACTTCGTGGAACTGTATGGCTCATACACGCAGGTTAAAGCACGCTATGAAGCGACGAACTTGCTCAAGCTGTTCAACAGCTTGCATGAGGAAGATAAAAACGACTTCCCTTTCGATGTGCGCTCAATAGATTGGGTTGAATACATCCAGCGCATACACATGCCCGGCTTGCTCAGGTATGCCTTCGGTGTCGAGAGCTTGGAAGCGCAGATGATGAAGGCTGAAGGCGCTGAGAGCAAATTGCTTGAGCAAGAAGGGATTGCTCATGAGCAGAAGTTGCGCATCATCCCTGACTTGTTGAAGAAGGCTGTCGCAACAAATCCAGAGAAAGTGGCAATGCAAACAAAGCGTGATGGAAGATGGGTTAGATACACATATGGAGATGTTGACCGCTTGAGGCGCATGATGGCTTCGATGTTGGTCAAGGCTGGCTTAGGTTACGGTTCAAAGGTTGTGCTCTATTCGGAGAACCAACCTGAGTGGGGGATAGCTTACTTGGCTGCTTCGAGCATCGGTTGCACTGTTGTGCCAGTTGATAGGCGAATGCCACCCGAACACCTCCTCAAGATAGCTGAGTGGGTTGAAGCGACAGCGATAATGGCTTCAAGCTCATGCGCTAAGATGCTTGCCTCTTCTGGTTTCGCATCGCAGGCGATGCCGATACTGCTTGACATAAATAACTTTTGCAAGCCTTTTGGAGATGAAGATGCGATGGCACCTGTGCCGATCGACACGGATGAATATGAGGCGAAGATCAAGCCAGACGATGTCGCATCGATCATTTTGCTTTCGGGTGCAACACAAGAGCCAAAGGGCGTTATGCTTTCTCACCGCAATTTCATCTCGAATGTGCTTGCGATAGCGGAGTTGCTAAAGCCATCAGCAGATGAGCACTTTTTGTCCATCCTGCCACTAAACCATGCACTTGAGTTCACTGGCGGTTTCCTCGTCCCGCTTTACGCGTGTGCGACAATAACATATCTTCAGACATTGCGCTCAAAGGCGATCATTGAGACGATGCGAGAGGTTAAAGCTACATGTTTGATAGCGGTTCCAAGGGCTTTGCAAGTGCTCCGCAACGCCATCTTCTCCGATGTCAAGAGCCGTGGGAAACTCGCGTGGGCATTGTTCTGTTTCCTTCTCTCAGTGAGCAAGTTCATCTACTCTGCGACGGGCTTGAGAGTCGGCAAATTCATCTTCGCTGGGCTACAAAGGGCGTTTGGTGGTAAGCTTAAAGCGATCATAAGTGGTGGTGCGCCATTGCCAACTTGCATATTCGATGACCTGACTGCGATGGGCTTCACGATATGCGAGGGCTACGGTTTAACGGAAGCCTCGCCAGTCGTTTCCGTTAACACGCTTGAGCGTCAAAAGAGGGGCTCTGTTGGGTTGCCTTTGCCGGGGGTTCAAGTGAGGATTGCCCAACCGGATGAGAGAGGCGTGGGCGAGATACTCGTCAAGGGTGAGAATGTCATGCTCGGATACTTCAAGGATGAGGTGGCAACAGCACAAGCCTTGAAAGATGGCTGGTTGCACACTGGTGACCTCGGTTACATTGATTCTAACGGCTATCTGCACATCTGTGGGCGCTTGAAGGATGTCATAATCACTTCCGCAGGGAAAAATGTTTACCCGCAAGAGGTTGAGGCTCTTTATGGTGGCTTGCCCGATGTAAAAGAGATGTGTGTTGTGGGGATTTGGGATGAGGAGGCGCTCGGTGAGACGATGCACGCTGTCATTGTGCCCGATGAGAGGTTCTGGGGCGATGAGAAGAAGCTGGAGGAATTCTCAAGGCATTTGCATTCAGCGTTGCGCAACATCTCAAAGCGCATACCTTCATATCAACGCATTCAGCATGTCCACATAATCACTCGTGAACTCCCAAAGACACCAGCACTGGGCATTGATAGAGCTGCAGTGAAAGCGATGTTGATGAGCAAGCAAAGGTTGGAGGGAGAAAAACCGCTCACATCAGTGATAGCGATCGATGACGAACTTACAAGAGCTGTCATTGATGCTGTTTCGCAGGTGTCGAAGAAACCTAAGGGGTTGATTTCGCTTGAGGATCACCTTGAGTTTGATTTGCAAATAGATTCGCTCGCTCGGTTGGAGCTTCTTTTGGCTCTTGAATCTCAACTCAAGGTGAAGCTACCCGAGACGCTTATGGCAACGCTTCAAACTGTGAAGGACATCGTTGACGCCCTCAAGGAAAGGATGACCGAAGCCGAGGGCGTGGAAATTGCTCAGGTGAAAGTCGAGCCAGAGAGCTTTGCAACTGCCATGAGCAGGCGAAAACTATCCGAGGCTGATGTTGATAGGTGGGTAGAAGCTGGGGTGCTAAAAAAGCTTATCAGGTGGGCTGTGAGGAAAGCGCTTGGTATAGCCTTTAGGCTCTACTTTGGTTTTGAGGTGAGGGGGAAAGAGAGGTTGCCCTTTGATGGTCCGTTCATAATTGCAGCAAACCATTGCAGTCACCTTGACACATGTGCTGTGCTACTATCTCTCGGCAGGCATGCAAGCAAGCTAAGGATACTTGGCGCCAAGGATTACTTCTTCAACTCAAAGCTCAGGGGTTGGTTCTTCAACACATTTTTGGGCGTCATACCTTTTGACAGGCATGTTCGCATAGCTGAGGGGTTGCAGTTGGCTATTGAGGTGATAAAGAGAGGCTATCCGCTACTCGTCTTCCCTGAGGGGACTCGCTCGCCAAATGGTGAGTTGCAACCGTTTAAGTCTGGTGTTGGTTTGCTCGGCGTTGAGACGGGTGTGCCGATTGTTCCCGTTTACATTGATGGAACTTTTGAAGCGCTCCCGAGAGATAGGCGCATACCTAAGCCTCAAAAAATATCCGTTCACATAGGCTCGCAAATAGATGCACAGCAATACAAGCGCATGGTTGAGAGTGGGCTTGTGCAAAGGCATGAAGCTTACAAAAGGCTTACAGCGCAGGTGGAGGAGGCTGTGAGAAGGCTGAAGGAAAAAGCGACGGAGGCGAAATGTGATGAACCTCATCTTCATAATGCTTGACAGCCTCAGGCAAGATCATGTTAGCGTTTACAACCAAGGTCAACCTGTCTTTGATGGTGTGCCAGCTTGCAAGACGCCAAACATTGATGCATTCGCCTCCGAGTGCATCATCTTCGAGAACGCATATCCGAGCGGTCTGCCCACGATGCCAGTCAGATACGAACTTATGACTGGTCATTTCTCCCTCCCAAGCAGGGGCTGGATGCCACTCACACCGTATGATGTGACGCTTGCGGAGGTCTTACGGCGTGAGGGCTATGTTTGTGGGCTGATAAGCGATACATATCATCTCCGTGCGCCAAACATGAACTACCATCGTGGCTTCAACTCGTATGAATGGATAAGAGGGCAAGAGTATGACCCTTGGTTTTCGTCGCCACCAAGAAGAAGCGTTGATGATTATGTCAACGAAAACTACACGCCAGAATGGCGTGCAAGGGTAGCGCAGTTCTTAGCCAACACCGACGACTTCAAAGAGGAGAGCGATTGGTTCATAGCCAAAGTGGTTGACAGAGCCGTTGATTGGCTGAAGCGCAACAGGGTTCATAAGCGCATCTTCCTTTGGATTGACTCGTTTGAGCCACATGAGCCTTGGGACCCGCCAAAGCGCTTCGATACTTACACAGACCCAAACTACAAAGGTCCAAGGTTGATATTGCCTATGGGTGGATGGGCTAAGGAATGGGCAACGGATGAACAGATCAGATTCATACGAGGGTTGTATGCTGGCGAGGTCTCGTTCGTTGACCATTGTCTGAAGGCGCTCTTTGAGGCTCTAAAAGACTTCGGCTACTTCGACGATTCGCTCATCATTCTTACAGCAGACCATGGGCATCCGCTCGCAGATCACGGGAAGTTCCTCAAGGGAACCGATAGGATGCATAGTGAGCTGTTGAAAGTTCCATTCTTAGTTCGCATGCCGGGCGGTGAGGGTGGTGGTAGGAGGGTGAAGGCTCTGATACAGTTCCCGGATGTGATGCCAACCATACTTGAGCTACTTGGCTTCGGAAACAACAACATAGCGATGCATGGGAAAAGCTTTGCCAGTTTGCTGAGGGGAGAGACAGATAACCATCGTGATGCGGTCATATGTGGCTACCACGAAGGTGTTGAAAGGTGCATAAGGGATGAGACTTGGAGCTTCGTTCAGCGTCCCGAGGGACAGCCGGATGAACTTTACAACCTCGTTGAAGACCCAAAGGAACAGCGCAACTTGATTGATGAATATCCCGAGGAGGCGAAGCGCCTCTACGCACAGTTTGGCAACATATTCAGGCGTGCCCCTGTTAGGCACATAAAAGGTGTGCAAGGTAAATATGAGATGTCGTCGGCGAGCATCTTTTAGTCTCGGTGCGATCATGCTCTTTTCATCGTCACTTGGCTCTTGGATGAGCTGAGTCATAGACTCGCTTCAAGTGTGCCCTTGATGTGCGCGTGTAAATTTGCGTCGTTGAGAGGGAAGCATGCCCAAGCAATTCTTGGACAATTCTTATGTCAGCTCCGCCTTCGAGCATGTGCGTTGCAAATGAGTGCCGAAGCGTGTGAGGTGTCACACGCACTTTCAAGCCAGCCATGAGCGAATACTTGACAACGAGCCTGTGAACCTGCCTCTCCGTCAACCTTGAGCCAAGTCTGCTAAGGAAGAGTGCATCTGTTGTCTTGCCACTTAGGAAGCTTCCGCGAGCCTTTGAGATGTATTCTTTGAGCGCCTGTATGGCTACCTCGCCAAGCAAGACTATGCGTTGCTTCCCTCCCTTGCCAGTCACGATCACTTCACCCGTGCTCAAGTTAACATCGCTACAGTTCAACCTCACCAGTTCCCCAACCCTCATCCCAGTCGCGTAGAGCACTTCAAGTATTGCCTTGTCCCTTAAGCCCTCAAGCGTGCTCACATCTGGCGTCTCGAGTAGCCTCTCAACCTCTGATACAGTGAGCGTTTTCGGGAGGCGCATCGGCATCTTTGGCGCACGGATGAAAACAGCAGGGTTGAACTTGATCAGGCGCTTGTTGACCAAGTATTTGAAAAAGGAACGCAGTGAGGATATCTTGCGCGCTATTGAGCGTTTGGAATAACCGCGCATGCTTAGCTCCATCACGAACTGCCTAACATGCGCTATGTCAACATCGGACCAAGAGAAATGCCCGATACCGCTGAACTGGCTTTCAAGGAAGGAAGCAAAGCCAACTATGTCACCTGCATAGCACCTTAGTGTGTGAGGCGAAGAAACCTTGAGGGAACGCAGATGCTCGATGAACTCGTCAACAGCTCCCCAGACTTCCGCCAACTTCCTTTCTCGCTCGTCGCTTTGATGCATTGCTTGAGTGCTCCCCATGATCGCTTATCCAACACCTGCAACTTGGTGCTTAGATGAGACCGTTCCTTCGGCGCAGAAACCACTCAAGTGAGAGCAGTGCCAAGATGACAAAGTAAAAGGAAGGTATGGAACGGAACCTAAGCGAGTAGGAAACGCTTTCTTTAACAGCGAGCTTGGCACACTCCGAAACAACCCTCTTGACTTCACCGGTTGAAACAACTCGTCCCGCCAAAGCATCCGCCATCGCTTCCAACATCTCTTCATTGTTCCCAGCATGCTTGCGCTCATGCAATTTTTCTACCGCTGTCACAAACGCCACACTCCCATGAGCCGATGTCGGCTTCAGCGTCCATTTGCCCTGTCGATCTAAGCGCAATTGCCCAACGAAGGTATCTCCGTGCCTCTTCAGTGTGATCTGCTTTTGTGTGCCTTCTTCGTGTCGAGCTGAAACGCTGATCTCTTTGCAGGTTGTGCTTCCACGAACGGCACCGTAGATGCATACCACTTCACCGACTTCAGCAACGCTGTTGCTCGTAGATAGTGTGACGAAGCCATCAATCAACGGGACGGAAAGACTGCGTGCGAGCGTGCGCCAGAAGTAATTGAATTCGTGCGGCTCTGATGAACGCTTGGCAGAGTCCATGCACCAACGCCATGTATCGAACGGCGCAAATATGAAAACTTTCCCTTCACCGTAACGATGCCATACGAATGCGGGTTCTCCGGCGGAACTGATGCCGTCGTATTCAAGCAACACAACTGCTCCTCCCTTTAGCTTCGTCAGCACCATGCCACATCTCAACTTCGGCATCCTCTTCCAAATGTTCTTCGCTTCAACTTCGTCTTTCCCCATGTTCACGGCTGGGCAATACAAACCAAGCTCCGTTGGCTTTAACGAAAAATCGTTGCTGATGAAACCGCCGAAGCCCTCAGCTGGCAAGATGCGTTTAAGCAAAGCGTTTTCAAACAGCCTCGGGGTCTTCTCGCCACCGAGTATGAACAATGTCCCACCATGCTGGCTAACATACCATTCAAGTTCCTCAAATACCCTCGATGGCAACTTCGTTGGTTCAATGTTGCTGATGAAGACGACATCAAATTTGGAGAGCGTGCTTCGGTCAATGCTGAGCCTCAAGACCTGCTCGCCAGCTATCAAGTTGCCCTGCGCAAGGAAGCCAATCCCATCTCTCTCGCTCAAGCAGAGCATATCGATTGCGCCATCATCCTCGAGCGAGCGCTTGATGAACTTGAATTCTGGGCTTGGCAAACCAGTGATGAAAAGCAATCGCACCCTCCGATCGATGATGTTGATTACTGCCTCAGCTTCGTTGTCCAAGGCGATCGGTTCATTCGGTGCGGGATCGCACTTCACTTTTATCCTGCGCTCGCCATATGGCGGCGATATGGAAAATGCTATCGTTTCATCCCTGCGGTCGGCGCTAAGATTGATGCGCCTGCGCAGAATTTCCCTCCCATCCATCGTCACCTTCAACATGCCGTTGTAGCTATTGCCACTTGTCAATCTCACCACACATTGCAGTGTCACAGTGCTGTTTGGGAATGCGATTGTGTAAGGCGGTAAAACTTCAACGCAGACATCCTCTGGTGCTTTCCCCGCAAGCCTCACAAAGAGCCAGTTCACATTGCTCGCCCTCTCGTGAGCCAAGATGCCCTGAGCTTCATGTGGTGATTTCACCCTTGTATCCTGACCGTCGGTTAATACGACAACGGTTGCGTTTTTGCCGATCAGCCTTCTGAGCGAAGATACAGCCGAAACTAAATCCGTGTGCTTACCTTTGAACTCAAGCTTTCCGATGTTAGCCGTCGTTATCTCTTTGAGCGTTTCATCAAATGCCCACAGGTGCAAACGCACAGGTGCTTGATGAGCGCTGAGCATGTGCGCAACATCTCGTGCTAACGCTATCGCATCCTTGTCCATGCCACATAGGTGCATGCTTTCGGATGTATCGATGAGCAAATGCAAGTCATGAGGGCGCACAAGATAGCTTTTAAGCTTAAGCTCAAGTTGCGACAGGAGAAGCCAAAGGAGGAATATCGCCGTCAAGCGTGCCAAGAGCGCTATGACGAAGGTGTGCCTTTTCCACCTGCTTGCCTCCCTCATGTAGGAATACACTGAGATGCATCCCGCCATGAGTGCGAGCAAGGTGAGGAGCATAGGGTGATTCACCACAACAGCGTTAGCTAAATTTCACCGTCCCCCTTCAACCCACTTGATGATTGACTCCCAAAGTAGCAAGCCGTCACTGCTACCCAAAATTTTTTCGGAGCACCTTTCTGGGTGTGGCATCATGCCGAGCACATTCCTCCTCTCGTTGCATATGCCAGCTATGTTTGCGACCGAGCCGTTAGGGTTAGCATCCTCAGTAATGTTTCCAAACTCGTCGCAGTATCGGAAAACTATCTGAGCGTTTGATTCAAGCTTAGCCAGCGTTTCCTCATCACAGTAATAGTTTCCGTCACCATGTGCTATGGGCATGCGCAACACTTGCCCAGCGTTATAAAGATTTGTGAAGGGCGTCCTCTCGTTCTCAACCCTCAAGTGCACATACTTGCATATGAAGCGCAATGTCTTATTGCGCAACATTGCTCCCGGTAGCAAGCCAGCTTCAAGCAATATCTGGAAACCGTTGCAGATGCCGATGACCAACCCACCTCGCTCAACGAATTCGGAGAGTGCATCCATAGTTTTCGCAAACCTTGCAATCGCGCCCGGACGCAAGTAATCGCCATACGAGAAACCGCCCGGGAGCACTATGCAATCAAACCCGTTTAAGTCCGTTCTCTCATGCCAGATGTATTCCACCGGCTTCTTGAGGACATTGCGGATGACATGATAGCAATCCTGATCACAGTTTGAGCCCGGAAAGACAACGACGCCAAAGCGCATGTCAAAGCTACCTCACATTCGTTGAGGTAGTTTCTTCGAGCACTTCAAACTCCTCAATCACTGGGTTGGCGAGTAGCCTTTGGCACATCTCCTTCACTTGCGCCATAGCTTTTTTATCGTCATCGCAATCGATGGCGAGCTCAATCAACTTCCCAACACGCACATCGGCAACCGAGTTATAGCCAAGCTGTCTTAAGGCTCGCTTCAAGACAGCCCCTTGAGCATCCATCAAAGTCGGCTTAAGCCTAATGAGCACTCTGACTTTTCGCATCGCGCTACCACTCACCCAATGTGTGGTTGAATTGAAAGCTTCGGGTAGTTGCTCAGCCAACTTTATTTTGGCGCACGAGAGCATAGCGAGCCTAAATGGTTAACTTCCACTTCGGGTTAGCATGCTATGGACGCGTTAGCATTACACGGTCTCGTATGACAAACTAAATGTGCATCCTGCACCCATGCGCCAAAACGAAGAAGCAAAGCGAGGGGATACGAAGTGCACTTGATAACGAGGAAAGAGATCGAGCAAGTCTGGAAGGAGATGGTCGGATACGATGAGCAAAAGGCTAAGGAGCTTGACGAGCGCGTCTCCAACTCACAGCCACATGTCTTACCGTTTGCGTTAGCTGTCTTGGACGAGTTCCCAGAAGCAACTCAGGAGTGGGCAGTCAACCTTTCGTATTTTGTGACCGAGGTTTTCATGAGGGCAAGCGATAACAAGCTCTCACCAGTCTCGTTTGAGGAGTTCTTGGATTCCTACGAAAGCGTTGGTGAACAACTCTTCCAGCTCGCTGAGGAAGCGCAGGATGAGGGCATAAGCATCTCACCAGATAAGCTGACAGCACAACCTCACTTGCTCACAGCAGTCGTTGAAATCCTTGATGCTGGCGAAAGCGAGGGCGCCATATCGGATTCCGATGTCTCTGCGCTCCTCTGCCTCATGCTCGCCATAATCAATGCCTACAACAATGCGTGGGCACGCTTAAGCATGTTGCCTTAAACCTCCAACCGTGTGGAAGGCTTAGAAGTATCGTGCAAGGAGACGCCTACTGCGGTGGTCAAGCGCATCGCAGTTTGGTATCTCGTATCGGCATCCCTCTCGATCTACGACGAAGATGCGTGGGTAGCGGGCTTTGTAGATATGGTCAACGCTTTCTATCTTCAGCTCCTTCCTACCGACATCCGTCTCAACATCCCAGATTATGCACCCAGAGGATTGGTCATGCCTTATGTTGTAGACGCGTGTTATCTTCGGCATGAAGTAGATGCGCTCAAGTTCCTCCCACAGTATAGCCCGTGAGGTCGGTTCAATGCTTTGTATATCCCTTATGATGCCGATCTCGTTCCCATCCGAATCGATGATGGAGATGTAATGCGACTTATCTGTCAATGGGAAGAGCCTTACTACCCTGCCTATCTTCACCACCTGCCCATCACAAGAGAGCCAAAGCTGTCCATCAGCATCTCGCTCTATGCGCACATCGCATTCATCAAGCCATCTTATTTCCAAGTCCGGTTCTAAGTCATCAATCACCTCTCAATCACCCCTCGTTTTACCCTCGCATTCGATGTCGGCTTTGCCTTTCCCATTTCCGTTGTCTCCTTCTTCGATCAAGCTGTTGCTCAGCAATGCTTGTATTTGCACGAGGCGTTTGTAGATGCCGTCCTTCTGCATTAGCTCTTCATGTGTTCCCATCTCAACTATCTCGCCGTTGTCGAGCACGATGAGCTTATCTGCGTTTCGCAGGGTTGAAAGCCTATGTGCTATGGCGAATGTCGTCCTACCTTTGAGCAACCTATCGAGGGCTTTCTGAATCGCGTATTCAGATTCGCTATCAACGGACGATGTGGCTTCATCAAGGATGAGGATTTTAGGGTCTCTCAAGATTGCCCTCGCTATTGAAATCCTTTGCCTCTCGCCACCTGAGAGCTTCGTGCCACGCTCACCGACATATGTGTCGTATGCATCGGGCAGTTCAAGGATGAACTTATGTGCGTTGGCTGTCTTCGCTGCCTTTATGATTTCCTCCATAGTCGCGTTTGGACGGCTGTAGGCGATGTTCTCCCAGATGGTCCCATGGAACAGGAAAGGCTCCTGCAATACTACGCCCATCTTCTCACGAAGCTTCTTCAAGTCGAGCTCCCTCAAGTCATGTCCATCAATCAAAATTCGCCCTTCCTTCGGATCGTAGAAGCGGGCGATGAGCGCTGTTAGCGTTGTCTTACCAGAACCGCTTCTGCCGACAATGCCGATCGTCTCACCGGGGCGAACCTTCAGGTTTATGTGCTTAAGGACAAGCCCGTCTCCATTCTGCGATTTGTTCCCATCGTATGCGAAGCTGACATCCTCAAAGACGACCTCTCCCTTGACATCGCTCAGCTTGACAGCTTCCTTAGGGATGCTTACCTCTGGCTTTGTGTCCAAGATCTCAAAGACTCTCTCTGCCGCAGCAGCTGTCCTCTGCCACACATCGTTCAGGTAAGTGAGGTTTTGCACAGGCACATAGAACTGGCGCAGATACATCGTGAACATGGTGAGCGTCCCGATGGTGAGTTGTCCTTCAAGGACTTGGTTGCCACCAAACCACCAGACCAACATCAAACCGAGCGTTGATATGAATCCCATCGTCGGGAAGAATAGAGTCGAAAGCTTGGCTGCATCAAGGTATGAACTCACTATCTTATTGCAGCGCCCTTTAAAGCGTTCGATCTCTCTTGCCTCTTGGTTGAAGCATTGGACGACTTTAATCCCTGAGAGCGTCTCGAAGAGGAACGAATGCATTTCAGCGATGACATTCCAGAGCCTTCTGTAAACGACTATGGCGAGTTGTCTGTAGCGCACAGTCATGATGATGAGCAAAGGTGCAGGGAAAAGCGCTATGAGGGCGAGTTGAATGTTGGTCTTGAACAGGACGATGGCAATCCCTATGAGCGTTATGAGGTCAATCAGCATTTGTGGGACGCTGTGGACGATGAATTGCTCGAGCGCTGCAACATCTCCAGTTATGCGTGACATGATTTGACCGCTTCGCCTCGATTCAAAGAAGCCGATGTCAAGCGTAGCCACATGTTCATACAGGCGTGTTCTTAGGTCGTAGAGCACCTTCTGACCAAGCCATGTCATGAGGTAGTTCTTCACCATCCCTATAAGCGTTGAGACGATGTAAACCCCCAAGAGTGCGAGCGTCAACATCAGGAGCAACTTCCTATCTCGTTCCATGATTGCCTCATCAATCAAGCGGCGCATGAGCATTGGTGGGACGAGTGATAGCCATGTGAGCGTCACTGTGAGAATGAACCCGAAGACCATTTGCCAAATGTAAGGGCGAACGAACTCACTCAACCTGCGCACGAACGGCATCTTTTATCACCTCTTGTTTTCTTCGCCTGTGGATACCTAAAAATTAAACGCCGTCTTCTCAAAGCACCATCGAGTGCCCGTCAGACGGCGTTTCTTCAACTCACGCATGGGCAGCATCTAAGCATCCAAAATAAAAATGGGCTTTGATGCGCACACTCCTTTTTCGTGTGCCATCAAACCCCATGCATCCTGCTGCCCATATATCCTCCTGCCTCCTCACCGCTTTCCTCTTCATCTATCGCATATCGCTCTTTCACCAGCGGGCTTGCCCTGTAGGCACTCCCAAACTTCACCTTTGCCTACAGATGCGTGCATCTTAACTGCCGTAGTGTAGCATCAACTTATGTCGCCTGATACATCGCCAACCCGCTGCCTCAGTTAGCATTATTATAGCGCGCAACGGTGATAACTCAAATCCGAGTGACAACCCACGAATGGGTTGGCGGGAGGGAACATATGCTGAGGGTTTTAAGCATTGGCGATGTGGGAGCTACGCAACTCAATGTTAGGGGTGCGATCCACTGATGCGTTAGACTGAATTCTGCTTGATGTCAGTCTAAGAAGTTTGAGGTGCGATATGAGTTATGGGTTTGCTCATCGGTGCTTTCCTCATCTCGCTTGCACATGCGGTGATGCCAACCCATTGGCTTACTTTTCTTCTCGTCGCGAAGGTGCATCATTGGCGTAGGGCGAAACTGCTTTTCATAACGGCGTTCGCTGGTGCTTGCCACATCTTGAGCACACTCATACTTGGGTTGATTGTTTGGCTGGTTGGGAGAAGTGTGATGATGTTCTTCTCTTCGGCTGCGAAAACTGTTTCGGCTATTTTGATTTTGCTTGTAGGGATAGCGTATATCTTTGCTGCATGGCGCACAACTCAGGGCGAAGAAGCCCACAAAATGAAGATCGCAAAGTTTGATGCAAAAATCCTCAGGGGTGTAGAGAGAGGTGCAAAAAGTGAATGGCTATCAGTAGGTGCGTTGTTGCTTTCGCTCACGCTTTCACCATGTGAGGCAGTGATGCCTCTTTTCTTTGCAGCTTCAGCATCAGGTGGTTACCATACGCTGGTTATGTTGGTGGTGATAACATCAGTGACCACGATCATCGGTATGGTCGGGATGGTTGCGCTTTCATCACTTGGGATTGAGCACATCCGTTTGGAGTTGAGCGAGAAGGTGGAGATGATGCTTGTCGGAGTTTTGTTCATCATTCTTGCGCTGGCGATGCTTCATTGAGGCTTTTTAAGCTTTTGGAGTGCTCCCGAAGCGAGCTTATGACAGCCGAGCACTGAAACGCAATCGCAACATCGCTGTGCGTCCTCTCAAGCAACAAGCGAAGCTGATCAACTTTCCTTCTCAAGCCAAGTGTAATGGTGTCTGGATGGTCAAAGGTGAGTAGAAGGTAATAAGCTTCTTCCACGATCCTCAACAGCGTTTTCACATCCTCCTCAGCACCTCTGTTCAACCCGTCCAAGATGAGCCTTCTAACTTCGCTCATTGCTTCAGCGAGTCCGTGTATGTATGCAGCTCCGCAAACATTCAACTCGTGTGGTTCTGGTAGCTTCTCACCAGAGACGATGGAGAAGAGGATGACAGCTTCCGACAGCTCGCGCTGTGCATCGTGCACGAAGCCCCAAGATGCAGCATCCGTGTGCTTTGAGATTGTCTCCGAAAGTTCCTTCGCCATCTTCATTGCCTCGCTCAGCATCGCTCTCGCTTCATCGAGCTCCATTCGGTGTATGTGCTTTATTGCGATACCGCTTTGCCTGACGAGTTTGCGAGAAATCTCAAAACAGCGTTCTCGGACTTTATCAAGTTCGTCGAACTGGGCGTGTATTCGTTTGAGCACCGTCTCCATGCGCCTTAGGAAATCGTCCATCTCCACGCGTATGTTCATCCGACATCACCGCTGAGTAACTTCATGAGCATCCTTGCATTGATTGCAGCCTTGCCTTGGTAGTGGTTGTTGAAGAAGACATAACAGCGCTCTGTGCTCTCTGCGATTCTTTGTATCTTTGGCACCCATTCAGCTATCTCGTCTTCGGAGTATAGGTAGTCGTATCTTTCCCATGGGTGTTCATGTTGCCACCACTTCTCTTTGTTGCGCCCATGGAAGCGCACATAACCTATATCAGAGGTAGCAACAGCTATGGGCGGTATTAAGCCCCTGAGTCTCGGTTCGTCAACACAGCAGAAGCCTATGTTATAGTCGCGAAGGAACTCAAACACTTCATCCTTTATCCAACCTATGTTTCTGAACTCAACGACGAGGGGATAATCGGCGAGCAGTTCACAGACCCTTACAAGGTAGTCAAGGTTGGAGGGCTCATACTTAAACTCCCACGGGAACTGAAGCAAGACGCATCCGAGCTTGTTCGATTGAGCAAACGGTTTAAGGCTCTCTTGGAAGCTTTGGAGGATGCTCTCATCAACAGTTCTGTCGTGGGTGAAAGACCTATGAGCTTTGATTGCGAAGTCAAAGCCTTCTGGAACCTTCCTCACAAGGTGAGCAGAAGTTGAAGGTGGGAGTATCGTGTAGAATGAGCTGTTTATCTCGACCGTGTTGAAGTTGCGCGCGTAGAACTCAAGCCAATCCCGCTCAGGCAATCCTTCTGGATAGAAGTAGCCAACCCAGTCATCATACTTGTAGCCAGATGTGCCAACTCGTATCTCACCCATGTTTAGATCAACTCCACTTAGTAAAGTTTTGTCCAAAGCCAAACAAGCCCATCAATGTAGTAGACGCGTCCAAATCAAAGTTTGCCATCTCACTTCGTAGCTTTTGAATAGCTCAAAAGGACTGTCTTCGCGTTCGCTGCCACTTTAAATTTTAGGCGAAAGCTTTTACCACCCGCAGACGCGGTTTGATCAACCACAAGGCGCAGTTGGTCCTCCGAAAGCACCTCAATGCCATTCTCGTAATCGAAGTAAAGCGTAGCCCATGATTTGAATTCGCCGTTCAGTTCTATCTCCATGTCCCCAATCTTTAATGATAAATCGACTGGGGCGCTTATCTCGGAGTCAACGACCGCGCACTTATGCCCATCAACTTCGGTGATGTCAATAACCTTCGATTTTATCGTCACATTCACACTCGCATCGGCTATGCGTTCGGTGAGCGTTGTCGTCCATTCAGTTCCCTTCGTGACTTCGTTCTCTGGGAAGGTTATGTTTTGGACAGCCCTTGTGTGTATCTCATCCATAAGAACAACTGGGTCTGCGAACTTGCTTTCGTCCTCACGCTCTTCTCCCTCTATCACTTTCTCCTCAATGACTTTGCCTCTATCGTTCATCCTTACAATGCGCTTGTATGGCTTTGAGCTTAAGTCCTCCTCACGACCATCGCGTTGCACCTTCCCAGATTCCCTTGTGGCTTCTATCTCCAAGACACCATCGGGTGAGAGGGACACTATCCTATGAGAGTGAATTGCTTCGTAGTTGAAAGTCATGCGTAGCTTCGGGTTGTCATCACTTAGTCCAAGTGTGCGCATGCGAAACCAAGATTTGTAACGCATGACATCGCCGACATTGCCTTTGTAGCGCAGAACGATGCCCTTCGTCTGAGGATACATCTTACCAATGCAAGTGCAAACCAAAATAAGACCAACTGCCAATGAAAGAAACACATGCGAACGCTTCATCAGCATCACCTCAAAACACCGTTTAAGGTGGTGCGAAGCTAAACCACATTCACTATGACACGGACAGATGTGCGTGGCAACGCAGATTAATCACCTGAGGGTGTTAATGCTACAATAGTGGTTGCGTTCTGCGGGAGCACGCTACAAGGATGTCGGGAGGGTGAGTGGCGATGGTTGTGGAGTTTGCGAACCCTTTTAGAGTTGAGGGCAGTTGGTTCAAGGGCAATCTGCACGCTCATACAAAACGCAGTGACGGTGATTTAGAGCCTGCTGAATTGGTCAAAAGATACGCAGATGCTGGCTACCACTTCCTCGCCATAACAGACCACAACAAGCTAACGCTACTTGAAAGCGATGAAAGCTATGGGATGCTACTCATAGCTGGTGAGGAGGTAGATGTGGGAGTGTCAGAAACTGGATTTGGTTTCCACTTCGTCATCATAGGCATTGAGAGGGAATGGGAAGCACCTGAAGGCATCTCGCACAGGGATGTTCATCCGCAAGCTCTCATTGACGAAGTTCGTTCACAGGGTGGTGAGGCGATACTTTGCCACCCATACTGGTCGCAACTTACGGTGCATGATATGCTCTCGTTCGATGGCTACATCGCCATTGAGATATTCAACACCTCGTGCCATCACGCTATCGGTAAAGGTTTGTCAACGACGCATTGGGATGACTTGCTTTTGCGAGGGCGCTTTGTTTGGGGAGTGGCAGTTGATGATGCACATTTCCACTTCGGTGAGTATCGCCCAGTGGACATATGCGGTGCGTGGGTGGCTGTAAAGTGTAAGCAACTCACAAAGGACGATGTCATGGAGTCTCTTAGGAATGGTCTTTTCTACTCAAGCACAGGACCACAAATAGAGGATGTGCGGATCGAAGGTGATTGCATAAGCATTGTGACATCGCCAGTTAAGACGATAACCTTTGTCTCCGACAACGGCAAAGGAAGGAAGTGGACAGCCCCAAAGGGTAGCACTATCACGGAAGCACACTACAAACTCCGTGGCGACGAGCGCTTCATCAGAATTGAATGCATGGACTGCGATGGCAACCTTGCATGGACAAACCCTATGCGAGTTATTGCAGGGTAGGGCAAAAACCTCGGTGGGTGAATTAGCAACCTCAGGGATTGGCGTTCCTCCAATCTTTACGCTACAATGAAGCGTCTCAATTTTGCGTTCGTGAGTAGTTCGCAACCTACTACAAACATCCACTAACGAAGCCGATTAGCGTGCTGGTTATTTTGGGGCTAATACTTATTGCCCCACGGCTGATGATGAACATCCCTCTTGGTCACCAGATGGCAAGAAAATTGTTTTTGCCTCCAACCGAGATGGAAACTGGGAGATATATGTGATGGACGCCGATGGGTCTAATCCAATAAACATCACAAAAAACCTGCACATGATAAACATCCTTCTTGGTCGCCTCGATAAGCATCGCATTAAGAATTTGGAGAGTATAATTTTATCGCACAAATTGTTTTGTATCTTATTAATCGAAGTTTTAGCTTTCAAACAGCTTTTCAATAAGAACCTTGTAGTTGAACTCTTTGAGGCGTTGGAGCATGTCGGGGTGTTTGCTGATGAATGAACGAAGTTCGTGAAGTGTTGGGCTCTTCTTTTCAACAAGGTTTTGCAATTTATCCCAAGCTTCTTTGATGTAGGTTGCCTCTCCCTTCAATCTTTCGCTCCTTAAGCCATACGATATTGCATCCTCATAATTGGGGGCATTCTTTTTCAGTTCCTCCCATAAGCTATCCACCTTCCCTTTGAGGAATCCGTAGAAGGGCGCGTTTAGCTTTTCCTCTATTTCTTTCCTCTCTTCAACCGAAATTTCTCTCCAATTGAAGGTGATAAAGGCGAAGTTTTGAACTTCGTGGAAGCTTCCCCTCAACGGGGGCCAGCAAGTGAAGTGCTCTATCGCTGGACCGGTGTTTATATTCCTTGCCACATTTATAAGCCATTTTTCTCCATCTTTTGGCTTCATCCCGAGGACATCAAATGGTATCGCCAATTCTACCGACCAAAAGTCTTTACCGATAAAAGCCTTCGCTTGCCAATTCCAAGGAAAAGATGGTTGAAGGGTGCTTCCAACTTCGTTCCATCTGCTCCCAATCGCATTTACAACAAAATGAAGGTAGTTAGGGGCATCCTTCGGAAAGAAGAAAAATTCTACGCTATCTTCCCTGAAAAGTTCGTCTCCGTCTTTCAAACTCGCTGTGATCCTGTCTGGGGCAGGTTCTTCGCACTTAACGAAAATGTATATCCCCTCATCCCTCCAACCGCATTTGAAGTAAGTTTGCTTTTCTAAGGCGTATTTTTGCCCACCGAGGATGAAGAAGCCCGTTGCCTCAGGGATGTTCTCCCAAGCTTTTTCCTCTTTCCCGTCCAGAATCGGCTTCTCACTCATGAGGTAGCAAGGATACTCCCTCTTATCTTCCCCAAAGAGAAGGGATTGGAGGATGAAAATGAGAAAAATTAAGCTTTTTCTCATCATTTTATCCCCTCCACAGTAAATGTCCTCTCGCTTGAGATACCAGTAGCCACATCTTTTGCTCTTATTTTCCACTTGCCAAGTATCTCGTTAAGGGCGAGCGGAATTGTCCCTTTTGCCTTTCCACCACTCACCATAAGGTTTTCCTCATAATATGCGATGGTTTTTCCATTTGGATCAACAACTGAGAGATGAACTATGTGAAGTCCTAACGAAGGTGATGTTCCATCGAGCTTGATTTCGTAAGCCAGCTCCTTCCCCTGGGTTGCTCTGCTTGGTGTGGAAATAAAGATTTTGTTCAATTTGTATGGGAAAAGAGCGTAAAGCTTTGCTCTTCCGGGTTCAACCTTCGTGTTTATCACATTACCGTAGCCGAGGTATTTTCCCTCTCTCACATCGTAAATGTGATATTTCCTCAAAAGGGTGAGCTTAACTGGTGAGGGAGTTATTGGTTTTGCTTTTCCAAGTGCATAATTTATTGAAGGTTCTGGCAACTCCTGAAGGATTCCAAGATACTGGAGGGAATCCCGTTGGAACCAATAAGCCCTAACTCCAGCGATATCGGGTGAAATTTTTGCTCTTTCTTTAACTCCCGCGTAGTTGAGCAATGCTCTAAGGAATGACCTCCACAAAGGTGCAGATTCACTGCGAGGTGAGTAAGAGGAGAGTGAGAAGTTCAAAAGGATAGCCATTCCTTGCCCAAATTTATTGACAATAAAGCAAGGTGTGCCCTCCATTTCCCCGAATTGCCTCCCTGTTGTGAGCGTGATAGAGGCATCGGAGAATGTGTCAGGGAGAGAATTGGGGAAGTTTCCACCAAGATTTAGTGAGACTTTGCCTCTTTTAGGTTTTGGGGATGGCTCTTGCTTGACTCCAAAAACTTCGTCCAAAATGGATCTTTTAAACGGTTTTCCATGTTGGTCAAAGATGCCCGGTCTTAGATCCGAAATCACAACGCCCCCTCCTTTGACAAAATCGGCAATTTCTTTCGCCTCTTCCAAAGAAAGGGCTTGAGAATAAGGTAGGATGAGCGAGCGAAAGTTTGCCTTCCTCAAAATCCCCTCTCCCAATTGCTTGTAGGAGATGATTTTGAACGGACATCTTACATCCTCAAGCAACGAGGTCATGCTGTTGAGGACTTGCTCCATCTGGGGAAAGCCCTCGGTCAAGGTTGAAAGATGGACGCTACTTGCCGAGTAAAGGATAGCGATATCGCCGATTCTCTTTGCACTCATTATCAGCTTTCCGATCCCCTTTTTCAGCTCTTTGATTTCCTCAACATTAGCCTTAAAGAAATCGTAAAAAGAGAGGTCAGGGGCTACAACTCCACCCTCCATCCCCGGCTCTCCATGCCAGACCCAGAAGGAATTCGCTCCTCTGAAAAGGTGACGCCAAACGATGTATCTGTTGTAAATCTCGCTCCTGCAAGGGTTATATCCACCATACCATCCCAACCCTAAGAGGGTGCCTGGTTGGCTAAAATCCGAAACAGCGTAGGGTATAAAAGGGGCATCATAGGTGTTGTTGAGGTTCATGGCTTGCATAAGCTTATAAAAATCGGCAGCATTGTAGCTATTGACTGACATATCGCTTCCTTCATAACCGACTTTAGCTTTAGGGACAACTTCCTCTATCACATCTCGGCTGAACCGAAAGATCCCTGCCCATACATCCTCCATATACCGCCTGTAATCAACCCAAAGCGGGATAAGCTTCGTGTCTTTTCGGGCTTCCTCAAGTGTTACAGGCTTGACATCGGAAAAGGATTTGAAGTTTGCTTCATATTCTTTGTTGAGGTTTTCAACGCTACCGTATTCCCTCTCCAAGAATTTGGCGAACCCAGTGACACAATGGGGGCAAAAACAGAGCTCATACCTTCCGCCCACAAAATGGCACTCATCTCCCATAGAAAACTCCCTTGTTGAGAAATCCATCAGGCGCTTGGCTGTGTTCGTCAAATTGTTGCGCACTTCTTCAAGGTAAGAGGGGTCGTTGAGGCATGGCAATCTCACATGGTCATCCTTCGTTCTGCTCGGCACATCGGGATGAGGATACCAATCGGTTTTTCTGTCAATAAACCTCGTTGCATAGGGTAGGTGATAGAGGTTTCCAAGGAGGACTGCCTCATTGAAGCCAGTGTATTGCGTATCAAATCCCGCTTCATAAAGCACCCTGTAAAAGTGGGGCGTGAGATACGAACCGAAGCCTCCGACCCAAAGGATATACCTCACATCGTCTTTCGGGTAAAGATCGGAGATGAAAAAGGATTCCTTTTTGCAATCAACTGTTTCTTTCCCTTTGCACAGCATTACTGAAAGGTTTTGGAGGACGGTTAAAGGCTTGCCATGGGGCAGGGTGAATGGAATTTCTATCGGGGATTTAGAAGGAAATGAGGAAAGATCTATCTCTTTCCTGCTTATGAGCCTTCCGAAGTTGTCTTTTTGGCAAATAACGATGTGGAATCCTTTCCATTTCGGCTCTTTGCTTTCCAAGGTTATTTTCCCCGAAATAATTTCGTCTTTTTTGTAAGACCTCTTCAACTCCAAGCCCCTTATGAAACTATCCGAGCTTAGCCTTATGAAGGAGGAGCCGAAATTTATGATTTTTCCGTCACTTAAGACCCACAAATCGGCGAAATACTCTCCCGCAGGCGGGCTTTCCACATGGAAGCCTACAACAGTGCTTAACCTCGGTGAAATGAGCACTTTCTTCGTTTGAGAGTGAATGAAAGCGTTGTATTTGCCCCTAAGCACCAGTTTGCAAATACCTTCAATTTTTTCATCGCTCTCAAGGGCAAACTCAACAGTGTGAAATTCGCTTCTATTTGCCTCAATGTAGTCCTTGCCCCTTATTCTGACAACAGGTTCTTTGTGGGCACATAGGGCGAGAAGATGGCAAATATAGGCAAGATAGTAGTCGTATTCGATGTAGCTAACTTGCATTGGATTCCCTATCGGTGCAGGGGTTAGCATCTGTATGCGAGGAGGGACATTGTAGCCCTTCAAAAGAAGGATTTTGCCATTGCCAAATTGGTAAACATCAAGGGTGGCGTTGAGGAAAGACTCCATGTCTTTGTATTTTTCAAAGCTCGCGAGCCCTTTGAAAGGAAATGTTGAAGGGAACTCAATTTTTGTTCTTTCCTTCAAAGTCTTTGACAGGTATTCATCGGCTCCCCTAACGATGCCCAAAATCGCTGTTCCTTCCTTAGCCTTCTTTAGAATCAGGTAGCGCCATGAGATGGGGAGGCAACTCCAGTTTATGTTCCCCAAAATTATTGCATCGTAATTTTCGCCCAGTTTCTTCTCACCATCGGCAGTTATGGATTCAGGAGTGAGCGTGGATGGATTGGATGGATCTCTCTGGTAGAACGCATCGGGGTGAGATATGGAAACAACGGTGTAGTTGATGTCCATTCTCTGAGCCAACTCAATAATTTCCCTCATCCCTGCCCTGTGAGTTACGAAGAGGATTTTGAGCGGACCTCTTGCATACGGCTTAAGCCATTTTATGTGCGGCGTTATAACCTCAGGGGTGGGAAAAACATGCTTTGTCCCGTAGTCCACCTCCTGCCCAAAAAGAAAAGAAGTAGCCAGAATGAGCAAAGCCACTACCCCAATTTGCACAACTTTTTTCAAAGCCATACCGCTCACCCCTTTTGCTACACCAGTTGAACTGCCACCATGCATTGCCCCTCTGTTCCATGATAGCGCATCATGCTGTCGTGTCAAGGCATCGTTTCAGGAAAACGACGGAAAGGGGTGGCAAGGTCAGGCGAACCGAATAAGGGCGGTTCTGCCACGGCAATGCTTCAGCGACAACTTCACCCGCTTCCCATCCGCTTTCCCCTGTCGCTTGC
>JBGOEK010000023.1:0-35028 GCA_041537945.1 Candidatus Thermosaccharophagus yellowstonensis
ATGTCGTTGATTCAGGTGTCGGCAGTCACGACGCGAAACTCATTCGCATCGGCAACAAGCCTGCTGTGGTCGGCAAACCTTTCACGGGCAAGCACTTGGGCGAAGTCCACTTGTGGGTGATGAAGGAATAGCCTTTCGTCGGAGTGAAGGCTTGAGCAACATAAAACAAACGGGTATGATTTTCAACTCACCTTTGCAGGCTTCACCATGGCCAAAACGAATACTGTGGCTTGCGAGTGAACATAGCAAGTAGAGACCAAAATCCACCGACCGCAAACTCTCCGAGTATCAACCCGAGCGCCATCGGGAGGAAGTTCAAGTAGGCGCTTCGCCCACCGTAATGCAATGTCAGTGCTTTTGCGCACCACCCGATGAGTAGGGGTAGCCAAATCACACCGCTTGTCCAATCGGCTGCGATTGTGTAGCCTATGGGATGGAACGGCCACCACACAAACAAGTAGCGCATCAACATGAGGAAGACAGCGAACCCAAACCCGAAAATAATCCCAAGAAGCCCAGGCAGGTTGGCATCCACTGGGCTGTTCAGCCACGAATCAACAATTTGCCATCCTTGTGGTGACAGGTCTTTGACAGGGTGTCCCATGCGTTCTACACCCTCACGGAAGCACAAGTGGAGCAGTGCCCAAACACCAGCATAGCAACCTGCAACTGTCGCCAATGCTATTGACACCATGACCTTCCTAATGTTTGCCCCAACCACCTCGGCGATCTTCATTCCTTCAAGTTGATGAGGCATAGGGACGCCAGTGTAAGCGCGGTTGAAGCCGAAGAAGAGTGCCCACGCTGCCATTTGGCGTGTATCCATTGAGCTCGGGCTTACGATAGTCAACAGGACATGATCAGGTCCAGCGAAATGGAACCCATGAGTTGGAGCACCACCTTCGGCTCTTATCTTCGCTATAGCTGTGTTGAGCACCAAATAGAGCAGGATGTAAGTGAATGCGATATAAATTGGCATCCCGAGCGTCCACCCGTAGAGTGTGGTCAGGATGAAACCGATGATAAGCATGCCCATCGCCAACCGATATTCGAGCGCCTCAGATGAGGCTATTTTTGAATCACCGTCCGATATCCCACGAATCGCCCTCCATACGCCCTTAAGGTGTGTTCTTGCTGCCCACAGGCTAAGCGCCACAACCGCTATGTAGCCACCGATACCTTGCTCAAGCATAGCAGGTGGAACACTGCGTCCCATAGTCGCCCAAGGATACGGTGATGGGTATCCGAGGGCTGCGAAGAGGAAACGCTCAAAGCGGAACAGGAGCACAAAGAACCATGTCGAGAAAGTGAGGTCGGAAGGGAGCAGATAAGCAGTGCCGATGATGAACGGGAAAAAGGCAATGCCAGTTGTGGTCAGCGCGGCATCCCAAGGCGCTGGGAAACGAATCCAGCGAACTTTGACATTGATGTATGGGATGGATGGGAAGTGGTAGGAGAGACCGTTTATTATGTCAATCGTGGCAGAAACTGTAAAGCCAGTCCACATCAACTTGTTACGCCAAAGCGATCCAACACCTTGCTTGGTCACCTCGAGCGGGATGGTGATTAGCGGGAATGTGAGTTTTTCATTTTGCGTCCACTGGCGTCGCATCAGCACATTTATGCTAAGGCACATCAGTTGGACAACAGCGATGAAACTCGCCCACAGCAAGCCCGGGCGTAACCAAGGCATGTAGTTGTCTGGGATGTAAAGCGTGCTACCGCCCTCGTAGAAGTTGCGCACAGCAACCGGATCGGAAACGACGGCGTGGCGAGGTAGATATGGCAAAAGCCTATCAGCCCACCTGTTAACTTCGTTTGCGTGCCTGAACGGATAAACCAACGAAGGTATGAGTATCGCCATGAATTGGTCTCCAACAATCCCACTGCTAACGCAGATCATGATGTAAATCAACAACATCTCGGCACGGGTAAGGGTGAGCTGTTGGGATATAGCTCCAAGCAGAGAGTTGATACCGACGAGTATGGCGAGGATGAGCACAGCGTGAAAGAAAATGGAGAGGTATGTTGGGCGCCCACCGTAGATGTTCTCCATGCTCGCTACCCACAGGCTAACCAACGGTATCAGAACCAACCCCAACACTACACTGAAAGCCCTTATCTGCGACTCGCTTCGGGTTGGCAAGGCTACCTTCACAAAGCCTGCGCTGTCGCTTGAAGCACTTTCATCAGCTGGCTTCATCCCAAAGCTATGGAGTATCATCTTCGTTGCCTTCGCTCGTCTGTTTTTCAACACTACTCAAAGCGTAGCCTGAGCTTGAGTATGCGTTGGTTTCCGCTGTCAGCCAAGACAGCCCTTGAGCCACGAAGAGCCACAAATGTTGGCTCGCAAAGGTGGAGGGCATCATTACCGCTAACATCTGCCACTCCAAACTGCCCTATGAACTTCCACTGGTGCCAGTCAAGCCAAACAAGCCTATGCCTTTTAGTGTCGCTGATGAGCATCCATGCGCCATCAACTGCCATCCTGAGTTGCTCACCAAGACGCATATCCTCTTTTTCACCCCAGCTTGAAAACTCCGATGCGACACGATAAACCTCGCCCTCTGGCTTGAGTAGCAAGATGCGCCCGCTATCGGCGACAAGCAAGCTACCATCGGTGAGCGCAACGATATCCGTAGGCGACTTCAGTGAAGTTCCCTCAACTATCACTCGTTGCCATTGCTTTTCTAACGGGCGCAGTTCGGGTAGCCAGAAGTGGGTTTTCCAAATTTGTGCTGTCTCGGCATCCGTGATAAACAATGTCGCGTTTGGGCTACCCGGCTTAACTTGCACTGATAGCCCACACGGCTTCTTTAACGGGATAGGTTCGCCTACCCTCCATGCCTCGTTCCTATCACCGACGCGCCTGCTGAAAACGGTAGGCACCGGCGAACGCCTCTGCAAATCATCCAGACGATATTGAGCAGCGAGTGAAAAGAAGCGCTCACCGTCAAAGTAACCCGGGGTGACTGCTATATGCAACTCAGCTTTACGAGGTGGCGCATCTTGAGCATCTTCCCACCGCCACCACAGTTGAGCCCTCTCAGTCCCAACGGTTACCCAACCATCATCGGACAACCCAACACTGGAGATGATCGGCAAGCAACCGATGCGACGGACGAAAGAAAGGCGCTGCTCTACGCTGTCCCACAACGCAATATAGATTGCGTCTGGCATTGCCGTCGTAACCGCAAGAAGTTGTCTTTCATCCTTCTCTGCAATGCACAGCACCTGAGTTGGGTAGCCAAGCTCATGATGCCATTCAACGACCCTCCCGGGCGCGCCTTGACCGTTTAAATCCAACCGTGAGAGGAAGCCATACCATGCAGTATCCCAGAGAGCACCCCCCGCAAGCGATATAACACCACGAAACTGTGTAGGTATCGCTGGCGTCTTCGTGCAGTGAACAGGAAAGCCATCAACCAACTTGCCATCGGGCTTGAAAGCGGCAATAGCGTATGCGAATTGATGTGTCTCACCGCCAACGAAAGCGCCGAAGTAGCCACCGAGGTAAATGATGCCCCTACCCTCATCAACTGCAATCCCTTGTGGGTATTCGCCGACAACGCTGAACGCCATCTTGATCGACGCCTGTTGCCCCTCACCAGCAGGTGGCGAGATGAAGTAAACACCGATGCGAGGCTCTTGCGAATTCTTCAATTCACATGCGAGCACAATTTGCCCATTGAACGGTTGTGGTGAGAGGCAATACGGGACATAGTCACGCTTCCGTTCGGGCAAATCCACAGGACAGGCTTTCGCACTCCCACGCCCTATGGGCAAGTAAAACAGTGCTACTTTTCCATTTGGCATCACACCGAGGAAGTAGATGGTATTGTTGAGGAGGGCGAAGGTGCGACTGTTCACGATGCTCCCAGCTGGCTCAATCGCCACTCGCTCAACAAGCCTCCCATCAAGCCCAACCCTGTTGATAGCGTCACCACCGCTCACCCACAGCGTCATATCACGATCAAGCACAACCCCAGTTGAACACCTATCAAACGGCATCTTACCAACGGTGACCAAAGTCGCGCCAGCCTCACCGCTGTTTCCGAGGACTCCAACTGGCTCAATGCTCGCACCAACAGCCACACCAACAAGCAACAGAACTAACAAGATGCCTCTCAAAGGCATCGCCTCCCTCAACACGGAGAAGTTAACCCTTGAGCATGCTCAATGCTTCCACTCACTCAGCAGTGATTACACCCCAGTTGCCCACCTGCAAGCGTGCCTCGGTTGGTATGTCGTTTACGATCGCTGTCTCTTTGTTGAAGTAGCATGCCCTGAGAACATTTCTGCTCCCGCCTGCGTCGGAGTAAATCACGCCGACATCCCCTTTGTATGTCAAGCCAGCCTTTGGCGTAAAGCCAATGGCTGAGAGTGGCACTGACGCTTCAAGCGTATAGCCATCCCTTGTGCGCCTTATCGCCACCTGTGCATCGCTTAGGACTACAACCCTATCAAAGCTCTCGGCACCAGTTGGCGATGTGAAAAGCCTCGGTGAGCGCTCACCCTTTAGAACAACAGCCTCGTAAAGGACACAGATTGGCTTGCCCTCCATCTCGCTGAACAGCAGTCTGATGTCACCAGCGACTGGGCGCGTTCGTCTTGGGTCTGCGGTTGGGTCTGTGCCGAGAAAAACATCACATGCATCGCCGGTCTTGAAAAGCAAAGCGAAATCCTTCCCGCTGTTTCGCATCGGCGAATCATCCTTCACATCAAACGCCACGAAAAGATGAGTGTCACTGTATGCCAATGCAACTGAAGCTGTCCTACCGCCACCCGCATCAATCCTTACGCCCTCCTTCATGTTCCAATCGCTCAAGTCACCATCAACCTTCGGGAGGTTTGCGCCCGCAACATGCCTGAGGCGCAACGGTGGCAGTTCGGATACGATGCCACGCTTAAGCGCAGCTGCTTTCATAGCGAGCTTCCTGTCGTGCTCGGTGAACTCAAAACGAGTTTGCGCCCTTTGAATGCTCTCAAGCCCTGTCACTTCCCAGATGCGGCAATCTGTGTCACCGGCTATGAGGTAGACTTTGCCATCGTCACGGTTGCGGAAGAAGAAGCCAGAGAAGTTTTCAGGCCAGACTGTGGACTCGTCAGCCTTCGGTCCGTAGCGGTTGTCCTTGCATAGGGATGCCACCCAAAGCCCTTCATCCGTGAGCAGGTTGAATTGCCCAAAGTAACCGTTGACGGCGATCACAGTCATCCCGTTATCCAGCTTCGCCTTCCCGATGAACTTCATTGCTCCAACGACATCGCCCGGCTTTGAAAGCGGTGCCTCCAGACCAAAGCCGAGCCAAACCCTTCTGTATGCCCAAAGACGCTTCCCCACCCCCTCAAGCGGTGATTTCGGAATCTCATAGCACGATATTGCTTGCCACTTAGCACCTTTGCCGTAGGCATCGCCACCCTCTTGCTCAAGGACGAAGAGCCTATCGCCATCTGTCATAACGCTATGGATTGTTGCCTTGCCCAAAACGAACATGAACGGCTTTTGCTCGGTTGGCTTCGGGTAGACTGGGACACCGTTATCCAGCCATTCCTTCACAGGTATGCGCCATATGGCGCCAGTGTGATGAGGTGTTGCGCTCCATATCGTGAGCTCGTCATCCACCCACGAACCCCAATACAAGCCCCAGAAAGATTGAACACGCTCAAGCGAGAACTCGTCTGCCTGCACAAGCCCATCGCCGTTTAAGTCAGTCCACCAAAAGGCAAACGAGTGTGGGTTGCGCCAAAACTCATCACGCAACTTCTCATCCACTGGTATATCGTCCTTTGTGAAACCATGTAAAGGCAATGCGCCTGCAGGTCCGTGTGCACAAACTGGTTGAGCAACGAAATCCTTGCCAAGCTTGTAAATCACCACCCCACCCCTGCCACGATGGACAAGATAAACATTGCCTTTGATGTGGCGGAACAAGTAGTCTCTACCGGTGAAGCCATCGGGGGTGAATTGAAAGCCAGTCATCTGCGGACGGATAAGCGTTGCCAACACTTGCCACTTGCCCGTCTTGTAGTCAACCGAGAAGAGAGTTGCATGAGTGTTAACCCATTGTGGGTTTTGCTCGTCCGCAGCGCCCATGACAGCGTAGTGCCCAGCTCCAAGCAAGTCAGCAACCAAGCTCCCATCCTTAGTCCAAACGCTCACCCTCCTCGGCGCATCGTCATGTTCGCAAACCCAAACTTTTCCTTCACGGTCAACAGTTATACCCGATGGTCTGAGCATACCTTGAGGGTCATACTTACCGACCCAAGCCCTCCCGCCACTCTTGCCAATCGTGCGCAAAAGCTTCCCAGCGCTGTCGAAAACTTTCACTTGCATCGCAGAACCACAATCTGTGACATAGATATTGCCCTCGTCATCCAATGCCACTCCCCAAGGCGATGAAAGACCTTCAGTCACAAGCGGTTTCACTTCACCAGTTTGAGGGTTCAACCGCACAAGCCTTTTATCGCTTACGGCTATCACTTGCCCATCCTTCGCCACAGCCAACCCACATGGTCTTGGGATCGCAAACTCCCTCATGCGCTCGCCAGTCCGCCAATTGATGGCAACGATTTTATCCTCAAGGAAAAGCGATGCATAAAGCACATCGCCACTCACTGCTATGCCGAGCAAGTTCAAGCCTAACTCCTGCGGTCCGAAGTCTTTGTCCCTAAACCTCTCCCAAGCCCTCTTCCTCGGCACAAGCGGATGATAAACGCTGAGGCGCCCATACGGTTGCAACTCCTTCGGCTTAATTTCGTCCGACCATTCACTCACGATCAATGTGCGTTTGCCGAATGGGAAGTTAATCGGCTTTCCGCTTTTCGCCTCCCACAAGACCACCCCAGCCTTGTTCAGCACCTTCGGGTCTGCCCAATTGCCTCCCCAACTCTTACCATCTTGTGCTACAAACAGCCTCTCGCCATCACTCGCGAGCGCTGTAACCAGAATGCCTATCTCCAACACCTGATGCTGTCCCCAGAACTTCTTACCGATGTGAGTGACAACGCCGTCACCCTTTGGTAGCTTTGGATCAACAGCGATAATAGCCCAACCAGCTTCGCTGACCATCCAACCAAGATAAACTCGTTCGTCATCTGAAGTTGCAGCGATCGGGGCTGCGTGGTCTCCGCCCCAACTGCCCGTCCCGTCATCGGTGCGCCATGGCGGGTTGCCTGCATTGTGCAACGAGGTCACATAGCGTTGCCCGATGCCACGATGCGTTAGAAGCTTGATCGTGTATTGACCCGTTGGTAGCGGATTGCCATCGTCATCCAAGCCATCCCAAGTTATGGTCACAAACTTCTCGCCGCGCTTTATCGCTTCCTCGCTCCTTTGAATGACTGGCAATGTCCGCACGAGTATGCCGTCTGAATTGAACACGGAAGCGCTGACAAACTTCGCCTTCACATCTGGCAATGGCAGACGCAGGGTCAGAGGTTGTAGTTGCTCTTGTATTGCCTTCGGGCGCTCAACAACGCGAAGCCCTCCCTTCGGCAGGAAAATGGCTTGCCCCCACATGCCAGCGTTCTGGAAGGAGAAGCCAGCCTCACGGATAACATCGTTGAATGTGCAAACCTGCTTCCAACCTGTTGAATCGCTCCAAAGCGGCTGAACGACGAGGGCGATCCTGTCGCCAGCCTTCGGCGGGTTGGCTTTGGCGTTCAAGCGTTCCCATGGTATGCGCGCTTCAAGCGTGTAGCCTTTGCCGTCTTTATCCTTTCGGAAGGCAAGCCCTGAATCCTTGCCCACCCAAATCTTGTGAGTGCGGTAAGCACCATAAGCGATGTGTAGAACTGGAAGTTGCTTGTCTGTGTAATACCACATCGTCAGGTGGCAAACTCGGTCGCTCTCCATGTTGGGCAACGGATAAGGCGCCCTCGGATCACTGCAAAGACGCACTTGCAAGCAATCGCCAGCCCAACCCAAGTTCGGCTCAACATCTGGGTCATGACGGTTAAGCATCGGTGTGTCATCAACGAAGTGAGCACCGATGTAAAGCGCTTGTGAATCATACATGAGCGCTACCTTCACGCTGAAGCGCGGTTTGAGGACCTCGTCAAAAACACACTCAATGGAAGCGCTCAAATCCCAATCATTTAAGTCGCCATCAATTAAAACTCGTTTCGGTGCTGGCACGACAAATATCCGGTCGTATCGTTGAACCTGTGCTAAACACTCCACACAAAACAGCGCAAAGACAAGACACACGGCAAATCTTGCAAGAGCGCATCGCATCCTATATCGCCTCCTTGAGCCATTTGAACCATCACGCCGTTTCGGTTTCCGTCGCCACAGCTTGCACCGATCGCCCTCTCATGAAACTCAGTTCCATCCTTTTAGCGCACACAACGCAAGTTGTAAAGTTCAAAGCCAACAGTTGCCCGCCTCACCGAGCGTTTGCAGTGCCCATAAATCCAAAAAAACCCTCCAACGGACTTTCGTGTCCATTGGAGGGTCTTGTCCCCTTCCGCTTGAGCGGAAGTATGTGCTTTGAAAGCGCCGATCGCTCAAAGCTACTACCACTCTTCGTAATCGGATGGTGGAGTCGCTGGCGCTTTCTTCTTCTCTGGTATCTCCACGACTGCTGCTTCAGTTGTGAGTATCAGTGAAGCGATGCTCGCTGCGTTCTCGAGTGCGAGCCTTACCACCTTAGCTGGATCAATTATGCCAGCCTCAAACATGTCCACATACCTCTCGTTGAGCGCGTCAAAGCCATGCCTCTCTGGCATCTCCTTAACTTTCTCAACCACCACAGAACCGTCATAGCCTGCGTTCTCCGCTATCTGGCGGAGTGGTTCCTCAAGCGCTTTCATCAGTATCTGCACACCTATGCGCACATCGCCATCCGTCTCGTTCCTGAGTTGCTCAAGCGCTGGCAGGCAACGAAGATACGCCACACCTCCACCTGGAACAACTCCTTCCTCAATCGCTGCCCTCGTCGCAGAGAGAGCATCCTCAAAGCGATGCTTCTTCTCCTTCAACTCGCTCTCGGTGGCTGCGCCAACTTCAATCACAGCCACACCGCCAGCGAGCTTGGCCAATCGTTCTTGTAGCTTCTCCCTGTCGTAGTCGCTCGTTGTCGTCTCAATCTCTTTCTTGATTTGCTCAATCCGTCCCTGTATAGCCTCTTTCTTACCTGCGCCCTCAATTATCGTTGTCTCCTCCTTGCGCACGACCACCCTCCTCGCCCTGCCAAGCATGTCCAGCGTTACATTCTCAAGCTTTATCCCCAGATCCTCAGTTATGAACTTACCGCCAGTAAGTATCGCTATGTCTTGCATCATCGCTTTACGCCTTTCACCATATCCGGGCGCCTTAACCGCACACGATTGCACAACGCCTCTGAGCTTGTTAACGACAAGCAATGCCAGAGCCTCACCTTCAACATCTTCAGCGATCACGAGCAATGGCTTGCCTGTGCGTGCAACCGCCTCCATCAAAGGGACAAGATCCCGTGCGGAGCTTATCTTCTTCTCGTAGAGCAAGATGTATGGCTCTTCGAGGACGCACTCCATGTTCTCTGGATCAGTGATGAAGTAAGGGGAGAGGTAGCCCCTATCAAACTCCATCCCCTCAACGATATCCACCGTCGTTTGAGTTCCCTTCGCTTCCTCAACCGTTATGACGCCATCCTTACCAACCTTCTCCATCGCATCTGCTATTATCTCACCTATCTCTGGGTCATTCCCAGCTATCGCTGCAACCCTCGCTATATCCTGCTTGTCCTTCACCTCAACAGCCATTTCCTTGATGCGCTCACATGCCTTATCAACAGCCATCTCAATGCCCTTGCGAACCATCACAGGGTTTGCGCCCGCAGCAACTGCTTTCAGGCTCTCACGAAGAATGCAATGGGCGAGAACGGTCGCTGTAGTTGTGCCATCACCCGCAACATCGTTCGTCTTGCGAGCCACCTCTTTGAGGAGTTGAGCACCCATGTCCTCATCCCTGTTTTCAAGCTCTATTTCCTTAGCCACCGTCACTCCGTCTTTCGTCACCGTTGGTGAACCCCATTTCTTTTCGATCAGCACATTCCTGCCCCTCGGACCAAGCGTCACCTTAACAGCGTTGGTGACGATATCTGCTCCTCTTTCAAGTGCTCTCCTTGCTTCCTCACTGAACAGAAGGCGCTTCTTAGCCATGACACTTTCACCTCCTGCAATAGCTTCAAAGCATCAGGACGGCTTATGTAGCGTCAGTTGAAAGGAAGCTTTAGTTAGACCCCACCCGCTCCACCGCCGTTGAGGGTTCAGATTTGTAGCCGTTTACTCATTTTAGCACTCTATAGTTGAGACTGCTACTCAGCCTGCGGAGGGCTTTGAAAACACGGAAGCTTAGCGTCACCGCCTAACGCGACTGTGGTGTCTCTTCAACTTGCGCACCAACTCCTTTAAGCAGGTCATGATGACATCAACGACATCCTCTGGCTTATCCACAACCTGAAGCAATTTGTCATCGCCGGGTGAGATGTAGCCCGCAGGCAACATGACATCCTTTATCCAACTTATGAAGCCATTCCAGTATTCGCTCCCGAAGAGGACTATCGGGAAGTTGAGTATGCGCTTCGTCTGAACCAAGCATAACGCCTCTGTGAGTTCATCGAGTGTTCCGTAGCCACCGGGGAAGATGACGAAGCCGAGGGCATATTTCACGAACATCATCTTGCGGCAGAAGAAGTAGTGGAAGAGTATGGCTATATCCTGATACTGGTTTGGCTGTTGTTCCTCTGGGAGCTCAATGTTGAGCCCGACAGACAAACCACCACCGAGCTTCGCTCCCCTGTTTGCAGCTTCCATGATGCCCGGACCGCCACCTGTGATTATCGTTAAGCCTTCCCTCGCCAAGAGTTCGGCGGTGCGCATCGCTGCTTTGTAATACTTGTCATCTTCGCTCACCCTCGCCGAGCCAAATATTGCCACCGCAGGTCCTATCCGAGAGAGCACCTCAAAGCCGTGAACGAATTCGCCCATGATACGCAACACTCGCCATGTGTCCGTCTTCGTGAAGTCGTCCGCCTGCCTCGATGAATCAAGGAGTTCAAAGTCATCAAGAACGGTGTGCTTGGCACCGAAGCCTTTCTTCTGCCTCGTCATCTTTCTCGCCTGCATCGCCATCACTCCATGCTTCCATTTTCTGCTTGACAAACCAAGTCCCAAACTATGATGCCGTATGCATGGCTGAATGAAAAGCTCCCTGTCAACGCAACCGTTTCTAACAACGCCTCCTCAACCTTTACATTGCTCGCCCGTTGACACATGATTTTTAGAGAGTGAGAATTGACGGTATGAGGGCGTTAGCAAACCCGAAATAACTCTTCGCACACTACAACGATGATGCGAGGGGAAGACGAGTGTATTTAGGAATGTGGGTATTTCCGTGGGACATCGTGGACGAGGACATAGAGACGGTCTTAAAACGCATAAGAGATGAAGCTGGCGTGAATGCTGTTAGCTTGGCAGTTAGCTATGATGCTGCTAAGTTCCTCATGCCACGCAACCCCAAAAGGAAGGTTTACTTCTCCGAGGAAGGCGTTGTCTATTTTCAACCCATGCCAGCGTGGTATGCTGGTTTAGAACTCCAGCCTAAAGTGAGTAGCATATGCAAGGAGAGGAACTTGCTTGCAGAACTGATGAGGGTAGCCGAGAAAGCGGAGATGAAGGTGGTTGCATGGGTGACATGCTGTCACAACACCCGCTTAGCCTCACAGCGTAGGGATTGTGCCACCGTCAATTGTTTTGGCGATGTGTATGTCACACACCTTTGCCCGAGTAACTACTCAGTTAGGGAGTTCCTGTTGGCGATGCTTGGGGACATCGTCACCAACTACAAACCTTATGCCGTTGAACTTGAGGCACTTGAGTATATGCCATTCCATCACGCCTACCACCATGAGAAGATAGACATTGACCTGCCACCGTTGATTGAGTTTCTTTTAGGGCTTTGCTTTTGCTCATCATGCATGAAGCGTGCCCAAGATGACGGCATCGATGCTGTTGGAGTGAGGAACACCGTCAGAAGGGAGATTGAGAGGTATTTCTCATCGCCTTCTTCATTCACACGCGAGCAAGTAACTTGGGAGATGCTTACGCACATGCTTAGTGAAGAGGTGATCGGCTACATTCAAATGCGCATAGCGAGCATGAGTTCACTGCTCGAACTCATCCACAATAGCATCAAACATAGGTCGCACACGAAGATCCACCTCTTCGGTGCCATACGCCCCGGAAGCCTTTGGCAAACTGGTTTGGAGCCAAGTCTACTCTCGCAATACGCAGATAGCGTGATAGTGCTCGTATACCGCTTAAGCACAGATGAACTTCGCACCTCGCTCATCGTCAACAGGGCGATGATGAAAGAGCGGATGCTCATCATAGGCTTGCACCCCTCGGAAAAGTATTCGGAGTCGTTTGAGAGGTTCGCCGAGAGGATTCAAATATGCGTTGATAGCGGTGTTGATGGCTTTTCTTTCTTCTCCTACAGCGTCCTCATGCCACACCACTTCAATTGGATAAAGAGGGCGCTCTCACAGGCGGGCATCCTCAAATGAAACGGTGCTTCAGCAAACACATCCCCATAAAGCCAAGCTATAGTGGGTTAGAGGAAAACCTCAGGTGGAGGTGAAGAGGGATGAGGAAGTCCGCTAAGAAGTGGTTTGGGGCTTTAACTATCCTGTTGGCGATCTCGCTCTCCACACAACTCCTCACTTCAAAAGCGCTATCGCAGGAGGAGTGGTTTGAGAAGTGGAGCGAGGAGACGAGAGATAAACGCATGAAGTGGTGGCGTGAGGCTAAGTTCGGCATGTTCATCCACTGGGGTGTTTATGCCGTCCTCGGTGGCATATACAAGGGGAAGCAAATACCCGGCATAGGCGAATGGATAATGCACAGAGCGCGCATACCTGTGGCTGAATACAAGGAGTATGCAAAGCAGTTCAACCCAGTTAAGTATGATCCAGATGCATGGGTAAGCCTTGCAAAGAAGGCTGGCATGAGATACATCGTCATCACTTCAAAGCACCACGATGGCTTTGCTCTCTTCGACTCAAAAGTCACCGACTGGGATGTAGTTGATGCCACACCATACGGTAAAGATTTGCTCAAGCCACTCGTTGAAGCGTGCAGGAGGCAGGGCATCAAGATAGGCTTCTACTACTCTCAAGCGCAAGACTGGTGCCACAAGGGCGGGGCTGCTGCAGGTGGTCACTGGGACAAGGCACAGGAAGGAGACTTCGATGAATACCTGCGCACAATCGCCATACCGCAAGTTAGGGAACTCTTCACAAACTATGGTGAGCTTGCGGTCATCTGGTTTGACACGCCTGTCAACATGACGAAGGAACGCGCTTTGGCTTTCCTGCCATTGCTTAAGTTGCAACCAAACATAATCATGAACAATCGCCTTGGTGGTGGGATAAGAGGCGACTTTGATACGCCAGAGCAACACATACCTGCGGAGGCAATGGCGGGGAGAGACTTTGAAGTTTGCATGACGATGAACGACACTTGGGGATATAAATCGTATGACCAGAATTGGAAATCAACGACGACGCTCATACGCAACCTCGTTGATATAGCCAGCAAGGGCGGAAACTACTTGCTCAATGTCGGTCCAACCCCTGAGGGCGAAATACCACAGCCATCAGTTGAGCGTCTTCTGGGGATGGGTCAATGGCTGAGCGTTAATGGGGAGGCGATATATGGCACGAAGGCAAGCCCGTTTAAACGCCCCACATGGGGGAGGTGCACGATGAAAGAAGCCGACGAGAAGACTTTGCTTTACCTTCACATCTTTGAGTGGAAGCCCGAAGAGACAATCGATGTGCCAGTCAGCAACGAACCGATAGCTTGCTACATGCTATCCAACAAGGAGAAAAAGCTCCCTGTGACAAAAGGAGAGGATGGGTTGTTAGTGCGGTTGGTTGGCGATGCACCGGACAAAATCTGTTCCGTGGTTGTGCTTGAGATAAGGGGCAAGCCAATCGTAATCAAGAGAGCGATAAGGCAATCCGAGGATGGCTCCGTCATATTGAGAGCTGTAGATGCAGAAGTTCACAACCCTGCGGGAGTTAAGACTCCAGCAAGGTATGAGTCTGGTGGGGCGAAGGACAACATCGGCTTCTGGCTTGACCCACGCTCGACAGTCGAATGGAAGTTCAAGGTCACAAAGACGGGCGAGTTTGATGTGCATGTTCAGGTAGCTACACCTGCGAAGGATGTGCAAGCACGCGTGATCGTAGATGGTCAAGCGATTGTGATGAGAGTGCCTACAACCGGTGACTACGATAAATACACGACGGTCACAATCGGGCGAGTGAAGATCGAGAAGGAGGGAGAATACACGCTTAAGGTTGAACCGATAGCTGATGGATGGCAACCGATAAACCTGCGTTCCATAACGCTCAAACCCGTAAGGTGAACAAATGCCAACAAACACTTTTGAGCATCTCAGGTTGAACTGGCAATCTCATCGAGTATTCGCTCCAAGGCATCAACCCTATCGGAAGCTTTCAGTATTGGTCTGCCGACAACTATGTAATTTGCGCCTTTCCTTACAGCCTCAGATGGCGTTGTGAAACGGCGTTGGTCTTCAACGGCTGACCATGATGGGCGGATGCCGGGAACAACGATGAGAAGCTCTTCACCACACCTTTCCCTTATGACTTCTATCTCCTCACCAGATGCTACAACTCCATCTGCGCCAGCAGACTTGGCGAGCTCAGCCATCGCAGTTACATACTCGCTCGGCTTAACGCTCACCTTAAGCTCTTCGTTCAATTGGTGTTGTGAGATGCTCGTCAGCAGTGTAACGGCAAACAAGAGTGGCTTCCCTAACGAAGCTTCTTCGGCGCCTTCCGAAGCGCCATTAACGCACGAGCGCATCATCTCAAAGCCACCACAAGCATGCATCGTCATTCCCCATATGCCCTTCTTGGAAAGCGAGCGAGATGCCTCATAAACTGTGTTTGGAATGTCGTGGAGCTTTATGTCCAACAGAACTAAAGCACCCATCGCTATGAGTTCATCAACTATGCCAAAGCCAGCGTTGCACAAAAGTGTATACCCAACTTTAAATCGCTTACACAGTCGAAGAAGCTCTCCCACAAGCTCAAGCGCTTCTTCTCTACTCCTCACATCCACAGCTACTATGACCATATCGCTGACATCGCTATGTCTTTTGGTTGCCATGCTTTTCACCTACCCATCCCATACGGGTTGCACCCATGCCAATGATGCCTCGCATCTGCGCTATAATGCTCATACAACACCAAGTGTTAAGTTTGCGGGGGCAAGCCATAGAAGCACAAAGGTCGGCTTTCAGCGAAGTTATCCACTTCTGGAGGTCGGTGGAAGTGAAAGTGACGACAAACACGCATAGAGTTTCGAAAGTTGATTCGAAGTTGGGCGAGCTACCGTTTGAGTCATTGAACTCGATTGCGCCAGAGCGCATACTGCTTGGGGCTGGACCGAGCAACATAGATCCGCGTGTCCTTCAAGTCCTTTCTCATCCGCTTGTTGGACACCTTGATCCGTCGTTCTTGAGGATCATGGATGAGGTGTGCCAGATGTTGCGGATGGTTTTCCAAACGAACAACAAGCTGACTTTCCCGCTCTCTGGGACTGGCTCCGCTGGCATGGAGGCAAGCCTCGTGAATGTCATTGAGCCGGGTGAAAGGGTGATGGTGTTCGTCAACGGTTACTTCGGTGAGAGGATGTGCGAGATGGTTGAGAGGATCGGAGGTGAGCTGATACGAGTTGATTGTGAATGGGGTAGCGGCTTTGATCAGGATGAGATGCGCAGGTTGATAAAGAAGCACTCACCGAAGGTGGTAGCAGTTGTGCATGCAGAGACATCCACTGGCGTCCTTCAACCCCTCGATGCCCTCTCCAATGCGGTTCGTGAGGTTGACTGCTTGCTTATAGTCGATTGCGTCACATCTTTAGGAGGTGTCCCGATATTCGTTGATGAATGGGGTTGGGATGTAGCCTACTCAGGGACACAAAAGTGTTTGGGCTGTCCGCCGGGGCTATCACCGATGACATTCAGCGAGAGGGCTGTGGAGAAAATGAGGAACCGAAAGAGAAAGCCATCAAGCTGGTATTACGATGCCATGCTCATCTCAAACTACTGGGGCGAGGAAAGGGCATATCACCACACAGCTCCAATCAGCATGGTCTATGCGTTAAGGGAAGCGTTAAGGTTGCTGTTTGAGGAAGGGCTGAGCGAGAGATGGGAGAGGCATGCTCAAAACGGTGAGGCGCTCATAGCAGGGCTTGAGGCTTTGGGCTTGAAGCTGTTTGTGTCAGAGGAGTTTCGCATGCCATGTCTAACTGCGGTTTGTATCCCCGATGGTGTCGATGATGTGAAGGTGCGTAGCTTCTTGCTCAACGAGTTTAACATCGAGATAGGTGCTGGGTTAGGTCCTCTAAAAGGCAAGATATGGCGAATTGGGTTGATGGGTTACTCATCACAGAGGAAGAATGTCTTGCTGTTGCTTTCCGCTCTCGGGACAGCTTTGAGATTGCAGGGCTTCAAAGCTGATGTATCATCAGCTATAAGCGCAGCCGTTGAGGTCTACAAGAGGCATAATGCAATTGCGCAGAACAAAACAGAGGATGAATGCACAGCCAAGTGAGCTTGGCTGGTGGCTTCTATGGGATGAAGTTGCTCATCGCAACTTCAAATGAGGGTAAAGCCCGAGAGTTGCTCATGTTGATTGAAAGCGATGCCGAGCTTAAGGGATTGATTGAGCCTGTAACTTTGATGCAACTTGGGATGAAGGTTGAGTTTGAGGAGGCGGGGGAGAGCTACCTTGAAGTTGCGAAGCAAAAAGCTTTGCAAGCTGTCAAAGCCACGAAGATGCCAGCGCTCGCCGAGGACTCTGGGTTGGAGATAGACGCGCTTGGAGGCTTCCCCGGCAGTCGCTCCGCAAGGTTCATGGGAAAAGGCACACCGTATGATGTGAAGAATGAAAGCATCATCAAAATGCTATACGGCGTGCCGGAGGAAAAACGCACCGCACGCTACAAGTGTGCGATGGCACTCGCAACGCCAGATGAGGGTGTAGTAGCCACTTCGGAGGGGGAGGTTGAAGGCATCATCGCCATCGAGCAATGTGGTGAGGGAGGGTTTGGATACGATCCCATATTCTACCTTCCGGGGTTGGGCTTTACGATGGCTCAGTTGCCGACACATGTCAAAAACGCAATAAGCCACAGGGGGATCGCTTTCAGGGGCATATCTGAAGCCATAAAATCATTGGCTGAAAAACATCGATGAGGGCTCGATGATGGTGCGAGTTCTATTGGTCTCGGATATGCACGGAGAGTTTGAACATCTCTTGAAAGCGATTGATGCGGAGCAACCAGATGTCATAATTTGCGCCGGCGATTGGGGCGACCCGAACACAGTTCCACGAGAGCTATGTGAGCAACTCGTAAGAAGGTTTCACATAGTTACCGTCTACGGAAACCACGACGACATCAACCTGCTTGAAGAACTACGAAACACCGACGGCACACCCGTCCTTGTAAAGAATGGAGAAGTGATTGAGGTTAGAGGCATCAAAGTCACCGGCATAAACGGCATATGGGCGAAGTCGAAACGGAAACCGTTCTATGTGCTTGAGGAAGAGGTAATCAGCGCTGCTCAACGAGTGGCAAGTGAGTGTGGCGATGTGGATGTCCTTGTAACACATCCGTGCCCAATTGGCATCGCTGATATGACACCGAAGGGGACACACGGAGGACAGCGTTGCTTTCTCGAGGCATTCAAGCTCATCCGCCCACGGCTCTATGTTTGTGGTCACCTGCATGTGCCACAGCACAAACAGCTTAGGGATGGCTCTATCATTGTCAATGTTGGCTATACTGCGAAAGGGGATTACGCTGTCGCTGTGATGGGGAAAAATGAATGTGTGCTTGAAAGGCATGTCATGGCGAGTGTGGATGAAGCAACGAACGGAGCATAATGAGAAGAAGAGGTGAAACGACAAATGTTGACCGTGAAGGAAGAATTGACCACAGCACTACTCAACGCCCTCCAAGAGGCTCGTTCCAGTGGCGAAATTGATTTTGCGGAGATACCGAGGTTTGTTGTTGAGCGTCCACCACATCGCTCATTCGGGGACTACGCAACAAATTTAGCCATGATGCTCGGGAAGCAAATGAAGCGCGATGCCATCGAGGTAGCCAACATAATCGTAAAGCACCTCAAGTTTGACATGAGCTTGGTTGAAAAGGTTGAAGTTGCAGGTAGTGGCTTCATCAACTTTTATCTTCGCTCAGGATGGCTTTGGGATGTTGTCAGGCAGGTCATAAACGAAGGTGAGCGCTACGGACATTGCAACATAGGCATGGGAGAGAAAGTCCAAGTTGAATTTGTGAGCGCTAACCCAACAGGTCCGTTACACCTTGGGCATGGAAGAGGTGGAGTCCTCGGAGATTCCATCTCAAGGCTACTTGAGGCTGTGGGGTTCAAGGTCGAAAGGGAGTTCTACATCAATGACGCTACAACGAGTGCTCAAATGAGGAAGTTTGGGCAGTCGCTTGAGGCACGCTATAGGGAGCTACTTGGCTTGCCGGCTCAATTTCCAGAAGATGGTTACAAGGGCGAGTATGTGATAGAGATGGCAAAAGAGCTCCTGAGAGAACGCGGCGACGAGTATCTGCGCATCCCTGAACAAGAAAGGGTAGCTAAGTTTATGGCTCTCTCAAAGGAGAGGATGCTGAGGAAGCAAAAGGAAGTGCTTGAGCGCTTTGGCATCAGGATGGATAATTGGGTGAGTGAACAATGGCTATACGACGAGGGTAGAGTGAAAGAAGCCATCGACAGGCTGATCTCAAGCGGATACACATACGAGCATGAGGGCGCAATCTGGCTTCGCTCAACAGCTTTTGGTGATGATAAGGACAGGGTGTTAGTGAGGGCAGACGGTGTGCCGACTTACCTTGCAGCCGATGTCGCTTACCACATCTACAAGTATGAGAGGGGATTCAAAAAGATCATCAACATTTGGGGTCCTGACCATCACGGTTATGTGATGAGGCTTAAGGCTGCTCTTCAGGCGCTTGGTTACGATGTTAGCAAGTTGCACATCATCGTTTACCAAATCGTCAGGCTTCTCAAAGATGGCGAACTTGTGCCTATGGGGAAGAGGGAGGGCGAGATGACAACGCTTGAAGATGTAATCAAATGGGTCGGTGTTGACGCAACGCGTTTCTTCCTCCTGATGCGCAGCCCAGATAGCCCCGTTGACTTTGACTTAACGCTCGCAGCGAAGCAGTCACAGGAAAACCCAGTTTACTATGTCCAATATGCACACGCAAGGGCGTGCAGTATATTCAGGCAGGCAAGCATTGAAAGGCATCCAGCTCTCACAATACCTAAGGAACAGGTTGACCTCTCACTGCTGACGCATCCATCGGAGCAACTGCTGATGCGCGAGATCGCAGACTTGCCCGATGTGGTGATGGAAGCAGCAACGCACTTTGAGCCACATAGATTGACAAGCTACGCTTATCAACTCGCAACAGCGTTCCATGGCTTCTACACATCCTGCAGGGTGCTTTGTGATGACGAGAGGCTGAGCTCTGCCCGACTGATGCTGACCAATGCAGCCAAAATAGCGATACGAAATGTGCTCTCGCTTATGGGCATATCAGCGCCAACGCAAATGTAATGCTTGGGAGGGTGAATACCAAATGACCGATGTTGTCTGCCTCGGGATACTCGTCGCTGACATAGTTGCAAAGCCAGTTGACCGCTACCCTGAAAGAGGACAACTCGTCTTGACTGGGAGAATGGAAACACACATCGGTGGTTGCGCAGCGAACACAGCTGTTGGGTTGGCAAAGATGGGAGTCAAAGTGAAGGTTGCAGGGAAGGTTGGCAACGACGCCCTCGGCGAATTCCTAAGGAAGGCACTTCGTGATGCGGGTGTTGATGTGAGCGGGATCGTAGTTGATGAGAGCGTTGGGACATCGGCTACCATGGTGATGGTGCACAGCGATGGCGAGAGGAGTTTCATACACTACCCGGGCGCAAATGGTGCGCTCCGCTTGGATGAGTTTGACATCGCCGAGATAACAAACACAAGAATACTTGATGTTGCTGGGACATTCGTCATGCCCGGATTCGACGGAGAGCCAACAGCGAAGTTGTTGGCGATGGCAAAGGAAAGAGGGGTTATAACATGTCTTGATACCGTCTTCGATGCGACGGGACAATGGATGAAGCTCCTCGAGCCATGCCTGCCATCGCTCGATTACTTCATACCGAGTTACGAAGAGGCTCGCCACCTAACGGGCAAGGAAGACCCAAGGCAGATATGCGAGGTGTTCTTGGAGAAGGGCGTTAAAGTCACTGGGGTTAAGCTTGGTGAGAAAGGTTGCTACTTAACTGATGGCACTGAGAGCTACCACATACCCGCTTTTGATGTGACGCCAGTCGATGCAACTGGTGCGGGCGATGCTTTCATGGCTGGCTTCATCGTCGGTGTGCTCAAGGGGTGGGACTTGCCAACTATAGGCAGGTTCGCAAACGCTGTTGGTGCATTGTGCGTGACGGCGATTGGCGCAACTGGCGGCTATAGGAGCTTTGAGGAAACGCTTGAATTCATGGAGCACACACCAATCAGGGAATGCAAAATTTAACTCTGCTAAGGGGTGACTCGCTTTGAAGCTTTGGGTGATGGTTGAAGGTAAGGACATCGCTTTGGGAGGCTTCCAAGAGTTGGTTGATGGTGTGTGCATCGTCGGCTTGAAGATTAACGGGGAGGAAAACTGGAGGGCATTCGTTGAGCAGTGCGCAAATGAACTGCCATGCGATGTCATAATCGAGTTGCCAGATGGTGAGTTGGAAACAGTTTCAAGGTTGGCTGACATAGTTTGCAAGTGGCAACCAAAGCTTGTCCCTCAATTCCCGGTGACTAAAGAAGGGATGATCGCATGTAAGCGTTTCTCGTCTTCGGGGGTAAGGGTGGCAGTAAGAGCAACTACATGGGCTGAGTTCATCATCGCTATGAGGATGTCACCGACTTTCATGAGAGCGCCGATAGAGATGTTCGCCACCGATGATGAGGAAATCGATTTTGATGACGCGATGGAAATCGGTTCACAGCTACAGAAAGCGCTTGAGCATTACGGCTACGGTAAGACGCAACTCCTGATTGAAGCGGATGAGGAAAGCATCCACCTTCTCTTCGCCCTAACACCAAGCGGTCTCCTTCTGCCTTTTGAAACGCTCAAAACGGTGCTCAAGTAATGCGAAGGGTTGCATGGCAGATGCCGTCTCACTTCCATGCAACCCTATGACATAGCGTTTCCCTGTTCAATTGCTATTGTCTTGGCGCAGGCTGAGGTGCGGGTTTCTGTGGAGGCTGTGGCGCAAATTGACCTGGCGCAAATGGACCTGGGGCACCTGGCGGGACGATTTCCTCAAGTATAACTCGGTTCTTCAGTTGCAATGTTTCTGCATCAAACTGGTAAAGCACATTCCCGCGCACGACATACACATACTTGTCGTTAGCGTATATGGCAACTGGCATTGGTGCCCTGAACATCATCATGCGTTGGAATTCTTCCCTGCCGAAAGGTGGTCTTTGACCACCCTCGGGTCTCTGACCGCCTTCACGCTGGAATTGAGGTGGTTGTTGGAATTGAGGCTGTTGCTGTTGGGCAACTGATGCACGCAGGCAGACAGCAACCAGAGAAGCTACAAGCGGCAAGGCAACAAGTAACATCGACTTTACCAACCTCACCTTACGCATTTTGCGATGCACCTCCCTTATGAGGGTTGTTTCTCTTACCACACCGTTGTGTGGTTCTACTAACTTTGACGAAGTGATGCTCTCAAAGTTCGCGCATCGTTGCTTGCCACAGCGGTAAGGAGAACACGCTGTCGCATCATAATACAGCGTGGAAGAACCATCCTAAGGAAGGCGGGTTAACGCGTCATGTGCGTGGGAAGGCAAAACAGCATGCGTGTAAGCTTTGCAATGTGCATTGCGGTAATCCTGCTTCTCATGCTTACCAACAGCTTCGCATGGAGTGCCAGCAAGCGCCCATCGGTTGAAACTTACTTTGATGTATCGGCTATAAGGCAAGGTGGTAGCGGGAGGTTGATGGTGCTCGTCAAGCTTCCGAAGGGTTTGCATGTCAACTCAAACAAGCCGAGGGATAAATGGCTTATACCGACAACACTCACCATCGTCCTGCCCAAATGGCTGAGCATCAAAAGCATGCACTATCCGAAGGCGAAAACTTTACACACATCCTATGGTGAGTTGCTCGTTTACGAAGGTGAATTTGCGATCATCGTCGTCCTGCGTGCATCTGCAAATGCACCAGTTGGCAGGCATAGCGTCGCTGCCACTTTGCGCTATCAAGCATGCGACGAACGCCGTTGCTACCCACCTGATAGGCTCAACTTCACCATAACGATAAACATCGCTGGCAAGGGGACAAGCGTATTCCGAATCAACAACGACCTGTTCAAGAAACATGCGAGCCAGTCTGAGGAATTCCAACACATCCCGAGCGAGACGCACGCCCTCGGTGGTATCAGCGCACCTGAGCGCATCTCGTCTTTAGTTCGACGCTTCGGTTGGGGGATAACTTTGGTCATCATTTTTGCGCTCGGGTTGACACTCAACTTGACGCCGTGTGTCTTTCCGCTTGTGCCAATAACAATTGGCTACTTCGCAAACCGCTCGCATGGTAATTTGCTACGCCTTTTCAAAGAGGCATTGCTTTACGCTCTCGGGATCATCCTCACATACTCAGCGATGGGAACGATAGCTGGTTTGGGTGGTGGTCTCCTCGGGAGTTTCTTACAGCACCCGATAACTTTGGTCTTCGTTTCATCTGTGATTGCGTTCTTGGGATTCAGCATGCTCGGGTTGTATGAGTTCAAGATGCCCTCCTCGCTTCTCGGACGGCTTTACAACTTTGCTAATGCGTCTGGTCCGTTCGGGTTGGGCATGGTTGCGGGACTGATTGCAGCACCATGTATCGGACCATTCACAGCTGCGCTTTTAACATTCGTAGCAGCCACAGGGAAAGCGCTCATTGGCTTCGTATGCTTCTTTGCGCTATCGCTCGGGTTGAGCGTGCCGTATATCTTCCTCGCTGTTTTTTCCGGCGCATTGCATAGGCTTCCGAAGTCGGGCATGTGGATGGAGTGGGTGAGAAAGCTACTTGGCTTCTGCCTTCTCTTCCTCTCCGCATACTTGCTCTTGCCACTCATGCCACATATCATTGCACCGTTTGTGTTGCCGTCTTTGCTTTTGATCGCCTCCGTCTACCTTGGGTGGTTCACCATGCACGGTGATGAGGTGAAAGCGTTTTCACTCATGAGGCAGGCAACGGGAATAGTTCTATCCGTCGTAGCCTTATGTGCGCTCATACATGCTGGCTATTCGCTCGGATACGAGCGTGGCTACAGCGCAGCGCTAAGGCATGAAGACTCAAGCGCATCTACATGGAGGGAATTTTCGCCGAGTGGGCTGAGAGAGGCGTTGACGGATAGGAAGCCCGTCATCGTTGAATTCACAGCGAGGTGGTGTCCAGAATGCAGGAAGCTTGAGAGGAAGGTGCTCCTTGATAGCGATGTCATGAATGAGCTACGCCGTTTTGTATGCTTCCGAGTTGACATGACATTCTGGAGCGCAAGCTCAAATGAACTTGCAAAGAAGTATGGCGTGGTGGGATTGCCAACGATTATCTTCATCACTTCAAGCGGTGAGGAGGCACGCCACCTTAGGGTCGAAGGGTTCGTTGATAAAGAGGAGTTGCTTAAGCGCCTGCGCCAATTGAGGTGAGATGGAGAGCTATGCGTAAGCGCCCGAGTGAAAGGGAATGCCGTCCACCACTCTCAATTGCGCGCAACAGGGAACGCTTCCCCATATGCGCTTTGCTTGATAACATACGCAGTCTTTACAATGTTGGTGCGATCTTCCGAGTAGCCGATGGAGCTGGCATAAGGAAGCTTTACCTCTGCGGTATAACTGGGTGTCCACCTGACCCAGAAATTGAGAAGACAGCGCTCGGAGCAACGCTGAGTGTCTTCTGGGAATACCACAGCGATGCGACGAGGTTGGTAACCAACCTCAAAGAAGAGGGCTGGAAGATTGTGGCACTTGAAAGAACCGATTGTAGCATACTGTATTCGGCTTTCCCAAGCGATGCTTTCCCAGTCTGCATCATCGTCGGGAACGAGGTTGAGGGTGTTGGAGAGAGCCTGCTTGAGTTGTGCGATATGGCGATTGAGATACCTCAGTATGGTTGGAAGCAATCCTTGAATGTGGCTGTAGCTTTTGGCATCGCTGTCTATGAGCTTGTGCGCAAGCTGAAGGAGGAAAGGAAGTGCGGAAACATCAATCACTTAGGGGGCGCTATAATGCATTAAGTGAACGCCCGTTCCAACGAGTCATCTCCTATAGCAAGTTGAGCTCCCAATCGGATGGAAAGCGCACAGGTGATATGCTTGTTGCTGTGCATAAAACCTCATCAAGCAAATTCAACGAGCGTTTGTGGGGGGTGAAAAGAAAGTGAGCGAAGGGAATAAGGAAGTGGTAGTTGAACTGCGCAATGTGCGAAAGGAGTATCCGACAGGGTGGGGTGGAGCGATACTGGCGCTTGACAATGTTTCATTTGAGGTTTACCGAGGCGAGATATTTGGGCTTGTCGGTCCAAACGGCTCGGGGAAGACGACAACGCTCAAATTGATCCTCGGTCTCATATTCCCAACCGCAGGTGAGGTTAAGGTTTTCAATTCAAGCCCATACGATATCCAAGTGAAGAACAGGATAGGCTTCCTGCCAGATGGACCTTACTTCTACGATTTCTTGAACGCTGATGAACTGCTCGACTTCTATGGCAGGCTGTTCGGTTACAGCAAGTCCGAGAGGAAAGAGAAAACAGAAGAGTTGCTGGAGTTGGTTGGGATGAAGCAGTTCAGGAAGATGCCATTGCGCAACTACTCAAAAGGGATGATGCAACGCATAGGCTTGGCTCAAGCGCTCATAAACGATCCAGAACTGCTTTTGCTCGATGAGCCAACAACAGGTATTGACCCGATAGGCGCTCACGACATAAAACAGTTGATGCTGAAACTGCGCGAGCAAGGGAAGACCATATTCCTTTGCTCGCACTTGCTCGCCGATGTCCAAATGATATGCGACAGGGTCGTCATACTCAACTTGGGTAGGGTCATACGAAAAGGGACTGTGAAAGAGCTTCTTGAACCAACAGCTGTAACTGAGATCTTGGCGAGCGAGGTGAACGATGAAGCGCTACAGCGCATATCCGCAATAGGCGCAACAGCAACGAAGACCAACGGGAACATCCTCATCAGGTTGAAGGAGCACGAAAGAACTCCAGATGTCATCGATGTGATACGCTCATCTGGCGGTCATGTCATCTCGGTGTCGCGGGTGACGGAAACGCTCGAAGATGTGTTCATAAAGGCTGTAAGGGAGTCTGGCATGCCAGAAACCGCATGAGGAAACAGCTACTGGCAAACTTGAAAAAGCTATCTCCAACGGAAACGGAGGTGTGAAGGCATGAGGGGTGGATGGGTCATAGCGATGAACACATTCCAAGAAGCCATAAGGCGGAAGTTCTTCTGGGTCGTATTTCTGTTTGCACTTGTTGCCATTGCTTCCGCAAACCTATTCAGCGGGATAGCACCGGGCGAGGAGAAGGTGTTCGTCTTTGACTTTGGGCTCGGTTCTATAACCCTCTTCGGGATGCTCATTGTCATCTTCCTCGGTGCAACCATGATACCGAGCGAGGTTGAAAGGAGAACAATCTTCACCATACTCTCAAAGCCAGTTAAGAGGTGGCAGTTCCTTATCGGCAAGTTCTTAGGGCTTGCCTTGACCACACTGGTGACGGTAGCAGCGATGGGCGTGCTGTTGATTGCAGTCCATGCCTATGTTGCGAAGGGATTTGATGTGAATGTTTGCAAGGCTGTTGTGCTCGCCTTCTTCCAACTCCTCATAGTCGGAGCGATTGCCTTGGCAGCTTCGACGAGGGGCTCGCTCGCCTTCAACATCGTCTTCGCCGTGCTCATCTACTTCGTCGGGTCCCAAAGCAGTTCACTGCTCACACTCGCAGAGCCAGAAAAACATATAGTGGGAGAACGAACGCAACAAGTGGAGGCGGTATCTTGGAAGGTGTATGTCTTTCGTGGGGTGCTAAAGACGATCTACTGGCTTGTTCCCCACCTTGATAACTTCGATGTGCGTCAAGCCGTCGTCACAGGTGGAACTGTCCCTTGGCAAACACTTGTAAACTGTATCCTCTACGGTTTGCTCTATTGCTTGATAGTCCTGCTCGTTGCCATCTTGCTCTTCCAAGATCAGGAGTTCTGAGCCAGACTGAGGGGGTGAAATGGCTTCATGAAGAGGGCTACGAAGCTTTGCTTTGTATTGCCACTTGCCTTGCTCATAGTGACGCAAGGACCTCTTCAATCCCGCATTCATAGACAGCGCCAAACATACAAGTTGCTTCCACCGATTGATGTCCTTGTGCTCTACCAACTGATGCCCGCAGAAGCGATAACGATAACGCTCATTGGGACGATGCTCGGTGGCTTTCGTGGTGTGGCTGCAAAGATGCTATGGCTGAAGTCGGACGAGTATTGGCACTCTGGAAGATGGTATAGCATGCTCCCGATAATGCGCACGATAACATGGCTTGACCCCAACTTCATCCAAGCATGGGATATAGCGGGCTGGCATGTAGCGTATAACCTGAGGGCTGAAGCCAAAACGGAAGAACAGCAAGATGAGTATGTAAGGAAGGGGTGCGAAATCCTTGAGGAGGGCATAAGGTGGAATCCAAAGTCGTGGCAACTTCTCTTTCAACTCGGATGGACTCACTACGACAAATCGGGCAACTTGGAAGAAGCGATAAAGTGGTTCAAGCTCGCACGCCCACTTGAGGATTGGAAGCCGGGAGAGCTCCCAAGAACTCACCACATGATCGCTCACGCATACGAAAGACTACCAGACATACCAAAGGCTTTGAAGACATGGAAGGACGACTTCAAGTATCCGCACTTCTGCGGTGCAAACAAGGGAGCAGTCGAAACGATAACCGAAAGGTATGTCATCCCATGGAAGCTCATGGAGCAGGGGCAGTATGAGAAGGCGATTGCACTCATGGACAAACTCCTTGAGAAGCCAGAGCTCAGGCACAGCAGTATAGTTAGGCATGTGTTGGCAGAGATATACCGCAGGATGGGCGACTTGGAGACAGCTCAGGCGATAATGGAGGAATGGTCAAAGAGAAACAAACTTGATGCTGGTGCACGCTACAAAGCTAAGCTTTGGAAGAAACTCCTGATGGAACAGAAACAACGCAAGCAACTGTAGGTAGGCTCTTTTCAAATCCAAAAAGCAACTGCGGTTTGTGAGGGAAGGAGTTGTGCGCAAGAGGCATAAGGCGAGACAGATAGCACTCCAAGCGCTCTTCCAAGCCGATGTTGGTGGCATCCCAATTGAAGAAGCGCTTGAAGCATTGCTCCAAGAGGAACAAGTCCCGAAGGAAGTGGTTGACTTTGCAACGAAGCTCGCGACAGGCGCTTGGGAGCACAGGGAGGAAATCGACAAACTCATACAGGATTGCGCACCACACTGGACGATCGAACGGATGGCAAATGTTGACCGAAACATACTCCGCATAGCCACATACGAGATCGTCTACATGCCAAGCATACCGCACAGCGTCTCAATAAATGAAGCGATTGAGCTTGCCAAAGTTTTTGGCTCATCAGCGTCAAGCAGGTTTGTTAATGGCATACTCGGTAGCATAGTTAAAAAGCTCCACAAAACGAAGGATGAGGTGAAGGGGAGATGAGATCGCTCCTCGCTCTCCTCATCATCAGCGTGATTCAAGCTGGCACGGCACAAAGCGCGAAGCTACAAGTTGATTCAGAACCGATTGGCGCAATGGTTTTCCTTGATGGACGCTATGTCGGGCTAACCCCGCTCACAATTGACGGCGTTGCACTCGGAAAGCATCTGCTTAAATTGATCAAGCACGGCTACAAGCCTTGGGTGAACGCCATTGATGTCGGTGAGGAGGAAAATAAAGTTAGCGTCCGCTTGAGCCAATACAAACCTTCTTCCATCTCGATCACCTCAGTCCCAACTGGCGTGAGTGTTTACCTTGACAATGTGCTGAAGGGGAAGACCCCTATAGTGCTAACGGACATTGAACCTGGCAGACACACAATCCGTTTGGAGCACGAGGATTTCATACCTTACCAGAGTGAGGTGAACCTGAAGGAGGGTGAACAGCTAAACATCGACGCAAGGCTTGAATCGAAGAACGAGTTATACCTCATCGGCGAGATAAACGCCAACCCTGAGAATGTGAGAGCTTACTATGAGCTTGCGCACTTTTACATGATTCGTGGAAGATACGATGATGCGCTGAAGACATTACAGGCTGGCATTGACGCATGCACATCTCCGACTGCCATCACATCTGATATGTGCAGGATGTATCAAGAGATTGAGCGCATCTACACTGGGCAGTTCAAATTCGGTGACGAGAACACGCTGAGGGAGATCCGCCCGAAAATATTGCAACTCCTTGAGGAGGGAATAAAGAGGACACCGCGAAACCATTACAACTATGTCCTCCTCGCCGAATTGCTCGATAGCGATGAAAAGGCTCTCGAACTATACGAGATGGCGTTGAAGGCGATGCGCACTGAGCGCGCAAGAAGCTATTTTGAAGTGCTCGCATCTTCGGCACTCTACAAATTAGCAACGAAAGCGCTCAAGGGAAACGAACTCACTCGTGCTATAGCGCTCTTTGAAGGAGCTGTAAGGAAGTATCCGAAAGCGTATGCGTCACGCGACGCGCTCCTTGAACTTGCAAATGTTTATGCCAACAGACTCAAGGATGCAAGGAAGGCTATCGAGACATGGGAAAGGTTCATTCAACTCTACCCAGATGACGACCGCTGTCCGACCATCAGGTTGAACATCGCAGATGCATACGCAAACTCCCTCTCCGACTACGAGCGCGCCATCGCCGAGTATAGGCGATACTTGAAAGACTACCCAGAGAGGGACGATTGCCCATCGGTGCATATGAAGCTCGCACAAGTTTATCATCAAGCACTGAAGGACTTGAAAAGTGCGCTCAAGGAGTATGAAGCTATTTTGCAACTATACCCAGATTGGGATGGCTTGGCAGGGGTGCTGAAGGCAATCGGTGACATCTTGCTACAGATGGGCGAGAAAGAGAAAGCGGAGGAAAAATACGCTGAGCTGGTTAAGCGCTTCCCACGCTCGCTTGAAGCAATTTATGTTGATAAAGACCCAGAGAGAAGGAAGTATAGGCAAGCAGCTGCGAAGGCATATTCGGAGGCATACAAGCTTGAACAGAGAAACGCTGTCGAAGCCGTCGAAAGGTATAAAGCCGTCGCAACTGAGTTCAAAGACTCATACTACGCCCCTATATCCCTCCTTCGGGCAGCTTACATATGCCAATATGTGCTGAAGGATAGCAAGACCGCAATCGCGTTGCGTGAAAAGTTCCTCCAACTCTTCCCAGACGACGATAGATGCGAAGAGGTGTTGCTCCAAATAGCCTCAACTTATGCTTCAATGAAGCAATATGAAGAGGCTGCCCAAAAATATGAGGAGTTCATAAAGCGATATCCGAAGAGCGATAGGTGCGTCTACGCACAGGCTAACATCATTGACCTATACAGGATATGGGGCGGTAACTACGACAGGAAGAAGCACATCGAGGAATCGCTCAAGCTGATGCGCAATTACCCATACTACGATGGCATACCCTCGATTTGGTTTTACCTCGCCCTCAACTACTACTACCAAGCTTACCCCGGTGACAAAGAGAGGGCACAACAAGAACTGCTGAAGCTCGTTCAAACTTATCCATACTCAAGCATACGAAAGAGCGCCGAATACTATCTCGACCTGATCGATGCGGGCTTGCAAGGCGAGGAGAATAAAGCCAGATGAATTCAAACGAGATGGAAGCCACACTACACGCAATGGCTAACTCCCTGTCTTGCGCAAGCGCATGCTGAGGAGGTTTGCCATCCGCACGAATTTATCGATGCTCACCTGCTCGGCTCTCATCTTGGGATCTATCCCGATGCTTGAAAGCATTCGCTCAAGATCGCTTCTCGACAAGCTTAAGCGACTTGCGTATTTGTGGAGCGAATTAATGAGCTGTTTCCTGCGCTCGGCAAATGATGCTCTAACGAGTTCGAAGAACAAAGTTTCGTCGGCAAGCTCATACCTTGGCGAACGAAGGGCTTTGAGGCGCACAACAGTTGATGTGACCTTCGGCGGTGGCATGAAACAAGTCGGTGGTATGTTAAACAGCAACTCAACTTCAAAGAAGAGTTGCACAGCTATGCTGAGCAAACCGTATTCCTTCCCACCATGACGGGCTACCATCCTTTGCGCCACTTCACGCTGAACTGTAAGCACACACAAGTCTATAAGATGGCGGTGTGAAGTGAGGTGCATGATTATCGGCTTCGTCACATAATAGGGGAGGTTGCCCACAACCTTCCAGTTGTATTGAGGTGAAAGGAGCGAGCCAAGGTCAAGTTCGAGGAAGTCTGCCACTATCACCCTCACATTCGCAAACCGAGAAAGAAGCTCCTTAGCGATTCTGGCGAGCCTTTCATCCTTCTCAACTGTGATGACCTGCTTGCACCTCAACGAGAGCGCCCCAGCAAGCGTTCCAAGACCTGTGCCTATCTCGAGCACAGCGTCATCCGAATCCAACATCACCGCATCTACGATGCGCCTGACAATGTTGCGATCAACGATGAAGTGTTGCCCAAGGCTCTTCAAAGGGCGTATGCGATGCTCACGCAACAGCTTGGTGAGCACTGATGGCGCACAAAGATGAAGTGGGTCTACTTCAAGGCTTCCCACTTCCATTCACCTTGAATGCTCAAAACAGCTTAGCTATCTCGTCCTTGATGAACAAAGGCATCTTGTAGCTTCGCCCACACCGCCTCACTATCACATCGCTTCCGTAACCGATGACTTTACCTATGACGCTCGCCCTTATCCCATTCGCACCAAGGGCTTTTGTGATGCTCTCCGAATCATCGGGATGTGCAACGATGAGCAAAGCACCCGATGCTATAGTCCCGAGCGGGTCTAACCCAAACTCACTACACAGCTGGATGCCCTCCTCAACGAACGGTATCGACTCATACTCAACCTCAATGCTTACATTGGAAGCCAACGAGAGCTCATACAAACCCGTTGCCAACCCACCTTCCGTTGGGTCATGCATAGCGTGCACACGCCCTGAAGATGTGGCTATTAGCGCATCCCTGACAACGCTTATCCCCGGCTCATATAGCAGATGTTTAGCACGCTCAACGAATTCCCTGTCACACCCTCTCCTAACCAACTCCTCTTCCTTCTCACGGGCGATGATCGCAGTCCCTTCGATTGGGATTCCCTTCGTCAAGATGATGGCATCGCCAACTTTAGCACCAGAGCTTGTAACGAGCTTTCCCTTCTCAACCTCCCCGAGCATCGCACCAACGACTATCGGTCTGTCCAACCCGTAGGTTACTTCGGTATGCCCCCCGATGACAGTCACTCCAATGCTTCTGCATGCGTTTGCGATTTGTGAGAAGATGCTTTCTACAACTCCTTCATCGGTTTGCCCCTCTGGAAGGAGCACTGTTGCCATGAACCACTTTGGCACTGCCCCCATGACGGCTATGTCATTTGCATTCACATTAACTGCATACCAGCCAATCTCATCGGTTGCAAATGTTATCGGGTCCGTCTTCGCTACAAGGTATCTATCGCCCATGTCAATGACGGCTGAGTCCTCCCCAACCTTCGGACCAACAACGACACGCTCGTCGCCTGTTGGGAGCAAACGCAAAAGTGAATCAAGCAAGCGCAAATCAAGTTTACCAGTGGAGAAGTCAAAGTGGACATCTTTCATAGGCTCAAGCACCTCACAAAAAGATTGAGCCAAACTGTGCCCCTACGGTTTTTCATATTGAGCTAATCCCTTCTTCGCAGCCTTATACAGAGCTTCAACCTCATCCTCGCTCAAATGTCTGAATTCACCTTGACGCAGTTTGCCGAGCTTTATCGGTCCTATGGACACCCTTATCAGCCTTCTCACGCGCAACCCAACCTTCTCCATCATGACGCGTATCTGGCGTTTCTTCCCCTCTCGGATGCAAACGAGCATCGTTGTAGTGTGCTTACCAGATGAGAGGAGGCGCACTTTAGCCTTGTGCTTCCTGCCATCGTCGAGCAATATTCCTTCCTCCAACTGCTTGATGTGCCTTTGTTCAACTGAGCCCTCAACTGTAACGATGTATCGCTTCTCAAGCTCATGACGCGGATGGGTCACAAGATGAGTTAGAGAGCCATCGTTTGTGAGCAAGAGCAGACCCTCACTGTCTTTGTCGAGCCTCCCAACATAATGCAATTTCCTGTATTCGGGTGGTAGCAAACTGAAAACAGTCTTCTCAAATGGCACATGTGGATCCGACCTCGTCGTGACATAACCCCTCGGCTTGTAAAGAGCGATGTAGATTGGTTTTGCATCGACTTTCACGCGCATCCCATCAACTTCAATGACAGAGCGCTCTGGGTCAACCTTAAAGCCAAGCTGTGTCACAACAACACCGTCAACCTTCACCCTCCCCTGCTTTATCAACTCCTCCGCCTTGCGCCTCGAAGCGATACCAGCTCTTGAAAGCACCTTCTGAAGGCGCTCAAGCACTCCTTATCACCCTTGCGCAAACGATTGATCAGCAAGCTCAAATTCATGCCATCAGATGCAATCCATAGCTGTTAGCCATTTGCGTAACTGTTGCATCCTTTTGTCCTCGTCATCGCTTAACTTCAACGGTCTACCTCTGGCGTCGATGACCACACCAACAATGCCACCCTTGACCATCCCATCCCACACCTTCCCGTATCCAGCACCGACATCAAACTGCCTTGTCGGTTCAAACCTTATTCGCACACTCTCGCTGACCCTCAAGAGGTATATTTCGCCGAACCTTATTTCCATGCCGACGATATTGAAATCCTTGCCAGATACGGAAAGCTTCCCAACAAGCTCGCCATCCTTGCCTTCACCTTTTGGAGCGATCGCAGTCCCAAGCGGTATCAGACAGTCGTGCCAAAAGACTTGCAACGCAGCTTCTGGATGAACTTGCGAGAGCACACCAAGATGCGGCATCATGAAAATGCTATCAACGGCTATTTCCGTAACGCCCTCAGGTTGAAATGCATCAAGCAACATTAACATAGCCTGATTGCGTTTTGGGGCGTGCGACAGGACGCCACCACTACCGATGATGAGGTTCAAAGACATCATGTCAACCAATGTCTCCTCCTCAGCTGTTCCGAGGACCTCACCGATCGTCCTTTGGACATGCACCCCCTTCAGCCTGACCGCAAGCTGTTTGTGATGTTCAAGGGCAAGCCTGAGCGCTTCCCTCGCAACAGCTTGCTCAAGCAACAGGCTCTCAACAGTTTGCGGTATCGTCGTTGGGCGTATCATCTTGTTGCGAAGCATGTTGCGCACTTCTATCTCGCTCATCCTCGTCGGGAGCCAACGAAGTATCTTCTCTATGCCAGCGCTCACCATCACATTGCATATGCTGTAGCTCAAACCGAGGTTGGCAGAGACAGTCCTCGTGAACCTGCCTTCAAAGACAGAGAAGACATCGGTTGTCGCCCCACCTATGTCAACTGCAAGCACATTTATTTTCCTCTCGTTTGCGACCAGCTCAACAAGCTTCCCGACCGCCATCGGTGTCGGCATTATCTCCGCCGATACCCAGCTTGCGAGCTTTGAGTAACCCGGAGCCTGTTGCATGACATGCTCAAGGAAGATGTCATGGATTGCTTCCCTCGCTGGTTGAAGGTTCTCAAGCTCAAGCGTTGGGCGTATGTTGTCGACGATGCGCAGGTCGAAACGCTCGCCAAGGAGTTCACGCACTTTCTCCCTTGCGTCCTTATTGCCCGCGTAAATGATGGGGAGCTTCAAGTTCCCACCAAGCCTTTGACGAGGGTTCGCTGCAAGTATAAGCTCTGCAAGCTCAAGAACATGTGTTATCGTTCCGCCGTCAGTCCCGCCAGATAAAAGGATCATGTCGGGGCGCAATGAACGCATCCTTTGAATGCGCTCATGCTCTGCCCTGCCATCATCAATCGCAATAACATCCATGACAATTGCGCCAGCACCAAGCGCAGCACGCTGTGCACTTTCGGCTGTCATCGTCTTTACAACGCCAGCAACCATCATCTGCAAACCGCCACCCGCACTCGATGTGCTGACATAGATATCGCATCCAACATCTTCATCAAGTGAGCCACCCGAATGAGTTCTAACATACACCCTCCCGTCAACTACAAACTTCCTTCCAGTCAACTCCTCAAGTTCCCTCACTGCATTGAGCACCCCGATTGTGACATCATCAAATGGCGCTTCAACTGTCGTTGGAGCTTCACCACGCGCAATGAGCTTGTAGCGCTCCCCTGTGTGCTCTATCAATATCGCCTTCGTCGTCGTGCTACCACAATCCGTCGCTAAAATCGTTTTTATGTCCATCGCCACTTTGGGGTTCACCCTCGCTTGAGGATGATTGCTTCGTTATCGTCGCCGAGGCTATTATAAGCGCTTTCAAACAGCGCTTCGAGGACACATCATCGCACCAAGAAAGGATACTTCGCCCTCACCTCATACTCGCTACCAATGCCTCGCCTGACCACATACGGATTGAGCCAGTTGCCCGGAGTGAACGGGTCGCCGTAAGGATACCTCGCCCTCACCTCATACTCACTACCGATGCCTCGCCTGACCACATACGGATTGAGCCAATTGCCCGGGGCAAACGGATCACCGTAAGGATACCTTGCCCTCACCTCATACTCACTACCGATGCCTCGCCTGACCACATACGGATTGAGCCAATTGCCCGGGGCAAACGGATCACCGTAAGGATGCCTCGCCCTC
>JBGOEK010000024.1:0-34488 GCA_041537945.1 Candidatus Thermosaccharophagus yellowstonensis
TCCGCTCCAAACTTGTTCGCCATTGGCTTTGAAAGTAACCTTGACAGTTTCTGGGTTAAGTTGGTCGGCGTAACTGCCTTGCCAGCCGGGCTTGACGAGGACGACGCCGAAATTTTGAAGGAGCAAGCTATCCATGCTCAATGTCAGCACGCCGTTCTCGCTGAACTTCACTTGTGCTTGAGCGCACGCTGGCAACTGGAGCAAGATCTCACCACCTAACACTGCCATCAACGCCACTGCCAGCCTCATAACATATCACCCCTCGGTTGCAGTGCTACGGTGGTGCGTGGAAGCGGAAATAAACCACATCGCCATCTTGAATGATGTAATCCTTGCCCTTGATTTGCACCAACCCTCTCTGCTTCGCCTCCTCCCACGAGCCAACTTCTTTGAGCACCTCAAACGGTATGACTTCGGCTCGTATGAAACCACGCTCAATGTCGCTATGTATCTTGCCTGCAGCCTTAACTGCGATTGTGCCTCTCTCGACAACCCACGCTGTCACTTCCCTCCCGACAGCAGTGAAGAACACGATTGCGTCAAGCAGTTTAAAGCATTCCCTCACAACCTCATCGAGTGCGGATACTTCAATTCCGAACGCCTCAGCCATCTCTTCAGCCTCTTCCTCTGACAGCTCACTCAACTCCATATGCAACTTCGCATTCAGCTTCAGCGCCCTTAAGCCACGCTCATCACACCACCTTTTCAACTCCGAGAACGCTCTCTCGCTTTCCTCTGTCTCATCCACATTGCCGACATAGATGCAGGGCTTCGCTGTTAGCAGTTGATACTTCTTGATCAACTCAGCCTCAGCATCGCTAACGGTCATCGCTCTTATTGGTGCCCCTTTTGAGAGCCACTCAATGAGCTTCTCGAGCACTGCAACCTCAGCCTTCGCCTCCCTATCGCCAGCAGTCGCCCTCTTCGACAAGTGTCCGTGACGCCTCTGTAGCAGTTGCAAGTCCGCCAAGATGAGCTCAAGCTCAACAACTTCAACATCCCTAACTGGGTCAACACCACCGTCGACATGCGCCACATCTGCCCTCTGGAAACAGCGCACCAAATGCAGTATCGCATCAACACCTCTTATGTGGGATAAGAACTCGTTTCCCAAGCCTTCACCTTTGTGTGCGTTCCTGACGAGTCCAGCGATGTCAACGAACTTGAAAGTGGCAGGGACTACTCGCTCCTGACGGAACATCATCGCAAGTTCGTAAAGGCGTTTATCTGGGACTGCGACTATCGCCTCATTCGGCGAGATGGTGCAGAATGGGTAGTTTGAGACCTCCGCATGCGCTTTAGTTAGGGCGTTGAAAAGTGTTGACTTGCCAACATTTGGCAAGCCAACTATGCCAACAGAGAGCACCTTGCTCCGAGCCCCCTCGCTGCTTAGAGAACAGCGTCTAATTTTTTCGCTCAACAAATTCTTGGGAGTTGCTCTCCAGAGAAAGGTTCAACAAGCCTTCTCGTGCCAATCGCCGTGCGGATGACCAAGCGTCCTTTCGGCTCAGGCAACACACGCCCGATTATGTTCGCATCCTTACCAAGCGGATGTGAACGCATCACATTCAAAGCGAGTTCCGCATCCTCTTCCGAGACAACCGCTAAAAGCTTCCCCTCGTTCGCCACATAGAGCACATCAATCCCCAAAAGTTCACACGCTACAAGGACAGCGGGTCGTATCGGTATTGCGCTCTCATCAATTTCAATGCACACACCCGCAGCCTCTGCAAGCTCATGGAGAGCCGTTGCCACGCCGCCCCGTGTCGGATCTTTCATGCAACGCAACCCTTTACAGTTCTCGATGAGCGCCTCGGCGAGCGACCAGAGGGGTGCACAATCGCTCTTAACATCCGCTTCGAACCCAAGCCCTTCACGCTTTGACATGACCGCAATGCCATGATCACCGATGTATCCGTTCACGAGCACAACATCGCCCGGCTTTATGAGCTGAGCTGAGAGATTGGCTTTGACTATTCCAAGCCCAGATGTGATGATGAAAAGCTTGTCGCAAGCTCCGTTCGGCACAACCTTCGTATCCCCAGCGACTATGCTCACGCCCGCTTCAGATGCTGCCTCCCTCATCGATTTGACGATGCGTTCAAGGACTTCAATTCTAAGCCCTTCCTCAATGATGAATGATGCACATAGCCAAAGCGGTTGTGCGCCTGCAACGGATAGATCATTCACAGTCCCGCAGACCGCGAGCTTACCGATGTCACCACCTGGGAAGTCAATTGGAGAGACAACAAAAGCATCTGTTGTGAGTGCAACCTTGCAACCGTTGAGATTACCGATGGCACTGTCGGAGAGCGGTTGAAGCATCGCGTTTGCGAACGCCGGTAAGAACACATCCTTGATCAACTCATGCATCCTCTTCCCGCCACCACCGTGTGCAAGCGTGACGAGACCATGCACCCCAGCGTTCGTTTCATCAATTGCGCCGATGCTCAATTTGCGCTCACCTCTCGGTAGCGGTAATATGCAGCGCAAGCTCCCTCACTTGAGACCATGCACGGACCTATCGGGTGCTCAGGCGTGCACGCTCTCGCGAAGAGGGGGCAATCGGTTGGTATCGCTGCGCCGCGAAGTATTTGACCACACTTGCACATCGGGTGCACCTTCGGTGGTGGTGTGGTGACCTCGAAATGTGCTCTTGCATCCATGTGCTCATACCTCTTTCGGAGCTTCAAGCCACTGCCCTCTATGAAGCCAAGCCCTCTCCACTCAACACCACATGGCTCAAAAACTTCTTCAATGAGCCTCTTAGCTATCTCGTTGCCATCGGGGCGCACAACCCTGCGGTATTGATTCTCAACCTCGGCTCGCCTTGAGCGTAACTGCATAAGCAACATGAGCACTGCTTGAAGTATGTCCAAAGGCTCAAAGCCAGCTATGACACATGGCTTGCCGTATTTCCTTGCGATGGGTTCGTAAGGCTTCGTGCCGATCACAGTGCTCACATGTCCTGGGCAGATGAAACCATCGATCCTCACATCGTCAAACGAGAGCAACGCTTCCATAGCTGGGGGGATGAGCTTGAGCGCTGGATAGATGAAGAAGTTGCGCAGGCGCTCCTCTTCAGCTTGCCTTACGGCTAACGCTATGCCCGGTGCCGTCGTCTCAAACCCTATCGCCATGAACACAACCCTCTTCATCGGCATCTCGCGTGCAAGCTTCAACGCATCAAACGGTGAATAAACAACACGCACATCAATACCATGTGCACCCGCTTCCCTGAGGCTCATGTTAGAGCCGGGCACCTTGACCATGTCACCGAATGTCGCAAGGATAACATCGCTAAAGGATCCGATGGCGATGAAGCTGTCTATGTCGGATTGAGCTGTGACGCAAACTGGGCAACCAGGACCTGAGATGAGCCTTATCGACTTGGGCAAGAGTTGTCTGATGCCGAACCTGCCAATCGACATCGTATGTGTCCCACACACTTCCATTAGAGAGCAATCGCTATCGGAGAGTTCGTTTATCCGTTCAAGTATTCTCTTCGCCAAGGTGCTGTTTCGGAACTCGCTCACCCAGCGCACACAAGTTCACTCCACATTGCTCATGCTCGTTCCATCATCAAGAGGGCTCATGCCGAGCATTTCAAGCAAACGCAATGTCTCAAAAGCTTCCTCTTCATCCAACTTTTGGATGGCGAAGCCCGCATGCACAAGCACATAATCGCCCACCCTCACATCCTCCACAAGGTCAACCCTGACTCGAAGTTTTGTCCCACCTTGTTCAACCTCAACCTCGTTGCCGTTGACTGCGACAACCCTCATCGGGACTGCCAAGCACATTGCCCCACACCTTCACTTAAGGTAGCTCCTTGATGAAGATGTTCTTGAACTGTATTGGCGAGCCGTGATGCTGGAGTGCTATCGGACCACTCTTTGGGACACCCGGAAGCCAAGCTTCCGATATGACCTCAATGTTGTTAAGGAAGACCGTCACATGCTCACCACGCATGATGATTATGAACCTGTTCCACTCACCGATTGGGTTGTCGGCGTTTAATCTCGGAGTTGCAGAAGCGCGCACAGATGGTGGCTGTTTTGGATCGGTTCGGTAGCCATATATCTCGCCAGAGCCACATGGCCAGCACCAAATGTTTATCTGTGACTTGCTTGAACCGCGAAGGTATATCCCGCTGTCGCCTGCGTCGAGCACCCTCTTCGTCAATGGTTTCCCATCTGGCGTTGTAGCGTATTCGCCAGTTGGTAGTATCACTGGGCGTTCCATCTCGGTTGGCTTCCCACTCCAACGCCAATCAACGATGAGTATGAAGTCACCGAAAGATTCCTCGGTCCAAAGGTCACGCCACTTCCCATCGTAGTCAATCACTCCATCTTTGACCACCCAGTGCTTTCTCCCCTCATCGTCAACCTTCCAACCTGTCAAGTCCTTACCGTTGAAGAGCGCCTTGAAGCCGGGCGGTGGAACATTGTCTGGCAATTCGATGCGTAGCAAATCGCCAAGGAGGGCGTTCAAGTCCTTCAGCTTGATGTTTCGAAATTCAATGTAGCTTGGTGCTGGCGCATGCGAATCTTGCAATCCTATGTAACCGTTCATCGGCTTGTTCTTCAAAGCTGGCACTTTATCCATATGCGCATCAACGCACTTAACACCGTCAGCCAACACAACGATCCTTTTTCCAGCGCAGTGTATTTCAAACTGGTGCCACTTATCAGCAGACTCATCGGGGCGAGGGTTCACAGGGACAAGCCCGTAGAGTGAGCCAGTGCAATGAAGGTCGTCCCTTGGCTCATTTGTTATCTGGACTTCTATCCCTGTCTCCCATGGGTTACCCTTCTCAGGACAGCGCAAGAAGACGCCACTGTTACCACGAGGTGATACTCGCCATTCAACCTTTAAAATGAAGTCGCCATACTCCTTCTCGGAGCGAAGCCAGTTGCCACCTTTGCCACCTTCACTCCTTATCACACCGTCCTTGACATAGAACCCCTCCTTGTTACCCATCACGACCCAACCGCTCAAGTCACGCCCGTTGAAAAGGAGCATCCAACCTTGTCTCTTTTCCTCTTCGGTCAATTGGTTAAGTTGCTCTTGGGCACGCACCGATGTTGGTATGCCTGAGAGTATGCTCAACACCGCAAGGAATGAACCACAAGACAAAGCCACCATGATCATCCATCCATATGCTTTGCGCATCCCCATCACCTCACTCAATGTTTGTTTTTACGCTTCACCACCTCTTGAGGCAGTATAGCTCATTGGTAATGATGGTGCAAAATCCCCTTCGTGCTCAGAGCTGAAAAAGGAACTCGGGGTGGCAACCGATGAGCACTGTGGTTGAGGAAACTACCGCTGAAGAGAGAATGGCAAACATGACAGCCCGCACTTGGCTCATCGGGCTGATATGCGTGCTACTGCTTGGCATCGGCATACCGTATTGTGATTTGGTCATGAAGGGGACATGGGTGGGGCTCACTTCATTTCCGATAGCGAGCTTCTCGCTTCTCTTTGCGCTCACCGTGTTCTTGAACCCGCTTCTCAGGGTCTTCGGTAAAGGGCTATCTCAGAGTGAGCTCATAGCCATATTCGCAATGGCGCTCGTTTCTGCGGGCATACCATCTTTCGGCTTGACTGGGTTGCTCATCCCATACATCGCTGGTCCGTTCTATTTCGCATCGCCAGAGAACAGGTTTGATGAACTCATCCTGCCGAACTTGCCCCGCTGGCTCGCCCCAGAAAGCAAGGAGGCAATCAAGTTCCTCTACGAGGGCTTACCGCAAAACGCGCCTATCCCCCTATCTCAGTGGGTTAGACCGTTGCTGTGTTGGATGGCTCTCATAGCTCCCGTTTACCTTGTCTTCTTTTGCCTTGCAACGCTGATGCGCAAGCAATGGGTCGAAAATGAGAAGTTAGTTTTCCCGCTCGTTCACCTCCCAGCGCAAATGACCGCATACGCAAACCGAAAGAGCATCCTGCCAAGCTTCTTTTACAACCGTGTGATGTGGGCGTTCTTCATCCCGCCATTTCTAATCCACGCATTCAATGGCTTGCACTTCTACTTCCCACAGGTGCCATACATCAATGTCCACCGCATATCGCTGGACATATACTTCTCAAATCCACCTTGGAATGCGCTCCAACCGTTTTGGGTGCGCATACCGTTCAGCATAATAGGGCTCAGCTATTTGCTCCCGACCGAACTAACATTCAGCCTCTTCTTCTTCTACTTCTTCTTCCTCACACAACAACTTGTCGCAGCCTCGCTCGGCATCCAAATGCGCAATGTTCAGGCATACCCTGTTAAGAGTTTCGTCGCACATCAGATGATCGGCGGCATATTGCTTTTCGGCATCTACATGCTTTGGAACGCAAGAGAGCATCTCAAAGAGTCGCTTAGAGTAGCTTTCGGCAGAAGGAGCAAGCAAAGCCAAAGCGCTACCTTAAATCGCTCACCGTGCAGTGTTGAGCTGGCTTACAGGCATGAGCCGATGCCTTTGAGCATCGCCTTCGGTGGCTTGCTTGTCGGGATGCTTGCGATATCGCTATGGGGCTGGCTCGCTGGTGGTGGGTTCATCGCCACATTCGCGCTTTTCTCACTCTACTTTATCGTGCACTTGGTTGCTGTAAGGCTTGTTTGTGAGGGTGGCATGCTTTATGTCCAGCATCCATTCAGACCTTGGAACATAATGCTTGCAGCGTTCGGCTCGAAAAGCTTCAGCCCAAAGCAAATAACGATCCTGACACTGCTTGATCACCTGTTCATGCTCGATAACAGGAGCCCGCTCATGCCGTGCATCATGCAATCTTTCAAGTTGGGCAACATGTGCAACTTAAGCTTGCGTAGCCTCACACCTGCGCTTGTAGCAAGCGTTTGTGTCTCGGTTGTGAGTTCGCTCATCTCATATCTCTGGCTCATGTATCGCTACGGCGGGATGACGCTTCATCCATGGTTCACAACCTACTACACCCGCAACCTATACTGTGCATGGACTGCCCACCTTTTAAGCGTTGGTGAAGCGCCATCCATGAGCGCGCTTTTGACGATGGCTGTTGGAGCAACGACAATGTCGCTCATCCTTTTCATGCATCGCTCGTTCATGTGGTTTCCATTTCACCCAATCGGCTACCTAATGGGCGCCTCTTGGCCCATGATCAATTTTTGGTTTCCGATAATGGTCGGGTGGATTATAAAGAGCGTTGTAATGCGCTTCTTTGGTGCGAAGCTTTACAGGCAACTGCTACCTGGCTTCCTCGGGCTCATCATGGCTGAGTTCTTCAGCGCTGGCTTGTGGAGCGTAATCGATTTCATATGCGCCAAAAGAGGACATGAGATATTCTCCTTCTAAGGGTGATAGCTGAGTGACAGCGGATGAGAGATTGCCGCTCTTCAACCCGATCATCAGGATAGCGCTCTTTTCCATCATCAGCTTTGTTTTGGTTGTGCTGTTCTCGTTCATCGCCGTTATCATGATGGTGATCGTCGGGCATGGCATTGTGCCACAGCGCTTCGAACCAAAGCAAATGCTCGCCTTCACTTGCTTCTCATATGTGCCAGTGCTAATAGCCATCCTCATCTGCAGGAAGTTGCTTGACAGAGCGAGCTTTAAAAGCCTCGGGCTTGAGGCGCATCGCGGGTGGCAAAAACACCTCTTCGTCGGCTTCCTCGGTGGGTTCGCCATGACAGCTGTGGCATCCTTCACATGCCTCGTAGTTGGTGGGGCACATGGCTTGAACATCAGTGCCGTGTCATTTAAGTCGCTCCTGTTTTACTCTGTGTGCCTGTGCTTCCAGAGTGGCATGGAAGAGCTAACCATGCGTGGCTACATACTTCAAAACTTGCTCACCCGCTACAGGGAAACGGGTTGCATCATAGCAACATCTGTCCTCTTCTCTGCGCTTCACATCGCAAACTTTTTCACGCTCCCAACGCTCCCAGTTAGCGTTGCTATTGTGGCGATGCTTAACATAACCCTTTTCGGAAGCCTGATGGCGCTCGCATCCATTCGCACAAAAATGCTGTGGACTGCAATCGGGTTGCACTGGGGTTGGAACTTCTCAACGGGTTTCATCTTCGGCTCGCCAGTGAGCGGATTGAAATTTGACGAGAGCTTGCTAAGCGTTAAATGGGCATATGAATCGCTCCTCAGCGGTGGCGCATTCGGACTTGAGGGAAGCATCATCGTGACAATCTTGCTCTGCCTCGCGATTGCTTGCTTAAGCAGGGTTTCGTTTGAAGCGCCAGTGGCATGGTGGGAAAGCATAAGGGAGGCTTACGAACGGAAAACACAAGCCCAGCTGGACAGCGGTATAATTCCCAATGAGGTGGAGCGAGATGAACACACCATATGATGAGTGGAATTCGCTGAGCACTTTTTGGCTCATATCATGCGTCCTACACGCATTCATACTGATGATGCCGATTAGGGGTGTGCCACAAAGGACGGTGACATTTGCAGCGATTGAATTGATGGACATCGGCGAGCTGACCATCGCAGAAGCTACAGGCACAGGACAACAACCCACAAGCTCATACACAGAGAGTGGAAGGCTTACACCATCAGCAAGCCAGCGAAAGGTAAGCGTCACGGCTTTAAGGTATGAACACGACAAAGCAAGCGCCCATAGCAAAACTGTCCATACTTCAACTTCAACTTCAACCCAACCGACACCGTTGAGCAAAACTGCTACGGGCACTGTGGTTGCAAAGCGAGCAAGTGGGCAAGAGAGACAAACGCATCGTGTAGCTTCCGCAAGAAGCGAGCGCCCTAACTTTACCAGCGCGATGCTTGGAACGCTCCCAAGGGGAAGGATGGTCGGTGAGCCACCTGCTACTGTTGGCACACAAGCCTTGATAAGCCCAACAAGAGCTTCTGAGGGTAGTTCCAAAGGAGCTGACATGCCACCTTCAATCGGTGTGGCGTTAGAACCAACAAGGGGTGGTGAAGGCATTTCAAGTGGTCAACTTAACGAAGGCATAACCACTACGCTGGAAAAAGGAAGGCAGACAAGCATGTCTCAGACGAAGGTTTCGCCGAGGGTGGTGAGCTTACCAGAGCCATCAGCGAATTTTGGTGTTGGCTTAGCAAGCCAAATGGAGGCACAAGGTGGCTACAGCATAGCTGGTTTAGAGCGTTCAAGAGGTGCAAGAGGTGGTGAAGCACTTACACCTTCAGGCGAGAGCCCCGATGTTACAGGTGGCATCCTAAAGGCACAGCCTCAATTAGGTGGTTCTGGCTCACCCGCATATGCGCCCTCACAAAGCACAAGAGCAACTAACATAGCTAAAGGCTCCCCGATGCTTTCCGACATCATCGGCTCGCTTTCCAAGACACGCAAGAGCAACCCTAACATAGCTGTGCGCACGCCAACACACCTTGAACCGATATCCACCGAACCGCAAACAAAGGGCTACACTGGGCTGATAATTGATGCGCGTGGCTTAAAGGTTGAGAGGAGTATGAGCCCGAGGATCTACGACGAGCGAGGCAGAGCTATCTACGGACCACAATTTGTGCCAGCCAACTTCGCAATCGAGAAAGGCGTCGTTTACTACCACACCACCCTTGAGGGCGCACTCAAAGATAAGCGCGCTGGACCTCAACCGCTCATAATCAAGGCGATAGGCGTGAGAGGCACTGCGAGGCAGGATGTCATCGTCTCTCAATCGGATGGCGAAACTATACTGCGTGAGAACGCGGTGGGACATTTCTTGGAGCGCTGTAATGTCATCTTCATCATTGATTGAAAGCCACGCAAGCTGAGGCTTGCTATCGTTTACCTGTCTTCGATGGAGTGTTCGTCGCTCTCCAAGCTTTGTTGGACCTCATGCATCGCACGCCTGAACTCACGAACGCTTTTGCCGAGTGATCTCGCCAAGTCGGGTAACTTCGTAGGTCCAAAAAGCAAAAGCGCAACGAACAGTATGAGCAGAAGCTCAGGCGTTCCAAGCCCGAACATTTCCTTTCACCTCCGAAGCCTTCGCTTGCCATCATGAATTTTAGCGTAACTCGCAAAGTGAGTGCCTCACTGCAACGCTTGGTGAAAGTGTAAGCATTGCACAAGCGGACTCATCAACTCACCTTCTCACAAACTCACTCCTCTTGAGCATCATCTAAGGAGAACGAGCATTCGCTTGAACTGCATTTCACTATGACCTTTGATTTGCGTTCAATCATGATGATTGGCGCACCGCATTTTGGGCATCTTTCGCCAGTAGGTTTTCCGGGGAGCATGACGGTGCAGTTTGGGTAGTTGCTACAACCGTAGAAGAGTCTCCCTTTGAACTTCCCCTTCCGTGCTCTCCTCGGGCGCAAGTAACCATCACAGCCCTCAGCGGGACACGGGTAAGCTTCATCTCCATTCATTGGCATTGTGAACTTGCATCGTGGATAACCGCTACACGATAGGAAAGGACCATGACGGCTGTATCGTATGACCATTTTACTTCCACATCTTGGACATACATCGCCCGTCTCGACCCCTTTGAACTGCCCCATATCTCTCTGAGCTCTCTCGAGCGCCCTCATGAACGGTTCATAAAAGTAGCGCACGACGCTGACACGATCAGCGTGTCCTTCCTCAATCGCATCAAGGTGCTCTTCCATCTGGGCTGTGAATTTGACATTGACGAGCTCGGGGAAATGAGAGGTGAGTTGCTCGTTGACGAGCATGCCGAGGGGTGTCGCATAAAGCTTTTTCCCCCTCACTTCAACATAGCCTCGCTTGATTATCGTTGAGATGATCGGTGCATATGTGCTTGGGCGTCCTATGCCATGCTTCTCAAGCGCACGCACAAGTGTTGCCTGAGTATATCTTGGTGGCGGTTTCGTCCAATGCTGTTCTGGAATAACATCGATGAGCCTAAGCCTTTCACCAACGCTCACTTCGGGCAAAAGCCCTTCTTCCTCAACTTCCTCTTCATCCTCGTCCTTACCCTCTTGGTAAACAGCGAGGTAGCCATCAAACTTGAGCTTTGAGCCGTTTGCACGCAACAAGTAATCGCCACCAACGATGTCTATGCGCATCGTATCATAAACCGCTTCCGCCATCTGTGATGCGATGAACCTTTGCCATATGAGGCGATAAAGGTCAAGCTGAGCGCTTGTCAAGTAGGGCTTAACATCGTTAGGGTGGCGCATGACAGATGTTGGGCGGATAGCTTCGTGGGCATCTTGTGCGGAGCGCTTCGGACGATACTGCCTCGGGCTCTCTGGGAGATATTGCTCACCGAAAAACCTCGCTATCGCCTCACGAGCCTCCAAGAGAGCCTCAGGTGCTACCCTTGTCGAATCAGTCCTCATGTATGTGATCAACCCGACTGCGCCTTCATCGCCTATCTCAAGCCCTTCGTAGAGTTGTTGAGCTATGCGCATGGTCTGCTCAGGGTTGAAGCCGAGCTTCCTTGAAGCTTCCTGCTGTAGTGTTGAGGTGATGAAAGGCGGTGGTGGCGTCCTCAGCTTCTCCTCACGCTTGAAGTCACACACCTCGTATTGCAATTTCTTGAGTTCTTCGGAGATGCGCATCGCCTCTTGCTCGCTTCGGATGTTGATGTCCTCGCCAGCATGCTTTATGAGTTGTGCTTTGAAAGGTTCATCCCTGCCCTCGGGTGTGAACAAGACGGTTATCGTCCAATACTCCTGTGGGACGAAGTTTTGTATCTCTTGTTCCCTCTCACAGACGAGCCTCAACGCTACCGATTGAACCCTGCCAGCGCTCAACCCTCTTGCAACCTTACTCCAAAGCAACGGGCTAAGGTTGTATCCGAAGATACGGTCAAGCACTCTGCGAGCTTGCTGTGCTTCCACTAAATGCATGTCAATCTCCCTTGGCGATTGTAATGCTTGTAGGACTGCCTTCCTCGTTATCTCGTGGAACTCAATCCGCTTGACATTGGGATGGCTTACAAGTTGCGATACATGCCACGCTATAGCTTCGCCTTCCCTATCTGGGTCTGATGCGATATAAATTTCCCTTGCTTGCTTTGCAGCCTTGCGCAGTTCCTGCACTATCTTTCTCCTTGTTGGTATGATGACATACTTTGGCGTGAAGCCGTTATCAACATCCACTCCAAACGAACTCTCCGGGAGGTCACGCACATGCCCCATTGTGCTTATCACTTTGAAGTCCTTTCCAACGATGCTTTGGATGGTGCGAGCCTTAGTTGGGGACTCAACGATGATTAGCTTATCACCTGCTGAGGGTGCTATCGGCTTCGCTTTAACTTCATTCTGCTTCCTACCGATCCTTGATTTTGATCTGTCTGATGTTTTCCTTCTCCGCATGGCTAAGCACATCCTCCAGCGCATAAAAAATGGGCCGGGCAGGATTTGAACCTGCGACCTTGGGATTAAGAGTCCCCTGCTCTACCTGGCTGAGCTACCGGCCCACAAGTGAAGATTTAACAGCGCGCCTGGAGGGATTTGAACCCCCGACCCCGGGATCCGAAGTCCCGCGCTCTTTCCAGCCTGAGCTACAGGCGCGCAACCTTAACACAGAGAACCTAACTTTGAACCTACTTTTTCAAATTGAGGCGGGCCTGGGAATCGAACCCAGCCTCTGCCATCATTCGGCAGAGCCAACGGATTTGCGGTCCGTGGGGCACACCAGCACCATACCCGCCTAAAAATTTATGGGCGAGCGGCGGGACTCGAACCCGCGACCCCTGGGGCCACAGCCCAGTGCTCTAACCGCTGAGCTACGCCCGCCATAGATAATTGCCTTCCAAAGGTGCGCCCCGGGCAGGACTCGAACCCGCGACCAGACGCTTAGAAGGCGCCCGCTCTATCCACCTGAGCTACCGGGGCACACCATCCAACCATGCATATTTAACTTCCAAGTTTGGAGCGGGAGACGGGACTCGAACCCGCGACCTACAGCTTGGAAGGCTGTCGCTCTACCTCTGAGCTACTCCCGCTCAAAACTTCTCAATGTCGGGGCGACCGGACTTGAACCGGTGACCTCCTGCTCCCAAGGCAGGCGCGCTAACCAAACTGCGCTACGCCCCGCCAGCCCTGCCATTGCTTTATTTTAGCACACTCGCATCAGCTTACTCAACACTGCGCATGATGAGCTCACTCAACGAGCAAACTTCAAAACCCTTTTGGAAAAGCCCCTCTATAACCCTCGGGAGAACCTCGGCAGTGATACCGCTTGAAGCATGCATCAGTATTATGTCGCCACTCGATGCTTTGTTTAGCACCCTGCTCACCACTTCATCACCGCTTATGCCTTTCTTCCAATCAAGCGAATCAACAGCCCAGTATGTCGGTATGTAACCTGCAGAGAGCAAAAGATGCACAACTCTCTCATCCCTATCGCCATACGGTGGGCGAACATACGGAGTTATAGGCGTGGCATCGTTGAGCACTCTGAGCATGGCTTGCTCGGTGCGCTTCACTTCCTCAATTATCGAGTCATCGGGAAGGCTTGAAAGTTTCGGATGTGAGTATGTGTGGTTGCCCAACTCGTGTCCATCGGAAGCTATCGCACGAAGCGAGTCTGGGAAGCTATCAACCCAATGCCCTGTCAGGAAAAATGTCACACGCACATTGTAGCGCTTGAGCACCGATAGTATCTTTGGCACATACTTGTCTTCAAAATGGGCATCCAAAGTGAGTGCAACGGATGGCACTTTGACACGCAGGTGAGATAACTCAAGTTCCCACAAAGGTCTCTCAATGCGCTCACCATCAAGCGCCCTTCGAAGGAAGATCGGCAGATGAGGCTTTAAGGTGTCCAACTGCCTCTTGTGTGATAGCAAAAGCGATCCCAAGTTTTCCCTCTTCAATTCAGTGCCCGATTCAATGACTGTTTCTCGCCTCGGAGTCGCTTTAGCCTTTGGAACTTCCTTTGTAGTTTCGTGCTCTCGATCAAACGCCTCCTTGTGATGCTTCTCGACTACAAATGTTGGCGATGCTTTCCTTTTCGCCACGCCGATGCTGGGCTTAGTGGTCACCTCATGGTGTCGTTGTGCGCTCATCATGCCGACATACATGCCGAAACATAGCGCCGCTATGAGCAGGACGAAAACGAGCAACACCTTAACGCTTGCGGTCGCACTGAGGTTACCTTTAATCGCATGTTGTTGGGGCAAACACATCACACCCTTTCATCAGCGCAATCCGCAAAGTTGCTTGTAGTATTCCGTGACCCTTTTGATGTAGCGTTGTGTTATCGGATAGGGTGGCACGCCACCGTATTTTGCGACAGCGTTCGGTCCAGCGTTGTAGCAGGCGAGCGCGAGCGCTATTTGCTGTTCTGGTGGCAGATGTGAGTATGCAGTGAGGTAGCGTGAAAGCAACCTGACGCACCCCTCAATGTTTTGCTCTATGTCAAACGGGTTGGAAATCCCGAGTGAGGCAGCTGTTGAAGGCATTAGTTGTCCCAACCCTATCTCGCCTTTGCTACCGACAGCGTTGGGGCGGAAAGATGATTCGGCAGCGATGACTGCCACAACAAACCTCGGGTCAACACCATAAAGCAAGCTGTAGTAAAGCAAAGCCCTCGCTATCCTTGTCGCCTGCTCATCTGTTAGCGACGGGTTGAAATAAGTGGCTGCATTCTTGTATGCGTTTAAGAGGCGCTCAACCTCTCGTTGTATGTTGCTGTAGGATACATTGGTTTGTGGGCTTGGAGGTGAAACTCCAAACTTCCATGAGCCCGATTGTGATGGGGCTTGCATGTCAGGTTGAGCACTCTCATACTCACTGCGCCAGCCAATGTCGCCTACGCCACGAGATGGTAAAGTGCCCCTTGAGCTCGTCGTTGGCACTACATAGAGTGGTTGCAACTGTTGTGGCGTTAACTGCGATGGCGTTGGTGAAACTGTATTTGGCTGTGCTGATGGAGCATATGGAGTGCCCACCTGCTGTGGAGATGTCCACCATGCTGAGTAAATTGGGACAGCATTTGCCTGCCCAGATCGAAGTGGCACATTGCCTTGCATGTTGTTCCACAACATCCAATGCGAACCAACAGTAGGCATCGATTGTGTAACGGGTTGCATGACCGATCTTCGCTCAACAGATGCTTGTTGTGGTGCAGTAACTTGGGCTGTGTGCGATACGCTCGGTCCCTGCCCCGGTAGCTCGAACTCAACGAGTTCAAGCGTCAAAATCATCCTCATATCCTCTGGCACTCGTGCTATAGCGCTCACCAAAACACCAGTGTGCGCATATTTTGCTGGCAACTTGCCACGCACGAACACGATGCTACCATCCCTTGTTGTTATGCCGTATGTGACTGAGTCGCGAGCTATGACGAGCGAGGTTAACCTACCACTCACTCTAACCAAACGCCCCGCGTGAACTGAGGCTATCGGTTTAAGCTCATCGTAACTTGCAATATCAGCATACTGTGTGGCTCGGTTTGAAGTGGTGTTCTGCGATGAGTTGTTTTGAAGCTGAGCGGATGAAACACTCAACAGGGAAGCAACCAACACTGCACCACAGAAGCCCCGCCGTAAAAACCGCTTCATCGCAACCACCCATCACGCTTTGTTACACGCATGTGCAATGAGTAGTTTAGCACGCTCATAGAAACACAGCAACAACGCAGGTGAGCGCGAAAACCCACAGAGGAGCTTCAACTCTTAAGCCAACCACAAACAAGCAAGCTGGAGCTTGAAGCCACTCACAGATCAAAGGCGCAGTTTGAAGATGCAAAACTCAAGGAAGCGAGTTGCGTATAATAGGGCATACGCACCGATTATGAGGGCAACGAACACCTGAGGTATTGGCGCCATCAGGTCTGAAGGATTAAACGGTATCTTGGTTGGGTCGTAGGCTATCTGTTTCCACAGGTCAGCTAAGTATGTTACGACAGCGCCGTAAATGCTTGTGTATGGTTTCCAGAGGAAGTAAAATGCGACTGGTATGGCGAGCATGACGAGCGGGCTGAAGAACTGATGTTTCAAGTGTTGATGATACATGAAGATCGTGCACCTATCACAAGGAGCTCGCCTCGCTCTTGCCCTCCTTGCCCTCCTCTTTATGAGCTCCTCCCTTCTTTCCTCCTCAAGCTCTGAGAGCGAGACTATTCTTTGAGCGCCGTCAGCCGATTCAATAGCGAGCCCACCGAGGAGGGCTTCGATCAACATCGGGTCGCACTGACAACCCTGCTTCAACCTCCAGCACGAACGCCTCTTCTGGAACACTGGGCATATTCGCCTCATGCTCTCCGAGCAGAATGGCAACTTCCAACAGGGGCTAAACGCCCAAGGTCTTGCCCGTATGATTTTCTCCCTCGGCTTGATGACGAGTTTGCCAGCGCGCTCCCTACGAACCTCAACTGGTGGCTTACGAAGCAGGTGCTGAACGAACGAAACGATGCTCCTGAGTAATCCACCACCAGTGAGGACGATGGCAACCGAGCTGAAGCTGTTGACGATGGTGTCTGTGGCTTCGTTCGCAGCAGCGCCACCAAGCAGAAGCTGAATGAAGAATGGCATCCCAATGTATAAGGCGACACCGCCGATCAGGTAACATGGTCCAAGCTGTGCCACCTCCCAGTAACGCAACAGCGCAGCTGATAAGCCAATCCCAGCGCTCAAAAGGAAGATCAAGCTCACCTTGCCAGTTACAGCTATCACCCTCATCATTTCGGGGGTGTTGGGGCGCGGGCGTGTCAGAGCGCCACTCAAGATGCCATAAAAGAGGTAAAGCATTGCAAGCACAGCGATGACAGCTGAGACAATAGCAATCCAGTTTAGCAAAGTGCTTACCGCCTCTTCGAGTGCCTCGCGACGGTATGAGCGTCTTGAACTCATCATTCACCGCCTGCCGATGGGTTGCTCACAGGAGCGACTTCCTTCCCAGCGAGCAACTCCTCAAGCTGGTCTGGGTCATTAGCGTGCGCCATCGCTTCTTCCTTCGTGACGATGCCCTTCATCACAAGTTCAGCCAATGACCTCTCAAGGGTTGTCATGCCAACCTTAGTGCCCGTTTGCAGTATGGAGAAAAGCTGTGGTGTCTTCCCATCCCTTATGAGCGCTCTGACTGCTGGAGTGCCAACGAGTATCTCAAACGCTGCCACCATACCTTTACCATCGGCTCTACGCAGAAGCCTTTGCGCGATTATCCCAACGAGGTTCATGGACAGCTGAACCCTTATCTGCTGTTGTTGATGCGTCGGGAAGACATCTATGATCCTGTCGATTGTTCCGATAGCATCAGTTGTGTGCAATGTTGAGATGACCAAGTGCCCCGTCTCAGCAGCGGTGATCGCAAGCGCTATCGTTTCAAGGTCTCTCATCTCACCAACGAGTATCACATCTGGGTCTTCACGCAATGCAGCCCTAAGCGCATTAGCGAAGCTATGCGTATCCTGATGCAACTCCCTTTGGTTTATCAGCGCCTTCTTGTCCTCAAAGACGAACTCGATCGGGTCCTCAACGGTGATGATGTGGCATGGGAAACGCTCGTTGATGTAGTTGATCATGGCTGCTTGTGTCGTTGTTTTACCAGAACCAGCTGGACCTGTAACCACTATGAAGCCTCTCGGACGCTCGCAGAACTCCTTAACGATTGGTGGCAGACCCAACTCATCAATCGTTGGAACCTTGAGCGGTATGATTCTGAAGGCTGCGCCGATACGACCACGCTGGTAGTAACAGTTGACCCTGAAGCGAGCAACACCTGGGATAACATATGCTGTATCAAGCTCCTTGGTCTTCTCAAACTTCCTTATCTCTTCCTCCTTCAACGCTTGGTATATCAGCCTTCTCGCCTCCTCGTCCGAGAGGGGAGGGGTCTTTGCCCTGCGCAGTTCACCGAATATGCGGAACATCGGCGGACAGCCAGCCTTTATGTGCACATCTGAAGCTTTGCTTTGAAGCCCAAACTTGAGCAGGTCATCAAGCTTCAACTCCTTCTCCATCACTCTAAGCACCTCCTAATGCAGTTCACGCACACCAGAAACTTAACCATGCGTCAACTGCCTTGCAAGCTCTTCAAACCTTTTCCTTTCCTCCTTCGGTATGAACTCGGTAGCCAATGCCCTGAACTCGGATGGGTTGCTACATTTGAGCAACGCATCTTCGTAGCTTATGATCCCGTCGCGAAGTAGTTGTAGCAAGTGGCTATCAAGCGTTTGAGAGCCTATATCCGCATCTGTTTGTATGTGGCTATAGAGGTGTTGAGCTCTTCCTTGCCTTATGAGGGAACGGATCGCAGGTGTAACGATCATGATCTCAAACGCAGCCACCCTCCCTGGACGGTCAATCCTTGGGACAAGCGTCTGCGATATGACAGCTTGTAAGCAGAGTGAGAGCTGAACCCTTATTTGTGGTTGTCTATCGGCTTCGAAGGCGTCAACTATCCTGTCAACCGTCTGTGCTGCATCAATCGTATGGACTGTCGAGAAGACCAAGTGACCAGTTTCAGCTGCGGTTATCGCCCTTGCCATCGTCTCAAGGTCTCTCATCTCGCCAACAAGTATCACATCAGGGTTCTGACGCAATATGTGCCTTAGGGCTGCTGCAAACGATTCCGTGTCAACGCCGACCTCGCGTTGCGTTATGGTTGAGAGCTTATCCTCGTGCCAATACTCAATCGGGTCTTCTATCGTGATGATGTGAGCCCTCTTGTTTTCGTTTATGTAGTCAATCATCGCTGCAAGCGTTGTCGTCTTACCAGAGCCTGTTGGACCAGTCACAAGCACAAGCCCTCTCGGCAACATAGCCAGCTTCTTCAGCACCTGCGGTAAACCGAGTTCGTCAATCGTGCGTATCTTTGATGGGAGCGTCCTGAGAGCTGCTCCAATATACCCCTTCTGCTTGAAGATGTTCACCCTGAAGCGAGAGACACCCTTGAGCTCGTAAGCCATATCAAGTTCCAATTGTTCTTCAAAACGCTTTATCTGCTCTGGCGTGAGGATTGAATAGATGAGCTCCTTAGCAGCCTCAGGGGTGAGCGGTGGGTATTCGGAGCGCGTCAGCTTCCCATAGATGCGGAATATTGGTGGCTCGCCAACTTTCAAGTGCAGATCAGAACCATCCCTTTCAACAACCTCCTTCAGCAGTGTAGCCATATCAACCGGGTAAGACGCCATCAACACACACCTCCTATGGCTCATCAATTGCCTGCGCCTTCATCTAAGCTATATGAAAGGAAACGAACGAGCACAGAGTTTAACTTTGCGAACCTTCAGAAGTCGGCTTCTGCGAACGGAGCAGTGCTGCCCTTCTTCTCCTCTCCTGCTCTTCGAGCATCTGGCGCTCTTCCTCTTGTAGCCTATGGAGGATGTGGCGCATCTCGCTCGGGTTGGTTGAGTAGCGCAAAGCATCCTCTGGAGTGATGAGCTTTTCCCTCACCATCTCAGCAAGGGCTTGATTCATAGTCTGCATTCCCCAGTAGCCACCCTCTTGTTTATCCTTTGCTATGAGTTGATAGATTGTGCCAGAACGCCCTTCCTCGATCTCCTTGGCTATTGTCGGAGTCACAATCATTATCTCAACAGCTGCTCTCCTGCCACTGCCATCGGCGAGCGGGACAAGCTTTTGCGAGATAACCGCCAAGAGCGACTTTGACAAGCGCACGCACACCATTGGGCGCTCATGAGGCGGAAACATGTTTATGATTCGTTCGAGCGTCTCACTCGCACTCGGCGTGTGCACCGTCGAGAAAACCAAGTGACCAGTTTCCGCTGCTGTTAAAGCTGCGTGGAATGTTTCAATGTCCCTCATCTCACCGACAAGTATCACATCTGGGCTCTCACGAAGGACATACTTCAGCGCATCCAAGAAGGATGCGGTGTCGGTCCCGACTTCCCTTTGGCTAACGATGGACATCTTGTCCTCATAGACATATTCGATCGGGTCCTCAATCGTGACTATGTGGGCGCGCCTCGTCTGGTTGATGAGGTCAATCATCGCCGCAAGCGTCGTCGATTTACCGCAACCAGTTGGACCAGTTACAAGGATCAGACCTTGAGAGAACATCGGATCTGTGCAAAGGCGCTTGAGCACAAGCGGTAGCTTCAACTCCTCGATCGTCCTTATACGCAACGGTATAACTCGAAAGACCATCCCGAGTGTGCCACGCTGTTGATACACATTTATCCTGAAGCGACAAAGACCGGGGAATGTGAACCCGAAGTCAAGCTCATGCCTCTTCTCGAATGCGATGAGCTGGTCTTCGGTCATTATGCAAAGCGCTATCTGCTTAAGGTCATCAACAGTGAGCGGTGGATGGTTTAGGCGGTAGACCTTACCATGAATGCGCAGAGCAGGTGGTGAATCAACTTTGAGAAAGATGTCCGAAGCTTCCTTCTCAACCGCATAACGCATCAGGCGCTCAAGATCTATCATGGCTATCTCCCCTCTTCACTTGAAGCTGTGCAGTATCTGCCTCAAGTTTTTAATATGCCAACTGACGCTGACCGTTGTCAAGCAGTTGAACCGCAAAATCGCCATAGCACAGGGTGGTAGATGTGCGTTCGGTGTGAGCTATAATTTGCGTTTGCTAAACACTGAAGGAACAGGTTCAAGCCATAAGGAGCTGAAGGAGGTGTCATAGCTATGGCTCGCAAAAGGAAACGAAAGGGAAGTGGTAAACCAAAGGGGGAGCGCTCGCAAAAAAGGAGAACTAAAAAATCGTTGCATGAGGAGATGACAGAGGAGTTCATGGACTTCGACTTGGAGCCCACAGAGGAGTGGGAGGAAGAGCACCAACCACTGCTTGACGAGGTAGCGCCAGAAGCACCGATGACCGTTGGCGACATAAGGCGGATTATAGAAGAGGAACGCTATGACCTGCTTAACCCATACGAGGAGGTCGGTGAATGCTCACTGTGTGGAAGACCAATCAGATACATCGACATAGCTAACTCAGACTACCCTGACGACACACCCATTGAAGAAGCAACGGACATAGTCTGCAGGATATGCAGTGGTGAAGTGAGCGACTGGGAAGATTACTTTGAGGAGGGTTATTGATATTGGGATTGGAGGTCATCCGACTGCTCTGCGAGCTCATAGAAATACCGAGTGTTAATCCTCAACTCGCCTCCCCTTCCGAACCGAAAACAGGTGAGACATTGCTCGCCGAATTCATAGCGCAGAAACTCGAGGCGGTCGGGATAAGCGTCATCCGCCAACCAGTGGTTGATAGGCGGGAGAACATCATCGCACTCGTTGAAGGAAGAGGCGATGGCGAGACAGTGATGCTTTGTGCGCACATGGATACCGTGAGTGGAGAGGGGATGCGCTCGCCATTCACCCCGATCGTAGAAGGAGGGAAGGTATATGGGCGAGGCGCTTGTGACACGAAGGCGAGCTTGGCAGCTATGCTCGCATCCGTATTGAAATCCGTGACTGCTGGGCGCATTAAAAAGACGGTTATGTTCGCTGCAACCGTTGATGAAGAATATGCTGCAACTGGTGCGGTCGCTTTAAGGGATTGGCTAAGGGGACACAGCGAGCAACTTGGCTTGCCGAACTTGTGCATCGTTGGCGAGCCAACAGAATTAAAGGTGGCAACCGCCCACAAAGGCTTCATACGCTTTCACATTCGCACATTTGGTAGGAGCGCTCACAGCAGTCAACCACAGATGGGCATAAACGCTATCTACAGGATGGCGAAGGTGATACCGTTGATTGAGAAGTATTCAAGCGAGGTCTTGGTGAACTTACGCCACCCGATGCTTGGGACCCCGACGATCAGCGCCAATGTGATAAGAGGTGGATGCGCCCCGAATGTGATTCCCGATATGTGTGAGGTGTTCGTTGATTACAGGATACTGCCGTCGCAAAACCCGAAGGATGCTTGGATGGAGTTCAAAGAGTATGTGATGGCATCGCCTGACATTGACTTTCAAGTTGAGTTTGGACAGCCAGAGATAATCGACAGCGGTATGGAGACACCAGATGTGCCATCGGTTGCTACCTTAATCAAACTCGTAAGCGAAGTCCTTAGCGGTGTCCAACGGGTGGGTGTGCCTTACAGCACAGACGCAAGCAAGTTCGCCTCGATCGGCATACCGAGCGTCGTCTTCGGACCGGGAAGCATCGCTCAGGCACACTCCTTGGAGGAGTTTGTCGAAGTTGAGCAAGTTGAAGCTTACGCTTCCATCATAGAGCGTCTCATAGGCGATGAGTAAGGAAACATGAGCACGCTAACGCCCTAAGCCCGCTTTGAGAGCGCATCAAGGTAAAGCGAGACAGTGTGAGATGCTATCTCGTCCCAAGCACCTTCCCAGCTCGGGATCAGCGACATGGCGCGCTTACTCATCTCCTCCTTCAAGCCGTTGTGAAGCAAGCAAAGCATTTCAGCCATGCCGTCATAATCCGATGGCGAGTCAACGAACAGAATGGCATCCCCAAAACGCCTTTCAACCTCCACCTCCCCACGAACTGTTACAGTGGGCAACCCATGTTGAATGCACACTATGAGTGTCCCACGCCGAGTTGATGCGCCGTCTGGGAAGGGGAGGAGAGCAGCATCACACAACTGCAACAGGTGAGATACATTCTGCGGTTGCTGTGCCCCCATCCACAAGATGCGCCCGTTGATGCGAAGCCTTTCAGCCAGCTCAAGTATCGCACGATGGTATGCGAACTCTTTCGGTTTAAATTCACCGATGACCATCAAGCGTGACTTCGGGCAACGCATGTTAAAACGCCAAAACGCTTTGAGCGCCACCTCGGTGCCTTTGTTGGGATGTATGAAGCCAAAGTAAGCCACAACGAATTCGTCGCCCTCAATCCCAAGCTCCCTGCGCATCTTTCCCCTCATGTCCTCTTGAAGCCAACACGGGCGTATTGTCGGACCTGCCGTGCTAACCCTCACCTTGCGAGCAACCGATGGCGCATAGCGAGCGATCGATTCCCTTTCGCTACTTGACGGAACGAGCACGCCACTTGTTGGTATCATGAGAACGATGTCAGCGAGCTTGCGCAGTGGATGCGCCATCTTGAACTCATGAAGCGTTAGGACGGTTCTCAACCCAGACACACCTAAGATGTATGGCAACACGATGGGTGAGAGGGCATACCCATATGCCTTCGCTGGATAAATGATGTGAGCTATGTCGGGCTTGCACCCTTTGACAGCTGCGCATATTTTGCTCAGATGCCTCAAAGACCAACTCTCTATTTGGACGAGCCTGTATGGTAGCCCAGCCACATCATCGGGGATGCACGATGGTGAGACGAGCAAGGTCACTTTTAAGCCAGCCCTGCAAAGCGCCAAGGCAAGTGGCGCCGTGTAATCGCCAATGCCACAGATAAGTGGTGGGTGGGAACCAGCGATGATGCAGACATGCATTCAAACATCACCTAAGCAAATTAGTGGGGATCGGAAGTGAGCATAACAATGTTTGGTTTCCAGCGCATCAGCCTGAGCGCTTCAATGTAATCGGAGCGAGTCAGCTCGTCTGGGTGCTTCCCAGTGAGAGCCACGACTACACCGTCCATGACATTCGTTCCGAATGTGCGCCCATCAAACTCTGGCGTTGTCGTGATGAGCAACCTTGCACCCCTTGAGCGCAGGTCTTGAATGTCCTGCTGTGTCGTTGTGTTAGTGAGTATCATCTTCCCCGAAATATCATTTGGCATGTAACGCCTTATGAGGTGGAAGTCACCAGCGATAAGTTGAGCCCACGCATACAAGTTCGCATACCTCGGCGTGATCTTTTCCTGTCGCTCCCCAACTGGATAAACAAGCGTGATCGGTAGCTTCGTCACCAACGGCACTATGATGTTGCTCAATATGAGGTATAACTGCCATGAGCGCACTGGCAGGTTCACGCCGATGCAAAAAGCCAAGTCGCCAAACACTAAGTCACAGCCAGCCTCATATAAAGCTCTCGCAAGGAAAGCCCTATCAACTGAGCTGACTATCAGGGTCTTCAAGCCGTTAAACTGTATCACACCGTTCTCCTGCAACCACCTTACGGCGAATGGCTCAACATAGCGCTTCCATCCACTGCCATCAACGACCGGCGTTCGCTTCGGTATTCTTGAGAGCATCAAAGCCTGAGTGAACGCATACCGCTTGTTCCCGCAGTATAGGTATATGTCCATCCCGCCCAAGCAAATCGCATCAACTGCACCATCAAGTTCCATCATGATGCGAGCGAGCTTTTTTATGTCGCCATCTGTGCCAATGCGCTCGACGAGGAAACATTCCCCAGCGATCGTTACCTTGACTGACTTATCTCGCTTTGATGAACCGAGGCTTACACTGACCACATGCCTCATCTTGAGGGTGAAGCCTCCAACAAAACCAACTTACATTCCCAACTCGAAGATAGCTTCGGGAGAAATTTTGCCACACCGTGCTTAGAAGTGGCATGAGGCTTTCGATCTCGATGTGGAGACCCATCAGGATGCGTCATGGAGTTGGCGGAGGGGGCCGGATTCGAACCGGCGCACCCTTTCGGGCATACGGGATTTCAAATCCCGCGAGGTTCCAGGCTCCTCAACCCCTCCAACTCGCCATTACTTTATGATAGCGCACAGCCTCAATGATAACGCTCACTTCTCCAACAGCCCCATCCTCTCAAATATCAAGTCCACATGCCTGACGAAATATCGGTAGTCGAAGCACTCATCTATCTCCTCATCGGAGAGCGACGAGCGAACCCTCTCATCCTCAAGCAGGACCTCTTTCATATGTCTCTCTTCCTCGAGAGCCTTGAAGGCTGCGCTTTGAACGACGCTGTATGCCTCATCTCTTCCCCAACCCTTCTCGATGAGCTTGAGCATGATGCGCTGTGAACAGAACACGCCTTGCGTGCGCTCAATGTTACGACGCATCCTCTCAGGGTATACAACCATGCCGTTCACTATCTCCGTGAAGCGCCTGAGCATGTAATCGACCAATATGCTCGCCTCAGGTATGGTTATACGCTCAACGGAGGAGTTAGTGAGATCTCTTTCATGCCATGTGGTTATCGTCTCGAGGGCTGGGATCACATATGACCTGACGATCCTCGCCAACCCGCATATCTGCTCGCACTTATGTGGGTTGCGTTTATGTGGCATTGCCGAAGAGCCTCTCTGCTTGGCTGAGAACGGTTCTTCAACCTCAAGTATTTCGGTGCGCTGTAGGTTTCTTATCTCCGTTGCGAACTTCTCAAGCGAACCCGCTATTATGGCGAGCGTGCATATGTATTCGGCATGCCTGTCACGCTGTAATACTTGGGTAGCGATAAGAGGGCGCTTCAAGCCGAGCCTTTCAAGCACTATCTCTTCAACCCTTGGATCAATCGTTGCGTAAGTCCCCACTGCCCCCGATATCTTACCGACGCCAACAACATCCTTCAACCTGAGCAAGCGTTCTCTGTGCCTTTGCATCTCGGCTACCCAGACAGCGAGTTTCAAGCCAAAGGTTATCGGCTCCGCATGGACGCCATGAGTGCGTCCCATCATGAGCGTGTCTTTATACTCAACAGCCTTCTTACGCAGGGCTTCAATGAGTGTATCCACATCCTCGATCAACAGTTCGCACGCCTGCTTCATCCTCAACCCAAGCGCTGTGTCCTCAATATCGTATGAAGTGACACCCATGTGCACATAGCGTGCTTCCTCGCCCATCCCCTCGGTCATGGCTTTAACGAACGCTATCAGGTCGTGATGGTAAACTCTCTCAAGCTCAAGGACTCGCTCAACGGTGAATGAAGCCCTTTCTCGTATGAGCTTTACAGCTTCCTTTGGTATGTAGCCGAGTTCCGAGAGCGCATCACATATCGCAAGCTCCACTTCCATCCACGAACGAAACTTCGATTCGAGCGTCCAAAGCTCCCTCATCTGAGGGTATGAGTAGCGTTCCCAGATGGCGCTGGACAACACTTATCACCTCGCTTCAACAGCTTCAAGCTGAATTGAAGCGGTGTAGCTTGTAGCATAATGCAAGTTTAGCATGGACGCTGTGACTGCGAGCAACTACCTAAGGGTGGTTTGGGCGCTTGAAGATGATGCCGATGAGAAGCATCGGGGAAATGCTCAGCGTAAACTTGGTCAAGTTGGTGATAAGGTTTGTTCAAGCCCTCCCCTCACCCGTTGCTGTTTGCATGGTTGGGAAAACCATCGGTAAGGTAGCCTACCATTTCTCACCGAGGTGGCGAGTGCGCATACTGCGAAACCTGAGCTTGATATTCGGAGACAAGCTCGATGCAAAACAAAGGCTATCAATCGCTCAAGAGGTGTTCAAGCACTTTGGTTGCTTGGTATGTGAGATGGGTTGGGATTGCTCCAGACATGGCATACCACTTGATTGGTGGGTGAGGATGGTTGGCAGGGAAAACCTTGAGGAGGCTATATCTCAGGGCAAAGGCGTGATCATAGTCACGGCTCATCTTGGCAACTGGGCTCTGATGTGCCGCTACTTGAGACAACTTGGATACATGGTTCGCCCGCTGATACGAATGCCATCAAACACTGCTGCAAGGGAAGGGCTTATCATGCTCATGAAGCAATATGATGTGAAGTGGATTCCCTCCCCACCATACTACGAGGCTGTGAAGCTATGTCTCAAAGCGCTTAGGAACGGTGAATTAATCTGCCTGTTCGCTGACAGGTATGCTAAGGGAGTAGTTGTTGACTTCATGGGGGTGCCAACGGAAACGGCGACTGGCATCGCCGTTTTGCACATGAGAACTGGAGCACCTATAGTTCCAGTGGTGGCTTTCAGGGATGGCTACAGGCACAACATCATCGTCCTGCCAATGATGCGCTTTGAGTTGCATGGCGACTATGAAGAGAAGTTGAGAACGATAATGCAGTCGATCAGCAATCTTCTCGGCGAATGGATAATGCGCTATCCGACACAGTGGATTTGGATGCACAGGCGTTGGCGCACAACTGATTGGCATGGACCGCTTATGACATGAACGAGGTGAGCGAGATGCTCAACCATTTGGCAACCTCATTAACCGCTGACAATGCCCTGTCATAGCGCATCCTCTTGGGACCAAGGACGGCTATATTTCCACCATGCATATCCCCGATGAAGTAGGGAGCTCCTACAAGACTGCATTCAGCCAGCACATCTTTTGGTGGCTCAGGCGATTGCGCTATACCTCCAAGCAATTCCATCCCTATCGCTGTCCATGGTGAGGGTTCGCAAGCTATGCAGTAAGGCTCGAAGAAAAACCACCTTAGAGGATCGCTCAACAGCTCAACCAAAGAGCGTGCGCGATCCACATCCTTGAACTCCGGTTGGGAGAGGAGTTGAGTGAAGTTGCTGACAAAGACGAGCATACAGTTGGCTCGTAGCGTCTCTTGGATCATCTCAAAGCTCATGCGCAGTAGCTTTGAAACAGCGTTGTAAGAACTAATGAATGCGTTCTTGAAGCGCTGTATGAACGATGATGGGCGCATGTGCAAAACTTGAGACAGCTTAAGCCCGCAAAGCGAAGCCCTTAGAAGCGATAACACATACTTCAAGCTACCAGCATCAATTGGGATTGCAGAACAAAAGAGACGGTGGAAGACCTTCCCACCACTCAGTGTCACCATGACGAGCAACTTCTTCGGTGTCGGCGCTGTGATATGTATTTCGCTCAGCGGTTCATCACCCGACAGCGTAAACGACGCCAAAGCAGCATAGCCAGTCAAAGATGCGAGCAGTCCCAAAGAAGCCCTTAGCAACTCCTCAATGGCACAGTATTTGACTTGGAATGTTGAGCGCACCATCGCAGCCTCATCTGGCTTCAGCGGTTTCGGTGAAAGAAAGCGATCGACATAAAAGCGATAGCCTTTATCCGACGGCACCCTACCCGCAGATGTGTGAGGTTGCTTGACCAACCCCATGCTCTCAAGCACTGCAAGCTCAATTCTAACAGTCGCTGGGCTTATGCCGAGTTTGTATTCCTTGACGATGGTTTCTGAGCTGACTGGCATGGCAGTGCTTATATGCTTCTCAACGACTGCCCGAAGTATGCGCTCCCTGCGCGGGTTGAGTTCCAGATGCAAGGGGCGCATAGCCTTCAATGCTCACCACCTTCCCTCAATTCAAAATCGTCTTGATGTTAATGTGCCTTGGGAAGTTTTTCAAGCGCACCCGCATGACCTTGCCTCCACCCAACACTTCATCACCATTGTAGAAGACAACTGCCTGCCCGGGAGCAACACCGATCTGAGGTTCATCCCATCTAACGAGGGCGCTCAAGCCATCATCGCTTTTGACGACGCTCACAGTCGCCGTCGCTTCCTTTGAGCGGTAGCGGTGCATCACCGTGCATTTAAAAGGCTCCTTCGGTATCTCACCGCTCACTAAGTTCACCTCGGAAAGCTCAGCCTCGGAGACCTCAAGACAGGAACGCTCGCCAACTATAACGGTTTTCGTATCTGGGTCTATAGCCACAACATAAAGCGGTTTGCCAGATGGGCTTCTTATGCTGATGCGTCTTCTTTGTCCGACAGTGTAGTAAGCGATGCCACGATGCAAACCGAGTATACTGCCATCAACATACATCAGAGGACCTCTTGTGCCAGCGCTCGGGTAGCGCTCAACGACGATGCTTTGATATTCGTCATCTGGAGCAAAGCACAGATCTTGGCTCTCCCTCTTCTCCGCAACCTTTAATCCAAGCTGTCTTGCGAGCGCCCTAACATCCTCCTTCCTCATTTCGCCATTCGGCAGAAGCAAAAAGCGCATCACATCTTGCGTTAGCATGTAAAGCGCATAACTTTGGTCCTTGCCTTTATCAACGGCTCTAAGGAGCTTGAAGCGCCCGGTTGAATCATCAAAGGCTATACGGGCATAGTGCCCGGTGGCGATGTAGTCGGCACCGAGTGCCAACGCTCTCTTCAAAAAATGCTCAAACTTGATGTAGCGGTTGCAAAGCAAGCAAGGGTTGGGCGTGAGCCCATCGGCATATTCCTTCGCGAACACATCAACGACTTGACGCAAAAATTCACCCTCGAAGTTCCAGACATAATGCGGTATACCGAGCTTGTAAGCGACGCTACGAGCGTCCATCACAGCCTCAAGCGAACAGCATGAACGGTCACTGCCCTTCCCCCACAGCCTAAAAGTTATGCCCACGACATTGAAACCGCGCTCAACCAAGATCGCTGCTGTAACCGAGCTATCAACGCCGCCGCTCATCGCAACGAAAACCGTTTTACGACCCAATGTCACCACCTGCAATCACTTCTTTGCAAGCAACCTTAAAAGCGCCTCACCAAAGGCTTTAGCTGCGTTTGGTCCGTTCGCTGTTACGATGTTATCATCAACTTGCACATCAGCACCAGTGTAAGTAGCTCCCTTCGTTTCTATGCGAGCTTTCTCCGATGCCCATACAGTTGCTTTCCTGCCTTTGAGCAAGCCAGCGTTTGCGAGCGTCACAGGCGCTATGCATATTGCCCCGATCAACTTGCCAAGCTTGTGAGCACGCACAAGGAGCGAATGGACAAGCTTATCGTTCCAGTATTGGCTTGCGCCAACTCCACCGACGAGGACAATGGCATCTACTTTCTTTGGGTCTACATCCTTAATGAGCAAATCTGGCTTCACAGTTGCCCCAAGCATCCCTTTAACCGATTGGGTTGTAGTTGAAGCTACAAGCACCTTCGCGCCATGAGCACGAAGCATCTCACTTGGAACTAACAACTCTTCGTCCCTGAAATCCTTTTGTGCTATGACCATAACCACAACTTTGCCATCAACCCTCGGCGGGACGCCAGCGAAAGCTATGGAAGCCAAAATCAACGACACAACACCGCTTGCAACCACACGCATGGCTCAAGTCACCCCCCGCTTGTTGAGCTTCAGCTGATGATACCCTTTGCCAAAATCTCATCATAATGCCAAAGGTGGCTTTGAGCAAGTGATATTGAGCCAGCTCAGGTGATGAGCGATGAATGGGAAGGAGAGAGCAATAGGTGCGTTCAAGGAGAAGTTTGGTTGTGAGCCGACAATGCTGTCAAGCTCTCCGGCGCGTGTGAATGTGATTGGCGAGCATACTGACTACAACGACGGTTTCGTCATGCCGATGGCGATAAACATGAGGCTATGGGTGGCGTTCAATCCGAGAGATGATGAAGTTGTGCGAGTCTTCTCTGTGGAGATGGCGCAGATGGATGAATTTGGGTTGAAAGAAGCCCTCTCGATGGTGCGAAGCTCAGATGCGCAATGGGGCAACTACATCAGAGGAGTTGCGTGGGCTCTGATGAGCGATGGCATTTCACCTTGTGGCATGGATGCGTGCATCGCAAGCGATATCCCGATAGGCGCTGGCTTAAGCTCATCTGCAGCTATTGAGACTGCGGTCGCTACCGCAATGCTTTATGAGCAATTCAAGTTCGTTGATAAAACACGCATAGCTAAACTCTGCCAGAGAGCCGAAAACGAGTTTGTTGGTGTCAGGTGTGGGATCATGGATCAGATGATTTGCATGCATGGTAGAAGTGGGCATGCGCTCCTACTTGATTGTCGCCACCTCTCGTTCGAGCATGTCCCCATCTCGCACCCAAAGTATGCGTTTATCGTCGCTGACACGGCGAAGGAAAGGGCGCTTGCAACTTCGGAATACAACATCAGGAGACAACAATGCGAGGAAGGGGTTAAACTCCTAAGCCGCCTGCTACAGCGAGAGATAAGAGCGTTGAGGGATGTCTCTTACGAAGAGTTTAAGACCGTTGAGCACATGCTCCCAGATGTGATACGGAGGCGTTGCAGGCATGTGATAACCGAGAATGAGAGGGTGCACGGGTTCAGGGAGGCTTTCCTGAGTGGCGATATAGCGAAAGCTGGTGAGCTTATGAATGAATCTCACGAGTCGCTCAAAGAGGATTATGAGGTGAGTTGCTTTGAGCTTGATGTCATGGTTGAGCTGTTGCGCTCCCACAAGGGAGTTATCGGTGCAAGGCTCACAGGGGCTGGCTTTGGCGGATGCGTGATAGCGCTCTCTTTGAAGGAAGCCTTGGATGAGATCCTCTCGTCCGTCCCACAGATGTATGCAAACGCAACTGGGCTAACACCGACATTGAATGTTTGTGAGCCATCAGAGGGCGCAACGCTTGAAGAAATTTAGCAACGACAGAGCCAGATCAGAAGTCGAGTATTTCAAGGGCGCTTTCGAATGTGGCAACGAATGTAACATCATCAACACGCTTTGCCCTCCTCGGTTTGATTTGATCGGCGATCTCCTTGCTACCGACTTTGAGTTCGCCTTTGATTGGGAGCTGTAACTTGAACGGCTTACAGAGCTTGATCCTTCTCATAGCCTCTTTTGCACCCTCCCTTATGAGCTCCCTTGCACGCTTTGGCGGTATCATCTTCGCACAGTGCCTTGAATAGCCTTCCTTCACCGCAACAGTGACTATCTCATCTCCAAGCAGTTTCTTCGCCTCGTCACAGACAGCCTTATCACCGCTGACCATGACGACTGGGACATCATAATGACCCGCAACCAAAGCCACCTGTCCTATCTCACCCATCTCTATGCCGTTATACCGATAACGGCTTTCCAACTTTGAGCTTTGTGTGTGATGGAGGACTCCATTCTCTGTCCCCATCATCGCATGGAAGCCTATGCACAACACAGCATCAAAGCTCCCATCCAATCCGACGAGCCAAGTTGGGCGATGTATGCCAGTTATGAATTGAGCATCTGGATGCATCTCCTCTGGGATGAAATTGAAACCGCCACCATGCCCATCAAGCACTACTATCTCGGTTGCACCACCATCAATGCATCCTTGAACCGCTGCATTCACCTCGCCCATCAAAAGCTTCCTCGCTTCCTCATATAACTCGGGTTGCTTCTCACGGGTTTGTTCAAACAGGCAAATGCCACTTACGCCTTCAAGGTCTGTGACAATGTAGACCTTCATTTCGGCTCGCCTCCGAGAGCTTGATGTGAACGCAATTTCGCATAGCACCATCAATGTTATCACAAGGGCGCACAGCGAGAGCTATGTCGTTAGGTTTTTGTCCTCGTCCAAATTCACAGCTATTGACAGTCGCTCAAACAGAGTTAAACTTAGAAAGCGTAGTGTGCGGAACCGATCAAACCAAACTGCCAACGATGTCATGCGCTGTCGTTCACAGCCGTGAAGTTGGCTGTGCATCTTTGCCGAGCTTGAGAAATGCGAGGTGAAGATGTTAGCGCAGGCACCGAGTGGCAGAAAGGGAGGGCTTCTAAGTGCCGATAGGTCGTGTGAAATGGTTCAACAACAAGAAAGGGTATGGCTTCATAGAACGGGATGACGGCGAAGATGTGTTCGTGCACTACAGCGACATACGCGGGCAGGGTTACCGCACCCTCAAGGATGGTCAGACTGTTGAGTTTGACATTGAGGAAACACCTCGTGGGCTAAGGGCGGTGAATGTCCGAGTAGTGCGCCAGCGCTCCGACTTGCGTTTCGAGTAGCAACAAACCGCTCTCAAGCGTGAAAACAACAGCTGATGAGAGGTTGAGGAGAGGAAGCTATTTTTGTATAACCACGGTGATCATAGGCAGGGCGGGTTAAAGAGGGCTATGCGCCATAATTGAAGAAAAGAGAGGAAATAGCCTTGCTTGTGATCCTGCGGGAGGAAAGGACTGTGGGGAGAAAAGCATGTCTCATGTTTGCCACTCTACTTGCGATGATGTTGTTTCAGGTTGGATGTGTTGAGGTCAGGACATGGGTGAAGGCTAACGGCTATGTTGTGAAGGAAATCGTCATACGCACAAACCGCTACTACGAGGAGTCGCTCGAGAAGAGGGCGAAGAACTCCCTTGAGGATTGGAATGTATGGCATGTGAGGCGGGGCGACACAGTCGAGATACACATCAAGCGCAAGTTTGATCCGAGGCGCACAAGCTCACCACTACCTGGGATGCGTGTGAGCTACGAAAGGGAACTGAAATGGTTTCCACCAACTGGTCGTTTCCGATACACTGAGACATTTGACTTCTCAAAGTTCGCCAAAGCTTTGAGCTTGGCTGAACCAGAGCTCGGTGCGCTGGATAAAGTGAATGTGAACATCCTCATAACTATGCCATCGAAGGTCATGCCACAACTCAGCAACTCAAACGATGTGCAAGGCAACACCGCAAGGTGGACGATAGAACGCTTCGGGGAGTCGGTCGGCAAACAAGCGCTTGAGTTTGATGTCGCTGCAAGCGGTATACGAAAGACGGTTGTGCTCCTTTATGTGCTCATAGTGCTGTGCATACTTATCGGTGGCTACATCTTTTATCCCAAAGTCAGCGAACTGATGAGCACTATCGCAGACAGGCTAAGCACCATTAGGACGGTGGGATGGCTACGAAGGAGAAAACGATAGCCTACCAAAAAGACTGCGCCTTTGAAAGATGAATGAAATGGGCAGTGTTACAAACTTGCTCTTGACTGGCATACCGAGGGTCGGGAAGACGACGATAGTGAAACGAGTGATCGAAACCTGTGAGCTACCGTTTGGTGGTTTTTACACCGAGGAGATACGAGAGGGTGAGGAGAGAGTCGGCTTCAAAATAGTTACGCTTGATGGGCGTGAGGGGATATTGGCGCATGTGCGTATACGCTCAAAACACTTCGTCGGGAGGTATGGAGTGAACATTGAAGATGTGAAAAATGTCGCTATGCCCGCACTCCAAAAGGCGCTCAAAGAGGGTAAGGTCATCGTCATCGATGAAATAGCCTCAATGGAACTTCGTTGCCCTGGGTTCGCTGAATTGGTCGTTCAATGCCTTGACAGCAAACAACCGCTGTTAGGCGTCATACAGGCAAAGCCATTGCCGTTCCTCAAAAGCATAAAGGAGAGGAAAGATGTTGAGCTGATCAATGTCACACCGTTCAACAGGAACGAATTGCCCGAGCTGATTTCGGAACGCCTTCGGGAGATGTGGCTGAGATGGCGCTCAAGTTTGCAGCAGACGCAATGCTCGGCAAGTTAGCCCGCTGGCTAAGACTGCTTGGATACGATGTCTTTTATCTGCCAGATGCAGATGACGAAACATTGCTCAAGATAGCCAAGGACGAAAACAGGATCCTGCTGACGAGAGACACTCAACTGCTCCGCCGAAAAGATGTGCCACCGTTCCTGCTGATACTGAGCGACAGCTGGCAAGAGCAACTGCTACAAACAGCGTTTCACTTTGACCTTGACTTGGATGGACAGCGAATGACAAGGTGCGTTGAGTGTAACGAGTTGCTTGAGCCAGTTAGCAAAGAGGAAGTGCGCTACGAAGTCCCTCGCTATGTCTACAGGACGCAATCTCAATTTGCGCGTTGCCCAAAATGCAAGAAAGTCTTTTGGATGGGCTCACACTGTGAGCGCGCCAACAAAATCATTGAGCGAATTAAAACGCAAATCGCTGAGCTGAAATCACAACAGCACGAGGAAATGCATGCAGATGGCAACCTGTGAAAGCAACTTCAAAGACAACCTCCCTGCCACAAGCCGTTAAACAATCTCAGCTAACATGAGAGGAGGGGATGGAAAATGGAGGTTGAGGCTTTGAGGGCGATGGGTCAATTGCTGAGGCGACATGCAGTTGAAACGACGACCCTTGCTGGGTCAGGACACCCGACAACTTGTTTGTCCGCTGCCGACATCGTTGCCACCCTGTTCTTCA
>JBGOEK010000025.1:0-32051 GCA_041537945.1 Candidatus Thermosaccharophagus yellowstonensis
CCCTGAGCGCCGAATTCATTCGGCGAATGCTAAAGTCCATAGCATGCTCCCTTGCTCCTCATCACGGCAGTAAGTCAGCGACTTTTATTTGTGCGTCGGGCTTAGCCAAAGGACTGACAGTTTCCTCAGGCAAGTAAATCCGCATGCTTTTGTATCCGAAGCCGAAGATTTGCTCCGGCATGGGCACAGGTTCGCGAAAAACTTCAAGCCTTCTCTCCCGCAAGTTCAAAAGCCAATACTCAGGAATGCCCGATTTCGCGTAGAGGCTTCCTTTCACCGCTCGGTCATACTCAACGGATGACATCGCCACTTCAACAACGAGAACTGTGGTCTTTGGGTGGGCTTGTGAGTAATCGCGTGGAGAACCTGCCACAACGGCTGCATCAGGTTCAGGCTCTTGACCCTCACCCAAATCAAGGGGCTTTTGGTCGCGGACATGATAACCTTCGCCAAACGCTTCCTCCAAGACCCTCGCGACTAACTCAACAGCTGTAGCGTGTTCTGCTTCCTGCGGGCTCATCAAAACCACCTCGCCATCAATCAACTCCACCCTCTGACCGTTGAAGAAACCCATCTCTGCCATCCGATAATACTCAGCCTTGCTGAACTTCCTGCGTTGGGCGCTTAAAATGGAAGCGATGCTCTTCTCACCCACTGCAGACATGGCTCAACACCCCGCTGGGGAGCAACTTGCCCACTCAACGACATCCCTATGGCTAAGATGACCAACTTTGGTTGTGATCAAATTCATTTCGCTTCGATGCCAGGGATTGGAATGACATTCTCCTGAGGTATCTCAACAGTTCCGCGCTCAAAGTCTTCGGGTGTCGGTTTCATTTGCAGGTTGTAAAGTTCGGGGTTCTTGTTCGGGTTGCCCATAATCTCTTCCCATGTGACCATTCGCCCAGTGTATGCAGAGATCCGTCCCATGATTGCGGTTGCTGTAGATTCGGCAAGTGCCTGCAGTTCGTTGACGGGCTTGCCTTTGAGAACATTGTAGAGCAAATCAACATGCTCCTGCACATAAGGGCTCTTTGCCCTCGGCAAGTCTGGCGGTATCGGTGATTCTTTCGGGTTTGGGAAACCTGCTCCACCTATGCGACCCTTCTCATAGACGAACTCCTCTCCAACCCAGTTCCAGCAACCGCTAATTTGTCGGCACATTGAGTGGATGTGAATTCCGTCACCGTAGTCAAAGTCAATGCTGAAGAAGTCGTATTGGTTGCCTGCGGGGCGACGGGCTCTAAAGCCGAACCCAACAGCGCTAACAGGTGGTCTTCCGACAAACCAGTTGGCAACATCAATGTTGTGGATGTGTTGCTCAACAATGTGGTCTCCAGAGAGGCAAGACCAGTTCTGCCAAGTTCGGATGAGGTCATCTGGAGTTTTTGGGTTGATTGGCTTTGTGGCAAATGCATGACCACCACACCAACCGACCCTGCCAGCATAAAGGCGTCCCAAAGCGCCTTCAACAGCAACTGCTTGGTGGGTCAATCGGTAATTCCAATCGTGTCTCCTCTGAGTCCCAACAACCGCCACTAACCCTTTCTGCTCCGCCTCTTTGCCTGCAGCGATAACGCGGCGGCACCCCACTGGGTCAACAGCTATGGGCTTTTCCACGAATAGGTGTTTGCCTGCTTTAATCGCAGCCTCAACGAAAACAGGATGGAACGCAGGCGCAGTCGCAATCAAGACGATGTCCGCTTCGGTTCCCAAAACTTCACGATATGCAGTTGGACCACCAAAACACCTGTCTGGTTCGACACCATACTCCTTCCCCGCGTTTAACGCTCTATCCCTGAACCAATCTCCAAACGCAACCACCTTCACCTCAATGCCTAAAAGCTTGGCTGCCTCGTGGGCATCCCTCAAGGCTCCCCTACCTCGCCCACCACAACCGATGAGGGCGAGCCTTATGGTTTTAGCTTGGTTGGCAACCAAGATGGTTGGGAAACCCAACGCGACAGCAGTTGCTGCCTTGACGAAATCCCTACGCCCTACCTTGCCATCCTTCATCCCAATCACCCCCTAAGCAAAGTGCATACCGCAAAGAAATTTCTTCATCGCACTGGCACTCCGGGTATTGGGACGACTCCTTCCTTCGGCATTTCAACAGTGCCCTTTTCAAAGTCTTCGGGCGTCGGTTTCATTTGCCAGTTATAAAGTTCGGGGTTCTTGTTTGGGTCAACCATGATCTCAGTCCATGTGACCATCCGCCCAGTGTATGCGGAGAGCCGTCCCATGACTGCTGCAGCTGTTGACAATGCGAGGTTACGCAACTGGTTAAGTGGCTTCCCCTTGAGCAAGGAGTAAAGCAGATGGACTTGCTCCTGCACATACGGGCTCTTTGCCCTCGGAACATCGGGTGGCATTGGTGAGTTTTGCGGTTTTGGGAAGTCACTGCCGTTTGTGCGCCCTTTCTCGTAAACGAAATCCTGTCCAACCCAGTTCCAACAGCCATCTATGTGGCGGCACATCGCATGGATATGGACGCCGTCGCCGAAATCGTAGTCGATGCTGAAGAAGTCGTATTGGTCGCCAGCGGGTCTGCGTGCTCGGAAGCCAAATGCGACGGCACTGACTGGTGGTCGTCCCACAAACCAACAAGCAAAATCAATCTGGTGGATGAGATCACCCAAGAGCGCTCTCTCACCGCAGAGGCAGTTCCAGTCCTTCCATGTGCGTATGAGGTCATCAGCAGTTTGAGGGTTGACAGGCTTAACAGAGCCTTCGTGACCCCCACAGTGCCCAACCCTGCCAGCGTAGAGTTTGCCGAGAGCACCTTCAACGACAACTGCTTGGTGAGTTAAAATGCAATCCCAATGATGGCGAAGCTGTGTGCCAACAACTACCGTCAAACCTTTCTTCTCTGCCTCCTCTGCTACAGCAAGCGCACGACGGCAACCCGGAGGGTCAATGGCGATCGGCTTCTCGATGAATATGTTTTTGCCCGCTTTAACCGCAGCCTCAACGAAGAGAGGATGGAAGGCGTGTGCAGCTGCTATCATGACGATGTCAGCATCGGTGTTGAGGACTTCCCTGTAAGCTGTCGGACCACCAAAACACTTTTCAGGTGGCACATCGTAGCTCTTCCCAACAGCTAATGCCCTATCACGAAACCAATCCCCGAAGGCAACCATGCGAATCTCAACTCCAAGCATTTTGGCTGCCTCATGGAGGTCTCTAACTGCACCGCGCCCTCGCCCACCACAGCCAATGAGGGCAACCCTGAAGGTCTTCGGCTGTGAGTTGACTATGATCGTTGGGGCACTCAAAGCAGCTACCGTCGCAACTTTGACGAAGTCCCTGCGGTTTAACTTCCCATCGCCCATCGCTTGCTTACCTCCATCCGCAAGCTGCTTCAGCACCTGAGGAGGCTAATGACTCAAGCGCCCAGCTATTGCGAGCGATTTCGTTGATAACTATAGCGTAAGGTTACTGCACGGGTAAATCCGCTCCGCTTTAACGCCTTCAATCGCTTGCACAATAATTTCAGTGGCAAGGAATTATGAGCAGTTTGGAGGTGAAGAGAGATGCGCGCATGCGCTTTGCGATGCCTTCTGCTGGTTGTGCTGGCACAACTGTTTTTGCAAGTTGCGTTTGCCCAACCACCCGCTGAACAGCAGATGCCCCCAGCAGGCAAAACTTACCATGACATAAGGGCTGAGATAGAGGTGCTAAGATTCATCAGGAAGTGGAACTTCACGAGGGCGCAAATTGAGCAGATTTACAACCCCATACTGAAGCTCTTGAAGGCGCAAGAGGAGTATGAGAAGGCTCTCAACTCAGCCGAGGTGCTTAAAGCGTTTTGGCGTGTTCGCATGGCATTGCTGTTTGGCGAAGATGCAAATGCATTGCTCGATAAGGCGCGAGAGCTTCGGGATAAGTTGGCTGGCGAATTTGAAGCGCAACTCGATGAACTCCGCGAACGAACGCTTGATGAACTGCGAAAAGTTCTGAGCGATGAGCAAGCCTCAAAGATGGCTATTGAGGGAACTGTATGGGGAAGGTTGATTGAGGTGGCAAACGAGTTCGTTGAGATGGCGAAGGCGGGAGAGGATGAGTGGGTGGAATGGCGCACATCAATCGCCAACGAACTTAGAGACACAGCGAGAGAGCTCAACCCACAAGCACCAAAAAACCTAAGCGACCAGATAACGGTTCTGTTGATCAAGCTGAGGCAGTTGGCAGTTGAACAACCACAGCAGGCAAAATCGGACTTACACAAACGCTTGCTCGAGATGGTCCTCCCCGAAGAGAAGAGAACGGGTCCAACGAAAGAAGAAGCCGAAGAGCACATACGCAGTTCGCTTCATACGCTACTTGAGAACTTGCGTGCAACAGAATCTGTGCTAAAAGAAATGCTCGCAGTAAAGTAGCGTTTGAAATTGCTTGCGATGTTGCTCATGAGCGACTCCCCTACACCACCTTTTGGACTTTGCCAGCCTTAAGGCAAGCAGAGCAAACGCGCACTTTTCTAACTTGCCCATCCACCTTCGCCTTCACCTTTATGAGGTTCGGCATGAGCTTAACCTTTGTATGTCTGCCTGAGTGGCTCACTCGGTATGACATCATCGGACCCTTCCCGCATATCTCGCACCTGCGCGCCATAGGGTTCACCTCCAAAACATCTTTCATGCCTTGCACGAGCGCGAGATCACACTATGCCACGAACACATGCAGGTAGCTCCTTCTTTGAAAGGTGGTAGCGTAGACAAAGGCAACATACGCCACGCCTGTCGCATGGTTCGTATGTGCATGCGCATGTTTTCAAGTTCTCTTCCTTCCTTGGGCATTCAGCACCGTCGTGTGAGACAGCCTCCATCGTCGGTCTGAAGCCTCCTCTGAATAGCTCAACGAACTTCCTCTGCGACCTATTGTAAGTGCGCTCTACATCTTCGGGGAAAAAGCAGGCTGGAAGCTCGCCATGCGAAAGATGGTAGCTAAGGCAAAGACAGCAATTGCCCTTCCTTAAGCACGGCTCATAACTGCAATTGCATGTTGCAATGTTAGCTTTTGAGCGCTCACACTCAACGATGGGCATCACATATCACCCCTTGCATCAGTCTCTGCGCCACCCACTACCCGACCAATATATGATGCCGTAAAAACCTCCCATTGCACAGAGCTGTTACATAGGGCGCCGAAGTTGCGGTATCATTGCAATGGATGTGGGACGCTAATGAGCGGTGAGCGAAAAAGAGTTTATGGCGGTGAGTAGCCATGCCGAAAGTTGTTGAGATAGCGTCAACGCCACCATCGCTTTCCCCTGATGACCCGATAGGGAAAGCAGCAGAAGTTCTTCGGCGTTCATCCTGCAACGCCCTCCCAGTGGTTGAAGGGGGGTGCGTCATTGGAATGGTATACGAAGACGATGTTTTCAACGCTGTCAGCTTCGCCGAGAACGAAAAGATACGGATGGACGAACCTTCAACGATGCGTGTCTGCGAGATAATGCGCACACGCATCCCAACAATCAATGTTGATACAGATGTGGAAGAAGCCATCAACTACTTCATGCTGACTGGTCTTCCAGCATTGCCAGTCACCGATGAGAACGGATTGTTGCATGGGGTGGTATCACGCGCCGATGTAGCAAGCGCTATGTGTGGTGCCCTCCGTCCCGTGAGGGTTGCGGGGATGTCAACACCGCTTGGAATCTACTTAACCTGTGGCACGCACAGGGGAGGCGTTGGCGACATCGGCTTATTCCTCACTGGCTCACTTATGGGTCTTTTGCTCGTCCTGTCGCAAGGGTTGGTCAAGTTCATCTTTCACATCATCGACACTGCCACCAATTCAAACCTGCTTTCGCTTTACCTTGATGCCAGCGGGCTACCGACATCCAACAGCATACCGATAAGCGTTGGTGCGCTTGGACTGCTGTTACAGATCTTCCTCTTCTTTGTGCTCTTGCGTTTCCTCCCGCTCTCTGGGTGGCATGGTGCCGAGCATAAAGTTGTGCACGCCATTGAGCGTGGCGAGATGCTCCTCTTTGAGAGAGTGGAGAAGATGCCGAGGGTGCACCCGAGGTGTGGAACTAACTTCGTTGCCATCATCCTCTTGCTATTGAGCGTATATATTGCTCGCCCAAGCATATTTGTGTTAGCTGGTCTCGTCACACTTGTGTTGCTTACATGGAGACGGCTTGGCATGCTACTGCAAGCCCTCCTAACGACGAGGGAACCGTCAAGAAGGCAACTTGAGAGAGCAATAGAAGCTGGAACGCAACTGCTTAAACGCTACCAAAGCCAACCAGGGCTTAAGCCACACCCGTTGAAGGTGATATGGAACATGGGCTTCATACAAGCCCTAAGTGGCTTTGCTGTGATACAACTGCTGTGTTGGCTTTACGACTTCATCATGTATTCGGCTACGGTTGGCAGGTGAGTGCTGTTGCATTTTGTGGCGGCGCAAGAATTTGTAGCAGGGTCGTTGAGCAACACAAAACGGAGGTGCAAGAGTTGAAAAGGGTTGAGCTCGTTGAGACGCTCATCATCTTCATCTCCATAGGTTCAATATGGCCGCTGACGCTTGGTTACACATCACCGCTCACAATCGGCTTCTGCCTTCTGGTCATAGCTATGCTTTGCGTCATCGCGGTGAGGCGCTGGCGACGCTTTAAGGAAGCCTTAGAGGAGGAGAGGAAAAAGATCGAAGCGATGACTGGCTTCTCAAGTTTCACACCACACCAGCAAAAGAGAAACCACAACGATGATGGGACAGACAACGGGAGCGCATCTTGAGCGCTTTGCTGTGGAAGCTGTTTATGCAGTCTCGTCTTTCAGCCAGTCCCACTCCGACATGAACCAGTCAACGAACATTCTTATGCCTTCTTCAATTTGCACCTTAGGTTGATAGCCGATTAGCTTTTGAGCCTTCGAGATATCGGCATGCGTAAGCGGTGGGTCACACGGTGGCATCGGGTGAAATTCAATCTTCGCCTTGCGCTTCAGGCACTCCTCAAGCAGTCTTACAACATCCATCAACACGACTGGGCGAGCACAGCCGAGATTGATTATCTCAAACTCAAACATGTTCTTAAGGCTCGCCATGACGCCATCAACTATGTCGTCGATGTAAGTGTAATCACGCAACGAGCTTCCGTCGCCATAAATTGGGACTGGTTGAGCAAGCATTATTCTCCTTGCGAACTTGTGTATAGCTAAGTCTGGGCGCTGTCTTGGTCCATAAACGGTGAAGAAGCGAAGCGATGTTATCGGGATGCCATAGATGTGGTGATAGGTGTAGCACAGTATTTCGCCCATGCGTTTTGTAGCTCCATAGGGAGATATGGGTTCAACTGCTGGGTCATCCTCCCTGAAGGGCGCCTTTGAAGATGCTCCATACACCGATGAAGATGAACCGAAGATGAACTGCTCAACACCGAACTTGCAACTGAGTTCAAGAAGAACCCAAGTGCCAGTTATGTTGACGGAGTTGTAATCAAGCGGGCGTTGAAGTGATGGGACAACGCCAGCAAGCGCAGCCAAGTGAATGACCCTCTTCGGGCTGTAGCGCTCAAAAACTTCCGTCATAGAGGCAATGTCTCTTATGTCGGCTTCGACAAGGTAAAAGCCATCTCTCCCAACGATGTGGGAGATGTTTCGGCGCTTCATCTTCGGGCTGTAAAAATCATCAAAGTTATCGACACACACCACCTCCCAACCCTCACTCAAAAGCCTCTCAACAACATGCGAGCCGATGAAGCCAGCACCACCTGTGACCATGACCGTCATTTTCAACTACCCCCTTAGCTTGCCTCACAACGGGCAAAGTGGATTTGAAGATCGCAATTCCATTTTGAAGCACTCCGTGACATTTGCTCATAATCTGTTTTGAGGTGGCAAGCCGACGCTCGCAAACACTGTCTCAAACAAGTTTTTTGGAGGTGCCTCGTCATGACACCGCGTCAATTGTTTGTTGCAGCGTTCTACGGTGAGGCGAAAGAGGGCGTGCCAGTCTATGAGCAGGCGTTCGCTTCGGATGTAGCTTCAAAGATACTCGGATACGAAGCGGCAACAGGTGGCGCGATGTTGCGGTATCAGGAAGCGGTTGCGGGCGTAAAAGGAGAAAACGCTCACAGGGAGTTCATTGAGAAGGTCAAGCACGATAAGCGTGAATTGCATAGGTTGCTCGGCTTCGGTGCTTTCTCAAAGCCGAACTTGCTTGGACGCCCAAGAATGCAAGTTGGTGAGTTTGACTTCCTCTATGGAGACCCTGAGGGCAAATGGGTCATCTACCGATACAACCCGATAGCGAAGACATACGGAATCCTTGCACAAAGTGATCCACCAGTCTGGAAGGACGAGGAGCGAATAAAAGAGGCAGTGAAGTGGATGTGGAAAAGCGTTGAGCGATGGGATGAACTTCACAGGGAGAGCTTCGAGCGTGAAGTGATGGAATGGAAAGAGTTCGTTGGTGACGAGTTTGAACTTGTGTGGACTGCGGGTGGGCTCTCTGTCCCACTGAATGAGGAATGGCTTACAGCATGTGCCCTCGTCCCAGAGCTCGTTGGTGAATACCTCAAAGCACAAGCACACCTTGGATGCCTACAGCTTGAGAGCCTCTCAAAGCTCGGCGTAAGGATAGTTTGGGGAGGTGGTGACTTGGCTGACAAGAACGGTCCAGTTTATGGACCGAATTTCTTCAAGCGCTATGTCTTGCCATGCTATAAGCTCATCGCAGAGAAAGCCAAAAGCCTCGGATTGAAATATGTCTTCCGAAGCGACGGAAACCTCTGGAGCATAACCGATGACTTGTTCATGGAGGCGGGCATCGAAGCATACGGTGAAATCGATTACGATGCTGGAATGAGGATACCAGAGCTACAAGAACGCTACCAGCATTTGACATGTTGGGGCAATGTTAGCTGTGCGCTATTAAGGCTGGGGAAACCATCCGAGATCAAAGAGGTGGCATCACAAATCGTTGAGCGATGCAAGGAGCGTGGCAGGCTCATACTCGGTTCAAGCAATGCCGTCCTACCTTCAACACCACCAGAAAACTACTTTGCACTGCTTGAGGCTGCAAAATCTTGATGACGAAAACAGCAACCGCTAAACTGCCTCAATAAACTCATTATGGCTTTGAAGCGCCGATGCACCTGACGCTATCATTATGCTTAGGGAGAAAGCTCACACCTTTAAAACCGCCCGTAGCGTGGAGGATTTGATATGGACAACTTCACTGAGCTTGACGGCGTTGAGTTTAAAGAGCGGTTCTGGGAGATAGGTGTTCTAACGGTCTCCGAGTTGACGGATTACATCAAGCAGATGCTTGACAGGGACGAGTTGCTCAGGGATGTGTCCGTCTCTGGCGAGCTGTCCAATGTGAAGTTGCATTCCACTGGTCACCTCTACTTCACGCTTAAGGATGCGGATGCACAGATTGACTGCGTGATGTGGATGGAGAATGTGGCGAAGCTCGACTTTCAACCGAGCGATGGACAGCATGTCGTCGCGAGGGGACATGTTAAGGTCTACCCACCGAAGGGGCGCTACCAGCTCTATGCAAAAACGATGCACCTGTGTGGCACTGGACACCTGTGGGAGAAGTTTGAACTCCTCAAGAGGAAGCTTGAAGCGGAGGGTCTTTTTGACAAGGCGAGGAAAAGGGAACTACCGAAGTTCCCGCAAGTCGTCGGTATAGTCACATCCCCAGACGGTGCTGCCATAAGAGACATAATGCGGGTTTGTAGGAAACGCTGTCCGAATGTCCAGCTCATCTTGATACCAACTACAGTTCAAGGTGCTGAGGCAGCGCCTCAGATAGCTTCTGCGATTGAGTTTGCAAACGAACTCATGTCAAAGGGGATTGTGATGTTCGATGTCCTCATCGTCGGCAGGGGTGGTGGATCAATTGAGGACTTGTGGGCATTCAACGAGGAGATAGTAGCGAGAGCTGCAGCTAACTCGCTCATCCCGATAGTGAGTGCAGTTGGGCATGAGACGGATTTCACAATACTTGACTTCGTTGCCGACATGCGCGCTGCAACGCCATCTGCAGCTGCCGAAATGGTCGTCCCAGACCTGACGGAACAGCGGATGCGCTTTATCAGGCTTGTCAGCTCGCTACTTTCGGCAATGGAATCGCTCACCAAGATGGCTCAACAGCGCCTGAGAGCGCTAACCACAAGGCGCATCTTCACCAACCCGCAGGAGCTCTTGGACATAAAACGGCAACGCCTCGATGAGCTCTTCCAGAGGATGGGGCACTCGGTTCACAGCATACTGCTACAATGCAAACAAAGGTATGTCGCAGCACATAGCAAGCTCTACGCACTTGACCCGAGGGGCGTTTTAAAGCGTGGCTATGCTTTTGTCCGTCATCCAGAGACTGGTCAAATAATCAAGAGCATCACTGAGACATGCGTCGGTAGTAAAGTTGATGTAGTGCTCGCAGATGGTGCACTTAGATGCGAAGTTGAAGGAGTGACTCATGACGGGAGTGAGGGAAATGAGCAACGACACGATGGATGAATTTGTTGGAGAGCAAGAAGGAGACTTCGAGCAGATGACATTTGAACAGGCTATCAAGGAGCTCGAGGAGATAGTGGCAAAGCTTGAGAGCGGAAAGACATCGCTTGAAGAAGCGCTGAAGCTGTTTGAGAGGGGCGTCAAGCTCGCCAAGCTATGTGAGCGTAAACTCAGACGGGTTGAGAGAAGACTCAAGATGGTGGTGAAGACGGAGGAAGGAGAAATCGAGTTCAGGGACTTCGAGCTGGAAGAGGAAGGCGACCTCGCTCCTCCAAGCTGGGAGCGATTCAAAGCGCCAAGCGAAGAGGAAGAGATTGAAGAGCCACCGTTTTGAATGGCTCATAATGGCTCTCTCGCCTTTGCGGGGTGCAAACGATGGGAGAGACATTTGACTTGGCTGAACATATGGCGAAGCGAACCGCACTCGTTGATAAGATGCTTGACGAACTCTTGCCGAAGGAGAGCGAGCCTCCAGAGGCTTTGCATAAGGCGATGCGCTATGCGGTGTTCTCTGGCGGTAAGCGGTTGAGACCGACACTCGTTTTGGATGCGTGTGAGGCAGTCGGTGGAGATGTGATGAAAGCGTTACCAGCAGCATGTGCGATTGAACTGATACACACATACTCACTCGTCCATGACGATCTGCCATGCATTGATAACGACGATGTGAGACGAGGTATGCCGACATGCCATAAGGTCTTCGGCGAAGCCATCGCACTCCTTTGTGGTGATGCTCTCCTTACGCTCGCCTTTGAAGTGCTTTCAAAGGAGCAAATGAAGGTTGGCGTCGCTACCGATGTAGTGATTGAAACGATAGGTATGATCGCTGAGGCTGTCGGGCATTTAGGCATGGTTGGTGGACAGGTGATGGATGTTGAAGCGCAAAGCATGCTAACGCGTGACATGCATCTCTCGGAGGAGCTGATAAGGGAGATACATAAACGCAAGACTGGTGCGTTGATAACTGTGGCAGTTGAAGTTGGCGCCATGATAGGAGGGGCATCAGTGGAACAGAGAAAAGCTCTAAGGGCATATGCCCACGAGCTTGGCATCGCTTTTCAAATCACTGACGACTTGCTTGACGCCGAAGGTAATCACGCCAAAAAGGGAGAACCAAATATCGCTACAGTCCTCGGCATCGAGCGTTCAAGACAGCTTGCAACCGAAGCGGTTGAACGCGCTATTGAAAACTTGGCTTGCTTCGGCGAGCGGGCTCTACCGTTGAGGGCGATTGCGAAGTTTGTTCTGCTCCGTAAGAGGTGAATGAGTTTTGTGCGAGCTCCGTCAGCGGAAGACAGTTTACATCGGCGAGGAAGAAGTGAAGAAGCTTTTGACGATCCAAGAGACGATAGAAGCTGTTGAGACGGCTTTCCGTGAAAAGGCATTGGGGAACGCTATCATGCCACCGAAACTCATCATACCTTTGCCAGATGGTGACTTACGGGCTATGCCAGCATACCTTAAATGTGTTAACTTGGCTGGTGTTAAGGTCGTTAACTCACACCCCAAAAAACAGGGCATTGGGATTGCCAACTGTGATGGCGATCATCATCGCCGTTGATCCAAAGACTGGTTTTCCGATAGCTGTGATTGAAGCGACACACCTTACAGCGATGAGGACTGCTGCAGCTGGCGCTATAGCTGTGAAATTGCCTGCTCGCAGCGACTCAAGCGTTGTCGCGTTAATAGGGGCTGGCACTCAAGCGCGCTACCAGTTGCTCGCGCTCAACGCCGTCATGAAACGCATTGATGAAGTGCATGTTTGGAGCCTTGATAGGGAGTTGGCTGACTCCCTGGTTGAGGAGATGCAAAGGCACATAAAAGCCAACTTCGTCATCCACGAAACTGCAAGAGAGGCTGTCAGTGGTGCCGACATCATAGTGACGGCGACACCCTCTCGCACGCCGATCGTCATGAGCGATTGGGTAAACGATGGGGTTCACATAAACGCGATAGGGGCTGATGCCCCAGGGAAGCAGGAGTTAGACCCAGCGCTCCTTAAGAGAGCCAGAATCTTCCTTGACGATTGGGCGCAGGGGATTGAATCAGGGGAAGTGAATGTGCCGTTGCGTGAAGGCTTGATAAGCACCGATGACATCTCGGGCGAGATAGGTGATGTGCTCATTGGGCGAATCGAAGGACGAAGGGACAAAAGCGATGTCACAATATTTAGCTCGACTGGCTTAGCCATCCAAGACATCGCTACGGCTTCGGTGGTATTGCGCAAATTAAACTTGCTCACGAGCGAAAGCGAATGAAAGGGCTTAAGGGAGTTGAAGCACTTCGTTTAGGCAATCGTCACAAGCGAGAGGCTACAACGAAAACGAAGGTGGTGGGGAAGGTTGCTACTTGAGCGTTTGCCGAGGGAGAAGGAGAGAGAAGTGATTGAGCGAATTGCGAGGAGGATCGTAAGCTACGGTTTAGAGGTGCCTGCCATCCTCTTCCTTGAATTGCACAAGCCACTTGCAAACCTCGTTGGGCATAGCCTCTTGTTTGCGTTTCCATTTCTTGCGCCCTTCTTCGGCGTCAGTGCTTTGAAGGAAGCCACAACAGTTCTGAGCACCGAGGAAGGTATAGAGGCGCTCATAAAGCGAATTGAGGAAATCGTCGCTGAGGAGAAGTCAAAGCAACATGACATGGAGCGGAATGCGAGCAACGAAGGTGGTGTCTTTGAACACACCACAGGAGAATAGCGAGTGAGAGCGTATGGAGCACGCACAGCTCATCCACTTGCTTGTCATAGGCGTGGTTTCGGCGCTCATACTCTACGGGATACTGTCGTCGCTTCGAGGAAAGGAGCTTTTCATACGCAGGCTTGCTGGCATAGATGCCATTGAAGAAGCCGTCGGAAGAGCTACTGAGATGGGGCGTCCGATACTCTTCTCCGTCGGGTTAGGTGGCGTTGAGATTGAGACATTTCAAGCGCTTGCCATAGCGAGCTATGTGGCAAGGCTCGCTGCACGCTACAGAAACAGAGTCATAATCCCCGTCATAGACACCGTCATCTACACGATCGCCGAAGAGGCATTAAGGGAAGCATACGCTGAGGCAGGTCACCCTGAAGCATTCAGACCTGAAGATGTGCGCTTCCTCTCCGGAAGCCAGTTTGCGTATGCCTCTGGTGTCATCGGGATAATGAACAGGGAGAGAGTGGCAGCCAACTTCTTCTTCGGACCGTTTGCTGCTGAGTCACTCATACTCGCTGAGACTGGGCAGTCAATCGGTGCGATACAGATCGCAGGCACCGCATCTATACTGCAAGTGCCATTCTTCATCGCTGCATGCGATTACACGATCATCGGTGAGGAATTCTACGCAGCTTCCGCATACCTCTCAAGAGACCCGATACACCTTGGGAGCGTTGTTGGGCAGGATTACTCAAAGATTGCATTGGCTGCGTTTACGCTCGCTGGGATGATTGTAGCGACATTGGCGACGCGCTGGGCTGAGCTTAACGGGTTGCTCAAGTTCCTCACTGGGGGACAATAAGGAGTAGATGAGGCATGTTCCAGCCCGTTGAGAGCGCCATACTCAACATAGCCCTTATGGCTTTGTGCGTGCTGGTGAGCGTTATCTTCCTTGGCGTCTTGCACAATGTGCCTCCGAACTTGAGGATGCGGGTGATTATGGTTGTGACATTCATCGCTGGCTTATATTACCCGCTTGAGTTCTTCATCCCTGATGGGACTGTGCTAACGCCTTTACGCAATCGCTACTTGACGCCGTTTCTCAACCCGATTGGTGACGCGGTTGCTGTAATGGCTGCGTTCACCGTCGGTATCGGCATAACGAACCTGTGCATCGTGCATGCCCGCAATATATCGCAGAGGCGAGAGGGGTGGGGCAACAGCGTCGTTTTCTTCATAAGCATGATACTCATGTTCGTTGTGACGCTCGCAAACCACTATGCGCCCAACCTCTTCTGCAAAGCCACCGCAGAGGGCATGATGACACCCGTTCAAGCAGCTTTCAGCATCATGTTTGATGGCGTTTATACAGCTTTGAATGCGACTGTGTTTTCGCTCCTCGCATTCTTCATAACTTCGGCTGCCTACAGAGCCTTCAGGATACGCACTGCCGAGGCAGCCCTTTTAATGGCTGGTGCTCTCATAGTCATGCTTGGGCAAGTCCCAGTGGGCATGTGGCTTACGCATTGGATACCCGATGAAAGTATCTTCAGGTTCTTGCGCTTTGAAGTTCTCTCGGAATGGCTTCTTGCGAACATAAACATGCCAGCGCAACGGGGGATTCTCTTCGGCGTTTGGGTTGGTGCTCTCGCGATGGCGTTGCGCATCTGGCTAAGCCTTGAAAGGGGTGGCTACTTCGGGAGGCAATTTTAGAGCGAGGTGAAAGATGCTGAATGAGGGTTTCACGCATAAGCGACTTGATTTTAACAACGCTCTCTCGCTTCCAGCAGGTTGATAGGCGCATCATCTATGTGCTTGTTTGGATACTCATTGGCTTCCCGATAGTGGCACCGCATGTTGGTATACACTTGCCAGTGCTCCCAATGTATCCAACGAGGGCTGCTCGCTCCTTCTTTGAAGCGGTTGAAAGCGTTCCAAATGGCAAGGTCATTTTGCTGGCTTGTGACTTTGATCCCGGAACGCTTGGGGAAAACGGTCCACAGTGCAGAAGCGTGATTGAGCACATAATGCGCACTGGGAAGAAGTTCATCATCATGGGGCTTGATCAAGTCGGTCCAACGATAGCGCAAGCGTATGCGGAGGAGCTCGCGAAAAAATACGGCTACAAGTATGGCGTCGACTACTGCAACTTCGGTTGGATAACTGGCGGGCAGATGTTCCTTGAAAGGATGTGCCGTGACTTGCACGCGGCAGTGAAGCAGGACAAAGCAGGAACTCCACTAAGCGAGATACCGATGATGAAGAATGTCCGCTCCGCAAAGGACATAGGGCTGGTTGTCGAGTTCACCGGTTCAGGGCTACTGCCACTATACATAGCGACATTCAATGCTCAGTTCGGAGTCAAGCTCGCACAAGGTTGCACTGGCATCATCGGTCCAGAGCAGTTTCCATACCTTGATACTGGACAGCTCTCTGGCTTGCTTGTCGGTTTGAAGGGGGCTGCGGAGTATGAGGAGATGTTGAATGTTGTTGGCGGTGGTAAGAGGGCGATGCTACCACAATCAGCAGGGCATTTGCTCATCATCATCCTCGTAGCGCTGGGAAACATCGGGATGTGGGTTGCAAGGAGAGCCGAAAGGAGATGAACTAAGGTGTGTGTTGATGTGAGGGTCGTTGAAATCATCACATACTTTGTCGCTGCAGCGTGCACGCTCGGCATTTACACAATCCTATACCGTGAGAACAGGCTCTTCAGGCTGTTCGAACACATATTCATCGGCGTCGCTGCTGGGTATGGGCTGGCGATAACGATAACCGAGGTTTTAGACCCAAGATGGTTCAAGCCGATGGTCACGGAGAACGCCACAATCGTTAGCGCTTGCGAAAGCATCAACGGGTGGGAAGGAGCATCAATCGATAGACGAACGAAGAAAGTGGGTGAAGCCTCCATACGCTGGGAGACGAACAAGGAAAGGGTGATACGCTTTACCAATCCACCTGCAAACTGGGCTGACGCCAGATATATCAAGCTGTGGATGCACTCTCAGAAGCGAACAGATGGGAGCGTGACGATACGCATCGGGACGAAGCCGAAGTATGGGAAGCCAACAGCGTGGCTTGAAAGGAGTTTCAAAGTAGACTTCACTGGGTGGCACCAAGTTACGCTATACCTTAAGGACTTTTCAAGCGAGGGTGAGCCGAGCAAGAGGGAAGTTTTCGTTGTTGAATTCGTTGCTGATGATGCATTGGCTAAAAGCGGGGCAGTCCTGCACATCGATGACTTGCGTTATTGCATCGGGCGTAAGTGGTATTGGATACTCGCCCTCGTTGGCGGGATGCTCTACTACACCATATTCATGCCAAGGTTTGCGTGGATGAGCCGTTTCATCATAGGCGTATTCATGGGCTTGCAAGCTGGCTACACATTCAAGGCTTTCGTGCTCACATTCTACCCGCAGATAGCCAAATCGCTCCGCCCAATCTATGTGCCAGGGAACATATCAATGACACTCAACAACATCATCTTCATCGTCACGCTACTGTGCGTGCTCGTCTATTTCTTCTTCACCATTGAGCACAAGCGCCCAACGATACGGACAACCGCACGCCTCGGGAGGCTCCTCCTGATGATAACATTCGGGCTGATATTCGGAAACACCATAATGGCTCGTTTCTCACTCTTCATCAAGCGGCTCGATTTTTTGGTGACTCAGTTCCCATGGCTGAAGTAGCCGAAGGTGCCCGAACTATGGCAAAGACGGAAAAGCCAAACGGATCAAAGGCGTCTCTGGCTTCTCGTATCCTCACATTTTGCATTCTGGTGTTCCTCTTCCTTCTGTGTGCGATCACGCCTTCGTTGAAGCCTTTGGAACATGTTGATACGGCGTTGCTGAAGCTCCTCAATCCAGACAACGAGTTGGTCGTGATTGATCGGCTGATGAGCGCCGTTAGCGGGCTCGGCAAGAACTTGCTTTTTTGGCTGACGCTGTTTTGCTGGCTCTGTGTGATGAGAGGTGTCAAGCGCTCCGTGCAGATAATGCTTGTGGTGTTGCTTGTCATTTCGCTCACAGATTTGCTTGTCGGCAAGCTTGCGAAGAGCCTTTGGAAACGCCCTCGCCCACCAGCGGTTGAGGTGGGTGTGAGGGAGGTTGCAAAAGTCGGTAGCTCACCGTCGTTCCCGTCAGCCCACGCAGCGAACTGGTTTGCGGGTGCAAAAACAATCTCTTCATTCGTTCCCGAAGGGAAGCTATCGCTCTTCCTCATCGCTTTGTTAGTAGCATATTCCCGTGTCTATCTTGGGGCACACTACCCAAGCGATGTCCTTGCAGGTTCCATAGTTGGATATGCATTTGCTTCTCTGCTCATCTACATTGGGAGGCTGTTGGCTCGAAGGATGCTGAGTGGTGACTTGAGGTGCGCATTGATAAGTTCATGAAGTTGGTTGGGTTGGCTAAAAGGCGTAGCATAGCGAAAGCGCTCTGCGACGCAAAAAGAGTGATGCTCAACGGATGCCCAGTTAAGGCTTCAGCATGCGTTAAGGTCGGTGACACGATTGAGATACGATGGGGCAATAGAACAGTGCGCGCTAAGGTGCTGAAAATACCAAACGGACAACTTCAAAAAGAAAAGCGCTGTGAATGTGTGGAGGTAACATCCTATCCGACGGACACGATGGAAGAAGATGAAACAGCAAGGTGATTCGCTGACGCACTTGCATCCGCGAGAAACTTGTGAAAGTCTAATATTGTGCAGGATGAGGCAAAACAAAACGATGGGAGGGTGATCGTGATGGTGAGGTCTAAAGTTCTCTTGGCGAGCGCGGTAGTTAGCGTGTTGTTCTTGTTGTCTATGCCTCAAAAGCTTATACTGGCTCAAGAGGAAGAGGGCAAAGAGAAAGCTCCGAAGGTGGCAATAGAGGTTGAGGAACCTAAGTTCGTTGAAGCGTTCGAAGGTGGCGCTATAGACTTGAAGGTCTTCCCAGAGATAACGCGCCCACAAGGTGTTGAAGTGCGAGTTGAGGATGGGTGGTTGGTCATGAGTGGGAAGGCTGGAAAGGGTCAATCCATCGTTGCGAATGTAGCCACCCCACCGTTGCCAGTCCAGCCATTTGAGATTAGCGTCAAAGTCCTCCTGCCCAAGCTTCCTTTTGGTGCGATGTGCGGGCTCTACATCTCAAATGCGACTCCAAAGGGAGAGGAGACAAGTAACGGGGTGGCTGTGGATGTTGATCACCTTGGCAAGGATGCGAGATATGTCCTTTGGATTTGCGAGAACAAGCGTTGGAGAGATGTCGCAGCAAGAGCGAGATTGCTGTTTGGCGATGAGGCTGAGAAGCCTCATGTCCTAAAGGTTGTTTTTGACGGGAAGGAAAGGTTTTCTGCGTTTGTGGACGGCTTGCCACTCGGGAACGCAAAGGCGAATTTGCAAGACGAGCGATTTGAGATAGGCTTGTTCATCTTCACGACAGGACAAGAGGAAGTTGAGTTTGATGTGCGTTTCGACGACCTCAAAACAACGATCCCAATAAGAGAACTGATTGAGGGGAAGAAAGAGCAACCAAAGGAAGAACAGCCAAAGGAAGAGCAGCAGAAAGAGGAACAGAAGCAGAAAGAGGAGCAGAAGGGGGCAGGCGCTTAGTTTGCTTAGCATCGTTAGTGTGTCTTAGGTTCGGACATGGCTTTCCCCTTACTCAGGCATGAGAGAGCCGTTCGAATGGCGTTTGAATCGTAGATGGCGACGATGGGAACTCCATCGTAAACGGAAGCATACGCGGGTTTACAGTTGCGCCAAAGGAACCATGCAACAGGGCTGTTGTAGATCTCGGTTTGGCTACACTGGAAGGTGATGAAGTCACACTTTGGCAATTCCTTTTCGTCGCTGGTAAACCTAAGCGTTGACTTGAGCCAACCAAAGCGCATGTATAGTTGCATGTAAGCATGAAGCCCCACAGGCAAGATGAATATGAGGCTGTTGTCGCGGATGCCGTTTAGGAACGGTATCAACTGAACTATGTTGACACCCCAGTAGGTGCATTCAAAGCCGTATCGGTAAACCGCCCCTTTTGTTCCTCCAACAAGGGCGTTGTAGTATGACAACTCAAACGGGTGAATACGCAACAAGGCATGGAAGGCAGGCGCTGTCAAGGCGACGATCAGAAGCACCGAGATTAAGGATTGCCTTAAGGAACGGTGAAAGAGCTTTGAAGCGATGGTGGCGATGGATGCCTCCACGCGTTTAAACGAGTATGAGGCGAGCACAGCGATGAATGGCATAGCAGGCATGAAGAGGCGGATGCCGTTATACTTCGGAACATGTGGCATGCAAAACGGAGCTATGTGAATGAGGAAGTTGACCAGTGAAAGGCGTGCTATGAACGGTGCTCTATTCCAGTGCAGTGTTGTCAGCAAGAAACCAGCGATCGCCATTAACAGCGTCAATGAGGGTGTCGTGACCGCGGTCATGACCAACGGGTAATGCCAAGGAGCATAAGCATACAACTTTCCCAAGTAAAAGGTGTGGACTGGGAAATGCTTCCCATGAAATGCGATGTAGGAAAAAAGCCTTCTTGGTGTTTCATACCAAAGCCATGGCCATGTGAGCAACAAAAAGACGAGGGCTACAACGGTTGACAGGGACACAAAGAGGAGAGCTCTCTTCAAAGTTGCGGTGAGTGCTTCCCTACTCGCTTCGTCGCTTCGTCCAAGTAGCCAGTTGATGGTAAGTGTGATCAGTATACCGAACGGAGCTATGAATGCGTTCATCTTGCACGAGAAGGCAATGCCCAAAGCAAACGCACCAACAAGCATCAAGCGAACGCTTGAACGCTCAATCGCCATTGCTATCAAGACAGTTGCAATGAATGTAGCCGAAGCCACGGGGACATCAAGGGTGACAAAATGTGCGTGTGCGAAGACCCTCGGCATCGTGAACAACGAGAGCGCACCAAAAAGCGCTGCAGTTCGCCCCATGCTGGAACGAAGCACCACGAAGAGGAAAGCGAGGAGGACAGAAAACATGATCGCAGTGCTACTGCGGAATGCGCCTAAGCCCTGCTGCATCAAGTTGGAAAAGAGGAGGTATGTGAACGCCATCAGCATCTTCGGGAAAGGTGGGTGCATGTCTTTAGCGTGCCAGTATGATTGAATCGTCTCATACTTGAACGGGGTTGCGAAATCACCGCTACATATGCTTGCGATGGTCAATTTGAGCCACCCTAAGAAACGCAAACCACATCCAGCATAGATGGCTTCATCGTAAGTGACGCCCATGTCATTTGATGTGAGCACGACAGCGAAGAAAGAACCTAAGGCAATAGCGCATGCGAGCGTCGCATCAAGCAATGCACCTTTGCTAAAGTTAAAGCGAGCCACGCTCAATCGCACCCTCACGAATGGTAAAGTAAGTTTAGGGTGTCAAAACTCATTGTGCTACAATGAAGCTACGGGTGTTTGAAAAGGCTCGCAAGACAGCGATATCAAACATTTTCAAACCACCGCATTTTTCTTTCCACGAACGAGGTGAGAGATGATGACGGCAAGCGATTTCTTTTGGGAAGTCGGGGGAGCTATATGGCGTTGTCTTGGGAAAGTGTTCAGCGTGAACGAATGGCGTGTGAGGCGACTGTGGAAGCGGGTGAAGGAGATAAACTCGCTTGAGCCAGAGGTGCAAAAGTGGAGTGATGAGGACTTCAAAGCGAAGACAGAGGAGTTCAAAAACGAGTTAAGGGCATACACTGAGAACGAAAGGATTGAGTATGAGGGGAAGCGTGAACAATGGTTGCGCTGTAAGGACCCAGAGGAGAGGAGAAGACTTGAGGAGGAACTCGCTCTGGCAGACAAGGCTTTGAAGGACAAGGAGCAAGAGTATCTACGCAAGATCCTTCCGCTCGCGTTTGCGATGGTGCGAGAAGCAGCCAGACGGACACTCAACATGCGCCACTTCGATGTGCAGATAATGGGCGGGATCGTCCTGCATGAAGGGAAGATAGCGGAGATGAAAACTGGTGAGGGTAAAACGCTTGTTGCGACGCTACCACTTTATCTCAATGCGCTCACTGGCAGGGGCGTCCACTTGGTAACAGTCAACGACTACCTCGCAAAGCGTGACGCTGAATGGATGGGTCCGATATACGAGTATCTCGGGTTGACCGTCGGATACATACAGCACTTCATGGGCACAGAGGAGAGGCAAGCCAACTACAGGTGCGATGTCACATATGTGACGAACACTGAGCTTGGCTTTGACTACCTGCGTGACAACCTCGCTTGGAGGCTTGAGGACACTGTTTTAAGGGAACTCTTTTACGCCATCATTGACGAGGTTGACAGCATATTGATTGATGAGGCAAGGACACCGCTGATAATCTCTGGCGTTGCGGAGAAACCCACTGACATCTACTACAAAGTTGATCGTGTTGTAAGGAAGCTCAAGCCGGAGGTTGACTACACTGTTGATGAGAAAGCGCGCACTGTCTCTCTTACCGACGAAGGTCTCCAGAAAGTTGAGCGGGAGCTCGGTGTCGAGAACCTCTCAGACCCGATCAACCTCGAACTCTTCCACTATGTGATGAACGCATTGAAGGCACATACCCTCTTCCACAGGGATGTCGACTACATCGTCAAGGACGGCGAAGTGATCCTCGTTGATGAGTTTACGGGGAGGTTGATGTTCGGGCGCAGATACAGCGATGGTCTACACCAAGCCATAGAAGCGAAAGAGGGTGTAAAGATACAGCGTGAGAGTCAGACGGTGGCTACTATAACGCTCCAGAACTTCTTCCGAATGTATTACAAGCTCGCTGGGATGACGGGGACGGCGAAAACTGAAGAGCGAGAGTTCATCAAAATCTACGGTATGCCAGTTGTAGTCATACCGACCCACAAGCCGATGATAAGGGTTGACCACCCTGACATCGTCTACAAGACACAGGAGGCGAAGTTCAGAGGCATAGTTGCCGAGATACTTAATTGCCATTGCAGACAGCAACCAGTTTTGGTTGGGACTCGCTCCGTTGCGGTTTCGGAGTTTCTGAGCGAGCGCTTGAAGCCACACTACCTTCAATTGCTCGCCCTGTGCTACCTTACGCTTGACCGCATCCACAGCAAGTATAATGCGAAGGAGTTGAGCAACGAAGATTTTAACAGGATGCGCCAAATCATAAACACGCCCCTTGAGAAGCTCGATGTGGTCAAGGCTCGTAGGGTCGCAAAGGAAGTTGGCTTAGATCCAGATGTGTTCAATGAGGAGAACTTGAGACGCTTTGCGGAGCTGATCAAGCTCGAACCGAATGAAGAGATGCTCAAGAGACTTTCAAAGGTGTTAAGCGAAGGCATACCACACAATGTCCTCAACGCAAAACACCACGAAAGAGAAGCTCAGATAATCGCCGAGGCTGGCAGGTTAGGGGCTGTGACAGTTGCGACGAACATGGCTGGAAGAGGCGTTGACATCATACTCGGTGGCAAGCCAGATAAAAAGAACCACCCTGAGGAGATTTGTGACGACGAAAACTGCAAAGTGCACATGATACACAACAAGCAATACCACGAGGTCGTGAAGCTGGGCGGGTTGCACATAATAGGCACCGAAAGGCACGAAAGCAGGCGAATTGACAACCAGTTGAGAGGACGCTCAGGCAGACAAGGTGACCCAGGTTCCTCACGCTTCTATGTCTCACTTCAGGATGAGTGGATGAGGTTATACGGTGATAAGCTGAACCACCCATGGCTGAGGGGTTGGTGGGAGGAGATGCCGATTGAAAGCAGGATAGTGAGCAAAGCCATGGAGAAGGCACAGCAGAAGGTGGAAGCGCACAACTTCGAGATACGAAAGCACACGCTCAGGTATGACGATGTCATGAACATGCAAAGGGAAGTCATCTACTCCGATAGGCGGAAAGTTCTTGAGGGCGCTGACATGAGAGCCAATGTCATAGAGATGCTCAAGGCTGTAATTGAAAGCGTCGTTGACTCTCATTTGAGCGAAGCTTTGCCACCAGAGAATTGGGACTTCAAAGCGTTCATGCAGAGCATGCGCCAGTTCATCCCGATAGACGAGCTGGTTAAAGTTGAAGAGCTTAAAGGGCTTAAGCAGGACGAGATCAAGGAACTCATCTTCGAGAGGGCGCTTGAGTTCTACGAGCGTAAGGAGAAGATGTTCGGCGAGGAGGCAATGAGGGACTACGAGAGGCGAGTTGTGTTATGGGCTATAAGCACGAAGTGGATTGACCACCTTGCGAACATGGATTACCTTCGTGACCACATCCATCTGAGGGCGTATGGGCAAAGAGACCCGTTCATTGAATACCAACGCGAGGCTTATGAGATGTTCCAACAGCTACTACAAAGCATAAGGGAAGAGGTTGTGCGCTGGGCATTTTACGGTCAGCCAGAAATACAACAGCGCCAGACACGGGTCTCGGAAGTTAGGGAGCGCCACGACGAGGTGACAAAAATAGCAGTTGAGGAGACAGACGCTGAAGCCACCATAGCCTCTGCCGAAGAAAGGACGGATGTCATACGACCTGTAAGGGTTCAAAAGGTTGGAAGGAACGATCCATGCCCGTGTGGGAGTGGGAAGAAATACAAAAAGTGTTGCATGCTCAAGGAAATGGAGAAAAGCAAAGCACGCTCATAGTGAGGTTGGAGGTGAACCGAGTTGGCGAGCGCACATGAAGTTAGAAGGGAAACACAAGCTTTGCTTGCCCAGCTGAAAGAGCTGGGCGATCGCCTTTGAGGTGCCACGAAAGAGGGAGGAATTAGAAAGGTTGAGCGAGCTGATAAAGCAACCACAAATCTGGACAGGCGATGGTGATACAGATCCTCAAAAGTTGCTACGGAGGTTGAGCCAGCTACAGTCGGAGCTTGAGCGATGGGATGAGCTTGAAAAGAAGCTCGAGGAGATAGCCGAGCTTGCGCTGATGGCATCGGAGGAAGGCGACGAAAGCCTCAGCGACGAACTCGCTGAGGAGTTGGAAGCGGTGAAGCAAATGATAAGGGAGCTTGAGATCCGTGTGCTTCTAAGCGGTGAGCATGACGAGAAAAACGCCATACTTTCAATAAACCCGGGAGCTGGTGGAGTTGATGCGATGGACTGGGCTGAAATGCTCGCAAGGATGTATCGCATGTGGGCTCAAAAGAGAGGGTTTGAGTTCACGGTGCTCGAAATCCTCTCAGGTGAACAAGCTGGCATAAAGGCGTTTACAGCGCTCGTTAAAGGTCCGTATGCGTATGGCTATCTGAAAGCCGAGAAGGGCATCCACAGGCTCGTGCGCATCTCGCCCTTCGATTTCAACAGGCGAAGGCACACCTCGTTTGCATCTGTGGATGTCATCCCAGAGGTTAGCGACGAAGTTAAGGTTGAGATAAGAGAGGAGGATTTGCGCATCGAGACATTCAGGGCAAGCGGGCATGGAGGGCAACATGTCAACACAACAGATTCCGCCGTCAGGATAACGCACTTGCCCACAGGCATAGTGGTTACATGCCAAGCCGAAAGGTCGCAATTGCGTAACCGACAAATAGCGATGGAGGTATTGCGCTCTCGCCTTTACGAATACGAGCGCAAGAAGAGGGAAGAGGAGATAGCGAAGCTGAGGGGCGAGAGGAAGGAGATCAGCTTCGGAAACCAGATAAGAAGCTATGTCCTACACCCATACACATTGGTCAAAGACCACAGGACTGGCGTTGAGGTGACGGATATTGAAGCTGTGCTTAACGGCGAGATTGATGAGTTCATAAGGGCATACCTATGGGCTTATGGAGGTGATGGGAAGTGAGTAGCGTTGAGGAACGCTACCCGATCGGTGTCTTCACATCTATAGGTGCGGGGCTGGGAGTGACGCCACAGGTGGTCAAGGAGCTCGGCATCCCAACAATACAATTGCATGCACCGCCAAGGAAGTTGCGCACCAAAGAGCACATTGATGAGTTGAAGCGAGACCTGATCGAGGCTGGCATAAAAGTGACCGTTGTGTTTTGTGGATTTGAAGGTGAAAGCTACGCCGACATACCAACCGTTAGGCGAACTGTTGGGCTTGTCCCGAGGGAGACAAGGAAGGAACGATTGATGGAGACGAGGGAGATTTCGGACTTCGCGGCAGCTCTTGGAGTTGATGCGATAGCGATGCACATCGGCTTCATACCAGAAGACCCTCAAGACCCACTTTATGGCGAAGTGGTTGAAGCTTGCATGGAAGTCTGCGACTACGCGAAAAAGAATGGGCAACGCTTCCACCTCGAGACGGGTCAGGAGACCGCAGACACTCTCCTAAGGTTCATAGGCGATGTCGGTAGGGATAACCTTTTCGTGAACTTTGACCCAGCTAACATGATACTTTACGGTTCAGGGGAACCGATTGAGGCTCTGAGGAAAGTGGGCAAGTTTGTCCGTAGCGTTCATTGTAAAGATGCGAAGTGGTCATCTCGTCCGGGAGAGGAATGGGGCGAGGAAGTCCCACTCGGTCAAGGCGATGTCAACATACCGCTCTTCTTGAAAACACTCAAAGAGGTTGGCTATGTAGGTCCCCTGACGATCGAGCGCGAAATAACTGGTGAACAACAACGCAGGGATGTCGCCGAAGCAGTCAAGTATCTTGAGAGATTGCGCTCCGAGATACTCGCAGATCCGTAAGCGGAAGGAAAAACGGAAATTGGTGCTTGAGGTGTCATCTCCGTGCGTGATGGAGAAGTGATAGGTAAGCATTTGACTCCAGAGCTGATAGCGAAGCTTGGCAGACTCGATCTGCGAGCGCGGACTGTGGTTGAGGGTTTCTTGAGCGGTTTACATAGAAGCTCATACAAGGGCTTCAGTGTTGAGTTCGCCGAGCATCGCCCATACTTCCCGGGTGATGATGTGCGCCACATCGACTGGAAGGCTTACGCCAAATCCGACAGGCTCTATGTGAAGGAGTTTGAGGAGGAAACAAACTTGAGGTGTTACCTGCTTGTTGATGCCAGCGCATCGATGGGCTACGGAACGACAGGGATGAGCAAGTATGAATGCGCTTCGGTTGTGGCAGCAGCAATAGCATACCTTGCACTGCAACAGCGTGATTCAGTTGGGTTGGTTGTGTTCAGCGAGGATGTTCTTCAATACATTCCTCCGAGGATGCACCCACCGCACTTCACCAACATCGTTGAAGCGCTTGAGGCAACGAAAGCCTCAGGAGGCACGAACGCTGGCAACGCCATCAAAGAACTCGGTGAGCGCTTGAAGAGGCGGGGCTTGGTGGTGCTCCTCTCGGACCTGATTGACAGCGATGATTCCTTCAGGAGGGCTCTTTGCTTCCTAAGACACCGAAAGCACGAGGTGATAGTCTTTCACATGCTTGACCCCGCAGAAATCGAACTCACCTTTGAAGAGCCGTCTGTGTTTTGGGATCTCGAGGAGAGAAGGTCACTGCAAACCGACCCAGTTGCGTTGAGGAGTTCATACAGGCGAGAGGTTGCAAATTTCATCTCAAATTGCAGGGAGATGTGTTACAGCTCGCATGTTGACTATGTGTTCCTGCGCACCGATGAGCCATTTGACACCCCGCTCATGACATACCTTAGTTGGCGCTCAAAGCAGAGGCATAAACTGCACGCAACATTCAACTTTGAGACACAATCAAGATAGGCGCTGAAGGAGCGATGAATGGGAGAATCGCAATAACACTTCTTGCGAGCATCTTGTGGATAACACTCTCCTACTGGTGGTTCTCAAAAGCCAACAGGGCAGAAGGAGCTTTTGAGGACTTCAAACTCAACATGCTCGCAGAGATAAACAGGGCAAGGGAAGCTCACGGTCTTAGGCGGGTGGAGTTAGATGAGCATGCCTCAAAGGTGGCTCAAATGCATGTGGAGGAGATGGCGAGGAACTCATACTTCAGCCATTGGGATAGAAACGGTCTAAAGCCATACATGCGCTACTCGCTTGCTGGCGGATATGATGCTGTCTCCGAGAACTTGACCCACACGAAGAACATACCTCTCCACATGCTACCTCAAACGATCATCAATTCTTACCTTGCGGAAAGACCGCCAAACGATGGGCACAAAAGAACATTGCTATTGCCATACGCAACGCATGTTGGCATCGGCATCGCCGTGAACGATGGATGGGTTTATGTTGCGCAGGAGTTCGTAACCAAAGTCGTAAAGCTGTTTCCGATACCTCGGTTCGCAACACTTGATGAAAAGGTCCAGCTAATGGGCAAGGTGCCAAGTGGATGGGAACTTCATAACATCGATGTCTTCTACGAGCCGTTGCCATCGCCAATGACAACAGAGGAACTGAGCAGGACGAGCGCCTATGGGTTGCCAGAGGAACGAAAATCGCTTTTCAAGCTACTGCCACCAAACGCAAGATATAGCGACGGCTCGCGTGGAGATATAATCGTGGCAGACGACGGAGCTTTCATTTGTCCGATACCGTTCTTTAAGAAGCTCCCCGGCGTTTACACCGTCGTCGTCTGGCTACTGAACCGAAGCGATAAAACATATGTGCCAGCAACGAACGCCTCAATATTCGTTTGCCGTGATGAAGATGAAATGAAGCGCCTCCAACAACGCTTCATGCACTACCTTAGCATACTCAGGTGAGCTTTAGGGCACATGTTGGAAAGCTCATGGTTGCTTTAACGGCAATGGGTTGCCGTCAAGGTCTGTAACCCTAACACAAAATCCCCAATCGCCACCGCCGTTCAAGATCTTGCAGAGTATGCGATTCACACCAGCTTTCAATTTCACCTTCACTTCATCCTGATCTGGCGCACATGCCCTTGCGACGATGTTCTTGTGGACGAGTTGCCCGTTCACCCAAACGAAGATGTCATCATCGCTCCCAATCTTCAACAGGACTTCCCTCTCCTGATCGCAAATCACTTCGGCGTATGCATAAGCGCCACAGTTGTTTTGTCTCGCAACAGCACTCAAGAGATCGATCACGCCATTGGGGCTTTCAAGCCTGTGCGGAATCCACCTGAAGCTTCTCCCCTCAGCGACAACCTGTGCGCTTATATCCACAGCGTCGGGAGCGATCACATCTTTCTCACGCAACACATCCTGCCCAGAGAACGGACCTATCAAATGCCACTTCACTATGAAGCCCATTTTTGAGAGCGCATCCGCCATCTTCGTAGCTATGCGCTTGTCGATATCGATCGGCTTGCCATCTGGCGTGAGGAAGCGCACGCTCGCAGCCCACTGTGCCCTGCCATTCAACACTTTCAACAAAAGCGTGTTAGTCCCCGCATTCAACTTCACATTAACCGTGTCTTGATCTGCCCTCCAACCTCTGTCACCGATGAACTTATGCACGAGTTCACCGTTCAACCAAACGAACACATCGTCATCGCTTCCGATCAGCATTACAGCCTCGGTTGGCTCATCAAGGTCAAACTCGGTCATCATGTATGCGCACATGAAATCCTGCCGAGACACAATTTGCTCAAGGTTCACATGCCCTGTAGGGTCATCTACGCGCCCATAACGCCAACGCAAAACACCTTGTTCAAGCTTGACAGGCTTTGAAACATCAATCCGCTTGCCGACCTCAATCGCATCAGCGTTGCGCCATTCATCTCGCCCCTTTATCGGTCCGAGGAACCACCAACGAGTTACATAGCCACGCTCAGATGCAATATCTCCCGTAGACACACCAAACGAGCGCATTTTATCGGCTATGTCTTCAATCAACCTCCTCTCACGGGAGAGGAGGAGCGCTCGCTTGTAAAGCGAGATCACATCAACCTCTGGGGCACGCTTTGAGGCGAGCTTGTCAGCAATCGCCGCGTATGCCTCCGCACACTCCTGAGCGAGGGCTGGATTCTTTTGCAACTCCTCAACTATCGGTAGCGACTTTGGATCACCGATTGCAGCTATGCCTGAAAGGACCATCCTGCGCTCATCATCGTGGATGGCAAGCTGTGCAGCACGATGATACATCTCCAGAGCTTTCGCCTCATCCTGTGTGCGTATTGAATCTGCGACACGCAAATAGGCTTGCAGGGCTGAGCGCTTCACTGCATCGGTTCCCTTCTGCGAGAGTTCCTCAAGCGATGCGATAGCTTCCACTGGGCGTTGGATTGAGAGCGCTTGGAGCGCTGCAACAGCAATGGCTTCCCTTGTATCCTTTGCAGCTTCAATGAGCACTTGTGTGCTCTTATCAGTTTTGTGGTAGCCAAGCGCCCTCAGAAGATGAACTTTGGCTTCATCTGGAGCCTTCGGGAGAGCCTCTATTATCGCCCCACTCACATCGCCCTCCGTAATGCTTGAAAGAGCTTGTGATGCAGCCTCTGCGATTCCGCCACCACGCAAGCACAGTTGCACGAGTGGCTTAATAGCCCTTTCATCGTTGAGCGATGAGAGCGCCCTTACAACCGCAACTTGCAACGCCTCATCTTCAACCTTCAACAACTCAAGCAAACTCTCTGTAGCAACCCTGTCTGAGCGCTTGCCGAGAAGCTCAACTATGAGCAAGCGCGTATCGCCCTCCGCCCTCTTGAGCTCTTCACAAAGCACCTGTGTCACCTCAGGACCACGAAGGTCAAGGAGAAGCGATAATGCTATGCGCCTTATCTGTTCGTCATCGTTCCTGAGGGCATCAATGAGTGTCTTCACAGCACCAACGCCAAGGGCTTTTGCTAAGCTTATCAATGCAGCGCGCATAGCGCTCAAATCACCGCTCTCCTTGTAAACCCAGAATGCCATCTCGCCGCTGAGCTTCTTCTCACCGACCTCAGCCAAGCCATCTGCCAGCCTAAGATACGCATCAAGGGCGATGTGCCTTTGCCTTTCATTCTTCGCCTGAGTTATAGCTGTCTTGAGTATGGGCTCGCACCTTTTATCTGGTATCCTGCCGAGCGCCTCAATGGCAGCGATGCGGACTGCCTCGTCATCGTCTTTCAACGCATCTGCTAACGCATCAACTGCTTCCACATAGCGCTTTTTGCCGAGCGTGTTTATCAAGCCAACCTTGAAGATACCTTTCGCGTTGGGGAGAGCTTTCAAAATCACCCTCGACGCATTCTCCGTCGGTATGCGCTCAAGTGCCCTGCGTGCATCCTCACGCAACGCTTCATCGCTTAGAAGCTTTCCTAACGCGTCGGCTGCTCTCTCCATGCCACAGTAGCCAAGCAGTTCGATGGCGAATCTTTTCACATTGACAGGTAGCTCAAGTTTGAGGGCATCGACGAGTTTCTGCTCAACCAGCTGGCGTTCCTTAACTCCTTGCGCCGACGCTGTATGCACGATCGCCTCAGCGACTTTCTTTGCAACCAATCCTTCAGAGGTGTTCTCCTCGGAAGCCACCTTGAGCAATATCGGTAGCGCGTCAGCACCAAGCTTGCTTACCTTGGCATAGACTTCAAGGTATGTCTCCCGCTTGTGCTCACTGTATGCCTTGATAGCTTCTTTGACCTGTGCTTCCAAGTCCTCTTGAGCTGGCAAGCAAGCTAACGAATACAACAGCAAACACAACCCTGCAATGACATAACGCCACCGCATCTTATTCACCTCCACTTCGTCGTATTCACTTCAAAGGTGCCATGGTGCTCTGTAAGGTCGCAAGAGCATCCTGTTAGCTTCCTCATCATCAATCACTTGCTCTTTGTTCACATCCCAACGGAGCGTCCTGCCGAGGCGGATGGCTATGTTTGCGAGGTGGCAAACCGATGTTGAGCGGTGCCCTATCTCAATATCGCAGATTGGCTTCTTGCGCTCCTTTATGGAGTTGAGCCAGTCTTGGTGGTGGTTAGTGCTCCTGTAAAGTTGGATCTTGAATGTTTCAGGCGATTCGCGTAGGAGAGCCTTTGGGTGAGCGTCTATGAAACCACGGTTCACATGAACCCATCCATCTGTGCCCTCAAAAAGCACCCCGCCTTTGTTCGTGTCTGCCAAGATGACTTTGACACCGTTCGGGTATGTGTAATGCACCTCGAAGCTTGTTGCTGTGTCCCAGATGCCCTTCGTTGGGAATGTAGCCATGATAGGCTCAACTACCGTTGGACCGCTCTCATCCATCCCCAAGCCCCACTGCGCTATGTCAAGGTGATGCACACCCCAGTCAGTTATCATACCGCCACCGTAATCAAAACACCAACGCCACGAGAACAAGAAGCGCCTTTCGTTGAATGGCTTGTATGGCGCTGGACCAAGCCACAAGTCCCAATCAAGCCCCGGTGGTGGCTCTGAATCTGGCGTCCAGTCACAAGACGGTGAGCCACCTATGCCAACTCTAACCGTGTGGAGCTTGCCAATGAGACCGTTGCGCACGAGCATGCACGCAAACCAAAACTCCCAAGATGAACGCTGCTGAGTCCCCGTCTGGACAACCCTACCATAGCGCCTCGCTGCGTTGACCATGAAACGCCCCTCAAGGAGCGTATGAGATAAAGGCTTTTCAACATATACATCCTTTCCAGATTCACAGGCATGTATCGTGTTAAGGGCATGCCAATGATCTGGCGTTGATATGACCACAGCATCGATGTCTTTCCTGTCAAGCAACTCCCTGTAGTCCTTGTAGGCGTCACATTTTGTGTTGCGTCTCTCCTCAACGAGTTGTTTTGCTCTGCTTGCATGTGGCTCATAGCAATCTGCAACTGCAGCTACATCGACAAACTTGTTCCCGAGGAATCCGTTGAGGTGTCCCATGCCCATTCCACCAAGCCCGATGAAGCCGAGGACGATTCGCTCACTCGCAGGTGGCTTCCCAGGACCTCCAACCGCTCTACTGCTCACAATGTATGGGAACGCAAAAGAAGCCACTACAGCCTTCCCAACGCCACTTAAGAACTTACGCCGATCAACCTTCTCCACTACTCTCACCTCCGCTCACCGTAATTTTAACGCAGGGCTTCTATGCGCTATTCACTTCAGTTCAAAAATCAACGGCGCCCAAGGCTCAAGCGTATCAACAACGACATCGGTCACGCCGAAGTCGCGACCGGTCAAAATGTTGCGAACGCGCGCCTTAAAAGGGAAAGTGACTCGAACCCGTTCCG
>JBGOEK010000026.1:0-31830 GCA_041537945.1 Candidatus Thermosaccharophagus yellowstonensis
GGCTGTTTGCAACTCACTCATCAAAACCTCGGCGAATTGGCGGGCGTTGAAAACTGGCGAGCCAACAAGCCGAACCGTTGCGTTGAGCCATCCCAAGACGGCTTCACCTTTTGCGTATGTGTCGTAGTCAATATCGCGCAGGATGTGAGAACCTGCGGGCGCATCGCTCATCAGCATTTGTAGCCACTCGTCAACGCCATCGCCATAGAGAGCCGAAACTTTCAAAACGGGTTTGTTGGGCTGCAATTCTTTCAGGGCATTCACCATCTTGTCGGCTTCATCGGTCGTGAGGGTGTCAACCTTGTTGAGCACGATGATGTCGGCTTCCTCAAGCTGCTTTTTGAAGATGTAAGCAACCTCTTCTGGGAAACGGCTGGGCGTCTCCTTGAGCACAAACTCACGAACCCTCAATGGGTCAACGAGGACGGAGAAGGGAGCAATTCGGAAAATGTCGCCGTAGAAGAGTTTGAGCGGGTTGACGACGGTTGCTGCCAAGTCGGTGCAACTCCCCACAGGTTCGCCCAAAAGGACATCGGGGTTATTCGCCAAGACCTGTTCCGTTGCGTCAACCAAATCGCTGAACCGACAACAGAAACAGCCACCCGCAACTTCAGCGACAGGGACACCCAACTCCTTGACGATGGCTGTGTCCACCAAGTTGGCTGCTTGGTCGTTGGTGACCAAGCCGACCGTCAAACCTTGTTTCAGCAAGCGGCGAGCGATTGCTCCCAAAGCTGTTGTCTTTCCTGCACCCAAGAAGCCACCCGTGAAGATGACCCGAACCTGCTTTTGAGCCTTCAACTCCTTTGGCTTAGTAAACTTAACCATGACTTCCACCTCCACGATGAAAAGCATAGTTGCTGTTGATGAGTTATGCAACAAGTTTGCTCTCGGCTTATTTGCATTCCTTTGACGAGATGGGAATTTCCTGAGCTTCGCCATCGGTGAACTTTGCGCCTATGCGTTGAGCAAGTGAGCGCGCCAACTTGAGGCAAACATACCCCTCATGTGGGCATTCAAAGATGCATGTGCTAAGGTAGCGAACACCGCTGTCTGGGAGCATTACAACGATAACTGCGTCGTTGTGTTTGAGCCTTTGAGCAACCTCAACCGCTGCGACCAATGCAGCGCCCGATGACTTACCCACGAGCAATCCACAGCGAGCCATCAAGCGCATCATATCGTATGCGTCTTCCGTGCGAACGAAGATCTGCTCATCTATGAAATCGGGCTCATATATCTTAGGCACTATCGCAGAAGCCATATGCTTAAGCCCTTCAATGCCGTGCAAAGGTGAATCTGGTTGGACTGCTATTAGCTGTATCTCAGGGTTAAACTCCTTGAGCCTTTTACCAGCGCCCATCATCGTTCCAGAAGTTCCTAAGCCAGCAATGAAATGCGTTATGCGCCCATCCGTGTCCCTGATGATTTCTGGTCCGGTCGTTTGATAATGCGAGAGGGGATTGGCTGGGTTGCTGTATTGGTCGGGCATGAAATATTTCTCCCTCTCTTGCTCATACAGCTTATGGGCATGTTCAATGGCACCATCAATCATTTCTGAAGGATCGGTGTAGACCACCTCCGCACCATACGCAGTCAATATGCGCTTGCGCTCCTCGCTCACATTTGCTGGCATAACCAACTTCACCTTATACCCGAGCACAGCCCCGATAAGAGCATATGCTATCCCAGTGTTGCCAGATGTGGCTTCAAGTATCGTCTTGTCTGGTGTGAGTTCACCCTTGAGTATCGCGTCGAGAATCATCCACAACGCTGGACGGTCCTTCACTGACCCTCCCGGGTTGAACCACTCAGCCTTGCCGTATATCTCAACTCTCCCACACTCTATGAGCTTCTCAAGGGCGTGTAGCCGTATAAGAGGCGTATTGCCTATCATGTTCAATGGTGGTGGTAGCGTCGGAATTACCTCACCGATATTGCTCACGCAACCGCTTGCCGTTTGTGTTCCTTTTGACTTACCTTCCGTGCTCGCCACTTCTTTCTCACCTTCTTCAAAAGATCACCTTGTGCAAACACCTAAGTTCCAATCCCGCTACAGCGCGACCGCAACTTGGCTGACTCGCCCACCGCAAACACTTGTGCGCGAACTTCCTTAAGGCATTGGATGCCATTCTCAGTATAGCACACCAAATCACAATGTCTATCAAAGCGGTAGAATATCTTTGCCATTAACTTCCCTTCAAAAGCTCAATCGCTGGCTGCTGTGAACTCGTTACGCTTTATTGAATCTGTTTGACGCCACTTCACATGTCCGTCGTAGTAAAGGGCGTTCAAACCATCGTTGTGGCGCCGCAGGTCAGGGTCATCCCTTCGCCTGTCAAATTCGTTGTAGTCGATTCCGATGGCGTAGTTGTTTGCTGTCCACGAATCGATAACGACGATTGTTCCAGACGGATCCTCGAAAGCGCTGTCGTGTAACTCGCTCACTTCTCGGTTCCACGAATATCCACCAGCCCACCAGTGCTTCGCTTTCGGATTGATATACCACTCTGGTCTGGATGGGCATGTGAAGATTTGAGTGTTTTTCAAATATGGTTCAAGTTGCCAGTGCCACGAGAGTGATCCAGTTAGCGTTCTCGGTGTCACGCCATCGTAGTCGTCACGATACATTTGAAGTGCACTGCCTATCTGTTTCAAGTTCGCAGCGCAATTTGAAGTCCTCGCCTTCTCACGCGCCCTCGCAAAAATTGGGAAAAGCAACGCTGCAAGTATCCCTATAACCGTCACCACGACAAGAAGTTCTATCAAAGTAAAACCTCGCATTCTTTTCGCCCTCCCATTCATGCGCTTGCTCACCTCCCAAATCGATGTCTGCCCTCGCCTGACCCATCACCTCCTTTCAATGACATTGTGGGTGCACCTGTTTAAAGACCGAACAGATGCTTTGCGTTTCGGTATAATACAGCTTCGCGCTGTGAATCGGTGAGGTCGGCTTCCATGATCGCCCCAAGCGTCACCGAAGGATGCAACAATGGCATATCGCTACCAAAGAGGACTCGTCTTGGTCCGAGCCTATCGATTGCGAAGCGCAACTTATCCTTATCAGGGTAGGAAGAACAAGGCTCAACGAATACCCTTGGATGCTTCTCGGCGATCCTTATTGCGTCCTCCCACTGTGGACCTCCCATGTGCGCCATTATCACGACGAGCTCTGGAAATTGCTTCGTCAGATTAACGAGCGCCATAGCATCGGCTGCGCTGAATGTGTGCACAAGCAAAGGCTTATCGTAACGCCTATATGCCTTGATCAGTTCGTAAGTGAGTTCGCTTGATATCGGCTGTGCTGAATATGACGGGTGAAGCTTTGCTCCAACGAAGTTTTTGAGGTATAGGTATTTGCGCATCTCGGCGATAGATTCGTCAAAGTAGTTTGGGTTAATGGTCACATAGCCGAGGAAAACATCCTCACCCTCTATCTCGCGAGCCAACTTCTCGTTCCCAGCCACCATGTTGCAAGTTATCGCTTCAACCGATGACACCATCACCTTCTCAATCCCGTGTTGTGCACAAAACTCTTTGAGCAACTGAGCTGTCCCATCAGGCAACGGGAACGGGAAGCGACCAAGATGAGCATGCACATCGATGATATTCATTCACGCCACCACCCGAAGAAAAAGAGGTTTCAGGGTTTTGGGCTTACATTAGCCAGCACCCTCACCAACCACTTCAACCTGTTGAACTTTCGCCATCAGGATCGCCCTTATGTTGTCGCACAGTATTTTTTGCTTCTCCTCATCAGAGAGGGATGAACGCATCAAAGGCATGAATGAACTTGCGAAGTATTGGATTGGCGCAAACGAACCGAACACTATGCGCTCAACCCCGATGTGTTCCTTGAGCAGTTCGTAGGCGCTTGGAGAGAAGAGCTTATGCGTCTCGATGTGGATGTGCGAGACATGCCTCATAACGGAGATGACCTCGCTCAGGTTGTTGTAGTTGATTGATGTCAATATGACTGGCGTTGAAAATTCTTTGACCAACTCGGCTATCTCGGTCGCGATCCCAATCGTGTGGGCTGACACCATCCACGGGAGCCTGAGTTCGTTAAGCATCTGCACGATATCCCTAAAGGGTGCGAACCTTATTGGCCAACCCTGAATGTCTGGGAAGAAGCGAAACAGCCTCAAGCCCTGCCTTGCCCTCAGCTCAATCTCTTTGAAGCAACCGATGTATTCCCTTGGGTCAACGGTTACAACTGGGAGGAGGCGATTGTTGCTTTGCCGAGCCATCAATATCGTTTCGTCATTGCCGCGCCTGTAGTCGTAGAAGATAGCGCTTGTTGAGACGCAGAGCGCCCTTACGACCCCGTATCTCTCCATCGTCCTGAGGAGGGCTTGAAGCGACGAATCGACCCTCCTCCTCGGCCAGAAACCGACGACGGTGTTGCAGTCAATTATTGGTGTGATGTTTTTTTGCTCCATCACACACCCACCTCTGAGAGCAACCTGAAGAGGTTCTGCAAGCACTCCCTTGTAGCCACATCCCCCATGAATGAGAATTGGCTTCCCTTCGGCATCTGAACGATATCTTCAGGCAACGCCACTTTCGGGCGATAATGTGTCTCAAGGGATAGCCAACCGCTATAGTTGTCTTGCTTCAGCGCCCTCAGTTGCCCGACATAGTCAACTTCGCCTTCACCGAGTGGCACCGGTTCGAACCTGCCTTCCTCAGCAACCCAGACGCCGTCCTTAAGGTGCACATGAACTATGAGTCCTTTTATGCGCTCATAGCCATCTGGATATGGCACTTCCCTGTCGGGGTCAAAGACATCGTTGCCCGGATCCCAAACGGCTTTCACATTTGGATGATCGATGATTGAGAGCAGTTCTGCAACCTTTGCAGCGTTTGTCGCGTTTGTTGAGGGCTCGTTCTCAATGCCTAAGATCACACCCTCAGATTCAGCGATGCGTATCGGTTCGCTGAACATGTCCGCAATCGCATCCCAAGACGGTTGCTCCCCCTCCTTACGCCAGAATGTAAAAACTCTGATCAAGTTGGTTCCAAGTTCATGTGCCACCTGTATGCAACGCCTCAGTATCTGGATATGCTGTCTATATTGTTCTTCGTCTCCGAAGTCACACTTGAAAAACGGTGATGCGATGCACGGGCATTGAAGTGAGGCATCCTTCAACATCTTGGCTATTAGCTTAACCTCTTCATCGGAGAGTTCATGCGGTGCCTTCTCCCACACGGAACGGAGCTCAAGCCCATCAAGGTTGAATTCCTTCGCTATCTGCACAGCCACCGCGAAATCTTGAGATGCTTCATCACTTATGAATGAGAGCTTGAACATCCTCTCACCTCCTCTTCTGGATGCTTCAAACGGGCACTGCAAGCTAATGAAAATATAGCACCTGCTGAAGGCTTGGTAAAATGGAAGCCCCAAAGCGCCTTCCAATGGCGAGCTTTAATGCATTTCGGCAAAGATGTTGCTAATGCCACCAAAAGGCTACCTCAAAACGGCATGAAAGATTCCCACCGATGAGGAGGTGAACTGAGTAATGCTGTCCGATCTTGAGATCGCCTATCGTGCTGAGCTAAAGCCAATCATTGAGATAGCACGCCAACTCGGTTTGGAGGATGAGGAGATAGAGCCGTATGGCAAATACATTGCGAAGGTAAACCTATCCGTCCTTGAGAGGCTTGCTGATAAGCCTAATGGGAAGCTCATCACTGTTACTGCCATAACTCCAACACCTCTTGGTGAGGGCAAGACTGTAACAGCATTAGGGCTTGGGATGGCGCTTCATCGCCTCGGGAAAAAGGTTTGCAACACGATGCGTGAGCCATCGAAAGGACCAACCTTCGGCATAAAGGGAGGGGCAACTGGAGGTGGATATGCTCAAGTTTTGCCGATGGTTGAGATCAACCTGATGTTCACAGGTGACATACCAGCTGTTGAGGCAGCTCACAACTTGTGCGCTGCAGCAATTGATGCGCATATCCTCCATGGAAACAAGCTCGGCATCGACCCACTTGAAATCATATGGACAAGGTGTGTTGATGTCAATGATAGGGCTCTAAGAAATGTTGTCATCGGCTTGGGAGGCAGAGCGAATGGGTATCCGAGGCAAACAAGCTACGACATAACTGTTGCCACCGAAACCGCAGCGATACATGCATTGGCGAAGAGCCTGAAGGATTTGAGGGAGAGGTTGGGAAGGATAGTGGTCGGTTTCACATATGACGGCAAGCCAGTAACTGCTGAGGACTTGAAGGTGGCTGGAGCAATGGCTGCGCTCATGAAGGATTCGATCAAACCAAACCTGTGCCAATCGCTTGAGCATCATCCAGTTTTTGTTCATGGCTTCCCATTCGCGAATGTGGCGTTCGGGAACAATTCGGTTCTCGCTGACATGGTTGCGCTCAAGCTCGCCGACTATGTTGTCACCGAGAGCGGTTTTGGTGCTGACTGCGGTTTTGAGAAGCTCGTCAATGTCAAATGCCGATTGAGCGGGCTTAAGGTTGATTGCGCTGTCATAGTGGCATCCATAAGAGCACTTAAGCTTCATGGGGGCGCATTTGAATTCCGTCCCGGGCAATCGGTTGAGTCAGTCAAGGAATTCATTGAGCGTGAAGACCCAGAAGCTGTTGAGCGAGGCTGTGAGAACCTCGCATGGCACATCGGGATAGCTAAGAAGCTCGGCATACCTGCGGTGGTCGCCCTCAATAGGTTCACAACTGACCATGAGAGCGAGATTGAAGTTGTGAGGAGGAAAGCCGAAGAGGCTGGTGCAGATGGTTTTGCAATCTCAGAATCATGGGCTAAAGGAGGGGAGGGCGCAATTGACCTCGCCAAAGAGGTCATAAGGGTGCTTGATGAGAAGCCAGCTCAGATGCGCTTCCTATACCCAGATGACCTGCCCATCGAGGAGAAGATACGCATATTAGCGAGGGAGATCTATAACGCCGATGATGTTGAGTTCTCATCGCTGGCGTTGCGCAAGATTGAGCTATACTCAAAGTTCGGTTGGGATAGGTTCCCAATCAACATGGCTAAAACGCACCTTTCAATATCGCATGACCCGAACTGGAAGAATGTCCCAAGCGGTTACATATTCCCAGTGCGTGACATAAGGGCATCAGTTGGCGCTGGCTTCCTCTATCCGATAGCTGGCGAAATGCAAACGATGCCCGGGCTACCATCAAGACCTGCGTTCGTTGATGTGGACATTGACCCAGAGACTGGGAGAGTAATAGGGCTGTTTTGAAGGGCTTGCATAGGTGTGGTTTTTTTCGCGAGCTCGTTGTAGCTGGTCAGGGGGTGTTAGTGGTGAGAGAGAGTGTGGAGATACCCGTTGTTTGGTTACAGGGAGCAACATGCACTGGCTGTAGCATATCTGTGCTCAACGCGATTTACCCCTCGCCTGCCAACCTGCTACTTGAAGAACTCGTCCCAGGGAAGCACATAAGCTTGCGATTTCATATGACGCTTATGGCGGGCTCGGGCGAACCAGTGATAGAAATCCTCAATGAGACCAAGAAGGAACTTCCAAAAGGCTATGTGCTCGTCATGGAAGGAGCTATACCAACCGCAGTTGATGGTCTCTTTTGCACCGTTGGCGAGAGGGATGGCAAGCCGATCACGCTAAAGGAGCATGCTACCGAATTGGCTAAAAACGCTATGGCAGTCATAGCGCTTGGGACTTGTGCATCATTTGGTGGCATACCGTCTGGAAGACCTAACCCGACTGGCGCTATGGGCATCGTTGAATTCATGCGTTTGAACGGGATAGATACACCATCGGTATGTGTTCCGGGATGCCCCGCACATCCAGATTGGTTTGTTGGGACATGCGCTCACATTATGCTCTTTGGTCTCCCGAAGGAAGAGCAACTCGACGAACATGGGCGCATGAAGCTCTTTTATGGCAAGCTCATACACGATAACTGTCCAAGGAGAGGCTACTTTGACACGGGACGAATGGCAAGAGAGTTTGGAAAGGAAGGATGCCTGTATGAACTTGGTTGCAAAGGCTATGTCACAACCTCCGATTGCCCACTGCGCAAATGGAACAGCGGAACCAACTGGTGCATAGACAATGGGCATCCGTGCATCGGGTGCTGTGAGCCGGGCTTCCCAGACATCATGTCACCGCTTTACGAACCCTTCTCAGAAGAGCGCCTGCCGAAGCTCCAGATAGATGAGGCAACAGGGAAGCTACGCCTCAAGATGGAAGGCTGAATCGCAACGCTTAAACTGGGGAGGTTGAGAATTAAATGCGAAGAATAGTCATAGACCCGATGACGAGGATTGAAGGTCACTTGAAGGTTGAGGTCCTCCTCGACAAGAATAGCACCGTCGTCGACGCAAGGAGTAGCGGGATGCTCTATCGTGGCATTGAATTGATCCTGCGTGGGCGAGATCCACGAGATGCTGTAAGGATTACGCAGAGGGTGTGCGGGGTATGCCCAGTGCCACATGGAACGGCGTCCGCACTATGCTTGGATTCGGCATTCGGCATCGCAGACAAGATACCAGACAATGGGCGCATCTTGCGCAACCTCATACTCGGTTCCGAATATGTCCACAACCACATCCTCCACTTCTACCATTTATCCTCGCTTGACTATGCCGACATAAAGAGGGCTGTAAACTACACCGAGAACGATTTTGACAGCCTCAGGCGATTCCTCTCTGGCAATCAACTTTCACCTTTCCTGCCACGCTACGAAGGCGATTACAGGCTCAGCGACGAAGATAACAAAACCGTCATCTTGCACTACCTGCAAGCTTTCGAGATGAGAAAGAAAGCCCATGACATGCTCAGCCTGTTCGGTGGCAGAACTCCAATACAAGCTGGGATAGTGCCTGGAGGGGTCACATGCACTCCAACAACTGACAAGATAGCCTCATTCGCTTGGCGCGCAAAGGAACTACTGCGGTTCGTTGAAGAAGCATACATACCTGATGTGATAAGGGTTGCAAGGTCATACAGCGACTATTTCGCCATAGGCACAGGGTGCAAAAGGATGCTCACATTCGGTTTCTTCGACATCGGCAGTGAGGCGGATTATACGAAGCGTGAAAGGCTTTTGAGGCAGGGGAGCACAGATGAATCGCTTAACTACACGCCGCTTGATGACCTCAGCAAAGTGAGCGAGTCAATTCGCTACTCATGGTATGAAGGGGACGGGATGGCAAACCCAAAGAAAGATGGTGCATATTCGTTCATCAAGGCACCGCGCTACGGAGGCTTAACACATGAGGTTGGACCGCTTGCGAGGGTGCTCGTAAACTACGCCTCTGGGAACAAGGCTGTGGTGGAATGTTTAAACGCGGTCTTGAGCGAGCTCTCCATCGGCATTGATGCGATGTTTTCCGTGATGGGGCGCATCATAGCAAGGGCTGTTGAAGCGAAACTCATCGCAGAGGCGCTCATAGATTGGGTCTTCAAGCTGAAGCCAGATGAGCCAGCCTTCGTGCCATATGAGATGCCAGATGAGGCTAACGGCGCTGGGCTTGTTGATGCACCAAGAGGTTGCCTTGCACACCTCATCCAGATTGAGAATGGCACAATAGCAAACTACAACATCATCTCCCCAACAACATGGAATGCATCACCGATGGATGATGCAAACCAGCATGGGGCGATTGAGCAAGCGCTCATAGGGACAAAGATCAGAGACCCAGAGAATCCGTTTGAGATAGTGCGCATAGTGCGTTCATTTGATCCATGCCTTGCATGCGCTGTCCATCTGGTCAACCTTAACAGCTCAAAGGTTAGGGAGGTTCGCATCATTGGCTAAGGTGCTCATCGTGGGTGTGGGAAACATTTTGATGGGCGATGATGGCATCGGTGTGCATGTCGCAAACGAGGTTTCAAAAAGCGCTCTTCCAGATGGCGTTGAGGTTGTGGATGCTGGGACGCTCGGATTAGCCGTATGTCCGTTGCTTGAAAACGCCGACGCGCTGATCATCGTTGATGCTGTTGACTTGGGTATGCAACCTGGTGAGATGATCAAAATCCCAGTTGAGGAGCTTTCAAGGCATGATAAGCATACGCCACTTTCGCTCCACGAGTTTGATATCTTCCATGCGCTTGAAATGATAGAGCTCTCCACAGGGAGAAAGATCAAAGCCACACTCATTGGGATTCAAATCTCCTCCATCAAACCATCGCTCGAGATATCACCACAGCTTGCCATGCGCATGGATGAGTATGTTATGGCTGTGAAGCGAACAGCCATGGGGCTAAGCCAAACGGCAGAGCTGACACTAAATGTGGAGGGGTAAGAGATGATCCTCGTTGAGCCAAAACCGAGAGACGAAATACTCACCTTCCTGCAGGATGAGAGGGCGGTGTTCATCGTTGCATGTAGTGGTTGTCCAGTTGGTGCTGAAGTGGGTGGTGAATCGAAGGTGCTCGAGATGAAAGAACTGCTTGAGAGCAATGGGAGGAAGGTGACCGGAAGCGCACTCATCGAGTTCCTTTGCAACAAGGCGTTGGTCGGATTGCACCTCGGTAGGCATATCAGCGAGTTGGATGAGGCTGATTGTGTGCTTGTGCTCTCATGTGGAGTCGGGGTGCAAGCAGTTGCAAACACCGTTGATAAAGTTGCCTACCCAGCATTCAACACGCTCCCGATGAGGGGGGTTGCTGGGGTGTGGCAATCAACGGAGAGGTGCAACCAATGCGGTGATTGCCTGCTTTACCTCACGGGCGGTCTTTGCCCAATAACTCTTTGCGCGAAATCGCTTCTCAACGGACCATGCGGTGGAACTAACAACGGTAAGTGCGAAGTTGATAAGGAACTCGACTGTGGATGGTATTTGATTTACGAGCGCTTAAAACGCATCGGAAGGCTTGACTTGTTGAGGAAGTATGTCCAACCGAAGGACTTCCAAAAATACATGCCGAGCCAAGAATTGCGTAGTTCATCCTTTTGGGCTCTTGAAAGGCGAGCAAAATGAAGAACACAAACAACTTCATTTGGAAGGGATGATGCGCTATGAGCAAGCTCAGCGAGAAACTTGAGAGGGGCGAATTCGCCATATCCTCTGAGGTTGGACCACCGAAGGGAACGAACATCGAGCCGGTCTTGGAGGAAGCAGAGAGACTCAAAGGGAGAGTTGATGCGTTCAATGTCACAGACCAACAAAGCTCGGTCATGCGCCTCGGCTCGTTGGTCACATGCTACCTGCTCAAGCAAAGAGGGCTTGAACCGATACTCCAAGTAACCTGCCGTGACAGGAACAGGATAGCGTTGCAGTCAGATTTGCTCAGCGCCGCTGTGCTCGGAATTGAAAATGTTTTATGCCTGACTGGCGATCATACAACGCTCGGAGACCACCCACAGGCAAAACCGGTCTTTGACCTTGATTCGGTTCAACTGCTTAAGGTGGCGAAAAGGCTCACCGAAGGATACGACATGATGGGCAACGAGCTTGATGGCAAGCCGAAATTCTTCCTCGGCGCTGTGGTCAGCCCGGGGTATGAGCCACTTGAATTGCAGTTGATCAAGATGGAGAAGAAAATCGAGGCGGGTGCACAGTTCTTCCAAACGCAGGCTGTTTATGATGTGAGCGTTTTTGAACGCTTCATGGAGAGGGCAAGCAAGTTCGGTGTGCCGATAATGCTTGGCATCGTCCTCTTAAAGTCACCAGCAATGGCTCGCTACATGAACGAGAATGTGGCAGGCGTGACAGTGCCCGAGGAACTCATAAAAGAACTTGCATCGGTATCGAAGGAAGACAGACCAAAGAAAAGCATAGAGATAGCTGGCAGGCTCATTAGACAGATGAAACACCTGTGTCAGGGTGTCCACATAATGCCGCTTGGATGGGACAAGTATGTCCCTGCGGTCCTTGATGAGGCTGAGCTTTAAAGACGAGAGAAAGCTTTAACCATCACTCCCGCATCGTTCCACCCACATCCGCTCACCTTCAGCCAACTACTTTGTTGCGCTACAATGGAAAGGGTAAAGTCACACCATGTTTTTCGTGAGGGGGCGAGATGAGCATGGAGCGATCACAGAGAGCCATTTTGGTGATAGCCTTCATGGTCTTGGGTTATCTTGCTAACTCCTCTTGTGCAGTCGCTGGTGAAGCGAATGAGAAGGTCAAACTGCACATCAAATTTGAGCAGGGCAAAAAGCAAGTCATCCAGACTGATGGGAAAATCGCAGGTCAGATGCAACTGACCATAGACGGGGCTGAGAAGAAAACTATTGAGAGCGACATCTTGATTGACGCTCGTGGCACACTCATCGGGACAGTGAAGATGGTTAGCGAAGAGGGTGATGGCTTGGTTGAGCTCCGCACGAAGGAGATGGATTTGAACGGCGTCTTATTCGGTCAGAAGACGAGCTTGCATGTTGAAGAAGGGCGCATGGTCGTCACGATGGGCGAACTCAAAATCGACACACAAGCCCTCCCAGAGGCGGAGAGGAAACGCATCCACGCTTTGCTCTTTGGACCGCTTATGGTGACGATGAGACCAGATGGGAAGGTGAGCTCAGCCATCGGCTTTGAGAGGTTCCAGTTATTCATCCCTAACTTTGATCCACAACAATTCTTTGAGCAACTGCCTCCCATCTTCCCCGATGGGGAGGTGGCTGTTGGCGAAGCTTGGCAAAGAGATTTCAAGCTCCCAACACCATTCGCAGAGCAACCGATACCAGTGAAGATGAACATCAAGCTTGAATCAGTTCGCGATGACGAGGCTATGAAAACGAAAGTCGCATCACTCCTTGTGGAGGCTAAATCTGAGATTTCAAATGCTGAGTCAATCATGCAACTGCCACAGTTGAGGAAGCCGATAAAAATGCAGGTTGAAAGCGCAACCCTCATCATCGATGGCGGTGCAACCTTTGATGTTACAAACGGAACCCCACTAAAGCTTGAGCTCAAACTCTCACTCGATGTTAGGCAGAGCGCTGAGGTGCCAAAGGAACTGCTCCGTCAAGAGGGCTTGATTGAGGAGAAGGAGAAAGAGAAGGATGATACAGCTCATGTCAGCGTTGAAATAAAGATGAGCGGCTCGATGCTCACATCTTGGGAGAAGGCGGAATGAGAGGAAGGAAACTTTTACCGAGAGCGTATGATGAGGCTGACTGGGTAGTAGGAAGCGGGTATAGGCATTGTGTAAATCTCAATTTGCTTGACGCTCAAAGGGGGCACATACCACCTGCAAAGCACATGCTCCTGATTCTCCCTCAGGGTCGGAGATGACAACAGCGTGCGGTTAACCACGCCAACGAACCTTGCAACACCAGCGTTCGGTGAAAAGACGAGTTCGCATGGACGCTCAAATTCGCTTTTGTTCTCCACACTGACAGTTATGTGGTAGATGACACCGTAGTTGCCATGCAAGTGCTCGCCTTCCAACCCCTTTATCGGTTCTCGTCCTATGTGCACAAATGTCCAATCGCCACCGACAATATGCTTTGCGGTCACCCTCTTCATAGGCTCAGCAAAATGGCTCACCTTTGGGACTGCGGGTATTGCCCTCGTCGCCAAAGGCAACAAACGCCAAGAAGATGGCTCCGCTACAGCTCTCAGTTGATAGCCTAAACCTTCACCATAGATTGGAGCTATCTCCCAAAGCCCCGTAACTGTGCATCCGTTTGGCACTGCCAGCTCTTCAGCAACATATATGTTTTTTGGTGGGATCTCGATGACGAAGGCAGTCCCATCAAACCAGCTCCTTAAAAACGAGTTCACAGCGCTATAGCCAGCGTGTATCTCATCGCTTGTCGGACCACCACGAGCGAACCGCACAACCAACCTTGCTGGCGTTTCAGAGGCGTTGAAAAGCTCAAGGCGTAGCCAAAGCTTCCTGCCACTCACATTCACATGGTGATAGAGCAAGCGCATGGGTTTGAAAGAACTCGTTAGAGTGCCCGCCTTCAAAACCTGCTCCGTATAGATTCGTTCTGGGTCGTTGCTTACCGAGAGAAACCTCGCAAGTTCCATAGTAAGCGGTATGCGCAAGGTTTGTATCTCAACATCCGCCTCAAATGGCAGATACGAAGCACCACGCGCTCTCAACCGTGCAAAGAGGCGTTCATCGGCATCTCTTGATGCGAAAAACAGCTCATGAGTAAATTCGGCTCTCGGTCGAAGCTCAATCGAGTTAAGCAATGCGTTGATACCTGCCTCGGTGATGAACTCCTTTGGCGCCTCACCGTAGACTATGGCGATCGGCTTCCGTAGCAACTTCATAGCCCGCTCCATTATTTTCAGGGCGAACGATAGAGAAGCCTCACCACAGCTTACGCTTACCTTCCCATCCGCTGGCTTCAAAGCGCTTATACGCAAAGTCTTTGTTGCCACATCAAATGAAACATCGGCGCAACCACGCGGCGTTACTGAGAATTTCCACTCGCCTGTGGCAGTCCCAGAGAGGGCTATAACGCATGCCTCACCAACTCCTATCAAAACCTTATCAACAGGTGCTATCAAGTATGGGCGCTTGAGCAATTCCTTCAAACGAGTCGCAATGAGGTTCGCAAACGCTTGAGGAAGACTCCTTGATGAGCGAGCCATGGCGTGATCAACAGTGAGGACATGACGACCCATAATGCAAATTGAGTAGCCACCAGTAACCTTTTCAACGCTTACTGCTTCATCGGTTACAAGCGATGCTAAGGCTTCATGTAACGACTTGAAAAGCTTGTTTGCTGACTCCTCACACAGCCTCGCATTCTCGTGCCTGATGCGCAGGAGCACCTCATTGTTGGATAAAAGCTCAATACAAGTAGCCGATGCCTTCCTCAGGCTCAATTTAAGTGAGGTTATAACCTCACATCTCGCGTCCGAGCAATTGCATATCCATGTTACAAGCAATGCCATAACGATGGATGCCATGCTCTTGCAGAGCTTGCTGCGTTGCATAGCTACCTATGTTGCCTCCTTCGCTCCTACGAATCTGAGGTGAGCTTCTCCAGCTCCTTCACCCTCTCCTCAAGCCTCTTCAGTCTCTCATACAGATTTGGCAGTTGATGGATAAACGCCTCTATACGCAAAGCCTCCTTGTGCGGTCTTGCAGGATAACCTGAAACGACCTCACCGCTCATCACATCCTTCGTCACAGCAGCTCTACCTGCAATAGTTGCCCCATCACCAACACTTACATGATCCCTCACTCCAGCTTGTGCGCCTACTGTTACATTCCTCCCGAGCTTAACGCTTCCAGCGAGCCCAGACATGCCACAAAGAATGCATGAATCACCCACATCACAGTTATGAGCGATTTGAACGAGGTTATCTATCTTCGTCCCCTTCCTCACCCTTGTCATCCCGAGCGTCGCCCTGTCTATGCATGTGTTAGCGCCCACTTCAACATCATCCTCAATGAGCACTGTGCCAATCTGCGGTATCCGCCTATGCATCTTCCCGTCCCATACGAACCCAAACCCATCTTTACCTATGACGGCATTCGCATGTATGACCACCCTATCGCCAATGCGCACTCCGTCGTATATGACCACCCCCGGATAAATCGTGCAGTCACAACCAACCTTCACATTCGCCCCGATGTAAACGAACGGGTAGATGATTGTCCTTGAACTGATCTCGCTCATCTCCCCGATGAAGCTAAAAGGACCTACAGATGCATCTTGTGCAACTCTTGCTGTTGGGTGTATGACCGCAAGCTCACTTATGCCAGATGGCGAGAACCTCTCCTCAGCGAACATCTCAGCGATGATAACCATCGCGAGTTTCGGGTGCTCGCAAGTAATGCATGATTTCCCTTCCTTCTCCAAACCTGGCGGGACAAGCACAGCACCTGCATTGCTTGAAAACGCAGCAGTTGCATGTCGTTCATCAAACGCAACAACAATGTCGCTCGGCTTCGCATCCTCAACATTGCTTATACCGCTAATGGTGATGTTCTCGTCGCCGATGACCTTACCGTTGACAAGCGTTGCTATTTCGCCGAGTGTCACTTTGACATCTCGTCTCCTCATGGCAAGACCTCTTACCAACTTCTGATGTGCATCGCTTTCCTCAATTCCCTCGCCACATCCTCGGTGATATCAACCACACCAGGTTGCCTCTTCGTCACGAGCTTTTTAAAGCCATGTTGTAATGCGTAAGCGTTAGCAAAACGAATGATGCTCTCTCTGAGAGCCTTCTCCCAACCGCTCACAAACTCACATTCAACACCTTCAACGAAGCCTTCCAAATCCAAACGCTCCTCCATCCTCTCGAGGTTATCCAAAAGTTTTTGCTCCACTGCCTTCATGCTGAATTGAGTTTCAACCTGTGGGCTGAAGGTATGCCACAGTTCACGCACATCCAACCACCTTGGTGGGATGCGCTCCCGCACGAGCGTGCGCAGGGCATCAAGAAAGCACCTCTCAAGATCGCTATCCATCCTCTTGAAATGCTCTAACAGTTCCTCTCGCAACGAACGCTCATATTCAAACAACTGTTCTTCAGCCTTTCGTTTTGCTTCACCCACTTTGCTTTCAAGCTCCGCATCAAGCTTTGTCTCTTCCGACAAAATGGCTTCACGCTCTGACGCACTTAAGGAAGGGCTGAGGAGGCGTATGCTTATCCTCGTCCTAACAGGCGATTGAAGCTCAAGCAGATTCTGCAACTCTAAGAGGTATTGCTTCCTTATCTCAGCTCTCTTTGCATCTAAAAGCAATGGGAGTTGTCCCTCAGCATCATTGCGCAACTCCTCAACGACTGTTTTGAGGCGTTCGCACGAGCGCTCGATCACACCGATGTCTTCTTCGGGAAGCGCCTCAAGCGCTGGCTCAATCGGCTCTGGCATTTCGGTTGGGTATATCGGTGTCCTCTCCAAATCAAAACGCTGTTTAGCTCTTGTTTCCGTTTGCTGTTTTATCTGCCGATGCAGGAGGCTTCTCCTCAACTCGCCAAGCGAGTTCATGAGCGCATCGCGAACTGGGTGAGTTTGCAAAAGCCGATCAACATCAACGAAGGCCACACGAAAGCCAACCGCATAATGCTTCGTCCCCTTCTCACCGACAGCGCTTGCTATCTGGAGCGCTAAACATAAGGCAAATGCAATGACTCGCAAAAGCCTCATCGCATCCCTCACTTTGTTTTGCTCAAACGCTTTATGACCTGCGGTGTTATATCAACTACCTCGCCACGGACGAAGTAAACGGCGTTATAGTCAAGCACCAAATCCAATCCTTCTTTCTTTGCCACCTCAGCCACTGCCTCTTTTATCCGCCCCTCAACTTGGGAGCGCAACTGCTCGCTCAGGTTGTCCAGTTTCTTTTGTAGCTCCTCCGCCAACTCCTTGTGCCTGTTGGTGTTTTCTCGCGCTATGGCTTGTAGCTCCTTAAGGCGTTGCAGTTGAGCCTGTGTGAGTTTGTCTGGCGGTGTCGAACTCAGCTGTTGTAATTCATCGGCACGCTGTAAATGCAACCCACGCAACTCGAGCAACCTGCGTTGCTCAGCCTCGTTTAACGCTGGCTTCGAACTCAGCTTCAACAGCTCGTCCAGCTCCTCACCCCTCAAAAGAAGATAAGACCGCAACTGCGCCAGCCTTTGCTCGTATGCCCTTCTTTCCTCCTCAAGCCTTTTCGCTGCCTCTTTGTATTCACTGAACTCCCTCTGTATCGCCCCAACATTTATCACTCCAACCTTCAACCCAGCTTGAGCTGAAACAAGCGAGCCCAAGATGCCCATCACCGCTACCGAGGCAAAAGCCATCAAGAGCACCATCAAAACCTTGTAGGAAAATAAGCCCGCTCCTTTCTTTGATCCCGTCACACTGCCATGTTTGTTCATCCCGTTCACCTCGCGTCGGTTTATGGTCTTAACGAGAGCAAGCCGATCTCACTTTTTGGGTTGCTCCTTCCCTTTCGCCTCAGGTGGTGCGTTGAGTATGTTGAGAACCTCTTGTGTTATTTCCACCGTCGCATCAGCATAAAGGACGAACTCATCAAACACTGACTGCCACCTCTGTATCCCCTTCTTAGCCAAGACGAGCTTTATACCGTAGCGCTGTGCGACAGCTTGCACGGATTCGTATATGCGCTTGCCCAGCCTATCAAGATAGGCACCCATCAACCTATTAAGCTCTTCGTTATACTTCTCTTGCAGCTTTTTGAGTAACGGCTCATTTGAACGAGTTATCTCCTGAAGCTCGGCATACTGTTTCTTCTCTTCGTCGGTGAGTTTTTTCGTCATGAGGATCTTCATAAGGTTGCGCCTCTCCTCCGAAAGCCTTCTTAGCTCTTCGAGTTTTTTCCTCCCCTCATTCGTCAGCTTCCCTTCCGCTTCAAGCGTTTCAAGGTTATCAAGCTCGCTTATCTCCTCTGGCTTGAGCATCTCCCTGACCTCTAACTTCTCCTGTCGCCTCTTCACTTCAAACCTATATTCCTCGTCAGCCTTCCTTAGCTCCTGATACTCATTGAAAATCTTGTCCATGTCCACAACCGCGATCAACAACTTGCCCTGTTGCTGTGGCGAAGTCTCACCTGAGAGAGCTTCGCTATGCACAGAGAACAACACAACCGTCATAACGACCGCAACATAAAGCCTCGTCCACCACGCACGCTTTGGATCAAGTAAAAGAAACTTGAGCACAGTGCCTATCATCAGCTTCACCCCCAAGGGATAGATCTCAACCGTGCGAAGCATCTCCCAATGATCAAAAGAGCTGTCCGATGCTCACATGGAACTTGCTTTTCCCTTCATCATTTATTGCGTAGTCAAATCTGACCAACCCGAAAGGTGTTGCAAACCTTACACCAACCCCATACCCATATTTTGGCTCCATAGATGTGCGCCTCTTCTCCACACCTTGAAGGAGCGCCTCAAAGTCAACAGCATACTTTCCACCCCACGCATCACCCGAATCGCCGAAAAGAACCAATTGGACATTCGGGTTTAACCTGTAGCGTAGCTCTGCGTTAAGCACGACCATGTGTTTCCCAACGAACCTGTCTATGCTATAGCCACGAATGCTCTCTGGACCGCCAGCGAAGTAGTTTTCGAAAATCGGCAAGTCACCGATTGCAGTCCCGCACATCAACCTCACCGCTACCAAGCTCCTCGGTATGCGCAACTCCTTTGTCACCTTTAATGTGCCCTTGCCGATAGGGCGATAGAAGCGCCACTCAGTATATGCTCTTGCAAAGCTATGCTCGCCACCGAGCACCTTCGTGGCGATATCTATGTTGAAGATGGAGTTGTGACCTCTTGAAGGGTCAAACTGTATGTCCCTTGTGTCCCTCTCGTAGCCAAGCTGGATCGCTATCACCCTACCTTGAGATTGAGTTGGACCAACCTCTTGCAATGTCCCACCAACATACCTCCTCTGCACAAACGATACATCCTCATTACGCAACCCCAAGGTATACCAAGTTCTCCTGTCCTCCCTACTCCGAGGTTGCCTTAAAGTGAGCCTTATACCTTGGCGTTCCTCGGTGAAGAGCGTATCTTGCAACACCCATTGCTGTGGGCTTATGAGCCACGCTGTCCTTGGCTCCCTGTAAAAGCGTGTGTCATAGATGTGCGTGGAGAACATCAACCCCCTGCTGTTCACATACGGGCGCTCATAGTAAACTTCCCAAGTCCTGCGCTCGAAGAACTCCGCGCCCAGCCTAAGCCTTTGCGCGAGCCCACCGAGATTGTTCTCCTGTAGCATGATGTAGCCGACGAATTCACCCCTTGAGCTCGCACCTATACCAGCGCTTGCCATCCCAGTTCGCTGTTCCTCAACCTTGTATGTCACCGCTATCCCGTTCCCACTTTCGTCGGGACGCGTCTCTATCTCTATGCTCTTAAAGAGCCCAAGATTGCTTAGGCGTCTCCAATCCTCTGCTAAGCGCTTTTGATTGAACAGGTCGCCAACCCTCGTCAGTAGCGTCATGCGCAGAAGCTTCTCTTTCGTCTTCTTCAAGCCAGCGAAGTTTATAGCTGTTATGCGCGCCTCAGCGAGCTTCAGCCTCAACTTACCAGTCGCTTCCTCGAAATCAACCGACTCAACTTCACCAAGAAAGCCCTTCTCCCTGTAAAGCTCCCTGATGCGGTCAATATCCCTCGCAAGCACAGCCCTGTTCAATATCTGATCAACCTTCGTGGACATCACCGAGAGAATTTCATCAGTGGCTATTGCTGTGTTGCCTTCAATGACTATCTCCTTAACCACCGCAAGTTCAACCAGCCTTATGGTTACCACCCACCTGCCTCTCTCATCAACTTCGTAGAGGAAGTCAGGACGACGAGCGAAGAAGCCAAGTTGCCACAACTTATCCATATCGTTTATGAGGCGCTCTCGCAGATCCTCCTCAATCAGCACATCCCCAACTTTTACCGAGAGCACATGCATTAAGTTTTCAGCCGGAATATGCTTCAGCCCAACAAACTTGATCTCGCCAACCTCCCTTGCCTGCCCAAACGCATTTTCATTCGCTACAAAACAAAACAGCACCACCGTGAGAGTAAGAACAGCTTTCAAATGTGCGCTCACATCAAAAAGGTCAAGTAGCATCCTGATGCCTCTCATCGCTTTCCCCCTCCTTCAGATATGGCAGTAGCTTCTCCCTGAGTTGCGTTCTCGCTCTGAAAAGCTTCGCCTTGACCGCCGTGACAGTGCACCCAAGTATCTTTGCGATGTCCTTGTATGACAACCCTTCTATGTCACGGAGGGTTATCAAGGTTCTGTAATCGGCGGGCAGATCGTTCAGCGCCTTCTCTATCATTTCCATCAGCTCATGCCTTGTCGCAACTTCCTCAGGCGAATCGGACACGCTGACAGCATCAAGAAAATGGAAAGCCTCCTCCCCTTCAACTCCGTCAGAATGTTCGCCTACCTCTATCGGCAACTCATGGCTCTGCAACCTCTTTTGCTGTTTCAGTTTATTCCTGCACAGGTTAACAGTTATGCGATACAACCATGTGTAAACTTGGCTCTCACCACGAAAGTATTTCCAACCCCTGTATGCGTGTAAGAACACATCTTGCGTTACATCGGCAGCATCCTCATAGCGCTGTAGGATACGATAAGCGAGCCTGAACACCTTCTCATAGTATTGCTCAACGACTGCTTCAAAATCTTCGATACTTTCTTCAGGCTTGTGTGGAAGCCGTTTCCACATCTGCTGAGCACCACCACGAATGGAGAAAGAGCCACCGTTACACCCTCCATGAAGCGACCGCACACAACAGCGCGCATGAACTTTTCCTCATTACCTTCACTATGGCGTTGAATCACAGCCTCCATTCCCGCCATGAACATCAAAACTGGAATTGGACTTGCACTCTAAACTCATTCTTTTGTTGCCTTTCATCCTGACGCCATATGACCGAGGCGTGTTTCCCGAGCCACTGCTCAACCTCAATTATGTTTCCCTGCCCAGTCAACCCTTGATACCAGCGTATGTAAAGGCTTGGTGAGATGCGTGCACCGATGCCCAAGCGCTGTTTACCTGCTTCTTCCTCAACCACCAACTGCTCCAGCCCGAGCGCCTCAGCCAAGCCTCCACCAACCGCTGACACGAACATCCTCTGCAATGTTGGCGCTACAGCCTCCGCGAGCGTCCCTTCGGGTAGTTCTATCCCGAACAACCTCCGAGCTATCTCCTGTTCAGCCAATGGCGGTGTGGATGCGAAATGAACGCTCAACCATCTTGCGCTTATGCCCTCTTGTAGCGGACCTGAAGCCCTCATTGTCACATCGTAATTGCCCACCTTGCCCCTCGCCTCAACATTCAAGTTCACAGAACTTTGCAGAGAACCCACTTCGGCTCCGGGTGAGACGGCAATTTGAACATCGGCTACAACAAGCCGTAGGACACCCCCCGGAAGCCTCAAAGCACCTCTATCGGCATACAATCGCCCAGCAACCCTCGGCATGCTTGGACTACCCTTCACCGTTATCTGTCCCCTTATCGGAGCGCTTACTTGCACATTGCGTAGCTCAACATTGCCCCCAACATTTATCGTCACATCCAAAGCTGGGAAGGGTTGAGAAACGATGGCAGTCCTTCTTTGTGCGCTGATCGGTGGTATCCCGCGAAGCAACCCATCGTGCAATGTCACGCTACCAACCAGCATCGGCATCGTATGCACTCCAGAGATGCCAACGCTTCCACCATTGAGAGCAGTGCCTTGAGCGTTGTTCACCTGTTCTCCACTGACCAGCATCAGCTTACCGCTAACCCGCCCCTCGAAAATGTCCTTAAGGCGAATGTGCAACCTCTTCAATGAGAAAGCGATGTCACACTTAGCCATCATCAGCGCCTTCAAAAAAACGCCTCGCTTGAAAACATCCCAACTGCTCCACACCTTGCGCTCCCACTGAGCAACGCCACCTGCTTTGAGCGCCTCAGGCTGTCCCAGTATTGAAGCGCTGAGCAGGCGCAACATCGGTCCATTTTCATCGGGCGTGTTTTGAAGCAACATTGAAGCGCTCAGCTTGCCAACCGAAGCCGCATCAGAAACTTTGATCGGCAAGTTGCTCACATCAATGTTCAACTTGAACTCGTTAGCCACTGGCGAAACAAGCGCTTCCTTACCGAACTGGATGTAACCTCCAACGCTCACCTTCCCGCCACCAACCCCGAAGCTACATCGTTCAATCAGTGTTCTTTTGCCCTCGGCTGTGACGCTCACTTCAACATCATTGAGCACAACAGCCTCGTCCCTCAGGCTCAATTTCGGAGCTTTGATGGCGAGCACGCCTCCAAGCGTGGGGTTCTCCCAAGTCCCAGCGAGGTGCAAGTCAACGGTGAATTGACCAACGCTCTTTTCACTGACGGGTATGGTGAATGCTCTCAAAAGCGTTATCGGGGCATCAGCAACTTGGATGTGTGCATCGAGTGTTTCCTTGGGCGGTATGAAGGGCGCTTCCACGCTCACTGGCAATCTGCCCCACAACGCTATTGCCTGCCCACCTTGATGCACGATCAAAGCACCACGCTTAGCTATGAGCCTGCCATCCGAATACCTCACCGCCTTCAACTCCATGCGCTCAATGCTTATGCCTTTGTGTCGGATGTTTGTGAACTCGCCAGTTATGTCCAGAACTGGCCTTTTGGTTGAGCCTCCCACTTGTGCTTCCGCTGTGACAACCGCATCAAGTGGCATGCGTAAACGCAAGAGCTGAGCCAACGCTTGTAGACGCATCTTGTTCAAACTCACCTTCAAGTCCAATTCGCCATCCTCGCCCACCGTCCCAACGCACTTCGCTACAGCACCCCTTTGCACTATGTTCAACTCATCAACGCGAGTTGATTTTCCATCCCCGCTCAACCTTGCGTAAAGCGTATAACGCTCGCTTTGTCCCATTTGTAACTCCTTCACCTTGCATTCGAGGCGCCACTGCTCACCATCGGGGCTACCAGTGTGAGCGAATGCGAAGTCAACAGTCCCATTTATCGGGTGAGGTAACTTCGCCATCCTCTCAACGATTCCTGCTACCGCCGTCCCCTTCTCACCAACCGCCGAGAAAGCCAAGCCCACAGCCTCAAAGAGCTTTTCAAGCCATGCCAAGTCAACTCCATCGCCATCACAACGCAAATCAGTGCTTGTCCTTTGCCCCTTCCTCTCCATTGACAAGCGCAACGCTATGGAGCCTTCCTTTGGTGTGAGCATCAAATGCGCTGTCAGAGTGTGCTCACCTTCCCTGAGACGCCTCAAGGAAAGCGTCGACGAACCACCGCCAACTTCAACACCATGAAGCTTCAATCTCTCAAGCTTCATTTGCATGCTCAAGTGCGGTGATGCCAAAGTTCCCGATAGCAAACCGTTCGCCGAGCTTATGACACCTTCAATGTTCACCTTGCGCATGAGCTGTCTTGCAACCCATTCAAGCTGTATGTCATTCGCCATCAACTTCCCGCTCACCCTGCGCGAGCCAGCAAGATCGGTGACGGTTGCCGAAGCGCTCACCTTGCCACCAGCTAACTGCAAACGCGCAGGCGATACCTCAACTTGCTTTCGCTCGCCATCGTAAACCACATGAGCGCTCAAGGATTCGAAAGCCAACCCGCAAACCATAGGCAGTGGCATTGAGATGTTTGCTTCGACTTTCGGCGCCTCAATCGTCCCGCTTATTAGCGCTTCAACATTCCCAAGCCCCTCAACATCAGCCTCCAGACCGAGCTCACGAATCAACTTCCCAATGTTGACGCTCTGTGCCCTCGCACGAAGATACATGCTCGCCTTCTCAATCCCTCTCGAAAGCTCGCTCACATAGCCCGTGATTTCAAAAGGTGTGTCGGCGTAGTGAGCGTTCGCCTCAACCACCTCAAGCCTTTTACCATCCCAAGCAAGCGTTGCATTTGCGAATGGCAACCTTAGAACCTTTTCATTCCCTTCCCTTGAGCGTCTCAAAGCCAGCTTCGAAGCGCTTAATCTCACCCTCAACTCCTTCACCTTAGCGTCGTTCCTTAGCACCGCATAGCCATCCACACGCCCAAAGAGCTCCTCTTTGAAAAGCCCTTGCAAGTCGTTCAAGTTCAGCTCGCTGAACAACAGTTGAAGCTGTGTATCGCTTCCATCAAATGAAAGCCCACCTGCACACCTCACCTTCGCATCCCAAGCGATGCACTGAGAATGCTTAACATCGATGCGCTTCGGATCGACCACAGCGTTTATGAAGGCGCTTTTTATCGGCGCATCAACCATCCTGCCATCAGCAGTTAACAACCTTGCCCTACCGACATCAAGCGACGCTGTGAAGGCACAACCACCGAACTCATACACCTTGCGATGCTTCACCGCCGTCAATCGCAATTGCAACCTTAAAGAGTTCCCGCTCAACTTCACCGAGTCGACCGAGAGCAGGTTGTTCGCTTTGCTTTTAACCTCGAGTGGCTCGGCAGTTCCAACAGCTTCATACATCCCTACGGGTGCATCAATACGAAGGTCACAAATCACCCTCAGCTCTTTTCCATCTTGAGAGATGGAGAACTTACCCGACGCCCGCCCATCTGCGAACACTTTTTGTTGCGTCATATCTAACGCATCAAGAACACTTGCAAGCCTCACCCCTTCAACATCGCATGAAAACTCAGCCCTCGTCAACTCCCTCCCAGCATTGTGCTCAACCGAAGCCACACCGCAAGTGATTCTCCCACCAGCCAACTCCGCTTCTATGTTCCTCAGCTCAATCAACTTGCCATGCGAATCCATCTCAAAGTGAGCGTCGCTCAGCGTCAACCCAAAAACCCTTAAAGTCTTCGCACTCACTTCAGAATGCAACCTAACTTCGTCGCCGAGTTGCAACCTCGCCCTCGACAGACGAACCGAGTCAAAAAACTCAACCACAGAAGAAGGCTCAACCCGCTCAAACTCTATCTGTTGCGTCGTGCTAAACAAGCTCAAGTTGCGTATGAGCACATCTTCCGATTCAACATGCGTGATCGACTTTTTAGGCTGTGTGCCATAAACATGCACGATCCTAACCGATGAGTGTGTTGGTGCTACATGTGCCTCACCGAAACTGCCGTGCGAGAGTGACATCCTCGGCAACCTGAGTTCAAGCCCGCTTACAAGCTTTCCACCCGCCATGAGCAGTCTTAATTCGGCATCGCCCTTCTCAAGCGTCTTCACATCAATGTCCCCGTATGAGCCACCCTTCAGCAAGGTTTTCCTGAGCGCTTCCAATGTTGAAGGCAAGTCAACGCCGAAGAGCTTTGCGGTCAGGCTGAGCGCCCTCTTGCTTGCGATAAACTCACCGCTTATAGCTCCATCAAAGAGGCTGTGTGAGAAGCCCACGCCGAGTATTTGCCAGATGCCGTTGTCGTATCTCACAACACCGCTTACGCCTTTAACATCTGTCCCGTGAGGGAACAATTCATGCCACTGCCTAAGCTTATCAACCATCAATCGCCTGACACTCACATCGGAGAGCTCAACCTCGCCTCCAACCCATAAGCCATCCTTCCCCCTCGGAGCTTTAAATGCGAAAGAGAGGTTCAACATGCCATCACAAAGCTTGCCCGTGAACGGGAGCAAACCCTCACCGAGGATGTTAAGCGAGGTTGCACTCAAATTGATTGCATTGACATCACCGCTCAAGATGTTCTCCCACAGGCTCAAGTTCACATCGATGCATGCCCCAGCTACCCTGCCACGAGACGGCATATGAAGCCTTGCCACCAACCTACCGACTGGCAACCTCCCATCGGTGCGCATGAGCTCGCCTTGAACATCCATAGCGCTTATGCCCGCTGGGCTTTTAATGAGGCTTGATGTTGCGATGATGCCATAGGCGCTCAAATTCACCCTCACGATGGCTGGCTTGCCATGCGCCTTTCTGATTGCCAAGTCTATGAGCTTGGCTTTGCCTTTGATGAAGCGTAGCCCGTATGGGAGTCGGTCAAACACTTTCACCGTCTCTTGCAACGCTCTGAGAGGCACATTGAGGAGTGTTATCCGACTGTCTAAGCTTGACCCATCAAACGAAACACTCGCATTCGCACTCCCAAAACCTTCCCTCACAGCATGTGCGGTTATGTATCCCTCGGACAGCTTCCCACTATCAAACATCAGGCATGCGCTACCTTTGAGCGTTTCCATCAAGAGCGATTCTTTGAGCAGGCTCTTAAGTGCGATGGATGGGTTTGCCACATCAAACACACACCTGATTGTTGTCCTCGGCTTGTTAGCGGTGCATCGCCTTGTATCAATCACCATGTCGAACGAAGCCATTCCACCACCCCAGCCAACATACTTTTGAAGTGCTTTCATGAAAGCCTCCGGCGCATCGGTTGGCGTCAAATCGCACACGCTTACTTTTGTGCGGGCTGAGAGTTCGCCCGTGGCTCTCACAATCCCGTTTGATGCCACCTTGCGCAAATGCCGACCTTCACCACGCCCGCTTACATCCCATGTGAGAAAGCCATCTGGGTGAAGTGTTACCTTTCCATTGATGTTGTGCACTCTCAATCTTAAAGCCTTTCCCGAAACCAGCCTTGTGATCTCGTCCTCGTAGATGGCTCTGCCATCAACCACAACGAGGCGTATGAGGAAAGTTGGCGGACGGAGCTTCTTTGGCTTGAACAGCTTTTGGAAGTTCCAGATGCCTTTCTCATCCCTGTGCAAGTAAAGTGTGGGAGAATAAAGCGTGACCTTGCGTATGAGCCTCTCCCTAAGTTTGTTCCACCTCAGCAGGGCGATCAGGTTCAGCCCTATTTCGATGCGCTCACAAACGATGGCTGCGCCAGTTGGCGAAGAACTGTCTAAGCCTATGCGCACCCCTCTTAACTTGAGCGAGGAGAAAGTGCTTCCGCTCGTGCTCTCAACGCTCATCTTAGCACCAGTGCTAACTTCAAACTGCGTCCTTATGAGCGATACGAGTTCCTCTGGCTTCGGAAGAAGCTTGCGGATCGAGAGCACAGCGAAGACAAGCATGACCACGATGTAAATCAAGACCACCAATGCTGTGATGAGCCTACCGCTTCGTTTTGCCATTGCTACGGATGCCCCACAATGCATATCAACTCACCTTGAGGCAAACAAAGCTCACCTTCATTTTTGAGTTTCCCTGACGAGCCTTAATGCGTGCTCTGCCATGTAAGAACTCCTCACGAAAGGACCAGCTACAACGACCTTGATGCCGATACTCTCCCCAACATCTTTGTAGAATTCGAACTGCTGTGGAGTCACATAGCGCATGATCGGGAAATGCCTTCTCGTTGGTTGCAAGTATTGCCCAATGGTGACTATATCACAGCCCGCCTCATACAAGTCATGCATGGCTTCAATCACTTCATCATCTGTTTCGCCGAGCCCAACCATCAAGCCAGATTTGGTTACGATTGAACCGTCAAACTCCTTAACCGCCCTGAGGACGCTCAAGGAGCGCTCGTAATCGGCTTGTGGTCTTATGAGCTTTTGCAATCTCCTGACTGTCTCAATGTTGTGGTTGAAGACTTCTGGACCACTTTCAACCACAAGCTTGACAAGCTCCTTCTTGCCACCGAAGTCGGGGGTTAAAACCTCAACTGTGACACCGTCACAAACCTGCTTTATCGCTCTGACGGTGGCTGCGAATTGATTTGCGCCTTTATCCGGCAGGTCGTCCCTTGTAACCGAAGTTACAACTGCGTGCTTAATCCCGAGTGTTTTAACCATGAGCGCAACCCGCATTGGCTCATCTTCATCAACATCGCTCGGTGTCCCCTTGCTTACGGCGCAGAACTTGCAGGAGCGAGTGCACACGCTCCCAAGTATCATGAATGTGGCGGTGCCACGAGAAAAGCATTCACCGATGTTTGGGCAACGGGCTTCCTCGCACACCGTGTTTAAACGAAACTCTCGCAACATCCTTTTCATCTGCTCCGAGTAAGGTCTCTTTGGCAGTTTCGCCTTCAACCATGTTGGCAATGGTTCATCGAACCCCATTTCGCATCAACTCCTCTCACCTGAGCACCCAACCGCCGTCGATTAGGATCGTTTGACCAGTTATAGCCCAAGCCTCTTCAGATGCAAGGAACACAACAAGGTTTGCGACATCCTCGGGTCTCAACCTCCGTTTGATCCTTTGAGCCATAACTATCTCTTCAATCGCCCTCCTGCGCTCCTCATCGATTTGAGAAGTCAGTTCCTCTTCCGAAGCCACGCCACCTGGTGCGACAGCATTTACCGTTATTCCGTATTCACCAAGCTCGTGTGCGAGTGCCCTCGTCAGCCCAACCACTGCTCCCTTTGATGCCACATAGTGAAGTAAGCCGTAATCTGGCACCCAAAAGCGCACCGAGGCTATGTTGATTATCCTCCCCCAACGCTGTCTTTGCATAATCGGTGCGCACATCCGTGAGCAAAGGAACGCTGAATGCAGGTTCACTCGTATGACGCTCTCAAACTCATCGAGGGTCATGCTATCAAAGTGATGCCTCGGGTATATGCCGACATTGTTCACAAGTATGTGCACCGCCCCGAAGTTTGAAAGCGCCATGCTCACAACTTTTTCAACATCGCTTTGCTTCGTCACATCAACGCATGCTGGGAGAGCTTTACCGCCAGAGCTTTCAATCTCCTGCGCCACTGCCTGTGCTGTCTGCCAATTGATGTCGCCTATGACAACAGTTGCAGAGAGGCTCGCCAACGCCCTCGCTATCGCTTTCCCTATGCCTCTACCAGCGCCTGTGATAAGCGCCACCTTGCCAGCAAATGCATCCTTGCTGAAGAGCATCTCCCTTCACCTTGCCTTTCAACTTGCACAATTCACTTCACACGATGAACTCAAGGAAGCTCTCACCCACATTCGGTTTATTTAGCGAGAACACATCAGCGATTGTAGCTGCGACATCGGCGAATGTTTTTCTGACACCGAGAGACCTACCATGCTCGTTAACCTTGCTATAAACAAGTAACGGCACATACTCCCTTGAATGGTCTGTGCTTGGTGTGGTTGGGTCGTTGCCATGATCAGCAGTTATGATGAGGAGATCGTGAGCATCAAGCTCATCCAGCAGGACTGAGAGCGCCTCATCAAACTCCATCAGCGCCCTCGCAAAGCCGTATGTGTCGTTCCTGTGCCCGTATTTGGTGTCGAAGTCAGTTAGCGTCACGAAAACGATGTCACCGTAGTTGCGTTTAACGATCTTGATCAACTCCTCCATACCATGAGCGTCCGAGTGCGTTTTTATGCTCTCGCTTATGCCTCGCATCGAGAAGATCTCTCCCACCTTCCCGATGGCTATGACATTAAGCCCTGCTTCCTTCGCCTCTTCAAGGATAGTTCTACCGTGAGGTTCTACGGGGAAGTCTTTCCTTCTCGGTGTCCTTTGGAAAGCCCCGGGAACGCCAACGAAAGGGCGTGCTATGACGCGTGCGACATTGTGCTTGCCCCTCAAGATGCTTCTGGCTATGCGACACATCTCGTATAACTGCTCAACTGGTATGACATCCTCGTGAGCTGCGATTTGGAAGACACTGTCTGCGGATGTGTAGACGATTGGGAAGCCAGTGCGCATATGCAGTTCTCCGAGCTCTTCAATTATCGCGGTCCCAGAAGCTGGCTTGTTGCCGAGCACTTTCCTCCCGATGGCTCCCTCAAACGCTTCGATCACTTCCTTCGGAAAACCGTTTGGGTATGTTGGGAACGGTTCTTCAGTGACCAAGCCAGCGAGCTCCCAATGCCCGCTGAGTGTGTCTTTCCCTTTTGACAGCTCGCCCATCTTGCCATAGGATGCGATCGGGGAACTAACGCTCTTAACCCTCTTCAGGGGCTTTATGTTTCCCAAGCCCATCTTCTCCAAGTTTGGCAAAGAGAGCCACTCAACTGCTTCGCAAATGTGCGAAAGGGTATCGCTACCTTCGTCGCCATACTCGCTTGCATCTGGCAGTTCGCCGATCCCGATGCCATCAAGCACAACTAATATCACTCGTCTAAATGGCGATTTACTGCACCGCACATCTATCAATCCCCAACACGGTGAAGTGTTGATTGAAGACACTCAAGCCATTTCCCCTTGCGGTGTTTTCTTCCTCCTCCTGCTCAAGTTGCTTTATAGCATCGCTTGCGCCTTTGTGGTTAGGGTTCATCTTCAGCGCCTCTTCAAATTGTCTTTTTGCATCCTCAAGACGCCCAACAGCCATGTAAGCCATGCCGAGATGATAATGCAACTCAGCATCGTCTGGTTGTAGCTTGATGGCTTTTTCGATCAGCTCGATCGCCTCTTCGTATCGCCCTTGCTTGTAATAAACCCACCCGAGGCTATCCAAGTATGCACCGTTGTTTGGCTCAAGCTCCAACGCTCGCTTGATCAACTCCTCTGCCTTCTCGAGTTTGATGCCTCTCTCAGCGAGTGCGTAGCCGTAGTTGTTGAGCGCTACAGCGTTTCTTGGGTTAAGAATTAGCGCCCTTCGGTAGTAGCGTTCAGCAGCATCCCAGTTGCGAGGCTCAAAGAACGCACAACGGTCACCAGCATAAGTGTAAAGCAAGCTCACCTGCTCTATTGGCAAGTTGGCTTCGGCATGTTTGAACAGTTTCTCAACAGATCGCACATCGCCCTCGCTCAAATAAACAACGATGAAAAGGGAGTGTGCAGTGAAGCTTTTCGGGTCAAGCTCGAGTGCTTTGCTAAGCTGTGTCTTCGCCTCATCAACGCGCCCTTGCGAGAACAGAGCTTCACCAGCACGCACATGCCTTGATGCCTGCAACCGATTGAACACACTCAATATGTCGGCGACAGATGAAGGGCGCATGCCATGCTTACAGGAATGCAACAGCGCAATCAAGCTCCCCACAAAAAGCAATAAAACAACGATGCGAGCAAACACCCTCGCTACATTCCAGTTCATAACACATCACCCATCTCACAAAATAGCGCAAACGCAAAAAGCAATTCATGCGGTCATCTCCAACTTGAGGAAACTTAATGGGGTGGTTAGTAGGGCATGCTAAGAGCAACGCAACCTTTTGATTAGAGCTTCGTATTCTGTGCGCAACTCGCTCGGTAGCTTGTCACCAAAGCTATCAAAGAATTTGCGGACCTCTCCCAACTCGGTCTGCCACTCATCTTGGTTGACAGCGAAAAGCTTTTCCAATTGCTCATTTGAGATGCCCAAGCCATCAAGTTCAAGGTCTTCAAACTTTGGGATGAGCCCAATGGGAGTTTCACGAGCGTCAACTTTCCCCTTCACCCTGTCAACTACCCACTTCAGCACCCTCATGTTCTCGCCGAAACCTGGCCACAGAAAGTTCCCATTTTCGTCCTTGCGGAACCAATTGACGAAGAAGATTTTCGGTGGGTTCGGTATCCTTTGCCCCATTTCAAGCCAATGCCTAAAGTAGTCAGCCATGTTATAGCCGCAGAACGGCAACATCGCCATTGGGTCTCGCCTCAGGACACCGACTTGGTGGATCGCAGCAGGGGTCGTTTCGGAAGCCATGCTTGCCCCACAAAAAACACCGT
>JBGOEK010000027.1:0-31205 GCA_041537945.1 Candidatus Thermosaccharophagus yellowstonensis
CGAGCTCAATGGCTCGTTTCAATCCCACTATGGTGCGATTGCAAGCTTGCGATGATGAGGGGAAGTTGCGGGTTATGGGCGATGTTTTTGTTTTGGTTGCAGTCGACCTTCGGTTGCCCTAAACTCCTTAGGAGGTCGACTGCAGTGTGAGAAGTAAAAATTGGGCATAACGAGAAAAACTACGCCACCTCAATTCTATGTCGTTTTCAAGGTGCGGAAATCGGGTAGGTCGACTGCAACTGTCGTTTACGATTATAGCGCGCTGTCGTAAATTTGCTACGGTGCAGTTGTGGCTTTGATTGTTTGAGTGAAGGTTGGGCAAGTGCTTCAAGGTGTGGCTAATGCTTCATGAGCAGGCATTAAAATTCATTGGATGGCTTTATACCTTGCGCTGAATCTGGCACGAAGGGAGATGAAGATGAGGATAGGGATTGATGGGAGGGTGCTTTTTGGGCGCAAGACTGGTGACCGAAGTTACATCCTTAACCTAATTCGCTACCTTCCGATTGTGAGACCAAACTACGAGTTCGCTGTGTTTGCAAGGCGAGCTCACACTGCCTTACAGGGAAGCTTTTTCGTTCCTACTAACATGCAGCGGATGGTCAAGTTGCTTCTCCTTGACAGCCCTTTCGATTGGCATTTCTCTCAAGTGGCTTTGCCATCTGCCACAAAGGGAGTTAGAGCAGAACTGCTACATGTGCAATACATAGGTCCGATGGTTGTGAGGTGCAAGTTCGTCACGACGATTCACGATGTCAGTTGGCGCAGGCTTCCAACATGTTTCCCGACTCGCCACAGGATGCTCCTGAACATTTTCATCCCGATAACGGTGCGCTTAGCTGATGCCGTCATAACCGATTCAAAGGCATCAATGAGCGACATCGTTTCTTTCTTCTCGGTCCCGCCAAGCAGAGTGCATGTCATACCGCTCGGTGTTTCGGAGGTTTTCTTTGAGCGACCAAGAATGGAAGAGTGCGAGGCTGTGCTATCAATGTATGGGCTGAAAAGAGGTTATGCGCTTTATCTTGGAGTCGTGCAACCGAGAAAGAATTTGCATCGCTTGGTTGTGGCGGTGTCACTGCTTCGTGGTTTTGGCATGTGGAAGAGAGGTTGGGAACTCGTCATAGCTGGCAAGCTCGGCTGGTATTACGAGCACTTGATGAAAGCCGTTTGTGAACTTGGCTTGGGTGATGTCGTTAAGTTCATAGGCTATGTTGAGGATGAGCATTTGCGCCATCTCTATGCGTGTGCGAGGGTTTTCGTCTACCCATCGTTGTGGGAAGGTTTCGGGTTGCCAGTTGTTGAGGCGATGGCTTGCGGGACGCCCGTTGTAACATCTGATTTAGGGGCGCTTAAGGAAATAGCCGAAGGTGCAGCGTTGCTCGTCAACCCATATGATGTCACTTCACTCGCCAACGCAATTTATGAGCTTATGAGCGATGATGAGTTGTGCGAAAAACTGAGCAGGGCAGGGAGGGAGAGAGCCGTCCACTTCTCATGGAGAAGGACTGCAGAGATGACAGCTTCAGTTTACGAGGCAGTGCTTGCGTCTCAGGGAAGCCGATAGTCTCTTTTGTCATTGTCAACTGGAACGCAACTGCTTTTTTGAAGGGTTGCTTGAAGGCTATTTACGAGAATGTCTCACTGCCGTTTGAGGTCATCATCGTTGACAACGCATCAACCGATACCACTGTGGAGGAACTGCATTCCCTTCTCTCTCCGTTCCGAAGCGCCAAACTGATAGTAAACAGCGCCAACTTAGGCTATGCGAGAGCTAACAACCAGGGCATTGCTGAAAGCAGTGCCCCGTTCGTCATGCTTCTCAACCCAGATGTGCTTATTCATCGTGGTTGTGTTGAACGCCTCGTTGATTTCTTGAGGCAGAACGAGCATGTGGTTGCTGTTGCACCGAGGCTTCTATATCCCGATGGTAGGACACAGCCAACTTGCAGGTCATTCCCGACACCTTTAGCGCTCCTTTATTCATCAATCGGGCTTGACAAGCTTATGCCACACTCAAAAGTCTTTGGGCGCTACAAGATGACTTGGTGGAAGCATGATGAGCTAATGGAAGTTGAACAACCGATGGCTTCGGCATTGCTCATACGAAGGGAAGCGCTACTTAAGCTCGGTGGCTTTGATGAGCGTTTCCCTATCTTCTTCAACGATGTTGACCTTTGCTACAGGGCACACAAGTGTGGCATGAAGATTTACTTCGTCCCTGATGCGACAGCCACCCACTATCACGGCGCAAGCACGAGACACCTTCGCGGGCGAATCGTGGTTGAATCTCACATCTCGTTATTGCGCTTTTATTCAAAGCATTACCAAGCGACCATGCATCCAATCGCTTATGCGTTTGCGAGGGCGTTCATCATGCTCTCTTTCCCAGTGCGCTACCTTGTGGTCGTGCTTCGCCTCTTAATCGCAACTTAAGGTTTAACTACCAACCTGACCCAGCGGTGCTTGCCGAAGCGCACTATGTCACCAGTCTTGACCTCAACCTTCGCAAACCTATCTGTTATGCGTTTTCCGTTTATCTCCACTGCGCCTTGCTCAATCAACCTGTGTGCTTCCCTGTTGCTTGATGCAGCTCCGATGGCTCTGAGGAGTTTGGCGAGTTGCAACTTCCCATCTTCTTCTCCAAGCTCGCTCAATGACACAACGAAATCGTAGGCATCCTTTGGTAGCTCGCGCCTTGAGAATACTCTTTCAAACTCTTCCTTAGCGCTGTTTGCAGCATCCTCACCGTGATAGATTCGCACTATCTCCCAAGCGAGGCGTTTCTTGGCTTCCATGGGGTGACCGTCAAGTATCCTCTCAACCTCCTCCTCTGGCACATCCGTGCAAAGGATGAAGTAATCACGCATCAGTTCATCTGGTATTGACATGAGCTTCCCGAACATCTCCTTCGGGTGCTCGGTTATGCCGACATAGTTTCCGAGAGACTTGCTCATCTTCTCCTTCCCATCGAGCCCTACAAGGAGTGGCATGAAGAAGCCGACCTGTGGCTCTTGACCTAAGCGCCTTTGCAACTCTCGTCCCATGAGTATGTTGAACTTCTGATCAACGCCACCCATTTCAACATCGGCGTTCAAGACGACCGAGTCGTAAGCTTGGCATAGTGGGTAAAGTATCTCGTGCAGGCGCAACTCGTGTCCTTCCCTTAGCCTCTTTGAGAAGTCCTCCCGTTCGAGTAGTTGAGCGACCGTCACCTGAGATGCGAGCCTTATGACATCCTCAAAAGAGAGCTTAGAGAGCCACTCACTGTTGAATGTGACTTTTGTCTTTGCTGGGTCAAGTATTGTGCAGTATTGCTGGGCATAAGTTTGTGCGTTGCGTTCCACCTCTTCCCTTGAAAGCTGTGGTCTTGTCTTTATGCGCCCTGTTGGGTCACCTATCATAGCTGTGAAATCGCCGATGATGATTATGACTTCGTGTCCCAAGTCCTGAAACTGCCTTAGCTTCCTCAGGACAACAGCATGCCCTATGTGCAGGTCTGGGACGCTCGGGTCAAGCCCGAGCTTTACCTTGAGTGGTTTGTTCGTTGCGACGCTCCTCTTAAGCTTCTCAAGGAACTCGTCTTCAGGGACTATCTCCGCAGCACCTCGCTTTAGGAGCTTGAATTGTTCCTCGGCTGGAAGCATCTCAAATCACCCCTGCGAAAGCTGGCGAAGGTTGAAGCACAGTTACTAAGGATTATGCCATATCGCTCATTTTACCATTCGTGCACAGGCATTCATAATTGTAGTGTGGCTCTGATTTCTTGTCCCTGATACGAGGTGTTGAGCAAGTGTGTCCATTCCTCACAAAGGTTTGCTTGGTGGCGGGAATGCTATCACATCTCTTGCGGAGACGAAAACCAAACTTGTATGAGCCTTATGAACGCCTCAAGCCGTCTCCAAAAGATGTTGAGAGGGCGACGAACTTGAAAGTCCTCATAAGGGGAGTGCGCTGGGACGACGAAAGGATAAGAGGCAGGTTGCGCCAAGTGGACGATGTGCTCTATGTCGAGTTCAAAGATGAGACCCCCGGCTACTTCTGGCACATTGACACCGTTAGCGAATTGCTCAAGCTGGCAATGCTTGGCTGTAGAAACATAGAGCTGTATGATGACGAATGAGGCAATGGTTTCATCCGCCCCAGCATCGCCGTTAGTCATGCGGGTGGCAAAACGATGGTGAATTTTTGTTTCACATACTAAAGCGATGGGAGGCTCAATGGCATGCGATGGCGATATCGCCCAAGCTTAATCGTAGCGATGCTAACAGCCTTAGCGGTGCAATCGTTCATGCCTCATGAAGCGTCCTCGCAGGAGTTGGTCAGCGGTGCGCTCAAGATCAGCTTTGACGGGCGCACAGGACGCATAAAATCAGTGGCATTCGGCGGATCTGTGTGGAGCGGTGATGGTGGCTTTGATGCGTTTGATGTCTCAAGTGGTAAGGGTGGAAAGCTCACTGGCACAGCGAGGAGGCTCAAAAGCGGGCAGGTGGAGTTGCAATGCGCTTCATCGGAGCTTGGGCTTAAACTGAGCGCACTGCTCACAAGCAAGGGGAAGTGTATCGAAGTGAGCGGTGAGCTCAAAGGTGATGGTGAGCGGGGCGTTGTCTTGTCCTTCATTTTGCCCATCGATGCAGTCAATTGGTATTGGTGGGACGACATGAGGAGGGGACGCAGGATATCGAGCGGTGTCTACAAAAACACCGTAAGGATGCCCATGAGAGGTGAGCATTCCCCATACCCACTTTGTGCGGTGACCAGCTTGAAGATGGGTCTTGCCATCGGGATTGATCTGAGCATACCTGTGATGCATCGCTTCTTGTATGATGCTAACTCCATGAAGTTGCGTTTGGAATACGATTTCGGGTTGAGCAGTTCGGCTAAGAGCACTTGCAAATTCAGGTTCTCCGTGTTCCCCGTCTCAGAGCCTGCGTGGGGGATGAGAGGGGCTATCGCCGACTACTATGAGTTGTTCAGTTCATCGTTCGTCAAGCGCAACAAAGTTGATGGCATATGGATGCCGTTCACACCGATAGCGAAGATTGAACATCCTGAAGATTTCGGTTTCGCATTCCACGAAGGGACATCGGGCGCAGACTATGATGATGAGCATGGCATTTACACATTCGTCTATGTTGAGCCATGGTCACTTCGCTTTTACTTGCCTTTGGATGCACCGAGGAATTTGAGCGTGAGCGAGTTGCTCTCACACGAGGCATTGAAAGCGGTTGACAAGAGGTTGCTTGAAGCTGTTGAGAGGTGCGCTGCGCAAAGCCCCGAAGGGACATTCCACACAAGGAGTTACGCACCAGATTGGGCGATGGGAAAGCTCGTCTACGACTTCATCGCAAACGCAGACCCAGACATAACTGGTGGGTGGACGAAAGCTCGCCTCATGGATGAGGTGATAGAGAAGGCTTTCTCGGAGCACCGCTCAAAAGGGGTCGAGCTTGATGGAGTTTACTTTGATGGGTTTGGTGAGTGGGTGAGACCACAGATCAACGAGCGCAAAGACCATTGGAGTGTGAGCGATTTCCCGCTCTCGTTCAGTTGGGAGACGAAGCGCCCATGCCAGATCACTTCCTTCGGCATCTACGAGTATCTAAAAGCGGTCGCTGAAAAGCTTCACTCGGAGGGAAAGCTCGTTATGGCAAACGGGTATGTGTGGGCTTACATACCGTTTTCGGCACACTGGATTGATGTATGCGGTAACGAAATACGATGGACGAAGATGAGGGATGATTACCCGTTCTTCGATTACAGGCGTTTCCTCGCATACAGGCGTCCATACCTACCGCTCAACAACGAGGACTTCGAGAAGGTTTTCACCGCGGAGCTTGCGAAGGAGTATTTTGACTGGGCGCTCTTTTACGGCTTCTTCCCTTCATGCTTCAGCCCGACAGCATCTCATGTCGGCAACTATTGGAACACACCGAAGTTCCACAACCGAGATAGGCATCTCTTTCGCATCTACATACCGTTATTGCGCATGCTGTCAAGCGCTGGCTGGAACCCAATCACACAAGCGCATCCATCTGGGCATGGGATGCGTTGGTTTGATGTCCTCAACTCGGATGTGCTCGTTGAGCGTTTCGGCGATTATGCCACCTCACAACTCTTCTTTACAGTTCACAACCGCACAGAGAAACCGATAGCTGACACAATCCAAATCGACTACAAACCGCTCGGCATTGACCCAAGGCGCGAAACGGAGCTTTGCATAGTTGAATTGCTCAGCGGTCAGCTACTCAATTGGGATGTAGATGAGATGCACATAAAAGTCCCAGTCAACATCGCGAGGCGCTCAACTCTTATGCTCTGGGTCGGGAAGAGGAGCGACATCTTGATGTGGGCGTTGAAAAGCGCATGCGAGTTCATCAGTTCATCCGTTGGGCGAGTGCCTAAGACAGGTGGGCAGGAGAAGCTAATAACGGAACTTGAAAAAACTTTGGAACTGTTAAACGAAGCCAAAAGCATCGCTACGGAAGGGCTTGGAAAGCTTGGCAAGGAGGGCAAATATGAAAAGCTACTCAAGTCGCTCTCAGAAGCTCGTGGGAAACTCGTTTCTCTTTGCGACGGTTATGAAGGTGTGCCTCAATCCGAACTGCCGATATTGAGGCGTGCTGAAGTGCTCACTTCATGCGCTATACAGCTCGCATCGGGCTTGAGATGGTTGCTCAATTGCCAGCGCCTCGTTTCACCGGGTGATGTTCTCGTCTCGTCAATCAGCTTCAGGCACGGAATGAGCAGCATTCTCAGCATGGTTCAGTCGGAGCTCACATTGAGCGCACCATCGCACGGGAGCTTTGCCCGCTCTTTTTACACATGGCGCAATGTCCCTCCAAACACCGACTGTTGGGGCTCTTACAGGCTCAACATACCGGGGTGGTTGAAAGAGGGCGAGATGCTCTCGCTTGAGCTTTGCATGCGTATACAAGTTGCTGGCGTTGAGTTGCAACTTAGGCAAAGCGAGGAGCTTGAAGTTGTAAAACCTTATGGGATGCGCTCCGAGATCGTTTCAAGCAACAGCGGACTGCTTCTGCTCTTGAACTTGACTAACAACACATCAAGAGGTGTTGAGGGGAAGGTGAATGTGAAGGTTGATGGGAAACAGGTTAAGGTTGAAGAGGATTCCGTTACGCTTCCAGCGCTCAGCAATGTTGATGTGATATGCAAAGTTGATGCTAAGGATGTTGAGCCGGGTTATCACAGAGCCGAAGTCAGCGTAGCGCTTGATAGCGGGTTGAACCTTTCCGATGCCTTATCTTTCGTCTATGTGCCGCCTTCGGATAACTTGCTTTCGGATGGAGGATTTGAACAGAGTAAGTCTCTTGGCTCTGTCTGGCGAGTAAAACAAGGTGCGCAAACGAAGGTATCTCTTGATGCAAAGAAAGCGTATGCGGGGAAAAGTTCTCTATCGGTTGTGTCGCAGAGCGAGGATGGCTCTGCGGTTGTCTCGCAAAGCATATCACTCAAGAAGCCAGAGAAGGCATTCGTTGTCAGTGGCTTGAGCTACACAATGGTGTTGTATCCGAGCGAGCGTTCCGAGAGCTGTGCTATAAAGCTCAACATGGAAACGCTTTCTGAGGGCGAGCTTGAATTTGCGCTCCCAGTGGATGTTGATACTGGCAGGTGGCAGTTAACACACGGCATCTTGTTCACCCTCGACCCGATAACAACCCTCTCATTCTCCGTCTCGCTTGACGGGCGCGCTGGGTTGATTTGGTTTGATGAACTCTTCCTTGCGCCAATACGAGTCAACGACAAAAACATCGCAGTTGATGCGAAAGTGAATGTTGACAGCTCCTTCCCGAATTACGACCCCAAGGCGATAAACGACACTCGTGGTAGCTTCAGCATTGCAGAGGATTGGGCGAAAGTTGCGTGGGCAAGCTCTGAGACAGAGCAACCTCACTTTGTGGAGTTGGAGTTCCCGAACGAGGTGACGCTTAGGAAGCTCGTCATATGGTGGGCTTTTGATAAAGGTGTATACTACACATCGAGGCGCTATTCCATCCAAGCGTATAGCGGTGATGGGTGGCATGATGTTGTTCAACATCAAACAAGCAAAGATGAGCCATTCACTGTCCACATATTTGAGCAACCGCTAAGGTGCAAGTGCTTGCGCATCTTCCAACCAGTTGGCGGTGGCAACGAGAGACGCCCAAACTTGATGTGGATATCTGAAGTTGAAGCATACTGATGAGCTCATTGGGGGAGTGCTTTGGCATGCGCATAGCATGTAGCACCTCTGCCTTTGATGAGCTCTTCAAAACGAATCAGATGACCGTTAGCGACTTCTTCAGGATCGCCTCCAGCTTCGGTATTGAGGCTGTGGAATTGCAAGTTGAGCATTTGCGCTCGCTCAACGAGCCTTACTTCGCCTCATTGCTCAAGGAAGCCGAAAGGGAAGGCGTTGTAGTTGTGGCGCTCTCTTTTAACAACCGCTTCGGTTTCCCAAACGAAGATGTGAGGGATGGGGAACTTAAACGCATATCGCACCTCATCAGGGTGGCGAGAGATATAGGCGCAAGGGTCATCAGGTTAGTTACTGGGGAAGGTAAACGCATGGAAGCTCATTATGAGGAGCAGAAGAGATGGGTAGTTGATGCGTTCCTGAAGGTCGCTGAGGTGGCTGAAGATTTAGATGTATCTGTAGCCATCGAGAACAGCGATGAGGTTTGTCTTCACCCTGACGAGCTTTTATGGCTTCTTGATGAGGTTAACTCACCTTATGTTGGAGCTTGCCTGAACGCCTTCAACCTCCTTGCATCTTGCGGGTTTGATAACAAAGCTTTCTACGAGGCAGCGGAAATGCTTGCTCCGTTCTCGATGCACTCAAGGGTTGTCTTCACAGGATTTGACGAGAAGGGCAACGACAAGCTGATCAACTATAGCAGGTTGATGAGCATATTCGCTGAATCTGAGTATGATGGCTTCCACTGCATAGCAGGCTTCCACTCAGAACCGCTTGATAGCTTTCCGATCGCTGTGAAGCTTCTCCTCAAGAGCATTGAGGAGGCTCTAAAGTCCTTCAAGGCATGATCAGCTCTTCATTCCCAGTTGAAGCGTTTGATGAGTTCCTCGAGCGTGCTCAAGCCACTCTGCTTGCCATGAGCATGCTTTTGCAACTCTCTTTTCACACAGCTCAGCAGGTCAAACTCGGTGTCGCATTCCTCGGGCTGGCAGAACAAAGACCCCTCACCAGTTGCATCCCAGAAGTCGAGGAGCTTCATTGTTACAACGAGCCTTGGGTTCTCTTTATCAACGCGCTTTGCCATGTAAATTTCGACCACATCTCTGTCATCGATTCCGAGCGCCTCACAGATGGCGTCTTGGACGAGCTTGACACCGTTATCAAGGTCCCTTGCGCCGATAGAACGCAAGAAGAACTCATAGTGCATTGATAGCAGGCGTTTGCATCTAAGCTTCTGCCACCCTTCCATTTCGTTTTGTTGGTTTGGGCTTCCCATGCAAATAGAAGTCATGCTCAACTCCCCGCTTGCCTTTATCTTCGAGAGAGCCCTGACGAGCGAACGCTTGTAGACTTGTGCGTCGTTGCTAAGCGTCAGGAGACCGTTCCTGAGGTAATATTGGTGGTTGACGCTCGGTGGGAGTGGCAAGATGAAGCGGATTCGCATCCCAAATACACCTCACTCTGTTTGCCCGAAGAGCCTGCGTATCCTTTCGTGAGGCGAGCGTCTCCCTACGACCTGAGCACCGTTAACATTGTGCGCTTGGAAGAAGTATTGAGTTTCGCCAGCCGTGTTTATCCCGTTAAGCGGTTTAACGCGCACTATGACTGGATACTGCTTTGTAGCGTTCCCGATGATAAGCACATGGTGCCTTCTAAGGCGCTTCACGAACGAGCTCATCGTCTCGACATCTGTGAGGGCGCACTTGGCTAAGTGCCTCACATCGTCATCGAAGGGTGTGTTCATGATGAAGAGGTTGTCGGCTTGGCGCAGGACAGCTTCATCAAGGCTTCCTATCATGTTCGTGATGAAGAAGCAAGTTATGCCGATATGCCTTGAGCGTGTTACGATCGTTCCTATCGTGTTCTTCGTTACATAAAGGTGAGCCTCCTCGAAGAAGACGAAGGGGAACCTGTTTGTGCCCTTCATGATCTCGTGCTCGCAAATCTCTTTTATGATCTCGATCACCGCTTGAACGAAGCCGAACCTCGCCAGAGGCGTCAAATCGGATATGTCAATGATGAGAGCCCCACCGTATTTTATCTTGCTGTATTCCCGTTTCAGGTCGATGGCTTCGTCTGGAGTTCTGGCGAACACCCTCGTGTTCCTGACCGCTTCAAGCCTGCTCCTTATAGCTGCATTGACAACTTCGTTCTCAGCAAGCTCGTTGTGCTCAGCCATCTGTATGAGGTGCTCAATCGTTAGGAACGGAGGTTTCTTTCCCCTCAACTCCATTAGCCGCATCTCTTCAAACAACCCGAAGAGCCTGTTTTCAAGGTGCATCGCGGAGACCTCTGGCAGACCGAACTTCGTTAGCATAGTAAGGAGCGGTTGGATGCCAAACTGCCTTAACCCGAGCTTCAAATTTGAACCAGCCTTTAGGTGGATTATCCCGGGACGCACAACTTCACCGGTTGTTGGATCAACCTCGAGCTTCGGCAAATGGATGTATTCCCTGTTGATGTCAAAGACGATGCATGGTGCGCCAAGCTCCATCAGCTCAAGCAATATGACTTTAGCAAGGTGTGATTTACCACACCCTTTCACTCCAGTTATGATGTTGATTTTCTCAAGATGCCTGCCGTCTATTCTGACTGGCTCTCCCCTGAGAGTGTAGCCTATCTCAATCGGGTTGCCGAGGAGTTCAATGCAGTTCTCGAAGAGTTCTGGATCTGGCGTCCTGAAAACATCCACATCCCTGTGAGGTATCCACCCGTCCCATTGATCCCATTCGCCGTTTGCGAGCTTCCTTATCTTGCATATAGCCACTTTGAGGTTGCGCTCCTTCGACAGCGTTGATGAAGCTGCCTCAGACAGAGCTTCAATCAGCTCTGGTGAGATTTCTTCACCGCTGTTTTGCAAGGAGTCCTTCGAGCCGTTGCCGTCTTCCCTCTTCCCATCGTTTATAGCCAACCGCAAAAGCTCGCGCACAAGCGAAGGATAGTTGAGTGACCTGAAAGCTATGACTTGCACTATCAAGCCGTTCTTGCTATCCCTTTCCCTAACGCAGAGAGTTTCTCCAACCCTCAAGTCCTCTTCCCTTGGATCGAAAACGAGCTCCATGATGTCGCCCTTTATCTGATAGACTTCGATGCTCATCGAATACCACCCCGCTCATCCAAAAAGCCAAAGTAGGTTTATCCATCCCTGAGCGCTTTGAGCGTCTCCAAAATCACCTTCAACTCCTCCTCACGCAATGAGCGCAAGCTCGGGCGTTTGACCTTCTGCTTCGCAAGCTCTTTCAGCTTCCTCAAATCCCATCCCAGCGAACGCCTCAGCTCATGGATTTGCCTGAGCAATTTTATGCGTTGACTTTGCCCGCCCTCGCTTGTGCATCCATGAACCAAGCACCTGTGGAGGTATTCGGTGACCGATGGGAAGTCAGCCTGAAGAAGTTCTCGTTCATCTTTAACATTCCAGATCGCTCTTATGCGCTGGCGCAGAGCTTTCTCCGTTAACCCTTCTTTGTCGTGCCATCTCTCTACAACCTTGCGTATCGCTTCCTTCAAAGCCTTGTATTGCCTTTCGGTTATGATGCCAGAGGTGATTGACCAACCCATCTCTTTCACCACTTCTTCCAAATCTCAATCCACTTCGTAGCCGGCGCTCTTCAAGATCTCGTAAGCCTCCGAGGAGGAGATGCGCCATATCTCGGCGAGCCTGTCAAGCGATATCAACCTCCTTGAATATGCCTCGAGAGCTAAGATGGCAAGCAAGGGTGGTATCTTTGGAGCCTGTTCTTCTCTTTCCTCACTCTCGCCATACAGCGTTCTCTCAATCCTTTCAACCGAGACTTTCTCCATCCGATCAAACTGGGTTTGTTTTATGTATCCGAGCTCCTTAAGCCTTATGAGCATAGCCTTGTAGCTGACGCCGAAGTAGCGTTTCAAATAAATCACATCTTCAACGCCGATCTGAGAGGGGTTGAAATTGCTTTCAACGATGTTCCTCACACCCTCCTCTGGCATCAGGAAATGAGTTGCAAACAGATCGGCGAACCTTTCCAAATCTCTCTGGTGCGGTGGGGAATGACCTTCGCCAGTCTCACATGGGTGGTAACCGCTGGATCTGTCTTTGATGAAGTGGCAATACTCGTGAGCTGCGGTGAAGACTTGCTTCCCTTTCGTTCTATCAGCGTTTATGAGTGCGAAAGCCCCTTTCTCTGGGTCGTATGCGAATGCGCCATCAATTCGTGAGTTGGGTAGCGGTATTCGTATGATGTGAAGACCTTGGTTTTCAAGAAGGTTGAAGATGTCGCTGATCGGGTCATCGCCCAGCCCCAACCTCTTTCTTTCGTCACTCGCTACCTTCTTGGCTTGCAGTGACATCTCAGGTCTGAAGGAGGGCGTAGTGCATTTGTATTCTGGGGCTTCCCTCTTCCTCACAGCGAGTATCTTTTCAAGCCATGCGTAGTCCTCACAGCGCTTGACGAATTCCTCCAACCTTTTCCTATCAGCTTTGTCGATGGGTGCTGCCCTCAGTAGCATGCTGAAAACATTCGTTGAGCTTTCCTCACCGAGGAGCCATTGAATATCAACATTGTATAACTCGGCGAGCTTCTTCAAGATCATCAAGTTGGGCATTCGCTTCCCGCTCTCAATCATTGAGATGTATTCGCGGGTGCACCCGATCTTCTCAGCCACTTGAGCCTGCGATAACCCAAACTCCCTGCGCTTCGCCATCAACTTATCCGCCACACGCCGTGCAACGCCTTTGTCCATCCCTCACCACCTCTTCCAACTCAAGAGTAACTCATTGTAACATGAAGCGAAGTTTTTCACTGTAACAGTGTAACACACTGTGACACAAAGTCAAGTGTCAAGCGTGGTTGCCTCTTTCAACTCTCAAGCAGTTTTTCTATGGGACGCACCTGCGCTAAAGTGTCTTTTAGAGCGACTTGTGCTGTAGGCTTTTAAAACCGTTCGTTAAGGGGGCGTTTGAAGATGGCTTTGCAAGAGGAGGAAGAAAGGCAACAGGAAATGATCATGCAACATGCATGGGTCTTGCGCAGGCTGTTGCGTGCCCGAACTGTTTTGCTCATGGGCACGATCACAGATCAAGTCGCAAAAGAGATTACCACTCAGGTTCTCTTGATGCAGGAGGAGGACGAAAACAAACCGATAACCGTTTTCATCAACTCACGAGGCGGTGAGGCTGACGCTGGCTTTGCCATCTACGACATATTGCGTTTCGTCACGCCACCAGTCAGGACAGTTTGCACTGGCTTGTGTGCCAGCGCAGCCATCTTGCCATTCCTTGCAGCTCCGAGGGAGAGACGCTTTTCATTACCGCATTCTCGCTTCCTATTGCATCAACCAGTAACGACAGTTGTTGGGGTGGCTTCTGATATCGCCATAAGCGCTAACGAACTGCGTCGCCTCAGAGAACGCTATAACAGCATCGTGGCTTCAGAAACTGGAAAGTCCGTTGAGCAAGTCACAGCCGACACCGACAGGGATTTTTGGCTTACAGCCGAAGAGGCTCTTGAGTATGGTCTTGTCGGCAAGATCATAACGAGCTTGCGAGAGTTTGAAAGTTAGACAGCTTCAAACGAGCGAAGATGCTCATCACGGTGCGTTGTGAGAGCCAGTCCCACAACGCATGCGTTTGCGCAGTTTGTCCTCCTTTGAGCTGTCCCAATAACCACAATCGAGCTCAATGAACACGGTCGTGTAAGGCAAAGTGATTGTGGTCTTTAGCACCAACACATGGAACAACTTCGCAGCCTCGCTCACCTTGTTGATCAAATCCAGATGCGCTTGTTTATGCACTTCGATCCCGTTAAGCAGTTGGTTGAACTGTTGCCTCAGCGTTGTTATCCCGGGGGCATCCTGCTCATCAATGTGAGCGAGTTCCTCGTCAATGTAAACAACGGGTCGTATGTGAGGGCATTGCTGTATGTGTCCGAGCACCGTCCTCAAAACTTCAACATGATCAGTTTCAGTTGCAAGCGTCTTCACTCCACTTGACGATAGCATCGGAAACGCCGAATCTGCGATCAGCACCCAGTTGCGATGCCCAAAGAGCTTGAGCATCTGCTCCATTTGATTGATCCACTTGTGCGCATGCTCATGCGAATCGTGCATCTCACACTCACCCCTTCCAAGCCACCGAGTTTTGAGGACCAGTTTCTAAAGTTTGCACCACCACGCCAAGATGAGCCAACCTTGTCGTTCAGTAAGATGCAGTAAGATGCATAATGCCAAATTGGAGTGCTGACAGGCGATGCATTTGGGAGTGATGGGCGATGAGCTCACTCGATGAGATAGTTGTAGTGGCGCCGGGGAGGATATGCCTCTTCGGTGAGCATCAGGATTTTTTGGGCTTGCGCGTCATAGCGTGTGCTATCAACCTGCACATAACGATAAGAGGGAAGAGAAGGAAGGACAGGCTCTTCATAATCAACATGCCAGACATAGGTGAAACGGACACGATAGACATTTCACAGCCGATCACATACAGGAAAAAACGCGACTACATGCGTTCGTGCTTGAATGTGGTATTGCGTGAGGGTTATGAGATAACCTGTGGCTACGATGTTGAGGTGCGTGGCAACATACCGATCAATGCTGGCACTTCAAGCTCATCAGCGCTTGTGACTGCGTGGACGAAGTTCCTTTTGATCGCTTCAGGCTCGCCCGATGCCGACGACCCGATAAGGGTGGCAAGGCTTGCACACAGGGCTGAGGTTTTGGAATTCAAAGAGCCCGGTGGCATGATGGACCACTTCACCAGTAGCGTCGGTGGGACGATTAGCGTTGACTGCAGAGAGCCGTTTGAGGTTGAGCGCTTGAATGTCCAGCTAACTGGTTTGGTGCTCGGAGACTCGCTTGAGAGGAAGCAAACACTTGATGTGCTTCGTTCATCGAAGGAGGATGTCTTGCGCGGGATAAGGCAGTTGAAGGAATGGATCGACGATTTTGACCTGAGGGAGACGCCGACGGAAGTCATCCTAAGTTATGCGAGGAAGCTCGAAGAACCAATCAGAAGGAAAGTGGTTGCAAATGTTTACAACCGAGACATATGCCTCAAAGCGCTTGAGATGCTGAGGAGGGGAGATTTTGATCCTGCTGAACTTGGGAGGCTCTTGCTTGAGCATCAAGCTCACCTGAGAGATGGCTTGGGTGTCTCAACGAAGAAAATAGATGCCATGATAGAAGCGGCTATGGCAGCTGGAGCGCTTGGTGGCAAGATAAACGGCTCAGGCGGTGGCGGGTGCATGTTCGCGTATGCCCCAGGTAAGGAAGAAGCGGTGGCAAGGGCTATCGAGGAAGTTGGTGGTGTAGCTTACATCGTCCATGTTGACCCGGGCGCAAGGCTTTTAACCCCACGATAGCGCGATTAGATGAACTCATGTGGTGTTTCAGCGCCACCAGTTTGCCTTGAGGCAATCAAAATAGAAGAGTGCGTTATCAACTGGCACATTGCTCGGTATGTGGTTACCGACCGCAAAGAAGAAGCCCATGCAACCCTTTGCGAGTTTGAGCGTCTCCTCAACTTCCTTTTTGATTTGTTCCTTCGTGCCGAATGTGAGCGTCCTGCAATCGACTTTGCTACCCATGATGATGTGGCTATTGCCGTAGCGCTCAACAACATATTCAAGCGGTATGAGCGGCTCAAATATGAAGCCATCCGCACCTGCCTCTGCTATATCGTCGACGAACTGAGCCCAATTGCCATCCGAACAGAAGAGCACGAGCTTTCCCGCTTCATGCAAGACTTCCCAGAGCTTTTTGTATCTTGGGAAGATGAAGTTTCGGTAGAAGTCGGGGTGCATGAATGGACCTTGCGTCCAAACCATATCGTCGTGGCAGATGAAAACATTGATCGATGTTTTTGCCCATGCCCGATAGTGGTGTAGCGATAGCTCAAAGAAGCTGTCGAGGACTTTAGCAAAGCTTTCCCTGTAGGCAGCTGCAGTAAGTAGCATCTCCCATCCGAAGGCTTGTATTGCACCTGACACAAGCGTTTTGTAGTATCCGCCGGGGCAAACTTGGTTTGGGTGTTTCGCTTGAACACTCTTATGCCAAGCTTCGTAATAGCTCACGAGCTCATCAAAGTCTGGCAAGCCGTATTCCTTGACAGCATCAAATGAGAGCACTTCATCAACATCTTTGAATGGGCACGAGACAGTTGTGCGTTTATCAATTCCGCCTTCAAGGAATTCGGCGTGCCCCATGTCTGTTACCCTGCCACGCTTCTCCCAACCGATCGGACCATCGTTTGTGAGCCATATGAAGTCATATTCCCATGCATCGTAGAAGGAGCGCCAAGCCTCCTCATCATGCAACGGGTCAAGCCCAGTCACGGCTCTAACGAGGGCGTAGTTTGAACAGTATTCGGTATGCGCCACCCTCTCTGCGAACTCAAGCCTCAATGCTTTCATGCCTATTTCATAACTCATGCTTCCCCTTCCCCCTAAACGCCGCTGAAGGCGCTGAAGCCCCCATCAACGGTTATGACCGCACCAGTTACAAAAGAAGAAGCATCGGAGCAAAGCCAGATGACTGTCCCGATCAAGTCCGATGGGTCGCCAAACCGACGCATCGGGGTGTGAGCCAGTATCGTCTTAGCTCGTTGTGTTAGCTCGCCAGTCGATTCGTCGATGAGCAAGTAGCGATTTTGTTTCGTCAGGAAGAAGCCGGGGGCAATCGTGTTGACCCTTATCTTGGGAGAGTAGTTTTGAGCCATATGCACAGCGAGCCATTGTGTGAAGTTAACCACCCCAGCTTTGGAAGCTGCGTATGCTGGCACCCTCGTAAGCGGTCTGAAGGCGTTCACTGACGATATGTTGATGATGACACCCTCGCCTCTTTCAGCGAATGTCTTCCCGAACACTTGGCACGCAAAGACTGTCCCAAGCAAATTGAGCTCACAGACGGCGCGCAGAGCATCCTCAGGCAGATCAAAGAACGGGTTGTCGTCGTTCGTTGTTGCTTGCTGGATGTTCCCACCAGCACCGTTGATGAGTATGTCTATGCAACCAAGCTCATTCAATATTTGTTGGCGTGCCCATTCAAGTTCTTCCTTCCTCGTTACATCCGCCTTAACAGCGATTGCGACGAAGCCGTCGGAGGCGATGCGCCTTGCGAGTTCCTTCGCAGCATCAAAAGCTATGTCAAGGATAGCCACCTTTACTCCGCACTTTGCGAGGGCAGTGCATATCTCACTGCATAGCACGCCAGCACCACCAGTCACAACAGCGACTTTCCCAGAGATGTCAAACAGCGAATTTATCAGGCTCATCATCCACCACCCTTGAAACCCTCATGAAGCTCACTCGTTGTATACGCGCACCTCGTAAATCTTCGCCGATGGATCGCCGTTTGTTGCGTGCACGAGTATGCGCAGTCTCGTTGAAGTGACGGCATCGAACTTGTGTATGCGTCTCCTCTTGAAGTTGCCTTCAACTTTCGCTATGGTTTCCCACTGCCCTTTCGCGTCATCAAACCTTTGAAGTTCGTAGTCGCGCACACAGCTTGCGATGGCGAGTTTTGAGCGGTGCCTCGCATCCAAATCCACATCGAAGGTGAGGTAGACGGTGTTGAATGTTACCGGCTTGCCGAAATCAATCTCAAGCCATTGGGGCATCGGCTGTGTCGGGTCTGAACACCATTGGTTCGGTTGGAATTGACCATCGGGTGTCATCGTCGGGCGTGCATACCCGTTGATCACATTCTTCGGATGGAAAGCCTCGCCACAATCGATGACGAATTGAGGTGATGTGTCAATAGCGTAGTTGCCGGGCATCCTGTTCCATACTTCGCCATCCACTTTTGACCTGTATGCACGACACCAACCAATCGGAGGGACTTCACTCGCCAAGTGCCAGCTCAAACCCTTGACTGGTGGCAACCAAATCCAATAATGCTTTTTCGGTGTCACTGCGACATTGAAGTCAAACCTTACCCAATGGTCACCCCTACCTTTGACGACGGCTTTAGCTGTAGCCAAATCGACCTGCGATGAGAAATCACCGAAAGTTTTAGCCTCCCTCAGGTGCGCTACGACTTCTATCGGCTCTTCAACATCGCTTCGTAGCCACACAAAGACCGACTCAAGCTTATCTGCGCTTACGAGGAACTGCTGTGCACGCGCATGGTCGAGTTGGTGGAGACCGACGCTCTTGACTTTCCTTCCATCAAACCGCTCAAACCGCTTGTAGCTTGAAGCGGTTGCCATCGCCTTGAGCGCCAAATCTCCCTCATCCTCGTTGCGCAAGCCGATTATGTATGCATCGCCCTTGAGAAGGAGTTGTTGCAGTTCCCTTATGTGGCGTTGAGCTACTTCCCTTGGCGTCGCATTGTATTTCAAGCAAAGGTATGCAGCTGTTCCGACTGCCTGCCCCATCGTGCCGATTGTTGCCATCACCCTCGTTGAGCCAAACGCAACATGAGAAGCGCTTATGTGTCTGCCCGCAAACATCAAGTTGCTGATGTTGACTGAATAGAGGCAACGGAACGGTATGCTGTAGAGTGGGACATGCTTGTGTATTGATGGCGTCCCTTTGTCGAAGATGCCCAATGGCGGATGAAGGTCTATTGTCCATCCACCGTATGCGACCCTGTCATCAAACAAGACCGCCCTCTCAAGGTCGCTTTGCTTAAGCACATAATCACCGATGAAGCGTCTCGACTCGCGTTTGCCAGCGACATGCCCAACCCAAACAAGGTCGTAGTTCTTCGCCCTATCGCTGTGGACACAATGGTTCTTGATGTGATCCCAAACCCCGAACAGTATGCGCAAAAGCTCATCCCGTATTTTCTCGGCATCCTTTATCGTGTCCATTGTCCCACCATACTCAATCCACCAAAAGCCGAAGGAGAAGTTGCGGTGATCTCGGTGTGGCAGTGATGCTTCATCTGGGAACTTGTAAATCCAAGGTGGCGGAGTGAACTCAACTGGCTTGCCAGTGTCGCGTGCCGCAAACAAGAGCGAGCTCCCGAGCGTATACTTGTCTGGCTTCTCTGGAGCCATGTCCTCTCCATATTCGTCTCTCCCCTCTCTGCCCATGCGGAATTTAGCGCCAGCACTCGCTGCGAAGTCACCATCACCGCTACAGTCAATGAAGACCTTGCCCCTGACGATGAAGGGTTGCATCGTCACAACATCAACGCACTTTACAGCAGCTATCTTCGTTTTGTTTTCCATCATCGCCTCAACAGCCCTCATGCCGAGGAACAGCGTCACATTTGGCTCCTGCTTGATCAAGGCGAGTATACCAGCATCAACGCTCCCATGCTCAAGTGAGGCTTCCCTTATCTCTTCAACGATCCCAGTCTCACGAGCAAACCTATGCCCACCGCCAGTTGCGCCCTCAATGCCGACGCGTATTTCGGAACTCGCATTGCCACCTAAGACTGGTCTGTCTTGGATGAGCGCCACTTTGCACCCATGTCTTGCTGAAGCTAACGCGGCACAACTTCCGCCCACACCTCCACCGATCACGACCACATCAAAGCTACCCAACTCCCTTGGCTTCGGCTCGCCGAACAGCTCAGCCTTGAGTTTGCGCACGCTATCGGTATCGTTCGGTGGTTTGAAATCCAAGTCGGTGGTCAGAAGCAACGCATCGCATCGGCTATACCACCCTGTTAAGTCACGAATGATTAACTGTGTTTCACCACGCTCAATTTCAAAGGTTCCGCCATCCTGCCATACCCACTCATCAGTTGGTGAAGTCCCAAACTCAACCTTTGATGGCTTATCGCCGACGATGACTTTGAACCTGCCTGGGGTGTATTCGGGTAGCCAATTTTTGCATCTCACCCAAAGGCGGTAAACGCCAGACTTAGGTATGCTGATGCTCGTCCTCGCATCGGCTACTGGCTTTCCCAACCCGATTGCGAGCAAGTATGCTGAGCCAACATGCATTATGAACTGAGTGTCGACAGTCCAGCCACCCTTTTCCTTAAACAACTCCGCCTCCTGCCAGATGAAAACATTTCCACCCCGTTCGGTGGAAAGCTCCGATGGCATCGTGGCAAACGGCATCGCCGTTGACACCCACAAAGGCACCTGCACGATCAATGTCAAATAATCGCGCATCTTCAGCATCACTCACCACCCCCTCTTTTGCTTGCCCTACATCATCATTTTTCAGTGTTAAGTTCTCGGCAAGGTTCATACGGCTGAACAACCTCAAAGAGGAAGCCAGCCTCTTCATATGCACTCTTCAGGCGTTTGAGGTGTTGTTCATCCCAGTAGATGCCGATAACCGACCCACCCGAGCCGGGGAACTTTGTTGGAGCACCGAGCTCCCTTCCGAGTTCGATCATCCTGATGTTGTCGCTCCCGAGCACTTCATCACCGAGCACGCTTCGCCTGATGTCAAAGTTGCGGTTCATCAACTTTGCAAGCCTTTCGTAATCACGCTGTATGAGCGCTTCTTTGGCTTCCTCGGCTATTTCAATCCACTGCCTTATAGCGTCAATGACCTGTTTGTCACCGTGCTCGTAACGGAAACGCAAATTGCTATGCACCCTCCCAGAGAAGGAGGGCACTCTCACCCACGCGAGAAACAGCGGTGGCAAAAGCGATGTATCCAAGTTCTCGTAATGCCCGTGCCCGTAGCGCTCCATCAACTCCCGTGAGAAATCCATGAACACAAGCCCATCATAAACTTGCGCCACGCGGTCTTGTAGCCCTGCCGTTATCTCAAGCTCGTCTCGCTCAACACTGAGGATGATGTTCGGCAGTATCGGCTTCGGTATGTGCTCGTATGTCAGACCGAAGAACTTCATCAGCGCACGAAAGAGGGCAGTGACTATGGCACTTGAGCCACCCAACCCAACTTGCCTTGGAACCGTTGTATCATACTCAACCTTGAAGCCTTTCTTTGGTAGCGCTATCCCCATCTCACGGCAGTATTGGTTGAAGCGTTTACAGCCAGCAAACAACAATCTCAACCCACCGTAGTAGCCATCCCTTGTGGCGATGGCTTCAAGCTCGTCGAGGCTTTCAAACCTTGTTGGGTCAAACTTAGGGTGCATGACGAGTTCTATGGAATCGCTCTCGCTCACACGCACCTTGGCGCTGAAATTGCTTATGGTGCACGCTATCGTTTTACCGAAGTAGCCATCGGATGGGTTTCCAGCGATAGCGATCCTCGCCCTCGCTTCGCCTTCAACTATCTTCACCGTTTTTCACCTCTGAGTGAGCGCATGATGTTCGCCATCTCGATCGCAGTCATAGCAGCTTCGGCGCCCCTGTTGCCCTGCTTACCGCCAGCCCTTTCGAGCGCCTGATGCAAATCGTCAGCAGTTACAACTCCAAAAATCGTTGGCACACCAGTTTCAAGCGCAGTCCGCGCTATGCCTTTCGCTGTCTCCGATGCCACATACTCAAAGTGAGGCGTGTCACCGCGAATGATGCAACCAAGACAGATGACGGCATCGTATGACTTGCTCTTAGCGAGTTCATATGCAACCAGTGGTATTTCAAACGAGCCTGGAACCCAAACGATCTCTATGTCCTCCTCCCTTGCGCCATGCCTCTTTAGTGCGTCGAGAGCGCCGTGAAGCAAACGCCGTGTGATAAGCTCGTTGAATCGGCTGACGACGATGCCGAAGCGCAAACCCTCCGCAAGCAATTGCCCTATGACCTCACGAGCCACAGCCTATCACCTCCGTATCACAAAATCGCCTTCACCAGCGCCCTGCAAATTATGGTCAAAACCAGAACCCACATCGCGATGTCACGCCGAACAAGCGCGCTTGGACTATAACTGCTCATGAGCAGGAAGGCAGTGATCTCACATGCCTTTGAAACAACCGAAACAGTGTATCCGATGGACATGTCATCTGGATAGCGCGCCTCAAGGATGACGAACATGCAGGATGCGAAGGCACAAATGAGAACGCAAGAGAGTAGTAGCGACAGCCGAATGTATCTCTCAACAGATCGCAATGCTGTCGCTGAAACTTTCCCTTCACCTGTGGTTTCGCGGGCGCCGACTGACAGCACACGAAATGCCTCTGGGAATGCGCAAGCGAATGCTATCGCCCTCAGGATGATAATGATGCTTGCCCATGGTATCTGCCACGGTATGCCGTTGTGCTTTGGGACAATAGCCTCTGGCAGAAGGACCCACCTTGCCTGAAAGTAGATGTAAGCGCTCGCAAGCGCGCAAAGCCATCTGGAAATCGCATCCGATAGCTCAAGCGATGATTTGGAAGCGCCTTTCAGCTTCACCCATATCGAGGATGCAACGACAGCAATGACACCGACGAGTAGCATGAACGCCTGTTCGGAGAAGGGAATGGGCAAGTCGGAGTAGACGAAAAGAGCACAAAGTGATAGGAGCGTCAAATCGTAAACACCGGAAGCGAACAGCTTCAAATGACCATCCTCTCGCTCACCCACTGCTCGATCCCACCTCCAGCGCTTCAACTTCTTCAAGCAATCCATCAAGCCCGCCATCAACGAACCTCGGCGTCATGTTGAGAGCCGAGGCAACGCATTCTGCGAGCGCTTTTTTGAAGTCGCCCATGTTTATTGTTCTCTTGAGCACGCTTCCCATGTCATATATGACATCGCATGGCAGTTTGCAAGTCTTGAGCAAGCGAAACATGCTCAGATCAACTGCCACATTAACGGCGATCCCGTGCATTGAGACCCATCTCTTCACCGCGAGCCCGACGAAACCTATTTTGCGCCACTTCCCATCAACGAAGACCCAAGCGCCTCGATGGTTTCCAAGCCTCACTGCATTAATGCGCCACATCGAAAGCGCTTTCATCATGGAGACCTCAAGCGCATAAAGAAATTGCATGACATCAAATCCAGCCTCCTTGAGGTGCACAATCACATAAGCGACAGCCTGCCCCGGAAGGTGAAGCATTGCGCCACCACCACGGTTGCATTGGACGATTGGGATATCGGTTGAGCTCAATGGTGAGGATTCTTTTTCCGACGGCTCGTCAATGAGCAAATCTTCGTTTGAGCTGTTCCTTCCGAGTGTTATCGTCGGCTCATGCTCGAGTAGTAAAAGTTTGTTAGCTATCAGGTTTAGCGAACGCAAGTTGCGAAGCCTCTCTTGAAGCTCAAGGCAGGGAAGGTATGGGACGGAAACACCGATGTCATGGATGTCAATAACTCTTCCCATCAATTTGGCACCACCCTCTCAAACAGCAGTGCCTCATACAGCTTTTGAGTTTTTTCAATCATTCGCTCAAGCGGGAAAAGCTTGATAACGATCTCCCTCCTCACTTCGCGCATCGCCTCACTTCGCAACTCCTCGTCACAGAGGAATTGAATGATCGCTTGAGAGAGTGCCTCACATGATTTTGGTTGGACAAGTTTAACCATCTTCGAAGCATCCCCGTATGCGGAGGCGATAGCTTCAAACAAATCCCTGTTACCAACGACATCGCTCAACACGACTGGCAAACCGCAAGCGAGGGCCTCAATCGGCGTATATGGCATCCCCTCGTAAAGAGACGGAAGCGCATAGACATCAAATGCGCTGTAGACGCTCCAGTCGTCACGCACACTCGTCTCAAATACGATATTGCTTTGCACACCGAGTTTCACCGCCAACTCCTTGAGCATCCTTTCACGCTCACCGACACCTACGAGCACCAAGTATGCGTTGTTAAACTTTGACAGGATGAGTGGCATTGCACCGATTAAATACTGCTGTCCCTTCTGAGCCCTGAAGTCGCCAACACAGCCTATGAGCGGTGCGTCTTCAGGTATTCCCCACTTGTTGCGCCACCTCAACCGTGCTTCATCGCTGTATCGCACTCTTGAGAAGTCAACGCCGTTCTCGATCAGGATGAGCTTACTTGGGTGGACGATGCGCTCTTTGAGTGCCACTTCCATTTCGCTCCTCGAAACTGTGATCAGGGCGTCCGTGAACAGACCGAGAAAACGCTCAACGCACACAATCGCAGTCCTCATAAGGCGGTTGTTGTGCATGAAGAGGGCGAACGCATGAGGCGTGTAAATGATGATTGGGACGCCAGCCACCTTCGCTGCTATCCTCGCTATCAATCCAGCCTTACTGCTGTGTGCATGAACGATGTGTGGACACAGCCTTTTGATGATGGCGTAAACCTTCAAAACAGCAACGGCATCCGCAATGGGCGATATGCCTCTCCTCATCTGGACGATGTATGTTTTGATGCCGATCGAAGCCATCCACTTGATGTCGTTTAGAAAGCGCCTATCGCGCAGAGTTGAGCAGATAACCGATTGGCAAAACCGCCCCCTGTCAATGTGTTGTAGGAGGTCAAGCAAATGGCGTCTTGTGCCACCAACTGTGGCTTCGAGCACATGGACGATCAGTGGCTTCATCATCCCATCTGCCCTTCCACGAAGGTAGTTCATAGCTCAAACTGAGCTATAGCCTTACGATTCACCTTCCAAGCAAGCCTAACAGTTTGCGGAGGCGCTTTTGTATCGAGCTTTTAAGGAAGCGCCCAAATGTTATCGCCTCGTTCATGCGAAGCACCCACGCGATGATGCCGAAGAACGCATATCCGACGATGCTACCGAGCAAGAAGTTCAGAAGATGAAGCATCCTGCCGGCTTCGTAGCTTGGTGTGAGTTCGTATAGCACGATCATGAAGAAGGCGAGGGCGATTGAGCATATGCTCATTTTCACACCAAACGGCTTTAAGCTACCCCAAGGCAAGCCACCAAGCCATGAGTTGAAGATGGCGTAGACGAAAAGCATCTTGATAAACTTTGAGACGACGAGGGCGAAAGCGAACGCTGGCAAACCGGCGTTGAGGATGAACACCCCCGTCAGTAGCGTCACGAAGAAGATGGCATCGGCAACCACTCCAAGAAGCGTTGGCACAAGCGTGTTGCCAAGGGCGTAGAACCATTTGAGTGTGGGTTCTTCAAGCGCGAAGACTGTCAAGCCAGGGAGGTAAAAGAGCAGCGCAGATAAGACGAGCTTTAAATTTTCGCCCCTGAAGCCGAGCAGTCCCCTCGTGAGCGAGCCACCCAACGCCATCATGATTATCGTCGTCGGGACGAAGATGAAAACGATTATGCGGAAGACCGAAAGAAGCGATTCCGCAAGCTCTTTCTTTTCCTTCTTCGCGCTCAGCTCCGAGATGAAGGGGTAAATGACGACACTTATTGCGTAGGCGATTATCTGCCACGGTTGGTCAAGGAGCTTCCTTGCATAGCCGAGTGCTGCAAGCATACCTTCGCCTATCCTGCCAGCAACGATGGTCTCACCCCAACTCCTCACAAGCGCTAAGAACACACCCAAAAGTAAAGGTAGCATGAGCATGCCAGCCTTGAGCAAGTCCTCGTTTCTCACATCGAGAGATGGTCTTATGTATTTGAACTTCCCCTTCAGCCCTGGCAGTTGAACAAGAAGCCTTAGCATTATGCCAGCTATGGCGCCGAGGATGGCTGCGATGACGACTTGCGTTTGCGTTGGGTGTCTCGTTACAAGGGCTATCGCTCCAAAGCTAACGACAACGCAAAGACGACGAAGCGTCTCAGCGAGCGCTGGCAGGGTGAAGTTAGCATAAGACTGCAATGTGAGCTCAAGCAGGTTTGAGAGGCAGTAGAAAACGAGGAATGGGAATGTGAAGCGGAGAGCCACTACAGCGAGTTGGAAGTTCTCAACATCCTCGTGCAAGTAATGAAGCATTAGCAATGTGAGCTTGTCAGCGAAGAAAGCCCCAGCAAACGCTATGGTGCTCAGTATGACGGCAAGCAATGTCCCCATGACATTGGCGAAACGGAACGCCGAGGCATCGCTGTTGAGTGTTTGGCGCGCAACGAAGAGCGGAAGGAATGTCGGCTGGAGGAGCTTCTCAACCTTTGTGTAAAGTTCAACGAGGACTCTATCAACGACGAAGCGGTATATGTCAGCTGCAGCGCTCACACCAAGCAAATGCGCCATTATGACCTCTCGCAGTATGCCAAGTATGGGGTTGAGCGCTCTAAAGCCACTCACCACAACAGCGTATTTGGCTATGCCAGTGCGCCTGTCAACAGCCTCCTTAACTTCGCCAACGATTGTCATATCCTCTCCGTCCATACCTCTCACCTGCCATCGTGCTTTTAAGGTATCACGCCTGTGATAAGCTTCCCAAGCCTCTTTGCGTTCTCATCAGCGATGAAGCTGGTGAGGAGCTTATTGTAAGCTCCCTCGGTGACTCGTTTCCTCAGGCTCTCGCTCGAAAGCAACCTCTCAATCGCACACGCAAGAGAATCACAGTCACCAGCTTTGAAGAGCAACCCAGTCTCGCCATCCTCAACGAATTCTGGGATACCACTTATGTCAGAGGCAATGATCGGCAATAAGGATGCAGCAGACTCAAGTATCACATTCGGCAAGCCATCCCTGTCACCATCTTTGGCGATGACGCTTGGCACAACTAACGCTGATGCGCGGGCATAGTATTTGGCTACCTCTTCATGTCTGACACCCCCGATGAATGTTATGCAATCGCTCACACCAAGCTGTGTTGCTAACGATTGCAAATTGCTCTTCAGCGGACCGTCACCGACAATGATGCATCTCACTTTACCACGGAGCCTCTTCAATGCCCTGAGCAGAACATCGACACCCTTCTTTGGGATGAGCCTGCCAACGAACAGCAATGTTGCGCCCTCACGGAATGGCAAGCATCCAAAAGCGGTGTTGGAGAAGCGTTCCACCTCGTCACGCAGCAATCCGTGATAGACAAGGTGGGTTTTACCTGTTGCTTCACTGTATGTGTTGCGAAGGTGTTCCAAGTTGGCTCTCGTGCATGTGACAACGACAGATGCCTTCAGTAGCTTTTCCCTCATGGCGATTGGCTCAACATAGATGTCGTATGCGTGGGCGCTCATTGAGAAGCTGATCCCGCTTGTCAATGCAGCGGTAAGCGCTATGCTTGCGGTGATGTGTCCGAAGTGAGCATGTATGCGAGTGACATTGTGGTGTTGCAGTTCCTCGGCGAGCCAGAAGCCAACTGGGCAGTGAGCTAAATGCCAGCGAAGCCACCTTAGCCTTCGCCAAAGCGGTGTGCTACCGACACCGCCCAATGGCGCACAAAAGATGAAATGGGCTAAGAGGCGTTTGAGCCCGATGTTGAAGTTGAGTTGTGAGCGGATCACAGATGAAGCGACCGATGGCGAGTTCACTTTTGGGAGCTCGACCACAAACGGGTAGATCCGCCTCGCAACATAGTCGCCGTCGTCAGCCTCATTGACATCCATTGCGTATATGCGCAGTTTGTAGCCAGCGGTAAGGAGCGCAAACAGCTCGCGCAAGATGAAGCGCTCTGTTTGTGATGGGAATGAGCGTATGACTACAGCTATGGTTTCGCTATGGCTCATACTCGCTCACGAGCTTCCCTCTTACGAGGTTACGAGATGAGGCATTTGCTTCACTTCTTTTGTGGCTCAATCTTCTCAATGCCACCCATGTATGGGCGAAGCACTTCTGGGATGATGACCGAACCATCTTCCTGTTGGTAGTTTTCGAGCAACGCTGCGAGGGTCCTGCCGACTGCTAATCCAGAGCCATTCAGCGTGTGCACATATCTTGGCTTTGCTCCTTTAGCTGGGCGATAGCGTATGTTGGCTCGCCTTGCTTGGAAGTCTTCAAAGTTACTGCACGATGAAACCTCGACGAACCTCCCTTGCCCTGGCATCCAAACTTCAGGGTCGTATTTTTTGCTCGCTGCAAAACCCAAGTCGCCAGTGCATATTTCAACCACCCTGTATGGTAGACCGAGCAGTTCGAGGACTTCAACTGCGTCTCTGACCAAGCTCTCAAGCTCTTCATAGGAGCGCTCAGGTTCGACGAATTTGACAAGCTCAACTTTGTTGAACTGGTGGACCCTGATTATGCCTCTTGTGTCCTTACCCGCAGCGCCAGCCTCGCGCCTGAAGCAGGCTGAGTATGCCACATACTTCAGTGGAAGCATGTCACGCTCAAGCACTTCATCCCTGTGCAGATTGGTCACTGGGACTTCGGCAGTCGGTATGAGCCAAAGGTCATCTCGCTCACACACATACGCCTCGATCTCAAACTTCGGCAACTGCCCCGTGCCGATCATGCAATCCCTGCGGACCATGAAAGGTGGGAAGACCTCTATGTAGCCATGCTTTTCAACATGCAAGTCAAGCATGAACGAAATTAGCGCTCTCTCAAGTTTCGCCCCAAGCCCCGTCATGACATAGAAGCGCGAGCCAGAAAGCTTTACTCCCCTCTCAAAATCAATGAGACCAAGGTTCTGCGCTATCTCCCAGTGTGGCTTCGGCTCAAAATCAAACTTCCTCGGTTCGCCCCACCTCATCACTTCAACGTTGTCATTCTCGTCGGAGCCTATAGGGACGCTCTCGTGCGGTATGTTCGGTATGACCAAAAGCAGTTGATTGATCTCCTTCTCAACCTCGGATACCATAGCGTCAAGCTGTTTTATTCTCTCGCTGAGTGCCCTCATGTTTTCAATCAGCTCTTGGACTTGCTCTCCTGAGCGCTTCCTCCTCGCTATCTCCTCAGAGACAACATTGCGCTCGTGCTTCAACGCCTCTACTTCAACGAGCAACTCACGCCTCTTCTTATCAAGCTCGAGTATTCGGTCTATCTCCGAATCAGCGTTTTCACCCTTGAGCTTTATCCGTTCCTTCACCCACTCAGGGCGTTCCCTTATCAGGCGCAAGTCAAGCATCAATCGTTCACCCCTTTGGACTATTGAAGTTTTGCAGTAGCATGTGAAACTACCCAAAGCTAAATTTTGGCATACAGCACTCGCAAACTCAAACTGGCGCCCATGCTTCAAAGTCGCGTCAAGCAATCAGTGTTACTCAGTGTTACCTATGATGCGCCCAGATACCAAAATGCTTCTTTGGACAACCTCTCTTTGGAGGTGAACAGAGGATGCTTCATCGCGCTTCGGAAACATTTCCAACTGACATCCGTGTCCTTGAGCTCGAACCATTCTTCAAGCGAGAGAGGGCAAGGACAGCCCTCAAGTTTGGTGGCGTCGTCATGGCTGATGCCCTGCTGTTACGCTGTCGAGCGAAAGTCGAAAACAGGCGTGGCAATGTAGCCGAAGGTTGGGGCGCTATCTTCTTGGCTGACTTCTGGGCTTGGCCAAGTAGCGTCGTCGAACATGAACTGAGGGAGGAGGCGATGAGGCAGGTGAGCATCGAGTATGCGAAAGCGATTTCAAGCATGAGCGGTTACTACCACCCGATCGATATCTTCATTGAGAGCGAGGGCGAGTTGAAGAGCATTGCGAGGAGAGTTTGTCAGGAGATGCAGTTGAAGGAAGAGATGCCATTTCTTGCAGCGCTCGTTTGCGCAAGCGCTATCGATGCATCTTTGCATGACGCATTCGGCAATGTCAACGGTATTGACTCCTACCTCGGTTATGGGAAGGAATGCATGCGCGACTTGGGTTACTACCTCGGTGAAGGCTTCGCTGGCAAATACATCTCAGATTACATCAGACCATCGTATTCGCATGAGGTGCCTGTCTTCCACCTCGTTGGTGGCTTGGATAAGCTGACGCGCTCTGAAGTTGATGAGTCAGACCCAAAGGACGGTCTGCCAAATTGCCTTGAGGAATGGATTGAGCTTGATGGTGTCTTCTGCTTGAAGGTGAAGTTGAGAGGGAACGACTTGCAGTGGGATTTGCAACGCCTGCTTGATGTTTATGCTGTTGGGATTGAATGCAACAGGAGGCTTGGCAGGGAGCGCATCTTCATGACGGCTGATACAAACGAAATGTGTGAGACACCAGAATACATGGTTGAGCTCCTGCTCAAGCTGAAGGAGCGAAGCGAAGAAGCGTTTGAAAGCCTGCTATATATTGAGCAACCAACGCATAGGGACTTGCGCTCATACCCGTTTGATATGCGGAGGCTTGCAAGCATAAAGCCCGTCCTCATGGATGAGAGCCTAACTGACTTTGAAATGTATGAGCTTGGGAAACAGCTTGGCATATCAGGCATCGCACTCAAAACTTGCAAGGGGCACTCAATGTGCATGCTCATGGTCGCAAAAGCAACGGAAGAAGGCATACCATATGCAGTGCAAGACTTGACGAACCCATCGATAGCTTTGCTCCACTCAGTCGGCATGGCTGCACGGATAAACCCGATAATGGGTGTTGAGGCAAACAGCAGGCAGTTTTTCCCTGAGGCTTCAAAAGCCGAAATGGAAGTGCACAGGGACATCGTCGTGCGCCAAAACGGGGTGCTGAAAACGCACTCCCTAAAAGGGACTGGATTTGGCTACCAGATTGAGCGCATAAAGCCTTTGTGGCAACTCGAGAGCATTTCATGATGAACATGTGAACACAGAGACATGAAACATGCCCGACACTTTGAGCCGAAGGTTCAAACCAGTAGGCGAGAGGAGTCATCCTTTCCAAGCCTAATGCCTTCATTGGAGGTGAAGGGCGATGGAACAACAAGGCGAACCGATTGAGCAAATCCTTGAGCGCTACAAAGGTCAGAACGCTTTCGTCGTCATTGAAGTTCTGTCCGTTGACCCAAAGACACAGAAGCCATTGACTGGTCGTGTCATCGCCGTGACACCTGACGAAACGGAAGCAGGCTTGGCTGCAAGGAAGGCAAGGAGCGGTTACTTCCTCATCAAGTGGGTTGGCGAGGTTGAAGGTGTGGTGATTGTATGATGCCAACAGTGACTTTTGACCCAACCAACAGGCTTATTCAGGTCACGGTCATGGTCTCTGATGATTTAACGACAGCCCTAACCGTTCTCGTCGACACTGGAGCGGGGCGGACGGGATTTCGTCGCTCAACGCTTATTGGTCTTGGCATCGATGTTGACGCTTCAGAACAAACCATCCGACTAAACACCGCTTCAGAAAGCCTAACCGTCCCCGTCGTCAATCTGCCGATTTTGAGGTAGAGCACATTCGGGTTAGGGTGATTAGCGATGATTTGGGTGGCGATGACGATGATGATGATGGTGAGTGGTTTGGCGGCGGCGCAAAGTGTTGTCGGAATTTGGCACGAACCGAGTATCACCAAGCAGTCTGGGCACGCTGACCCGAAGTTTTTAGCGCA
>JBGOEK010000028.1:0-27221 GCA_041537945.1 Candidatus Thermosaccharophagus yellowstonensis
CAAGTTGTATGGATTTGGATTGATGGGTTCAACGGTAAGATGAGGTGGTTGGACATAGAAGGAGAGCCTAACACAATGATAATTGGAATTATGTCAAATCCTCATTGCATTTGCGCTCTTAACCCTTTTGTTCCAAACCCAAAGCCTCGCCTCTTACTCAAAGGTGGTAGAAAGCCAGTGTGATTGAAGAACCTCCAAAGTGGTGAGGATGTAACAGAATTGAGACCGCTTTTGTCACCAACAGGTGAATGGATTGCTTTTACGGTTGTGCATTGGAAGGATGGATATGTTGCACCTGCAGTCATTCGCCCCAATGGGAGTGATTATACAGAGTTGCTTTCAAAATGCGAGCCATGGAAATGGAAACTTGTCATGCCAATATAGCCAATAGCTCATTAACAGGAAAAGGCGCTTATTGAGTGTGTTAGGTCAGTTGTGGTGGGAAGAATTTGAATACCTCAAGTGGTTCTGTTGCTGTATTTTCAAAGATGTGGGGCTTTGTAGCTGCGACATGCGAGACGAAGAATTCGTCCCCACGCTTTATCCTTCTGCCGTTAAGTTTCCCAACACCTCGCCATATTAGCAAGGCATATGGCGATTCTTCAACGCTTTCAAACTTTGAAGTGACGATGAGTCTTTTGGCGCTGAACTTACTCGTCAATGTTGGTGGCACAATCCAGCTCTCCTCACCGCCGTTCCTCTTACCGCCCTCGCAAGGTGTTGGTATTAGGCGACATTTTTCGATCAAGTCTTCTTGAGCGAGTTCCATGTTGATGAATTGAAGGGCAGTTTCCAAGTCTGGGAAGCCGGGGTGGATTTGCTCTTTGCTCAATCTTCTGTCGTCTATTTTTGTCTCGAGCAAAGTGTAGACATCGGAAGGTTGTTGGACTTCGATTGTGAGTGCAGTTCCGGGTCTATGTGGCACGCCAGCTGGCACGAAAAACCCCTCACCATAGCGTTGGTAGAAGTATGGTGACAGTTCGAGCAAGTAGTCTCTTCCCTTTTTGATCGCCTGCTTCAACTCCTCAATTCCGACGCCTTTGCGGAGCCCAACATGCGTGTATGGGACATTGCCTTTCGGTGCTTCTGGGAAGTAGTAAGCTTCGTCCTTGCCGAAACGATGTCCGGGGAAATACTCTGGATGACCTTTCACGGCGTTATCGTCGGCGTGGAAGTGGAAGACGATGGGCTGATATGGATCGAGGATTTTCACCAACACAAGGAAATCGCCCTTGTGTGCTAAGTTGCGCTCGTCACCAAGCAGAAGCTGACCATATAATTTGAGTGCTTCCCTTAGCGTGATGTTGACATCCTTTGTAGCGATGGTGCTCAGCCCTTCACCTTGTATTGGATGCGGATTGGTTGCTTCAACTGTTGAAGCAATCCAACGCTCTGGCATCCAAAGCCCAGATTGAGGTTGGAATGTCTCGCCCGGTTTTTTACCGAGTCCCAACCTCCCGCCGTCCATGTAGAACCGACGCACGAATGTTGGTCGCAGTGGCAATATGCCTCCAGTTCTTTCAATGAGCCTCTCGAGCGCCCTCTCAGTGTTTGAGTTCATCACTCGTCACCTCCACCACTGTGGCGTGATAATGCTTCCGATGCCGTAGTGTGCTCTTCCTTCGGGAGCATCAATATCTCTTCTTCCACTGCATCGGGCTTTAGGACTCCACCTGAGACGATGAACTTGAGTGCGTCTTCAAGCGAGATATCAAGGTGCACAACATTTTCTTCTGGGACTATGATTGCGAAGCCAGTTAATGGTGTTGGTGTGCTCGGCAAGAAGACAGTCACTGCATCTTTCCCAAGCACATTCTTGATCTTATTGCCAGCTGAGCCCGTTAAGAAGCCGATGAAGTAAATGCCCGCCTTCGGGAAGGAGACGAGCACTGGTTTTCCAGGTTGCTTCATTTTTGACTGTGTGAGCAGGTGGACCACTTGGCGGGCTGGGGAGTAGATCACACGAACTACGGGTAGCTGTGCTAATAGCAAATCCCACCACTTTATGAACCTTCGTCCAACTATGGTTGAGCCGACAAAGCCAACTGCAACTACGATCCCAAGGACTAAGAGGAGGGAGAAGAGAAGCCCAACTCCGGGTATTGGCGCATGGAAGATATTGCCAACCCATTTGTCTACTACTGGTGCAAGTGGCTTATAGATGAGCTGTGTGATGTAAGCGAGCACGAAGATGGTTATCACAATTGGAAGCAGGATTGCAAGACCAGCTAAGAAGTAGCGCCTTAAAACCCTCAAGCCTTTTCACCTCCCTCGGTTTTGTCCAACACCAAGCGCACCTTTGTGACCCTACGGTGTTTCACCTCTTCAACTATGAGTGTTGCACCCTCGATTTTGATGCTCTCGCCCACTCTCGGTATGCGTCCGAGCGCATAAAAGATGAATCCGCCAAGCGTATCAAACTCGCCATCGGGTAGCTCTATCTTGAGCTTCTCTTTGAGTTCGTATCTGTTCAGCGTTGTGTCCACAATGTAGCTCCCGTCCTCGAGCTGTTGTATTTGTGGTGCTTCTTTATCATGCTCGTCAACCAACTCACCTACAACTTGTTCAGCTATATCCTCGAGTGTGATCAAGCCAGCTGTGCTTCCATACTCATCGATGACGATTGCTATGTGGACTTGTGCCGAGCGCATCTCACTCAATAGCTCTTTCAGGTTTTTCGTCTCGGGGACGAAGAGAGGCGTGCGCATTATTTCCCTAAGTTCGGCGCACCTGCCCTTTTCACTCCAACACTTCAAGATGTCGTATGCATACACGATGCCGATTATGTTGTCTATGCTCGTTTCGTAGATGGGGATGCGTGAGTGCCCTGTCTTGACTATCAGGTTCACAACCTCTTCAATCTGACAATCTGAGCTTAGTGCGACTATGTCGGGTCGTGGCACCATGACCTCCTTTACGAGTATCCTATCAAGGCGCATTATCCCTGAGGCTATGCTATACTCACGCTCTTGCAGGATGTCTTCTTCAACGCTTATTTCAAGCAGTGTCATTATTTCCTCGTCGGTTAGCTTCAATCGCTCGTGAGTTTCCTTGTATCCCAAGAGGCGTAAAAGTGCCTTCGCTGTTGAACTCAGGGCTGATGTCAGTGGCACAAGTGCGTCGCCAAGCAACCTTATCAAACGATGCCAACGGATGATGATGTTCTCCGCATGCTGTATGCTATATGTCTTCGGAGTTATCTCACAAACGCTGAGGATGAAAGTTATCATCGCAAGTGTTCCTACCATCTGTATCAGCGGTTTTTTGGGTGCGAGCATCACAAGCAGGTGCGTGGTAAGAGCCGATGTCAAAAGGATTGAGACATTGCATCCGATGACGAAAGAAGCGATGTATTGCCTTGATTGCGCCCAGTCAAAGTAGGCGACCTGTTCAGCCCCTGTGCGTTGGCTTAGCAATGCTTGAAGCCTTGTCCTGCTCGAAGCGATTAACGCTGCCTCAAAGAGTGAGAAGAGAAAAATGAGGCTCAGCCCACCGATCAAAATTATAATCTCCCCAGCAATCAACACGCTTTTCATAATCCGTCCCCTACTGCTCGGTCATGTTTTTGCCGTTGAGTTCGCCCAAGCGAGTGAGCTTCAACCACTTTATTCGTTTTCCTTCCATCTCAACTACCTCAAGTCTTACATCCCCTACGGTCAGGCTATCGCCGACCCTCGGTATGCGCTCAAGTAGCTCATAGACGAGTTCAGCAAGTGTATCGTATTCCTCCTCTGGTAGCTCAATGTCAAGCAACTTCTCAATCTCCCTCAGGCTAAGCCTTGCTTCAACGAGGTAGCTACCATCGTCCAGCCTCTGAATGAACTTTTGAGCCACATCCCATTCATCGTGTATCTCACCGAATATAACCTCAATCAAGTCTTCAACCGTCACCAAGCCAGCCACATTCCCCTCTTCATCGAGGGCGATAGCCATGCTTTTCCTTGTCCTCTGCATCGTCTCAAGGACGGTGTAGGCACGCTGTGTTTCCGCAACGAAGAGGGCTTCTCTGCAGATCAATTCAACTGGTATATCAAGCTTTCCAGAATGCCATGCTAAGAGTGCATCCTTAGCGTGCAGTATCCCGATGATGTTATCGAGCTCCCCGCTATACACTGGTAATCGGCTATGCCCACACTCAACCATTTTCCTAACAGCATCTTCAAGTCTCATCTTCGCTGGCACGCAAACCATGTCTCGTCTTCTGACCATGATCTCGCCGACTGTCACATCGGAGAACTCAATTGCGCTCCAGAGCATCCTTCTCTCCTCGCCTGTTATCGTCCCTTGTTCCTCAGCCATCTTTATCAAAGCCAAGAGCTCTTGCTCTGTTATGAGTGGGTAATGAGCATGTGGATCGCTCCTCAGGATGCGCAGGAGTATGTTTGATATGCTCGTAACGACAACGATTAGCGGTGAGAGGATGAAGCGAGCCACCTTAACTGGGATCGCTGCAAGTAGAGCTATCCTCTGTGGATTTGAAACTCCATAGATTGCTGGGGCAAGGTCTGCCACGATGAGTGCAAACAAAGCGAAACCAACAACTATGATGGGTTGGATGAGTTCTTTTCTCTCACCAACCAAATCAAGCGCTGCGTGCGTTGCGAAGGCTTCGGCGATGTAGAGATGAGTTGTTATAGCGATGATCAGTGTCGCTATGAGCTTTAGCGGGTCTAAGAGCAATCTCTGTATGAGCAATGCCCTCTTGTTGCCAGCGCTCGCAAGCTTTCGGATTTGTATCCTGCCGACCCCGAGCAACCCAACCTCAGCAGCTGAAAAGAAGGCACCGATGCTTAACGCAACCAAGCCAAGCAAGAGTTTGATCACAACCACTATGGGAGGACCGTCTTCCAATCTGCCTATACCTCCGCTTCAAAGACCGATGTGGATGATCATAAGCTTGATCGCTACATCCGCTTGCATTAAAAAGTATAACGCTTGACCCTGATGGTGTGCCGAGGGATTGCGCTATCATCCATCTGCGGTTGCTATGATTTATTTCTGGTGCAGTATAAGAAGCGAAGGGGTGATGCAACTGATGCCACTTTACGAGTATAAGTGCGAGGGCTGTGGGAAGCGTTTCACCTTCCTTTACGGAGTTGTAGCTGACAATGTAAGCCCTAAGTGCCCAAGGTGTGGTAGCACCAACTTGAAGAAGCTCATCTCAAGGACAAGACGGCTAAGGGGAGAGGACGAGATAATTGAGGGTATGGCTGAATCGTTGGGCGACATCGATGAGACAGACACAAGAGCGATACGAAAGTTCATCAGGCGAATGGGTAAGGAACTCGGCTCTGAGTTGGGGGAGGATTTGACAGATGAGCTTGAGGCAGCCTTGGAAGAAGAAGCAAAAGGCAAAGCCGAAGAGGAGGCTGACGAACGCATCTACTGATTGCGTGCCTAAACCTCAAAATGAGAAGTGGCATGGCTTCGTCGATCGCATCCTTATCAAGGGGATGCAGTTTTACGGGTATCATGGTCTCACCACTCAAGAGAGGAAGGAAGGACGGCACATAAGTGTGGATGTTTCGCTCGCCCTCGACCTTAGTAACGCTGGATGCACTGATAATTTGCGCCACACGGTTAACTATGTCTCGGTATACAAAGTTGTGCGCGATGTGGTCGTGAACGAGAAATACAAGCTCCTCGAGACGCTCGCAACGAAAATAGCTGAGAAGATTTTGGCTTCGTTCAGCATGGTGCAGGAGGTTGAAGTGAGCGTTAGAAAACATAGCCCGCCAATAGGCGGTGTTGCCGACTATGTTGAGGTGAGGGTGTTAAGGGGAAGAGAAAAATGATCTCCAAGCTACTTGGTGTTGGCTTTGTGGGGTCAAACTACAAAGCGGTGAAGGCGTTCATATCGCTTGGAAGCAACATAGAGCCGAGGTTGCATTACCTTAAACAGGCTGTCAAGATGCTCTCAGGTTGCGATGGGGCGCACATCACAGCGGTATCGTCAGTTTATGAGACTGAGCCAGTTGAAGTGTCAGCGCCTCAAATGTGGTTCCTGAATGCGGTCGTTGAGGTTGAAACATCTCTCACACCTTTTGAGTTGCTCAGCTTGATGCAAGACATTGAGGCGAAGCTTGGCAGAGAGGGGAAAGGGTTAAAAGCACCAAGAACGATTGATCTGGACTTGCTCATCTACGATGAATTGAAGCTCAAGACACAACAGCTTGAGCTACCTCACCCGAGACTTTGCGAGAGGGCATTTGTGGTCGTCCCGTTATGTGAGATAGCGCCGAAGCTCACGCTCCCAAACGGTGAGAGTGTCTGTGAGCTTGCAAGGAGATTGTCAAGCACCCAAAAGGTAGTGTTGCGTTTCAAGCCGACTGAATGGGTGGCATCCGAAATTTATCATCGCCCTTGAACGGTTCTTGAGCGCCACAGCGAGGTGAACATGCTGTGCCAGCGTTCAGATACAAGGCAAGGGGCACGAACGGGAAGCTACGGTTTGGCGTTGAGCTTGCGTCCTCTCGCGAGGAAGCTTTGAAGATGCTCAGGGAGAAGGGGCTCTTGGTCATCGAGCTTGATGAGCAGAAGGAGCACCCGATGGCGTCGGTTATTTCTTGGGCTAATGAGGCGTTCAACATATTCCGCCCGAGGGCAAACCACTACGCTATCTTCTTCAGGAGTTTATCGTCTGCCCTTTCCGCCGGCATGACATCTTACGAGGCTTTGAACATGCTCTCAAATTCAGCCCCACACCGCTCGCTAAGGAGAGTGGCTATGGAGGGGAAGCAGAGCGCAGTTCATGGCGCTTCGCTATCAGATTTGTTTCGGCGCCACAAGCACATCTTCCCGCAGTTCGTTTTGAGCTTGGTTGAAGTCGGCGAGGAGAGTGGCAGGTTGGATCATGTGTTCGCATTGCTCGCCGACTACTACGAGCGTGAACATGAGCACTCACTTGAGCTGAAGCGCGAGACATTCTATCCGAAGTTGCTTTTCGCATTCCTGCTCCTGTATGTTTGTGGGGTGCCATTGCTCATTTCGTGGCTGACTGGAAAGATTTCCACTGGTGAGTTTGTGTGGAGCTTCGTCAAGGGAGTCTCTCGGTATGTGCTCATCATCACCCTATGTTACTTTGCCATAAGGGGCTTGATCTCCCTACCGCAAGTGCGTTTGATAGCTGAGGCTGTCTTCTCTTTCTCACCACTGGTTGGGAGCATAAGGAGGAGGGTTATCGAAGCGAGGTTTTTGAGGGCATTGGCTTTGCTTCAATCCGCTGGCGTCGATGCCGGGCGTTCACTTGAGCTTGCTGGAAAAGCTTCTGGAAGCAAACTCCTTGAAGCATCATGCATGCGCGCTTCAAAGCTTGTGAGGGAAGGCAAAAGGATGAGTGAGGCGCTTGCGGTTTCGTTGAAGGGCAATGTGGCAATCCAACCAACGACGATGCAGATGCTTTCAACCGCTGAGACGACTGGCAGGTTTGACGAACTCTTGCAGAGCCTCGCAAACAGATACGAGCAAGAGGCTTTCGTTGGGTTGCGCCAATGCGCCATCACCATCGGTGTGCTCATGTTTCTTGTGGCTGCAGTTGTGATAGGGGCTACCGTCATAAGTTTCTACATCAGCTATTACAAGGCACTGGGGCTGTGATGAGGTTGGCTACCTTTGCCTCCTTCGGATCAGCCCCAAAAGCTTTCTCATCATAACTTCTACTTCTTCCAAGCGCCCCAAGAATGCCACGAGCAAAAAAGCGCCTGTGCCAACAAGCGACGGCATGAACACTGCTAACATGCGCCACAATAAACCGAGGCTCATTTGCGCATGAAAAGCCATCGCACACATGTGCGCACACAAGCCCGCAAAGATTGCTCCAACTGCAACCCATGAACAGAAGCGCCCCAACTCCGCCCAGTTAACCGAGCCAACGCGCCTGCTCATAAGCAAAAGCAACATGAGCATGTTAAACCAAGCCGATACTGATGATGCCAAAGCCAACCCGCCATGCTGAAGCTGTGAGTGGACGAGCATACCGCTTACAGCCATCGCGATGGCGAAACTGCAAAGCGCTACAAGCACTGGTGTCCTCGTATCGTGAAGCGCATAGAAAACCCTTGCCAAAACATTCTGGCATGACATCGCTGGGACTCCGATGCTGTAAAATAGGAGGGCAAGCGCAGTTGCTTGCGTATCGTGAGCGGTCCAACGCCCGTATTGGAAGAGGAGGGTTATTATCTCGCTTCTCAAGACGCCGATCAAAGTAGCTGAGAGAGTTGCGAGCAGTATTATCGCTTTCAAGCCAGCGATGGCTTGTTCACGCATGGCTTCAATATCTTCCTTTGCAGCGAGGGTTGATAATGTTGGGAAGAGCGCAATACCGATGCTTGCACCGAAAAGCGCAACTGGTAGTTGCATGACCCTGTTTGCCATCTCAACCGATGTTGCAGCTCCATGCGGTAGGAGGGAGCTGAAACTGCGTGGCAGAATCGTTGAGTTGATGTAAGTCACCGAAAGGCTCAACATGACTGGCAGGATGAGCCTTACAACTTCCCTTGCGCCTTCATCGCGCCAATCAAAGCACGGCATGAAGTTCATCCCGAGTCTCCAAAGCCTCACCCACTGGACACCGATCGTCCCGATCGCAGCGCCGATCAAAGCCCCTACAGCCATGCCTTCAACACCACCACCACGCCAGTTCGAGCCGATAGAAGAACCGATTATGCCACCGATGAGTATCCCGATGTTGTAAAGGATTGACTGGACTGGTGGCTCGGCGAAGCAACCGAGTGACATGAGCGCACCAGAGAACAATGCCCCAAGCGCAAAGAAGAACTGCGCAGGAAGGAGTATGCGCACAAGCGTTATTGTCAGCGCCAACTTTTTCTCGTCGGAAACCATCCCCGGAAATAGCAGTGCAACGATGGCTGGCGCAAGGAACTCGCAAGCGATTATGACGGCGGTCAAAAACATGGCTATGTATGTCATCAGGACATTAAATGTCTTTATCGCCTTTTCGTCTTCGCCCTTTGCGAGGTAGGATGAGAAGACGGGTATGAAGCCAGATAACAGCGCCCCTCCTGAAGCGAGCAGGTAAACCAAGTCCGGCAAGCTGAAGGCGCTAACATACGCATCTGTGCGCCAGTCACGCCCAAAAAGCGCTGTCCTGCCTATGTCTCGTATGACGCCCGTGACCCGTGAGAGACCAACAAGAGCACCCGTTATGATGGCAGCTGTGACAACACCTGTTTTCTCGTTGCGCTTCAAAGAGATGCTCGGCTCGTCATGAAGATCGTCAGTGCCACAACGCAAGATGGCGTTGCACCTCGCTTTTGAAGCGAGCCTTAGAGCGAAGCCTCAGATTGAGCTGGCGTCAGAAGACAAGCTCAACCGTTTTAATCTCGTATGGAGCACATTCAACGGATACGCTACCATCCTCGTTTATGTTGAGCTTGCCATCTTCAACCCTTTCCTCGTTCAGGTTGGTGAGCCACGCCTCTTTCGGCTTCTGGAACGGGCGCAAAGTGATAACCTGTGGTCTTTCATCCGAGTTGTAGAAGCGCACGATGAACGAATTGCGCCACTCGCATTTCTTCATGGCTGTCACAAACCCGCACGGTGGCTCAACCGATAGGAAACTCATTGAATGTGGTAACTTCGTTTCCCCTCTCGCTCTCCATTCGTTCACCAGCACGCTTACGCTATGCTCATGGGCATACCTTTGAACAAGCGAATCCAACCAACTGCCTGAGTGCGTTATCACAGCGTAGCGGAATGTGTGAGTTCCAAGGCACTGTGCCTCTGGCGTCTGTATCGCTGGACCTGCATGCCCGGGGCGAGTTAACAAATCACCGCGAGAAAGCCATCCAACACACCTAAGCAGTGTAAGGTAAATCACACAGCCGTCATCCCTCTTCCTCACTTCGTATTCTGGCAACCCATGGTTGATGAGTGCGAATGCGCTCTTACCATCGCTGAGCTCAATGAACTTGCCTTGGTGATTTGTTGGCGATGGTTTTTGCGCCCACCCCTCCCCAGATGGCATCTTGAGCTGTCTTTTGAGGATGCAAAAGTGACCTTCGACAGTGACATGGTCGGAATCTATGCCGGTCGGGAAGACAACCCTTAGCCTGTGGTCTTTCACGGTGTTGTCAACATGCGTTGTAAAGTCAATCCTCGGAGAGCCAGAGTAAAGCCTTACGGTTGTCGTTATCGGGAGAAGGCAAGTCCTCGTTGAGCGAGCTTTCCTATCCTCTCGCAGTTGAGATGGCAGACGCCAATTCACCCTTATGAGCATCTCACCAGCCACAGCACCGATGGACCTCACCCTAACTTTCGCAACTTCGTTTTCCGTTGTTATGACATGCGTTTCCTCAATCGGTGAATAGTCGTATTCATCGCCTGCGTCCTCGGCATCCTCAAAGAGCAAAAGACCGCTGTATACTCTGCCATCGGCTTTTGAGAGTATATCGAGCGTCCCATTCCTGTTGGCGCTTATGCGGTAGTATTCGTTCTCGATGAAATTCGGACCAGCGTTGATGTCGCTGATCGCCCTTCGTCCTATGCCACCTCGCATAAAGTAGATAGCCGTATACCCAAACGGTGGTATCTCATCCACTTTAACCAACCACTCAGTCTCATCGCCCACCTTGAGGCGTGATGAAGCGAGCGTCTTCCCATTTGCGTCTACGAAAGCACCCTTGGCATCCTTCGGCAGTTTCACACTCACCACCTCAGTGCGTTTCCAAGGGAGCGTGTTGAAGATGATGAAGGCTCTCTCGCATCCTTGTGGCATAGCCGAGCGCGCATCGATGTGCGAGCATAGTTCTGAGAGCGCTTCGCTCAACAATGTTCTGCCAACTTGCTCCACAAGCGAGTAGCGATGCATATCCTCTCTGTGGACTTGGTCAATGCTACAGCCACATATGTCATCGTGAGGGTGGTTCTTCATGAGCGTGCGCCACGCATACCAGATGTGCCCCGAAGGGTAAGGCTGTCCGCATGTGAGCCATGAAAGCGCACAAACCGGCTCAACATATCTCTCAAGGAGAGTTTGTGCGTTCTCATTCGCCTGCTTGATCGGCATGCGCGAGGAGAGCACACCAGAAAGCAAGTATTGATAACGGCTTCCACGAAACTCCCCCCTGTATCTTTTCGGTTGAGCGCAGCGCTCACGCACGAGTCTCAGGTAGTCGTAGAAGCTACCGATTATGAGCTCCCCTTCATTCCAGTGCTGGTTGATGTAGTCAACTATGTCAGGTAGTTCGGGTTGTGGTTCAACATGGTCGCAACCGTTGTTGAACAGTAGCGTGGGTGTGGTTGCGTATTTGCGCAATCGTTCTGCGAGCTCAATCGTTCGTCTCAGCCCAGCTTCGTAATCGACGCGGAAGCCATCCTCGGTGCGCACATAACCAAGATGGACAGCGTTGCAGTATCCACCGATCTGATGGACAGCGAGCACCTCCGATTTGCCGTCCATCCCTTCCCACAAGAACTCGCTCCCCAACTCCTCACCTTCATCTCCGACACCTCGCATGAATATCGCCGAGTCGATCCCGAAGCCACGAAGTATTTGCGGAAGCTGTGCTATGTGTCCGAATGGATCTGGTATGTAGCCGACTTTCATCACCCCTCCCATCACGCTTGCTATCTTATGCCCGAGCATCAGGTTGCGCACGAGTGCTTCAGCGCTTACGAGAAACTCATCGGGCAACACATACCACGGACCGATTAGAAGCCTTCCTGAGCTGACCAACTCCTTTATCTCAGCCTCTCGCTCTGGGCATATTTCAAGGTAGTCCTCAATGACGACCGTCTGCCCATCGAGGACGAAGCACTTGAAACGCTCATTTGACTTGAGCAAGTCAATGAGCTTGTTCATCAACCTCACCAAGCGTATGCGAAACTGCTCAAATGTGAGATACCAAGCCCTGTCCCAATGCGTATGTGGGACGACGATGACTGTGATTTGTTTTGGCGAGCCATGTCCTGCCTCAAGCATCGCCCTCCCCCTCCTATCACGGGTTTGATGAGAGACGCCACGACGAGAGTCGTCACTTACTTGCAAGCAAGCTCAAAACTATTATCGTAAGCATCCACAACAGCACTGTCAGCATCAACGGTATATCTTGCAACATCTTTTCTGGCGCTCCAGCCACATCACTGCTGTATGCAAGTTGCATGTATCTAAAAGTGCCGTAGATGACATAGGGTATGGTGAGCATGAGCAGTGGCGAATCAGAGTTTCCGAGCAGGATATGTGGTGCTGTGAATGTGTAGAGCGAATATGCCATGATGGTCGCCGCAGCAGTTGCAGCTATCATCTGGTCAAGCATCGTGGGCGTATACTTCGGTAGCACATTCCTGAAGTTGTGTGCCATCTCACCCAGAAGAAGCAGTTCATGTCTTCTCTTGCAAAGCGCTATGAAGAGGGCGAGCAGAAGCGTGCATAGGAGTAGCCAAGGCGATATGCTCACGCCTATCGCAAGACATCCCGCAACAACTCGAAGCACGAACCCAAAAGCCACTGCAAGCACATCAACGATGACTATCTCCTTGAGTAGCATTGAGTAGGCGAGCGCCCAAACGGGATACGATATGGCAGTGGTCAGGAAGAGGGGCGTGCGCATCATGGTGCTGACAGCTACGGCGATGATGAGACCGCAAGCCAAGCAGAGCAACGAGAAAAACATCGCCTCGCTCGGTTTCACCCGCCCCGATGGAAGAGGGCGCTTGCGCTTTAGAGGATGATTGGCATCTCGCCTCATGTCTTTGATATCGTTAACGGCGTATGCGAATGAGGATAGGAAGCAGAAGGAGATGAAAGCCATAACTGTTGCGGTAAGCTCGATCAAGGCATCTGGCATCCCGATCTTCAATCTACCTGCGAAGATATACCCAGCGAATAGAAGCCCGTTCTTCGCCCACTGGTTTGGTCTTGCAAGCTCAATTATGGAAAGCAGTTTGCCTCTTTCGTTCATGCCCGAATACGCACCCTTTTGAGGTTTAGCTCCTCACAGAGAAGCTCACCTTGCTCATCTCCAACTCCCAGTCCCACTTCTTCCTGCCAGGGACAGATTCTGGGTTATCGGCGTAGTAGCGATATAGTTGAGCGTAAGTTGTCGTCGGCATCCCGAGCGAACGCACATGCTGTATCAGAAGCCGAATTATGCAACAGTCCTCGCTCATGCGATAAATTGAGTGCGGATGATAAACGAGCGAGATGTAGTCAAGCTCGTATGCGAGCGCTTTTTCGATCCAAACCTTTTGAACCTCAAATTCCTCCTCTGGAGTCCTTGGTGGGCGTGTCGGTATTCCCCAAGGTAAGAGCATCGGATATGGCAACATGAGGCGAGGTTGCAAAGTGCCGTCTGGGTCTTTCAAAACATTGTCGTGCCAACCATGCGCTGGTAGCTCAAGCAATTTCGGGAAGCCTTCAACATCATACCAGTATGCCTGTTGCAAGCCCGAAGGGATTGAGTCAGCAGGTCCGCGTGCGTCGCTACTCACGAATTTGAAGCCACACTCCCAAATGATGTTCAACCTATCACTGTCGCCTTGGAAGCCCTTGTAAAAGCCACAGGGCGTCCTGAAGCCGATGCATTCAACACCGAACGCCTCTTCAATCAAGCGCTTGCCCATCTCCAACTCGTGGCGCATCTCTTCGACCCCGACGCCTTTGCCGTGCATTTCGTTATCCTTGAGAAGCTTGTGCGAGTAAGTGTGTGACTGGATGTCAAACAGCTCATCACCACGAAGTAGCTTTGTGAGCTCCTCAGCGTGTGATTCGATGAGCTTACCGACGATGAAGAAAGTCGCTGGAACTTCATATTGATGATGTATCTCAACCAACACCCTCAACGCTTTCATGCACAGCTCTGGGTGCTCAACATCATAGCTGAATATGTAGCGTGTCATTTTCAGCCCACCCCTTTTGACACCGAGCGCTACAGTGTGCATCATATTTTTGGCGTAATATACTTTTGCGCACATGCTCAATTTTGTCTGGTCGGTGTGTAGGTGGTTGGCTTCGTTGCGTAAACAGCTTCCGAAAGGGGTGGTGAAGATGGTGCTGAAGAATGACGGTGGTGAGAGTCTGGCTCAGGAACTGCTTACAGCTTTGAAGCTCGCCTTCTCGAAGCCGAAGCTCAGCCTCATGATGTTTATTCAATATGCCGTTTGGGGGGCGTGGTTCCCAGCGCTATCTGGCTACCTTGAGAAGCACTTTGGTTTTTTGGGATGGCAAATAGGGATGATTTACAGCATGCTCCCACTTGCCAACCTCCTTGTGCCATTCACGGCTGGACAGGTTGCAGACAGATGGCTTCCAGCGCAAATCGCATTGAGCTTGTTTCACCTCTTTGGCGGGCTCATCATGTTCGTAATGGCTTTCCAGCGTAGCTTCCATGTGTTGCTTTCCCTCATGTTCATCTGTGCGATGGCGTATGCACCAACTCTTGCTCTCACAAATGCCATTGCCCTGCGCAACCTTGATGACCCGCAAAGGGAATTTGGTCCAATACGGGTCTGGGGAACGATCGGGTGGATAGTTTCCGGTTGGGTGCTCTCTTTGATGCGTAATTTCCTTGGGACAGAGGGATGGAAGCTTCAAAGCGGTGTTGAAGTTGTGGATGTGTTTATACTTGGTGGGCTTATATCGCTAATCATGTGCGTTGTGTCTTTGACCTTGCCACACACTCCGCCAGCAAAAGAAGCGCCCGACCCGCTTGCCTTCAGGAGGGCTCTCGTGCTACTGCGCAACAGGAGCTACCTGACCTTTTTCATCATCGCGTTCATAGTTGCAACCGAACTCCAACTTTACTATGTGCTCACATTCCCATTCCTATCACAATGGCAGGGGAAGGTTGGCGGGATAACAAGCGAGACGCTACCAGCTTACATGACCATAGCTCAGATAGCCGAAATATTCGTCATGGCTCTCATGCTCCCATATGGACTGCCAAGGTGGGGCGTGAGGAACTCGTTTCTGATTGGACTTACAGCGTGGCCTATACGCTATTTCATCTTCTCCATAGCATGGGCGTTTTATGAGACGATGCCACAGTTGGTTTGGCTCGCCATAGCAGCGTTGGCGTTGCATGGATTTTGCTATGTCTTCTTCTTCGTTGTCGCTTTCATCTACACTGACATGGTGGCGCCTTCGGACATAAGGGCGTCAGCTCAATCGCTGATCAACACGGCTGTGCTCGGCATAGGTTTGCTCATCGGAAGCTGGTTTGCGGGTTGGCTGAAAGACATATGCACATTCGACAATGTCACAAATTACACCATAGTGTTCCTCGTGCCCGGCATCATAACCGTCTTTTGCGCCATCGCTTTCATCTTCCTTTTCCGTGAGCAGGCATGAGCTGAGAGCATCATGAGGGCATCATAGGTTGATGACAAGGGGGAGGTTGCCATGGCTGAGGATAATGCTGGTAAGGTTAAGGTATTGCTTGATACGGACATCGGTTCTGACATCGATGATGCGTTATGTTTGGCATACTTGCTGATGCAACCAAGGTGCCAGTTGCTCGGCATCACAACAGTGACTGGTGAAGCGGAGAAGAGGGCAATGCTTGCAAGCGCTATATGCATTGCAGCAGGAAAGAGCGAAATACAAATCAAGCCCGGTTCACCAAAGCCCTTGCTCGTTGAGCAACGCCAGACGAGAGCACAGCAGGCTGAAGTTTTAGAAAGGTGGAAGCATGAAAGCGAGTTTGAGAGGTTCAGTGCTGTCCAGTTCCTTCGAGAGGTGATAAGGGCGCACCCGAACGAGGTAACATTGCTAACGATTGGACCGTTAACGAACATAGGCTTGCTCTTCGCCCTTGACCCAGAGATACCGACTTTGTTAGATCGGCTTGTGCTTATGTGCGGTGTCTATCGTATGGGTAAGGGGAGGCGCGAATGGAATGCGATGGGCGATCCACATGCGACTGCCATCGTTTTTAACTCGCCCGTCAAAACCGTTTTCGCCATCGGGTTAGATGTGACGATGCGTTGTGTTATGAGCTCGCAAGACTTCAAGGAGCGTTTTCGCGGGACACCGCTTTTGGACTTGATCTCAGACATGGCATCGGTATGGTTTCGTCATGCTGACAGGGTTGTGTTTCATGACCCGCTCGCGGCGTCCATAATATTTGAGCCTGACATATGCAAATACGAGCGTGGGCGAATAGAAGTTAACCTGAGAGATGAAGCTTCACTTGGTGAAACGCTCTTCCATGCCGATGAGGAAGGGAGGCACATGATAGCCGTTGATGTAGACGCCAACCGTTTCTTCGAGCATTATTTCAGCGTCGTCAGGGCAAGCATGTGATTCGGTGAGGTGAGTTCTTCCGTATAAGTGCAGTGTTAGTGGCTACAAAATTTATTAATGGGTTAAATCAATCGCCGTTCAGCTGGCAGGTGAGCCAGCGATGAGCGCAGAAGATGGATTTGATATGAGCGACGAATGGTATGAGAAGATGAACCAGTTGAGGAAGAAGCTTGAGGAGCTGAAGGAGGTCTTCTCCATCTCCGATTTCCTTTACAGCTACTACAACTTCATCTTGAGTTACATTGATGCGCTTGCGCCATATGGGCTTAAATGGCTCAAGGCATTTCAAGCTATGCTTGAATATGAGTCATGGCGCCACAAAGCGATGCGCCGTTTGAGGGAGACATCAAACATGAACCTCCTTTTGGTGCTCGGCGTCGAGATGAGAAACGCTTTGACCAAGCTCCTTAATCGGCTTGATAAGATGGACCCGCAGAATAACACTGAGATGATCGTGCTACAGCTGATGAGAGCTGAATGCCTTTATCAGCTTGGGTATACAGAGGGCGTGATTGAAGCACTTGATAAGGCAATTGAAGCGGGTTGTGATCACCCTCTCGTTTATTTCGCACTCGGCTTCAACATCTACAGGCAGGCACTGCAAGAGTATGTGGAGATAGAGCCGGGGATGCAGAGGGCAGTGATAACGGATAGAGCGAGGTTTGAAAGCCTGTGTGAAAAGGCTGTTGGAGCATTCCGCTCAGGCATATCCCAAACTGGAACAACTCCAATGGATGCGCAACTGCATTTCTGGATAGGGATAGTTTACGAGACACTCGGGAGGCTGGATGAAGCGAAAGAGGAGTATGAGAAAGCGCTTGAGATAGCGCCAGAGCTGTCGAAGGAAGTTGAACACAGGTTGAAACACATTGAGAGAACAAGCCCGCAAAGGCACGAGGAGAGTAAAAGCCGACCCGAGGAGAAGGTGATAGGTGAGGCAAGCCAACAGGTTGGCAGGCTCGGTGGAATTACCGATGAGGAGCTCTCTCGCATGAGCGAGTTGCTCAGCAAGATAGACACGCTCACCGAGTTCCTTGAGGGGATGAAGGGCACCGAAGAGAATTGAAGGGCACAAAATTCCAAAATACGCCAACGGACGGTGGGAAGGGATGGAGGAGTTTGAGCATTATGTTCCGACAACGCTTGAAGAGGTTATCAAGCTTCTGATAAAGTTCGGTAGGGCTGCTAAGTTGCTTGCGGGTGGCACTGACTTGCTCGTGTTTATGAGGCAAAGGCGAATAACTCCAACTTGCATAATCGAGCTCAGCAGGATCAGGGATTTGACCGCGATTGAAGAGAAGCAGGAGGGGCTCTTTGTAGGGGCATGCGTTAGGTTGGGCGAGATAGAGAGAAATAGCCTCATCAGAAGGTTGTTCATTCATGTGGCTGAGGCTGCGGGCAATGTCGGCTCAATGCAGATACGCAACCTCGCAACGATTGGCGGAAACATATGCACTGCATCACCAGCTGGTGACATGATACCAGCGCTTATGGTCTCGGATGCACAACTGCATATCGTTGGCGTGAAGGGCAGGCGCATCATACCGATCTCCGAATTCTTCAAAGGTCCGGGGGAGACGACCCTCGAAGAGACAGATGTGCTTGTAGGGATTTATTTGCCTCTGCCAAAACCGAACACAGGAACCGCATTCATAAAGTTGGGCGTGCGTGGTGCTATGGACATATCGATAGCGAATGTAGCTGCAAGGGTCACATTGAACGGGACGCTACAAAGAGTTGAAGAGGTGAGGGTAGCTCTCGGGTCTGTTGCGCCGACTGTGATACTTTCAAAGTCGGTCGAGAGATACCTCGTTGGTGCAAGTGTAAAAGAGGCAATTGAGGGGCTGATTGAGAAAGCAGCTGACTCGGTGATGGACGAAGTTAAACCAATAACTGACCATAGGGCTTCGGCTCAATACAGACGGCTTATGGCTGCCGTGCTAACGAAGCGTGCTCTCAGGATAGCGTTGCAGAGGGCGATGGAAAAGAGCATGGTGTGAAAAGGGGAGAAGCATGGACGGAGATGAAAAAGGTAAGGTTGAAAGTCAACGGTGTGGAGCACGAATTATTCGTCAAGCCGTATGAACGGCTTGTTGATGTGCTACGATATCGCCTCCATTTGACGGGTGTCAAAGAGGGTTGTGGAACTGGCGATTGCGGTGTGTGCTCGGTTTTAGTTGATGGGAAGGTTGTCCCTTCTTGTCTCGTTCTCGCAGTTAGCGTTGATGGGAAGGAGGTAACGACAATTGAAGGTCTGGGGAAAGGGGATGAGCTTCACCCGATACAGCAAGCCTTCATTGATTGTGGCGCTGTGCAATGTGGCTTTTGCACTCCGGGGATGATCCTGACTGTTAAATCGCTCCTTGAGGAGAATGAGAACCCAACCGATGAGGAGATAAGGAGGGCTATAAGCGGTAACTTGTGTCGTTGCACTGGATATGTGAAGGTAGTCGAGGCTGTGCGAGTGGCAGCTAAAAGGCTTAGCAGGGAAAGAAGCAATGTGGTGAAGCTGTCAGATGAGGGTTGAAGTGAGGCTATATGGTCCTCTAAAGAGTTATCTGCCAGATGGCGCGGTTGGGCAGAGGGCTGATTTGGAGCTACATGATGGGGCGACGGTGGGCGATTTGCTTTCCATGCTCGGCATGAGTGACATTAGATGCATCGTCGCTGTGAACGATGAGCTTGCTGAGCGCTCAAGAAGGTTGAACGATAACGATGTTGTGAGCATCTTCCCACCAATAGCGGGCGGTGCTTTGCGTGGTGCGGAGTTAGTGAGGCATAAGAGGATGGGGAAGACAAGCGACAAAGGACAAAAACGAATGCTGTCCCATAGCACGGTCAAAGTAATCGGCATTGACCCGGGATTGAGAACGACTGGATATGCCGTTATTGAGGCTGATGGCAAGTTGGTGAGGCTTTTGGAGACGGGCGTGATCACAAGCTCGTCAAGGAAGCCTTTGCCAGAGCGCTTGAGGGAGCTATTTAACGATGTCAAGGAGATGATCAAGGAGCTAAAGCCAGATGTGGTTGTGCTTGAAAAGCTGTTTTACAAGTGGGGTCGTTCAACGCTTATGCTTGGGCATGCAAGGGGAGCTGTGATCACGGCGGTAGCTGAACTTGAAACGCCAATCGTTGAATACACTTTCACACAGGTGAAGCATACGCTTTTGGGCAACGGCAAAGCATCGAAGGAGAAACTGCACACGGCATCAAAAGCGATGATCGGCATCTCCTTTGTCGAAGAGCCTGCTCATGAACATGCTATGGATGCGCTCTCTTTGGCTTTGTGTTATGTCCTTTCAAATCGTTTGAGCGCTCATCATGACACGCATCGGAAGGATGAGGAGCTGTGATAGGCAGATTGAGAGGGCGCATTTTGGAGAAGCGTGATAACAAGGTCTTACTCGATGTTTCTGGCGTAGGGTATGAGTTGCTCTTACCATCGGTTGTGGCTAAGTCGATTGAGGGTAAGGGAACGGGAGAGGTTGTGGAGTTCGTGACGCTGTGCTTCTTTCAAATTGAGCAGTCAAGGGTTGTGCCATTCCTGATTGGCTTTGAGGATGAGATTCAGCGTGAGTTCTTCGAGTGCTTGCTTCTCGTGCCTCGGCTCGGACCGAGGGCAGCTTTAAACCTATATTGCGTTCCGCTGACTACCATCGCATCAGCAATTGAACAGGGCAATGTCAACTACCTTGCCAGCTTGCCCGGGGTTGGTAAAAGGCGTGCAAGGGACATCATCGCAACGCTTCAAGGCAGGATGGCTAAGTTCTTCACGAAGGGCGAACACAAAGGTGAAGCGATCATGGAGCGCGATGTGAAAGCCATTCTCGATGAGGCGCTTGAAGTGATGGTGCAACTTGGCTATAAGCGTAAAGAGGCACAGCAGATGCTCAAGAAGGCACTTGAGCATCGCCCGAATGTGAGCAGTGCTGAGGAACTCATAAGGGTTGTATACGAACTTAAGGGGCAGTGAAAAAATGAAACGGCTCGGGATGAGTGCCTATGGCGAGGAAGAGGTTGCTCACACCTGCAGAACTGGATCATGAGGACGAGAGCATAATATGGTCTCTCAGACCGAGGACACTTGATGAGTGCATCGGTCAAAGGGAGGCTGTTGAAAGGCTTAGGATAGGCATTGAGGCAGCGAAGATGCGTTCAGAGCCGCTCGAGCATTTGCTCCTCTACGGACCGCCGGGGCTCGGTAAAACAACATTTGCGCACATCGTTGCAAACGAACTTGGCGTTGATATTCATGTTTGCTCTGGTTCCGCCCTTGAAAGGGCTGGCGACATCATGGGCTACCTGTTGAACCTACGCTATGGCGATGTCCTCTTCATCGACGAGATACATCGCCTCCCGAGAGGTGTTGAAGAGTTCCTCTACAGCGTCATGGATAGGTTCGTTGTGAGCTTCCCGATATCAAAGAGGGTCGGAGTTAAGCCACCTGAATTCAAGCTCCAAGCATTCACGCTCATAGGCGCTACAACGAGAGCTGGAAGCATCTCAAGACCGCTGAGGGAACGCTTCGGGATATGCATTCGCCTTGACTTCTACAGTGTTGAGGAGCTGACCGAAATAGTTAAGCGCTCAGCGCGCCTGCTCGGGGTCCCGATAGACCACTTTGGCGCCGAGGAAATAGCAAAGCGTTCTCGTGGGACACCGAGGATAGCTAACAGGTTGCTAAGGCGTGTCAGAGATTACGCCGAGGTGAAAGGCGATGGCAGGATAACGAGGCGGATCGCTGACGAGGCGCTACGGATGGAAGGGATTGATGAACATGGCTTGGATTCGCTTGACAGAAGATACCTTGAAGTGCTCATATGCGAATACAATGGCGGACCTGCTGGTGTGGAGGCATTGAGCGCTTTGCTCCAAGAGGATGCGACAACCCTTGAGGATATGGTTGAACCATACTTGCTCAAGATCGGTTTGATAAGGAGGACTCCACAAGGGCGCGTGGCAACGAAGAAAGCTTATTGCATCCTTGGGATTGAAGAGGGCAGTCGTAGTGGCACTCAGCTTGGGCTGTTTTAGCTTTACCGAGGTGGCTTTTAAATTCTGGATGGGGGCGTTAAAATTATGATTATGGACTCGCTGGGGCGTGGTGTAACTGGCAACACGCCGGACTTTGGATCCGGAGTTTCCAGGTTCGAGTCCTGGCGCCCCAGCCATTTTTGTTTTGCCACCTATGTCGTAACTCGCCTTGGGACTAAATTTGCTTTCGTCAACCCTTTGCGGTGCTTTGATACGGGGGTGGCTCAAAATGCCAGAGATGCCACTTAAGATCTTTACTGGAAATGCTAACCCACAACTCGCTGAAGCTGTTGCCGAAAACATCGGTGTGCAACTCGGTGAGATACTCGTTGGTAGGTTCGCCGACGGTGAGGTCAGAGTCCGAATATTGGAGAATGTTAGAGGAGCTGATGTGTTCGTCATCCAGCCAACATGCCCACCAGTGAACGAGAACCTTATGGAGCTACTCATCATGATTGATGCGTTCAAGCGTGCATCGGCAGGGCGCATAGTCGCAGTCATGCCATACTACGGGTATGCACGCCAAGACAGGAAGGCACGCCCAAGAGAACCCATTTCAGCAAAGCTTGTTGCAGACCTCCTCATAACCGCAGGTGCTGATAGGGCTTTTGCGATAGACTTGCACGCAGGTCAAATACAGGGCTTCTTCAACATACCTGTGGATAACTTGCCAGCAGGTCCGATACTCGCAAACTATGTTCGTGAGAAAGGGTTGACTGGTAACGGCGTTGTAGTTGTCTCTCCTGATGTTGGTGGTGTTGAGCGGGCTACGATCTTTGCGCATGCTATAAACGCGGGCTTAGCTATCGTTGCGAAGCGCCGCCCAGAAGCACAAGAGTGTGAGGTGCTCACAGTCATAGGCGATATCAAAGGCAAGAAGGCGATACTCGTTGACGACATGATAGATACAGCTGGTTCGATCACAGCTGCAGCGAATGCGCTTGTTGAGCATGGGGCAAGCGAAATATACGCATGTTGCACACATGCTCTCCTTTCAGGCTCGGCAGTGCAACGGCTCTTGGAATCTCCAATCGTCGAGGTCGTCGTAACTGATACCATACCAGTTCCGAAGGAGAAGCAAATACCGAAGCTGACCATACTCTCAGTGGCGGAGTTGTTGGCGGAAGCCATCATCAGGATACATGAAAACCGTTCCCTAAGCGAGATCTTGCTCATGCAAGGTTGGAAGGGAAGCTGAGACGAAAACATGCTGAGGAGGGTTGAACCTATGCGTAGCGCTGAAAAGGGCAACGCTGAACAAACTAAGCAGGTAGAGCTTGTGGCAGAGCCACGCTCCGAAGGAGAGATCGGTAAGAGAAGGGCGAGGAGACTGAGAAGGCAAGGCTATGTTACCGCTGTCGTTTACGGTCGTTCGATCAACTCGATCCCGATAAAGATAAAGGCGATAGACATCAAGCGGGCATTTGGCGGGTTGCCGAAAATCGGTGCTGAGGCGATCCTGAGGTTGAAGACAGAGGATGGTGAGCAACTCCTCAAAACCGTTGTGAAGGAATTTCAAGTTGACCCATTGAGCTTGCAACTCCTCTCGGTTGACTTCCACGCATATGAGAGCTGAGCCTTCCAGCAAAGCTGTTCAAACGAGTTTGCCACCAAGGTGCTACTGCGATGCTTAACTGGGTGAGGTTCTTTTTCCCCGTGAGTGTAAAGTGGACGCCCGATGTTGTTGTGGTTGGGCTTGGCAACCCAGGAAGGCATTATGAGAACACGAGGCACAATGTCGGTTTCATGGTAGTCGATGAGATTGCTAAAAGGCTCAAGGTGCGCTTCCGAAAGAAGCTGTGCCGTGCGCTCGTGGCGATGGCAGAACATTGTGACAAGCGTCTCATGCTCGCAAAGCCTCTCACCTTCATGAACTTGAGTGGTGAAGCTGTTAAGTGCATAGTGCAACACTTCAATTTGACCGTTGATCGTCTTCTCATCGTGCTTGATGACGCCAACCTGCCACTTGGTAAGATACGGATACGCCCATCTGGCAGTCATGGCGGACACAAAGGGCTTAAGTCGGTCATTGAGGCGTTGGGGACTGAGACTGTCTCAAGGTTGCGCATAGGGATTGGTGCACCAAAACAAGGCGTCGACATGGTTAGCTTCGTCTTATCGCCATTCGATGCTCACGAGGAAGAGATAATAAGGGAAGCGATCGCAAGGGCGGTGGAAGCTACTTTCGTCTATCTCGTTGAAGGTTTGGAAAAGGCGATGAGCAGATTCAATGCGTGAACCTTTCATGAGCTTTTTAGCTTTGCCTGAGTGAGCAAATCCTTCTCACCTGCTCAAGCTGTTCTGGTTCATCCACATCAAAGGCTAATTCAGCAGCATCCGTCACGAACACGAAGACACTGCATTGGAGCAGTTGCTCGACTTTCCTCCTGAGCTCATCTATGGTGAGCAACCCGAAAGGGAACTTGATGAGGGTTTTCAAGCCGAGCATCTTAGCCAACCTCCATAACGACTTCCTCGCTTCTATTGCTTCCTGAGCAACCCTTTCAACCTTATCAAGCACTCGCCACCTAACGAGCATGCAGTTGCCACCTGTGTATGCGCCATCTCTCAATCTACCGATAGTGCGCTTGCACTTCCCGAAAGCTCTCTCAAACGCAACCATGGGAACTACTGGGTAGACTATGTCAGCACCACTTGATAACCCTTCCCTAACGAACAGGTCTATCAAATCACCACGAATGAAAGGAATGTCGCCAGCCACGAATAGGATATGCTCTGTTGGGTGATGCAACTTTAAAAGGGCACTCTTTATGTTTCCCCACAGCGAACCAGTATCAGCGATTAGCGTAAGGCGCTCGCTTTGAGCATCTCGGAGGATGAGCTGGTGCAACTCGCTTAGTGTCACAATCAGGATGTTGCGAACCAAAGCGGCGTTAAGCAAAGCCTTAGCAACCCTAACGATCATTGGCTCGCCACATACTTCCACAGCAACCTTTGAGATGAGCTTTTCTGACTGTGCAACCTTGTCGCCAACACCACCTGCGAGCATGACAGCATCAACAGTAGCGAGCGATGAAACCAATTCAACATCACTCCCGATGCCAGAGCATGAACCTTCACCGCACATGCCAATAGCCAAGTTAGCGCAATCTCCCCTCGCATGTGCTATGATGAGTTTTGCTTTGGATGTGCAAGCATGATGTGGATGGGTGATGAACCCATGTCGCACGAGAACCTTCGCGAGCAAGTTCTTACAGCTCTCAGCAAAGTCGTAGACCCAGAGCTGAAGCGCGACATCGTTAGTGCGGGCATGGTTAAGGATGTGCATGTTGATGGAGGCATCGTTAAGTTCACACTTGAGCTAACGACGCCAGCATGTCCGTTGCGTGAGTATCTTATCACCGCTGCAAAGCAAGCTGTTGAGGCTTTGGAGTGGGTTGAAAAAGTCGAAGTGGATGTGACTGCGAGAGTTCCACAACATGTTCGCTCAAAGGCATCCATGCCGTTGGTTAAAAACATCATTGCCGTTGGGAGCGGTAAAGGTGGGGTTGGTAAAACAACCATTGCAGTCAATGTTGCTGTAGCCCTCTCGCAGATGGGTGCTAAAGTTGGTCTGCTTGACGGCGACATATACGGACCGAATGTGCCGAGGATGCTCGGTGTGCAAGGGCAACCCAAAATCGTCAGCGGTAAGTTGATACCCCTGAGCAGTTGGGGGATAAAGGTCATGTCAATCGGCTTCTTCATAGACCCAGACACTCCTGTGATATGGCGTGGTCCGATGCTCCACAAGGCAGTTGAGCAGTTGCTCTACGATGTTGGGTGGGGTGAGCTTGATTACTTGTTCGTTGACTTGCCTCCGGGGACGGGCGATGTGCAGATAAGCCTGTCACAGCTCATTGAGTTGTCAGGCGCTATCATCGTAACGACTCCACAAGATGTAGCGCTTTACGATGCGCTAAAGAGTGTCTCCATGTTTGAAAAGACGAAGACGCCGATACTCGGTATCGTTGAGAACATGAGCTATTTCATCTGCCCAAACTGCGGTCATCGCACCGAGATGTTCCCACGAAAGAGCGTCGAGGATGAGTGTGCGAAACGAAAAATACGCTATCTTGGCTCAATACCGTTTTCACCCGAGCTCTCACTTAACAGTGACATTGGAAAACCAATAGTCGTCACGGAACCGCAATCACAGGTAGCCATCGCGCTCTACGAGGTCGCAAGGCAAGTGGCAGCATCAGTAAGCGTTACAACTCTTTCGCAGTCGTAAGTCAAGCGACCTAACACAAGACAAACCTTTAAGTGGTGGCGTGCTTTACAACCTGCTCACATGAGATATAAATCCTAAGCGGTGAAGGGCGTTACAAATTTCGTTTGACATTGAAGGGGGATGATAATGATGCACGAGGTGACGAGGCACAGGCGATTGCGCAACCTGCTTTCGGTTTGCGTTGCCCTCATTGGTGTCATGCTCGCAGTTGGGTGCAGGAGTGGTGGCAAACAGGAGTTGGGAAGCAAGCCTGCGAAGGTGGGGGGTTACAGGATAGCTGTTGTGCCAAAGGGTGTGGCATTTGATTTTTGGCTGGCTGTAAAAGCTGGTGCTGAGACGGCAGCTAAAGAAGAAGGTGCCAAAGTGATATGGCGTGGTCCTGCTGATGAGACGCAGATCGAAGTTCAAAAGTCAATCATCGAGAACCTGATAACACAGCGTGTTGATGCGATAGTGATGGCTGCGTGTGATGAGAAGGCTTTAGTGCCGACAGTCAAGAAAGCCCTTAATGCGGGCATACCTGTGATCACCATTGATTCAGGCTTGAACCCAGACATATCACTTTGCTTCATAGCCACAGACAACATCAAAGCTTCAAGGAAAGCTGCTGATGTCCTCGCAAAGCTCATAGGTTATGAAGGCGAGGTCGGCTTAATACCGTTCATAAAAGGTGCTGCAACATCAAATCAGCGTGAGCAAGGTTTCAAGGAAGGGTTGAAGAAGTATCCGAAGATAAAACTTGTGAGCGTCCTCTACTCCCAAAGCGATGCCACTATAGGCATGCAAGTCACAGAGAACATGCTCACAGCACACCCAAACATAAAAGGCATATTCGCTGCAAACGAACCTGGTGCGATAGGCTGTGCGAGAGTGCTTGAGCAAAGAGGTCTTAAGGGCAAGGTTAAGCTCGTCGCTTTTGATGCAGCGCCAACCGAGATTGAGGCGTTAAAGTCTGGGACAATACAGGCACTCATCGTCCAGAACCCGTTCAAGATGGGTTACTTGGGTGTGAAGATGGCTGTGAAGGCGATAAAGGGCGAAAAGATAGAAACAAAGCGCATCGATACTGGTTCAACTGTTGTGACGATGGAAAACTTCCACAAGCCAGATGTGCAAAAACTGCTCTTTCCACCAAAGGGTTAAAGAGTAGCTTACGAAGCTGAGTTGAGGGAAGGTAAAGCAAGCTCACCCTAAAATGGCACTTTGAACAATCGCCGTCGAACAACTACCGTCTTAGCCCACCCTCTTTTGTTTCAACTTGAATAGGGCATTTTGTGGAAGCCCAAATACTTGAAGCGCTTGGCGTCGACTTCATTGACGAGGGCGAGGTCTTAACGCCAGCAGACGAAATGCATCACATAGATAAGCATCGTCTTCCTAACTTTGCAGCGGGAGGGATAGCTACGCCTGCAGATGCAGCTTTGATGATGCAACTTGGAGCAGAGGCAGTTTTTGTTGGCTCAGGCATTTTCAAGAGCGAAGATCCATACAAGAGGGCAAAGGCTATAGTTGATGCGGTCACATACTACGACTGTCCTGAGATACTCGCCAAGGTATCTCGAGGTTTGGGCGAAGCAATGGCAGGGATTGACATAAGGAAGCTTCGTGAGGAAGAAAGGTTAGCGCAAAGAGGTTGGTGACAAGAACCCTTTACATTCAAACCCTCATGAGGCATCATACATGATGGCAACC
>JBGOEK010000029.1:0-25653 GCA_041537945.1 Candidatus Thermosaccharophagus yellowstonensis
AGCAGCAGGGGTAGAAAAGATAAAGGTTTTTGATCCTCTCAGTAAAAAGGAGCACGAGTTGCCTGTGAAAAATCAGGCGGACATTTTGTATTACAGTGGGCATGGTAGCGGTGAGACTGGGGGATTGTTGTCTTGCTTAGACAAACATCCTGTCTTGGTCTCTGACATAAACCCTTCGGCGAACTGGAAGGAAGATTTGGACTATTTCATCATTGCAGGGTGTTCGGTGTTAAAGCCCGATTCAACGAATGGTTTTGCATGGGGGAATGCTACCTTGAAGAAAGGCATCTTAAAGGGGTTGTGTGGGTATTATGGGGCAGCGCCGAGTGATGGAAGTGGAAAATCGGTAAGTATCGCTGATGAATTTGCAGTGTTTATCACAAGCAATCAACCACCAAAAATAACTGGTGATCGTGTCCTTGATGCATGGCTGGAAGCGAATCGTAAGAATAACTCTGAAGGTATTGCCTATAATGCTACTCATTATTGGAAAGTTGTAACAGAGCCTTTGTGGTTTGATAAAGTAGAAGGACCTTTCGCTTGGCCATAACGAGGAGGGGAGTCAAGGATGCGAAGAAGCATATGTCTGACTCATTTAATGTGTGTGCTTTTGTTGATTATAGGTGTGATTGTAGGTGCAGGATGGGTTGCATCCCGCGGCATAAGCCAAATTCCTTCGTTTGTTCGGAAAATCAGAGGGCTTCCGGCAGGACTGCATTATTGGCTCGTAGAGATCCACCAAAATCAGGTTTTTGTCATAGACGGATATGGCAATAAGGTAGATATAACGGGCAAGCTTAACCTTGACCCAACACCGCCTTTTTATGTAGCACGCATTGACCCTGATACTGAGCAAGTGGTAGAAGAATTCACAAGCAAACATTTTCGGGCAATAGCTATTTCAGCGGAACGAGAGAATCGTCCTGATTCATGGTTGTCAGAAGAGTTTGACTATTGGGTTATAGATGAGCAATCCAAAATTGCCTACGCCCTTAAGCCTATTAAACAGGATGAATGGAGGATCGAGCGCTATGCGGGAGTTTATGTGATAGACATCAATACACACCAAGTTAAGAAATTCTTGGAAATCTCTCCTGTATCCTTTACCCTTGCGCTTCATCCTAATCGAGAGAAACTTTATGTCATGACACGACCTAAAAAAGCAGAGGTGGAGACAGGAGAGATTCGAGTTTATTCCACTGCGAGTTTGGATTTGCTTAAGACGATTACCTATTTGGGCGGAAATTTTGTATATTGGATGCAGAGTTTAATCAAGATGGCAGCCGATTATTTTGCAGTGTGAGAGGCAGAGGCATTCTTGTGATCGATACGATAAATGATCAACTGGAACATTGGGAGCCCCCCTTTGACCATCCTGTTGACTTTGGTATTGAAGACAGACTCATAATCCGTTTGACATTAAATCCTGATGGGCAGGAAATTTATGTTGCGCTACGGGAAGGAGAAGCAAGAGGAGCGGTAGCAGCAATAGACACAATTCAGAAGAAGTTAGTTAGGATATTGGATTTAAGTCCAACTGCCTGCACTTCTGTGACAGTTGTTGGTGACAAACTCTTTGCGGCTTGTTTGGATGGGGTGTATGTCATAGACATTCCTGCATGGAGAAAGCAGCAGTGAGCGGTTGATTGCGTTTGCTTGACAAAATTTGCTCAAAGCGTTGCAGGAGGCGAAGTTCGCTTGAACGGAGAAGGGGCTGTATGCTTACGATGTTTTGGTGGAGGCGTGGATAATAATGGGGATGGGCGGATAGATGAGGACCCGAAAAATCCAGTGGATGGGTCGGCGGGAGAGATCCTTGTTTATGATCCCGATTTGGAGCCGTTAAGGGATGAGCAAGGGAATATTTGTCGGATAGACATTAGTTCTTTGCCGTGTGTAGTGCATAATAAGACTGATGGGTTGCATGCGAATTTGGATGGGGTGTATCATGGGGTGTTGGTTCGGGTGCCCGTGTCTTTTGTTCAGAAAGCGGAGTTATCACTTTGTGATTCGGGCATGGGACAACCATGCCCACCTTCACAAAGACCACCAAGTTAAACCCGCGTTGGAGTTGAGTGCAGATTGGAAAACACGAAAAATCCAAATTGCTTGGATGCCTATGCGGCGGGGGCAAAATTTCGGTAACAATCCTGGCAACGGACAGTCAGGCACAAATATTGGCAAACGGATTTTCCCTGACTTGCTCGTTCCCCCTGACCAATTACCTCCTAACGATGAGAGAGGGGCTTACGCAAGAGCCAAAGTGGTTGTAACGGTTTACGACCAACCTAACAAAAATCTTACTGTCTACCTTCGCCTCTTTGACCCTGATGACCCGAGTTCCAAAACAAGCCCTATTGACGCCAATGATGATGACCCATTTTTTGACACCTGCCGACCCGGTGACAATAGGGGCTTAAGTGGCTTTGAAGGGCAAGGTTTAGCACAAAGCGATAAATGGGGGAGGATTAGTGACATTGATATTCCTGTAATGACAAATGCTCAAGGGGTAGGACGAGCATTCGTAACCGTTTTGTTGCCTCTCTAACCTGGTGATAACCTTAAGGTAGCAGCGGCGTTAGAACAGTGGGTGAGAGATGCGATGTATGTCGGGCAAGGAAGCCAAGAGGATGCCTTGCGGGTATGGGTTAGTTCACTGGGCTTTGACTGGAAGGTTCCAGAGGGAAATGAGCCAGATACAAACCCACCTGCCAGGGCAACAGATTTGTTGACGATTTGGAGAAGGTTGTATGTGGAAGTGGATTCAATGGGTTCAGAACCTCAGGGTCAACAATTTGCTCCCGATGACACATTTAGGGGTGATATACCTGACCCGCCTTTGGATGCATTGCGAGAAGCGATGAGAGAGGCATATGTTGAAGTGCTTCGCCATGCTTTTCACTCAGAAACTTCCACATGGTGGAAATACAACTTCGTTAATGCCGCTGAGCGTAGAGAATATTGCCTTACAGGGCTTCAAGGTCATGCTCCTACGAGAGGGAGCGGGAATGAGGAAGCAATTGACTATTGGGTAGTTTATGTGGTTGGAGTTTATGAGAGTGGGTGGACAGGAGAGCAAGGTATAGGCAACGACCAAGACCCTATACCTGACGATACGGATAACGACCCTGATCTTGAGGTCAATAGTCCGGGAGAGACATCTACTATAGAACCAGAAATATTCTTTAGTGGGCTACGAGCAAATCAGAGACGAGGCCGCCCAACACAGGATTAACCTATTCCGAGATTATGCTATGACTGTAGCCCATGAAATTGGACACCAATTCGGATTAGACCATACTTTCACCGAACAACCTCAGGATTTAATGTGGGCTCCTTTTGATGATGCATCAGAAGCACTTGTTGTCAATACACCGTGGCGATGGAAACCAGATGACATAAACGCAATTCGGGGAGCAAGAATGCCTTGAATTGAAACTTACGGAGGTGAGTTAGGGATGTTGAGATTACACCTTTTGTGGTTAATGGTTTTACTTCTTTTAAATATCGCAAATGGTCAGATAAGTGAGGAATCCTCATTACCTATGTTTGATTACAAATTCAAGGGCACAATCTTTGATTTTACTCATCGTTCTTTAAGTCCTAAAGAGATAAAAGCTTATGATTCTCTCATCAAGAAAGCCCTTGATCCCTCAAAAAGGCTGGCTAAGAACATAAGTCAACACACTAAGACTATGGCTTATTGGGCTTTATGGCGAATAGAAAAGAGCCCTCATATCATATTAATAAGACCGCTTGCGGAGTTCATTCGCCAACTTCAACCCAAACATGCGGAACAATTGAAAATTCCTTCCTTAGGGCAAAAAGAGGTTGTTATCTTAGCTCGTTGTGCAGATCCTGAGGTAGTAGAGTTGCTAATAGAGTTTTTAGAGCATCCCTTGAGAGGGGTAAGAGCCCAATCATTGGAAGAACTCCAAAAAATTCTTGATCCCTATTTACCTGAAGAATACAGGCGTGGTCGACTAAGTTGGTTATCTTTGGAAGATGCTAGGAAGCGTAAAGAAGTTGCAAGGTTTTTGAGGGATTGGTGGAAAAAGAATAAGGAGAAAGTCAAGATAGATTGGGAAAGGATATATGAAGTGTTTTGATGCGATTGGAGAACGATAATTGGGTGTAGATCTGGGACAATCACGCCCACCTTCACAAAGACCACTAAGTTAAACCATCGTTGGAGAGGAATCAAAGAGTTACTTGGTTACCTATCATTTACATTCATGTTTACGAAAATACATATTGGTTCGGTTGTTTGATTAGGGCGGGAAGCGTAGAAACTCTTGCTAATCCTGCCCTTTGTGGCAGAGGGGAATTGTGGGGACTTTCGGATTTGAGCTGGTGCTATTGAGCCGATATGATGACCTCTTCTTTTTGCGGTGCTTTCATAGCCCCGATGGCTGTTATGACTGCCGAGACAGAGCCAAGTCCGAGCCCTATTTTCGTATTGAGCAGGTCCTTCGGAATGCGTATGCCAGAACGGGTGAGAAGTGAATGGAGGGCAGTGAGCGTTTTCGGGTTCTTCCTTATCACGCTGATCAAAATGCTCCCTGCTTTCTTCCAATCGCCCCTCCTCAACGCATCAGCGACGGGCATTAGTGGTTCAAGGTCTTCGAGCAGGTCGTCAAGCACAATCGCTAAATTCGGTGAGAGTGCAGTCCCAACGATAGCTCTGCTTACTATGTCCGCTATGAGGAAAGCATCCGAGCGCTTTGTCCTCTCGGCGCTCACTACGAGCTTCGAGGTCGGTGAGAGAACCACCCAGCCAATGTATTGCTCGCCTTTAGGTCCGAGTATGAAGCGGTTTGGCAGGTTCGCTTTCTTGAGCAGGTCCCCTTCGCACTTGAGCGTGAACTCATACCATGCTGGCGTAGCATTGCGCAATGTGATTGCAACAAGGAGTGCATCACCAGAACCTAAGATCTCGTATGCGTCAACGGCGATTACCACACGCTTTTGCGGTGTGAGCGTAAGTTGGCTTGAGACCCATGTCGCAAAAAGCACGAAGCGAGTTTGTGTCTCAGCTCGCACAACTGCTATTGCATCGCAGTCGCGCTGTTGAGCTGGGAGCATTATGCGTTCTGTCTCAAGCGCTGGCGAGGTCGACTTGAACTTCGCATTCTCGACAGTCTCGTCTGGTGAGAGCAAAACGAAGAGGTCTGCATCGCCATCAATTGGTATGAGCGTCAAGTATGTGCGCTTGCCAGAAGTGAGGTGCAGTTTCACTTGCATCATTGAGCCAGCACTCAACTCGCCTGAAAACACAGGTTGAGCTTGAGAGAGTTCTTGGGCATGCGTGTGTCCGCATAAGAGCACGATTGAAAGCAACCACTGAACCAAAAGAGGCTTTGCCATCCTCGCTTTCACGCTAACCACCCCCTGCGTAGCTGAAGTCCGTTTTGTGATGAGGCGTTACATTTCAGCCATCCAAATTATGCTCTCCGCATAGCCATCTCGCTAAGCTTGATTTGGGCAACGCATTTTCGGCTCGCTTCAAGTGTCACTGATGTGGCTAAAATGAATTAGCGGTGCCGATGATAAAGTTCGTGTTAGAGTGCTCGCAAACAGCAGTGGTGATCATTGATGGAAGGCTTTAAGCTTGTCACCGACCTGACACCGAAAGGAGATCAACCGAAGGCGATCAAGCAACTGCTTGATGGGTTGAGGAAGGGCTATCGCTTCCAGACGCTTGTTGGTGTGACTGGCTCTGGGAAGACATTCACAATCGCCAATGTCATTGCGAAATGGAACAGACCAACTTTGGTCATCTGCCACAACAAGACGCTCGCAGCACAGCTTTGTGCGGAACTGCGCCAGCTGTTCCCATACAACGCCGTTGAATACTTCGTCAGCTTCTACGATTACTATCAACCAGAAGCCTACATCCCGCAGACCGATACTTACATTGAGAAGGACTGCTCAATAAACGATGAGATAGACAGGTTGAGGCACGCAGCAACTCAAGCGGTCTCGGAGAGACGAGATGTCATTGTAGTTGCGAGCGTCTCTTGCATTTACGGGCTTGGCTCTCCAGAGCTCTACCAAGAGATGACGCTCCAGATAAGGAAAGGCGAAAGGATAAGCCGTGAGAGGATAATTGAACGCCTCGTTGACCTTTACTTCTCACGCAACGACATATCGCTTGACAGGGGCACATTCAGGGTCAGAGGTGATGTGATTGAGATTCACCCAGTTGATGAAGACACGATAGTTCGCGTTGACATGTTCGGGGATGAGGTCGATGACATCACTATTGTTGACCCGTTGACTGGTGAGGTGCTTGAGCGAAAAAACCTCATCATCATCTATCCAGCATCACACTACATTGCGACGAGGGACAGGATTGAGAGGGCGCTCTTGAGCATAGAGCAAGAGCTCAAGGAACGCCTCCAATACTTCCTCTCGCAAGGGCGCATACTTGAGGCACAGCGACTTGAGCAGAGGGTGCGCTACGACATGGAGATGCTCAGGGAAACTGGCTACTGCACTGGCATCGAAAACTATTCACGCCACTTCGATGGGCGAAAGCCGGGTGAGCCACCATACACGCTCATTGACTTCTTCCCAGAGGACTACCTCCTGATCATTGATGAGTCGCATCAGACCATACCACAGCTGAGGGCAATGTATGAGGGTGACAGGTCACGGAAGTATAACCTCGTCGAATATGGATGGAGGTTACCATCGGCTTACGATAATCGCCCACTCACTTTTGAGGAGTTTGAGGAGCGAATAAATCAGGTCATATTCATGTCGGCGACGCCAGGACCTTATGAGCTTGAGAAGAGCGAGCAAGTTGTTGAGCTCATAGTTCGCCCAACTGGTTTGCTTGAGCCAGAGGTTGAAGTGCGCCCAACGAAAGGGCAGATTGAAGACCTGCTCGGGGAGATAAAGGCGAGGGTGCAAAAGGGACAGAGGGTGCTCGTAACGACGCTCACAAAGAAAATGGCAGAGGCGCTCACCGCTCACCTCGTTGAGCTCGGAATTAAAGCACACTACCTTCACTCTGACATTGAGACGATTGAGCGCACGGAAATATTGAGAGACCTGCGCGCTGGCGAGTATGATGTCCTTATCGGTATCAACCTATTGCGTGAGGGATTGGATTTGCCCGAGGTGAGCCTCGTGGCGATACTTGATGCTGATAGGGAGGGTTTCTTGCGCTCCGAGACATCGCTCATCCAGATGATGGGCAGGGCAGCAAGGCATGTTGAAGGGAAAGTGATCATGTATGCCGATACAATAACGCCAGCGATGCAAAGGGCGATAGATGAGACGAGGAGAAGGCGAAAGATACAAGAGGACTACAACCGCAAGCACGGCATAACGCCCCGCAGTATAACGAAGCCAGTTTACGACTACATCGTCCTACCGTATCAAGTCGCTGAAAAGCGCGCTGAGTATGCACCACCGCTACCAGCAATACCACTTGATGAGCTCCCGCTCAAGATTGAAGAGCTTGAGGCAGAGATGCGAAAGGCTGCTCAGAGACTTGAGTTTGAAAGGGCTGCGGAACTGAGGGACGAGATAAAGCGCCTTAGAGCAATACTGCTTGGACAGCAAACAACTACTGCGCCCGCTCAAACTGCATCAACTCGAACACATGAGACGGCGTTGAGTGGGAAGGCAAAGGGAAACAGCCGTAGGAAATCAGCGAAGTAGCTACGGCTCAATTTTTGTCCCGAGCAATTTTAAGAACTCGGCGAGCCATTTCGGGTGCGCTGGCCATGCTGGCGCTGTCACGAGGTTGCCGTCAACAACTGCATCGTCAAGCGCCACCTCAACATATTCTCCACCTGCGTTCTTCACCTCAGGAGCAACGGCTGGGTATGCTGTGCATCGTTTCCCTTTGATGACATTGGCAGCGGTGAGCAGTTGGAGACCGTGACATATCGCTGCTATGGGCTTGTTTGATTCAGCGAAGTGACGCACGACCTCAATGACCTTCTCGTTCAGCCGAATATACTCTGGCGCTCTACCACCCGGGATGATGAGGGCATCGTAATCGTGTGGGTTGATGTCGTCAAATGTTGCATTGAGAGTGAAATCATGTCCTCGCTTCTCGCTGTAGGTTTGATCGCCCTCAAAATCATGGACCGCTGTGCGCACCTTCTCGCCAGACATTTTACCTGGGCAGACAGCATGGACAACATGCCCAACCATTTGCAGAGCTTGAAACGGAACCATAACTTCGTAGTCCTCAACATAGTCGCCAACAAGCATCAGCACCTTCTTCGCCGACATGTCGCTTCACCTCCAGTGGCAAAGTTTCCTTCCATCGCCCACGGCACTACTAATGATAGCATCGCCACACAGCGATAACCACTTATGCATTCTTTATCCTCCTTCAGCGCTGTCGCAAACGGTTGTGAAGCCTCGTCCTCCAAGATGACCTTGTCAACGGGTTTTCCATGCACCTTCGTTATGGCATGCATGCAGACAGCGCTCAACAATGCAAATCCAATGCTTCTGTATAGGGTCTTTGTGGCGCATCATTTCGGCAACCTCATCAACCGATGGCTCACCATCTGGCAATGTGACTCTGGTTAGATCACCCATGAATGCTGGACCTTCCTCGCCGACGAGTCCGTATCGCTTCGCACACTCACATCTCCTTCTGCTCAACTTTCCCATGCGCCATACGATCTCGTTGGCATCATTTGGGCGTGTCCTTAAAAGCGCTATCGAGACTGGCTCGTTTGAGAGAGCCCCTGTCGGACAGGCGATGACACAAGGGCGCTCACAAAAATCGCACGGTGAACGCTCTTCAAGAGGCTTTGAAGGCTTGAGTTCTGCATCGGTGATGACGCAGATCAAGCGCTGTGCCACACCATACTGCTTTGTCAGTAGAGCGCCATGCCATCCAACCCACCCAATGCCAGCGAGTGCGCCTATGAGCGCATTGGCATTGGCATCGGGCAAAAAGCCCCGTGGGCTAAGCGTCGGTATGCCTATGCCGAGCAAGTCAGTTGCTATGCGCGCCCTGTAGCCTTTCGCCTCAAGCCAAAAAGCAACATCAAGCGCTATCAGCAAGAGTTCATTCACTGCCTGATAGCTCGCAAATGCGTATGGACCTACAGCTTCAGATGGTGGCATCATAGCATAGCGCAAGTTCGCTTCGCAGTAGTGGAGCCCAAGAACGATGACCGAGCGCGCTCCATCAAGCCAACCGTTTGCACCCATCACTTTCGAATCGGTGCGCACGATCTGGGGAACAACACAGCCGTGTATCCTACCGACATCTCGCACATACTCACCAAGCTTTCTCTCATCAACGAGTTGCCTCACCACATCCGCAAGCTCATTCACAGTTTCAGCGTCTACTATGCCAACGAGATCTGCGCCCCTGCTCCTTGAGAAGCCAATCAACTCCTCGGTGATGTCGTGCTTCACCGCTGTCTTCCAAACGATGCTTCTATCGGCTACCCAGCAACCGCTTGGCAATGGCGCACTTGTGATGATGCATCTCGAGGCTTGTGCGGTTGAATGCAAGTTAGCAAAATCCCCTCGCTCAGCCAAGCCAGTTGCGATGGCTGCGTGCTCGGCGCTGATCCCGCACTTAGCGAGCGCTGAATAGCCAAACCTTTCAAGCATCCTTGCGATGTTGAGTTCAACCCAGTCCATGAGCATTGATGTTGCATGTAACGCGAAAGCATCTGGCTTCCCACCGTCATCCATGAAGGACTTCGGGAGGCGCATCGCGAGCATCAAAAGCGATTGTGCATCTGGAAGATAGTCACGCAAGTTGATTCCCCTTTCCTCGCATCTCCTTGCATCGGCTACCGAGACCCAATTGACCCCCGCGTTAAATGCGATGTTCTTCACCTGAAGCAGGAGATGCAAGTTGCGCACAGATGAATCCTGCACCTGCCCGATGCCTATCCGCTTCCTGCGCCAAACACGGGTATACGCCTCATCGCGGTATCGCAGATGTGGTGGCATGCAGAAACGCAAGCAATAGCCCATCGCTCCGCCCCTGACACCATGTTCATCAAGCATCCTCAAGATGACGCCCTCATCAATGGTTTCTGGCTTCGGCAAGTCAACGCTTAACCCGAAGTGCTCAGCCCACGCGCATCTCCACTTGTTCTTGGCGATATACTTGAACTCCTTTTCGCCTATGCGCACAACTGCCTCTCCTGCTTCTTTTGTGAATGTGTCCATTGGGCACGCTTCCACGCACATGTTGCAACCGTCGCAAAGTGGGACACCTTTGTAAAGCTCATCTGGCTTTAAAGGTGCGCTCGTCACGATACAGCAGAGCCTTTGCCTCGGTCCGAACTCTGGCGTCAACAGCAACCCGCTCCTACCGAACTCGCCAAGTCCAGATGCCACCGCAGCGTGTATGTTGGAGAGGTCTGGAGCGAACTCCGTTTCGTTTGATTTGTATTTTCGGTAGCGCCATATGTTCGTCGCTGTAAGTGGCATCGCCTCATATCCAATGCTCTCAATGAAGCGCCCAAGCCAAAACGAGATGTGGTCGAGAAGGCTGTTCATCGAACCTTGAATGTTGTAAGGTCCAACATCGTGTGGTGTTGGTTCACCACCCAATTCAACACATGCATCGGGATGATGGACTGCGATGACTATGACTGACCTTGCATTCGGTAGGAGAGACTGGGGGCGCATCATCTCTGGGGCATGCTCATAGCGCTCAACAGGTGCTATGGCGACCATGTCAGCACCAAGCTCAACAGCCTTCAGCTTGACCAACTCAGTCAGAACTTCATCATGCACACCAACGCACCCCCTCATTTCATTCGTCCAGCGTCGCTTGCAATTAATGATGCCATGAGTGAGTGAAGCCCGAAACCAGCGATGCAGTTTACCTCATGACTACGGAGAGCGTGAACGCCAATGCGGTGAAGGCGATAAGAAGAAGCCATTCAAGTGCGCTTGGAGACCCTTTTGAAATCACCCTCATCTCCCCACCGAAGCACCGTGACAGCATCGCCATGTGAATCCTCTCAGCACGATCGTAGGCACGCAGTAGGAGGGAGCCAACCATCATCCCGATATACCTTGCATCTGCAAGCGAGAGTTTCCTCGGGCAACGGCTCAAGAAAGCCCTCTGCATACGCAACGCCTCTTCACCGAGCACGAATATGTAGCGGTAGAGCATGGAAAGCATCGTGACCATGGTGCTCGGCATTCGTAGCTTTCTCATGGCATGGATTATCTCGCTGAATGGCGTTGTGAGCGAGAGCCAAGTCATAGCAGTCACGCAGAGGGTTGACTTAACCACGACTTGGACGAACCTATCAACCGAGCCACCTATGAGCAAGCCGAGCGCACAGAGGGCGATGAAAGGTATGAGTGTGAGAAGCCTCGCAAGCACGATGCTCAATTTCACCCTGCACAAGATGAACATTAACATGATGAGCATGCCGAACGCTACCCATGCCAAGTAGCCCTTTGGCGATGAGATGATAACGGCGATGATATACGAGAACACCATGAGGAGCTTGACCTGCGCGTGAATCTTCAAACCGTTCGCAGATGGTTGTGGGATGTGAAACATGTTTCGCTACCCTCTCACCGATTGATGACCTCAAGGAGTTCCAAACCGCATGAGAGGACTCTCATAGCAGCGCCCTCCTCACCGAGCTCCTTAAGCCAAGATAGCATACGCTCAACAGCTTGCGACCTGACGAGCACATGAACGCATTGCCCTGTGTCCGTGTTTGACACTTCAACCTTTATCTCATCCGACGGTATGAGCTCAATGTTCCGCTTCCCATATGTTGCACCAGTTGAAAGCTGTATCCCATCCAGCATGCACGAAGCTGGCGGTTTCGGTGGGCAGTGCACGATGACTTTCACTCCAAAGTATTTCCTTGCGTTAAGTAGCTTCATCGCGTGCGCCCCTATGAGCATCCCGAGTGCGAGGAACGGACCGAGATGCCCATGGAACGCCCTTGCAAACTCAATGTCAAACTCGCTCATCGCTTATTCGCCTCCGCCCTCGCTCAATCAACATCACGATTGGAGGGGCTGCGACAACCTGCAGGATGATTCCGGGCACACCGGAGACAATCGAAGCAACCCCGAAAGCACCAGGTGGAAGTTGAAGCAACGGTGCGACCGTGTATGCTAAAGCGATGTCGCAAAGACAGCGTGCCCCTATCGCACCGAAAACGCAGACGAGCAAAGGCAACTTGCAGTATCGGCGCAGGAACGATGCAGTTGCACCGAGGACGGGAAGTTCAACAGCCATCAGCAGAGCTGTGGGAAACGGTGGCATGCCAGTTAAGAATGAAGATACGATCGGCGTGATGAAACCGCCACACGCAGCGACTGGTGGCGAGACGAGAAGCCCAAGCACCAATATCGGGAGATGCATCGGTAGGAATGTCTTCCCAACACCGAGCGCATGAAACAGCATCGGCAGTAAAACACCGACTGCGCAGAAGAGCCCACCCACAACGATTTCCTTTCCTTCGGAGCGCAAGGCGCACACCCCTCCCAAAAATGCAGTCATACCAATTTCGTAAGTGTAACACGCTCTGTTTAAACGAGCGCCTCAGTTTTACAACTGCTCCCATGTGGGCTACCATCCACGCATTGGGTCGTCATACTGTCCCTTAGCGTCACCTTCACGCTGGCACACGATGTCGCTAAGGCATTCATATAAGGCGCTGTTGCGTCAAAGCATTATTGAGAGGTGGTGGCAAGATGAAATCAAAAGCATCACGCCTGTTAGTGGTGTTGTGCCTCATCATCTGTGCAAGCTCGCCCTTTGCCTCTGGGGACGCTTCGGAGGCGATAAAGCTCCTACAAGATGGCTTAAATGCGTATCGCTCAAAGGACTATGACTCTGCCATAGACAAGCTGAAAGAAGCAGTGGTCGTTGATCCGAAGTTGCTGTCGGCTCGTTTCTGGCTGGGCATGTGTTATTACCTCAAGGGCGATTTGGAAGCTGCCGAACAGCAATGGCAGATTGTGCTCTCAAAGAAACCGAACTCAACGGAGACGATGAAGTGGCTCAAGAGGTTGCGGGCTGTCAAGGCGAGGAAGAGGTTGCTCCCCGAAGGGTATGAGGAAGCACTCAACGCCTACAGGCGCGGAGATTACAAGGAGGCACAGAGCGCCCTTCAGACCATCGTGGCAAATCATCCGAACTTCCTTCCAGCGCAGTTTTGGCTCGGTGTGGTTCAAATGCGTCTCGGGAACACAGAAGACGCGATAAAGTGTTTTGCGTCAGTGCTTCGAAGGAAGCCATCATCAGTTGAGACAATGGTTTGGATTGGACGGCTTGAGGAGGAGCAAGGGCGCTGGGAAGAGGCACTTTGGTGGTATCACGGTGCTCTCAAGATAAACCCAAGACACAGAGAGGCTCTTGAGCAATACAAACGCCTCATTGGGACTGTGACAGCGAAATATAGGGTTGGATTGGATGCGCTGGCAAAGGGTGACTATGATAGGGCGCTTCAGGAGCTAAGCGATGTAGCACCGAAGATGCGTTGGCGGTTTGATATACAGTTTTGGTATGCGAGGGCATTGATAGCGAACGGAAAATATGAAGATGCGGTGAAGCTCCTCCTTGACATACTGCGGTATCGCCCAAACTGGGCAAGCGCCATCTGTTGGCTTGTGGAAGCATATCGTGGCAGTGGGCAGGTTGACGAAGCAGCGTATGTGCTCGCAACAGCCTTGCGTTCCAACCCAACAAGTATGGAGCTGAAAAGGAAGTTCAAGCAGTTCGTGAAGGAACATAGGAACTCGGTAAAATTGACTGTGGTGAGGAAACCATCAACAACCCCAAGCGTGCTTGTGACGCTGGTGAATCGCTGTCCTGAAGAATTGCTCGTTCATCTTGGCGAGCAAGAGATAAGACTTCACAGCGGAGCTCAACATACGCTTGAGCTACAACCGTCACTTTACCGATACAGGGCGAAGCCTGATGGTGGTGTCGGTGTGACAGGGTATGTGCTATTGCTTGGCTGGCACAGCTATGTGCTCACATTCGTCCCATCGTCCTCTGGCGAGGCGCTCGTCAAGACATACAGCGACTTGGTTGAATCATTTAGCCCACTGAAGTTTGTGAGGTTCACCGTTACAAACGCTTCAAGCTATAAAGCGAGCATGAGGTTAAACCACCGCTACTTGGCGTTGGAGCCAAAAGGCAGTGTCACATTGCACATTGAGCCAGGAAGAACATCTTATGCAGTTTGCATACACCAGTCAGCCGACTTCACGCCGGGAGCGATGGGTGAGATTACGCTTCCAGAGTGGCGTTCGTTGAAGCTTACGCTTAGGTAGTTTTTGGAGTGTGGAAGGAGATGGCGCACGCTATCGTTAGGACCAAGTGGGGATACATCGGTGTTGTAGCAACACGCAACGGTATTGCTATGGTGACCATGCCGATGAAATCAAAGCGAGAAGTAGAAGAGGCACTGAGAGCTTCACCGAAGGACGAAAGTGAAGAGGCGGTGCGTCTGAGCAAGAGCGCAGCGGAGGCGCTCGTAAATTACTTCGGCGGTAAGTATGATGAGCGCCTCAAAGAACTGCCTGTGGATTTAAAGCGCTTTGGCAAATTGCAAAGGAAGGTGCTCATGAGGCTACGAGAGGTCAAATTGGGCGATGTGGTAACTTACGGTAGTTTGGCAGCGTCTGTCGGTTTGAAAAACGGCGCAAGGGTGGTCGGGAGGGTGTTGGCACAAAACCCAGTCCCGTTCTTCATACCATGCCATCGTGTCGTAAGGGCTGATGGTGAACTGGGTGGGTTCAGCTTCGGGTTGGAGCTGAAGAGGAGGCTCATAGAGCACGAGATGAAAATGGTTAAGGGGGAATGCTGAGCGTGAGTTTGAGGGCGATACTTTGTCGGATGGCTTTAAATGTCTGTGGGCTTTATCTCATGGCATGGTTGCTGAAGGATGGCTTGCAGATTAGCGGTCTTCTCAGCGCCATTGTCGTCGTGCTCGTTTACGGCTTCATAAGCGCTCTTGCCCGTCCTTTGATCTTCGTGCTGCGATTGATGAGTGGTGGCATAAACATGCTTACACTTGGGTTGTGGAGTTTGGTCATCTCCATGCTCATCAACGCCCTCCTCTTCTTTGCCCTCGGGATGAGCGGATTGATCAGCGGTTTCAAGGTGCGAAGCTTTTCAGCTGCGCTTTACACAACAGTCGCCATGAGCATAATAAATGTTGTTGGCAACATATGGCTTAAAGGGGCAGATGAGAGATGATTGGCAATCGCTCTTCAAACTCCGTGCCAAAGCTCATCATAGTGACTGGCATGTCAGGAGCTGGGAAGACGCTCGCAAGCCACTTCCTTGAAGACATGGGCTACTTCTGCGTTGATAACCTGCCACCTCAACTCATTCCAACGCTCATACAGCTCGCTGGCAAAGCAGCGCCACCAATTGAAAAGCTCGTCCTGGTTGTGGACATAAGGGGTGGCGATTTCTTCCCAGAGCTTTTCAGGATGCTCGATCAATTGCGCTGTAGCGGTGTGCACTTCCAAATCCTCTTCCTCGATGCAGATGATGAGACGCTTTTGAACCGTTACAAGGAGACGAGGAGGAAACACCCATTGATGGATGGGGAGAAGGACCTTCGCAGGGCGATACAGATGGAGCGCAATCAACTTGAGCCATTGAGGGCGATGGCTGATTTCGTAATCAACACATCTCGCCTCTCACCATGGGAACTCAAAGAACAGCTCACGAAGCTGACCACAAGGAAAGGAGAGATGGTCATAAAGGTGATGTCATTCGCTTACAAGTATGGAGTGCCAACCGATGCCGACATAGTGTTCGATGTGCGCTTCCTACCAAACCCAAACTACGAACCAGAGTTGAAGGAGCTAACTGGTTTCGATGAGAGGGTGAAGAGGTTCGTCCTCGAGAACGATGTTGGCAGAGAATACATGCGAATGCTGTTTGAGTTTATGGACTTCTGCCTGCCTCGTTATGTTCGTGAAGGCAAGTCATACTTAGTAATTGCAATCGGATGCACAGGCGGTAGGCATCGTTCGGTTGCCATTGCTGAGGTTTTGGCAAACTGGTTGAAGGAGAGGGGTTGGGACTGCTTCATTCAGCATAGAGAGATGCAGCGCGCAAACGCTACAATACCAAAGAGCACAAGCCTTTAAATGGAGGTGAGTGAAGGTGGCTGTCAAGGTAGCTATAAACGGATTTGGGCGCATAGGGAGGCAAGTGGCTAAAGCCATTTTCGAAGTCTACCCGAACGATGTTGAGCTCGTCGCTGTAAACGACCTTGCGGATGCGAAGACTAACGCGCACCTCTTCAAGTTCGATAGCAACTACGGGCGCTTCCAAGGGGAAGTATCGGTTAAGGATGACTCTTTGGTCATCAACGGTAAGGAGATAAAAGTGTTTGCTGAGAAAGACCCCCAGAAGCTACCTTGGCGTGACCTTGGCATCGACATAGTTGTTGAGGCGACGGGAGTGTTCACGCGCCCCGAGAAGGGTGAGACGAGAATATCTGCTGCAAAGCACCTCGATGCAGGCGCAAAGAAGGTCATCATCACAGCTCCATCTGAAGGCGAAGACATAACGCTCGTCCTCGGAGTCAACCACAACATGTATGATCCAAGACAGCACCACATCGTTTCAAATGCATCATGCACAACAAACTGCCTCGCACCTGTCTGCAAGGTGCTCCATGAGAAGTTCGGCATTGAATACGGTTTGATGACAACCGTTCACGCATACACGAATGATCAACGCATCCTCGACCTCGTCCATAGGGATTTGAGGAGGGCGAGGGCAGCAGCGCTCAACATTGTCCCAACTACCACTGGAGCTGCAAAGGCAATACACCTTGTCATACCAGAGCTTAAAGGTAAGCTACACGGAGTTGCGCTGCGCGTCCCAGTCGGGACAGTGTCGGTGATTGATCTGAACTGCGTCCTCAGCAAGAAGATAACGACCGAGGAACTGCATGAAGCATTCAAGGAAGCCGAGAAGACACCGTGGAAGGATGGAGGGCTCGGTGGCATATTGCGCTATGAACCAGAGCCTTGTGTCTCAAGCGATTTCAAAGGCGACCCAGCATCAGCGATAGTTGATGGCGATCCAGCATTCACATTCATCGGACCAGGAGGAATGGCTAAAGTGACAGCTTGGTATGACAACGAGTGGGCTTACTCATTGCGGGTCGCCGATTTGATCGTCTTCATGGCTGAGAAAGGGATTGAGTGAACGAGAGCAACTCAGGTTCAATGAAGCGCTCTCTTCCTTAGCTCTTGGAGACAGCGCTGTTTCATCAGCTCAAACGACGGTTGGACTCCAACGCATATCTCAACCGCCTTCACATTAGTGTAGACGAGCATGTCTACACCGTTTATGGTCATAGCGCCTACTTCACTTGCTTCTCTGAGTAGCCTCGTTTCGAGCGGGTTGTAGACGATGTCAAACACAACGAGGTGCCGATGGAGGCATACCTTTGGAACTGGTGTGTCGTCTTCGTTCGGGTGCATCCCAACGGAAGTAGCGTTGATGAGTATGTCAACATTGCTTAAGACATCTCTCAACTCTTCCACACCCAGCCGATGCGCATACACGTTTGCGTGTGGTAGCTTTCGCTTTACCTCTTCGGCGAGTTGTAGAGCCTTTTCGTAAGTTCTGTTGAACACATGGACACAATCAGCGCCATCTAAAAGCATCTGGAAACAAAGGCATCTTCCAGCGCCCCCTGCGCCTATTATGGCGACCTTCTTACCGACCACATCAACCCCAGCGTTTTTGAGGCTTTGGCTTGCACCATACCCGTCGGTGTTGTAGCCCTTGATCTTGTCGTTGCAGAAGTGGAGCAAGTTTGCGCTCCCAGTCAGAGAAGCAAGCCAGTCAAGCTCGTCAGCTATTTTCGCTGCAGTTTCCTTGTGTGGTATCGTCACCATCAACCCCAAGATGCCCAAAGCCTTAGCGCCATATACTGCCTCTTTGAATTCCTCGCGCCTAACCCTGAAGGCGATGTTTCTGACATTCAAGCCGAGCGCCTCAAGCGCTTCGTTCTGTATCACGGGCGTCATTGAGTGCTCTATTGGGTCGCCGATCAAGGCGATGAATTTAGTTGATGCGTTTATCATCTGACATCACCAGCCATGTCGTATTAATCTTGTGCATCAAAGGCATCCTGTATGAGGTTGATTTGCTTCACCTTACCGTTTCGGCTCATGTAAACTTCGACGACATCAAACCTGCAATCACGCCATCCGTCTTCATACCTTGCGATATACTCAAGCGCAAGGTTGGTCAAGCGCTTCCTTTTACGCTCGTTTATTCCTTCCGCTGGCGTCCCAAACTCGTCGCTTGAACGGGCTTTCACTTCAACGAAGACGAGCGTGCCTTTGTGGTCGGCTACTATGTCAATCTCACCATGCCTTAGCCTCATGTTTCGGTGGAGTATCTTGTAGCCATGACCACGGAGGAACTTCTCCGCCCTCTTTTCGGCGAGCCTTCCAAGCTCGACATTTGAGAGTGACTTCCTACGCCAAAACAAAACCGCTCACCTGAGCTTATCACGAAGGTGGGTTGTGGTCTTAGAAGAACAAGAAGCGCTTTTGCTTCTGCACTTGAATTGGCAAACCAGCAAGTCTGCGGGCAAGCCTCTTCACAGCGATGCTTACTTCGCTGTTTGGATGTGAGATGACAAAAGGCATCCCGCTGTTGATTGAGCTTATGATGATGCTCGTTGCGTTCGGTATCTTTTCCCATATCGGCATGCCTAAGCGCTCTTCTATCTTGCTGTCTGGCACCTCAGTTGTGACCTTCTGTTGTGCCCTGTTCACGACTATGCGCACCTTCTCATGGACATTGTAGATTCTTCGAAGCGCCTCTATCAACGCTGCAGTGACCCTGAGCGATAGCACATCCCACGGGACGGTGATGACGACGATGATGTCTGCGAGGGCGAAAAGAGCCAAGTCACTTGAGTAAGTGACAGCTGGGGCATCCAGCACGATGTAGTCATACTCCCCTTTCAAAACCTCAACAAGCTTTTCCACTTTCTCAAAGCTCAATGGCTCTGGCAGACCCTCGCTCACATTCGTTGCCGACGCGAAAACTGAAACACCGCTCTCATGAGTTGCTGCATATGGACGCAATAGAGTCGCATCTATCTCATCAAGCTGTTCTGGGAGCCTTTGCAAGCTAAGCCTCGGATTGACATTCAAAAGCACTGCGCAATCACCGATGTGCAAGTCAACCAGCGCCACTTTCGCCTTCGCCTCTTGAGCGAGCGCTATTGAGAGGTTTACAGCTATCGTTGATTTGCCAACACCGCCCTTCGCAGCTGTCAGAGCTATAACACGATACTTTTGCAGATACTCCTCTTCTATCGGCTCCACAGTTACATGCTCTTTCTCCTTCTTCGTCCGCCTCCTCTCAACAACCTCCGCTATCTCGATGAGGTGTTTTGCGACGAGCTCTGCATCAAGCGGTCTCACAAAATATTCCTCAACGCCTGCCCTCATTGCCTCGTCGACTTTCTCTGGCGATTCCTCGTCCGAGACAAAAATGATGGCTGCATCGGAGTGCCTGTCTATGAGTTCCCTCGCGATGGCTATGGCATTCAGCTCTGGCACATCTGCGTCTATGACGATGATATCTGGGGCTTTGATGCTCGCCAAATCGAGCAGCGCTGTTGCCGTTGTAGCCAACCCAACTATTCGCAGTTGGCGCTCAAGGTTTGGGAGGCGAGTTGCAGCTTTGAATATGGCTTGATCTTCTCGCCTCACGAGCCCAAGGAGCACCGTTACAGGTGGACGAGTATAACCGTTGGACATCTCCTCACTCACACCTGCCACAGTTTGTGAATTAGCGCGGGAGAACAACCTCTTCCTTCTCAGTCCCGCGATAGACTGTGATCGTCCTAACTGGTGGGACAGCTGGAACACTCACAGCGGTTATGATCTGTCTCTTTGGTGTTGCTTGTGGCTTAGCGACGCGCTTTATCGGTGCCACAGAGCTGACCTGAACCTTCCTTTGCTCCTCAACGACTGGGATCATGAATGTATCGGTCTCGTTTCTGATAGCGATATCAATCCTCGCGTTCACAGCGTGGATGGCGCTCAGTATTTTTTGGGCTTGAGTTGGAGTGACGCTCAAAACAACCCGCCTCATCGTCACCTGAGGTTTGCGAGTTAGCGATGTAGCCTGCGATTGTTGCTGTTCAGTTTGCTGTTGCTGTGTCCCTTGAGCTTCCGTCACACGCACCGGTGTTGCCTCGCCAGTTTCGACTATCTCGTCAACGGAGAGCACCCTGACAGCTTGCGCGAGCAAACTGCTACGAGTCAACCTTGCACCAGTTGCGCTCGTGAACTCGTAGACTGCAAAAACATCAACGATGTCACCCGGCATGACTATGTCAGCGGTTGACTCGTGCGCTCTGAGGTAGATGGCGATAGCCCTGTTGCCAACTGGAACTTGATAGCCTCGGGCAATGCTACCCGAAACAAGGAGAATGCTTTTGCGTAGCACTTCGCCTTGAGCGACTGGTTGAATCGGTATGCGCATGACGGCTTCCTCAACCTTCCTGACAGCATCTTGAGGGACTTGCGTCATTGGAATCTTCTTGAGCTCAATTTGCCTCGCTGTGATAGGGTGACCTTGAGGCAAATATGAGTTCGCAACAACCACATCAACCATCGGTATCTCTTCTTTCACCTTCGCTTTGGGACGGCGAGTGACGATGTAAACGACTGTCACAACAGTTAGCACTGCAACAAGAAAGATGCCAACCAAAAGTGTCCTTGTCACCTCTCCCCTCACCTTCCTGATGGTTAAGTTTCATGCAACCACGATCGGCTTAGTTAGCCATCATAAATTCTGTCGCAACCGCACAGCATCAAGGCGACAAAAATGTGGTGCATCTAACAGACCATGTGATATCATGCCATAAGGTGAGCGCATTAGAGCAAGGTGAGTGGCAATGGCTGTAGATAGCATCATGGCGAAGTTTGAGCATATTCGTGATGCGGAGGTTTGTGAGCGATTGGAACGATACGCAGTTGACGGCGTTACGCCGAAGGTAGCTATAAAGCCTAAATCAGTTGAAGCGTTGAGCGACATACTTGAGGTCGCTTTCGAGAACGACTTCAAGGTGATACCGTTTGGGGCTGGCACCGCAATTCACATTGGCAACCCCCCGAAGGGATTTGATGTCGCCATTGATATGACGGGGCTCGGGAAGGTGGTTGAATTTTCGCCCTCTGACATGGTGGTGACGGTTGAGGCAGGTGTGCGCATGCAATCCCTTCAAGCGCTACTTAACTCGCACGGGCTTTTCCTGCCGGTTGACCCCCCACAGGACGACATAGCCACAGTTGGTGGCGTTGTGGCAACGAATGCGTTTGGGACGATGCGCTTTGGATACGGTGCTGTAAGGGATTGGCTGATTGGCTTGAGTGTCATGCAACCGAATGGCAAGCTGACGAGGTTTGGTGGGAAGGTGGTTAAGAATGTGGCTGGCTATGATATGGTAAGGCTGTATGCTGGTTCTTATGGAACGCTCGGCGTTATAACCCATGCCACTTTCCGTCTCCTCCCACTGCCTGAGCACAGCGCCATAGCTACGCTTTTGCTCAAGGACACAAACTGCGTTGAGGTGATGATGCGTTACATCGTCCTTGGCGAACTTCAACCGAGCACTGTCATGGTTCTTGAATGTGACATGAGCGAGATACCTCAGTTGGCTAACATCTTGAAGAGCGCTCATGAGCAACATGAGATGTTCCTCCTCTTCATCGGCTTTGACGACTTCCGCGAAGCCGTCAACTATCAAATTGACTTGCTCAAAACAGCCAGCGTTGAGCATGGCGCCATTTTAGCGAACATCGCCGATGGTGAAGAAGCAAAAGGCATCCGTTCCATATTGCGCTCCCTCCAACAAGCGCCGAATGCGAAGATGCATGTGAGGCTGACTTTCAACCCAACACATTTCATTCGCATTCGTGAAGAAGTGAAGAACGCATCCAATCGATTTGGCATCGCTAAAACGAAGCTCATATCGCACCCACTTGATGGCATCCTCTATGCGAGTGTTGTCGAATGTCCCGATGATGTGGCGGTCAAACTGGCATGGCATCTCGTCGGAGTTGCTGAATCGTTTTGTGGCAATATTTTTATTGAGCGCATACCATCGCACATCAAGCAGTTAGTGCCAGTGTGGGGACGCAGTGTGAAAACGCACTCGCTGATGAAACGAATAAAGGAGGAACTTGATGAGCGCTCCATCATGAGTTGTGGGCGTTTCATCGACGGCATTTGATGACGCCTTCGGTGTTGCGAACAGGTGATTAAGTATGCGCAAGCCAGATGACGGACAGAAGCCGAAGCCAAAGAGGGGAAAGCAACTTGGGCTCATAACGAAGGGTTCCCTTGTTGAAGGGTTGGAGATGAAGCTCAACCCCGATGTTTCCCCAGAGGAGATAAAGGCGGGCAAGTTCGTCGTAGTTGAAGGCGACATGTTTGATTTCTTCTCACTCATAACCGATGTGCGTCTTGATGCAACGCACCACAGCATCTTGGAAAATCCGCCATCACCCGACGAGAAGATAATGCGAGATGTGCTCAGTGGAACAAGCACATATGTCACAGTCACGCTTCGCCCGATGTTGACGCTACCGAGGAAACAGACTAAAGCCAAAGTCTCACCCAGCCCTGTTAAGAGCATACCGCCACACTTCTCACCAGTGTATGAAGCGGTTGAAGAAGATGTGAGCCGTATATTTGGGAGCGAGTCCGAAGACAAGCACTATTTCAACATAGGCACACCGCTTGATATGGAGACGCCAGTGTGCATTGACTTAAGGCGCTTCGTTGAGCGCTCAACTGGCATATTCGGGAAGACTGGAACTGGAAAGACATTCCTAACAAGGCTTGTCCTTTGCGGGCTCATAAGGAGTGGCATCGCTGTAACACTCATCTTTGACATGCATAGCGAATATGGTTGGTCAGGTCAGAAGGAAGCTGAGGAAGGTAGGAGGACATTCGTTAAAGGCTTGAAACAGCTCTTTGGTAACCAAGTCGCCATATTCAGCCTTGACCCACAGTCAACTCGTCGCAGGGGCGTTGCACCAGATGTTGAAGTCTTCATACCTTTTGATTGCATTCAGGTTGAAGACATAGCACCACTGCAAGATGAACTGCGTCTCCACACAACAGCGATTGAAGCAGCTTACTTGATCTACGCAAAGTATCATGCGCACTGGCTTGAGGAATTGCTCGCACGAGGTGACCGCTCACCAGATTCTGATGATCCATTCCCGCTGAAGACATTCGCTGAAGAGCTTGGTGCACACCCAGAATCAATAGCTGCACTCTACAGGAAGCTCAAGAGGCTTGAGCGGTTCCCATTCCTTGTGAAGTCAGACAAGCGCCCAGAGGTTGATGCTATTGAGCACATCATGAGATACCTCCGTGAAGGCAAACACATCGTCCTTGAGTTCGGTCAGCAATCAAGCATGCTTTGTTACCTCCTCGTCTCAAACATAATCTCAAGGCGCATACACGAGGAATATGTTAAGCAGACTGAGCGCTACCTTGCAACGCAAGACCCAAAGGATGAACCAAAACAGTTGATCATCGTCATAGAGGAAGCTCACAAGTTCCTCAACCCCAACGCTGCAAGGCAAACAATCTTCGGGACGATAGCGAGGGAGATGCGCAAATACTATGTGAGCCTGTTGATCGTTGATCAGCGCCCGTCGGATATCGATGACGAGATAATGTCACAGATAGGGACAAAGATCGTGGCACAGCTGAATGATGAAAAAGACATCTCAGCCGTCCTTACAGGCGTGAGCAACAGCTCTGGTCTGAGGAGCATCCTTGCGAGCTTGGAAACAAAACAACAAGCTCTCGTCATAGGGCATGCAGTGCCAATGCCCGTAGTTATACGCACAAGGGACTACGATGAGAAGTTCTACGAAGAGGTGATGCAACTTACCGCTCATGTGAGCAGTCTTGAGGAAGGAACGAGTATGCTATGGACTTGAAAGCGAACCTGCCTGCATCATACTCTATAAGTGATGAAACTCTCTCGCTTGAGGAGGCGATAAAGGTATGCCGATTGATAAGGCTACATGGAGGGTGAAAGTTGGTTTGGCTGAGATGCTTCGTGGCGGTGTAATCATGGATGTCACGAATGCTGAGCAAGCGAAGATAGCTGAAGAAGCTGGAGCGGTTGCAGTAATGGCGCTTGAGAGAGTGCCTGCGGACATAAGGGCTGCAGGAGGAGTGGCGAGGATGGCAGACCCTGAGAAGATAATCGAGATAATGGAAGCTGTCTCAATACCTGTTATGGCTAAATGCCGTATAGGGCATTTTGTGGAAGCCCAAATACTTGAAGCGCTTGGCGTCGACTTCATTGATGAAAGCGAGGTCTTAACGCCAGCAGACGAAATGCATCACATAGATAAGCATCGTTTTAAGGTGCCATTTGTTTGTGGTGCGAGGGACTTGGGAGAGGCGTTAAGGCGGATAGCAGAAGGGGCAGCTATGATTCGCACGAAGGGTGAGGCGGGGACTGGGAATGTTGTTGAGGCAGTTAGGCATATGAGGGCGATTATGGACGAGATTAGAAGGTTGCAAAGTCTTCCGAGGGAAGAGTTGATGGCAGAGGCAAAGAGGTTGGGTGCGCCATACGAACTTGTTCTTGAGGTGGCTGAGACAGGCAGGCTTCCAGTTCCTAACTTTGCAGCGGGAGGGATAGCTACGCCTGCAGATGCAGCTTTGATGATGCAACTTGGAGCAGAGGCAGTTTTTGTTGGCTCAGGCATTTTCAAGAGCGAAGATCCATACAAGAGGGCAAAGGCTATAGTTGATGCGGTCACATACTACGACTGTCCTGAGATACTCGCCGAGGTATCTCGAGGCTTGGGCGAAGCAATGGCAGGGATTGACATAAGGAAGCTTCGTGAGGAAGAAAGGTTAGCGCAAAGAGGTTGGTGACAAGAACCCTTTACATTCAAACCCTCATGAGGCATCATACATGATGGCAACCAAATTACCACGAGGGCGAAGTTAAGGAAGGGATGAATCAAAGGCATTTTCTTTCCACCAAACTCTGTCTTCTCCTTTGCCTCTTACTCGCTCACTCTTTTTTGGCTGTATCTTTTTCTCAATCTCAAGATCAATCACAGGTTGAGGCTTGCGTTGGTTCTTCTTACGAAGGCATGATGCCCGATGAATACATGCCACCCGAAGGATACGAGTATGTGCCACCTTACGAAGACATGATGCCTGATGAATACATGCCGCCCGAAGGATACGAATATGTGCCGCCCGAAGGATACACGCCGCCCGAGGGATACATGCCACCCGAGGAATACATGCAACAAATGCCCGAACCTGAGATTGCGGTTTCTTTGCATGCGGTTTGGGACCCTGACTTGACAGATGATAAACCTCATGTTTGCACAACCTCTGGGACAGTATCAGCGCCATGGTTTCATTTCATTGCAGGATACAAAGGTGGCACGCCTGTGTCTTTCAAGATTGACTATGTCTTGATTGAGGAATTGACAGAGGAACATGAGCCTCAAGTTTGGCTTTTTGGGGATTTACAATGGACTTGCGCTAACCTTCCTTGGGCTTTAGTAGGATGCACTATGCCACCAGTTGCTGACCCAGAGAACTGGAATTGGTTTGTGTGGGATTCTGTTAGCTAT
>JBGOEK010000030.1:0-24861 GCA_041537945.1 Candidatus Thermosaccharophagus yellowstonensis
CTCACAGCCGTAGTGTGCGACATAATCTTCAAGGGCAAGCAAACCGCCTTTCACAAGCGACCAAATCAGTGACATGGCTCATTGCCTCCCCAGACGAAACTTGTTTTGACTGTTGCGCATCGGTCAAGTTCTGCCTTGCGTCCTTCTCCTCAGCATCTCCATGAGCTGTTTCGCTCTTTCCACTGCTTGTCGTTCTTCCTCTGACTCTGGTTGTCCCCAAGGCTGTGTTATACGCCATGTTATCGTGCCACTCAATGGTGGTTCTGGGAATACGCCCGGGTCATACAGCAAGTAGCCACGAAACTCAACTGGCTGTTCCTGATAGCAACACCATACCGCATGCCTTATCACATCGGGGTTACCTTCAAACTGAAGGTCAATCAAGCGAAGTTGCTTTCTGAATCGCTCGATGAACTCAATCGGGACATTGAACAGAAATGGGTGAGGTGCGTTTGTCCCTATGATGCGTCTTCTCTCATCAACACCGTTCTCCATCAACGCTTTCAATGCTTCCCCAGTCAAGTGACCTTCGGACTCTGGTCCTGCGAGGATGAGCCACCTTATGTTTGGGTTAGCCACGATGTTGCAGATTATTTTTTCGAGCCCTATGTTCTCCGTTTGCACAGTCCCTGCGAGTGCAGCGCCTGCTTCTATCGCAGCCTAACGAGCGCTTCTATCTCCTTGGGTGTTTCCTCAGGTGGGCAATTCAAAACGACAGCGACTGCAACGGGTGAGTAATCGTTGCCACGAATGTATCTCCCTTCTTCTGGAGGGTAGTTCGGATGCGGTTGCACTTTGTATTCGGGTCTTGGAGGTGGCTCTACTTCCATTTGCCCTCACTTTCGTATGAGGCTTGAATGGCAAAGCAATGTGCTCAAGAATTCTCGCGTAGTGTTCTAACTCTCCTTCTCTTTGAGCTTCCTCTCCAGTTCCTCTATCCGTTTCTCCAACTGGCTCTTCGTCTCTTTTAGCCTTTCGACCTCGGCCCTTATATCCTCTTCTGTAGGTGTTGGTGGGGTTTGCCACCCGTAAACTTGCCAGGCATGAACAATTCTGCCAGATGGGTCTTGATAGAACGCGTGAGGTCCCCACCCACACCTACAGGGTCCAACATATGTGTAGCCTGGAGGAACGGCTGGTCTTGTCCATGACCACCAACGGCGCCATCTTCTTCCTCCATATCCAAACATGCTAATCACCTCCCTCAGTGGGTTCATGATGGTTGTGACAGCCTCTACTGCGTTCTCGGTGATAGCAACCTCCTTCTCTCATCATCCTTGTCCCACACTTTGGACATTTCTCTTCTCTACAAGGTGTCCCTGCTACATGCCGTTTCTTAAAGCCACATTTTGGGCAGACACAAAATCCACTTGGTCCTTTACCCTCTCGTTCTTCTCCATGTGACATGAGCCCTCACCTCCCACTCCATTATAGCGCGTTCAAAATGTTCTGCACTTGAACCACCTCCATAAACAACCTCTTGAATCCAGAGTTGAATGGTATTACAGAGGTGCTTCATTGCCTTTCCCCTCTAATCCAATCTACTTTGAACGAGGCGTTTGGTGAGGCGCTTGTTGGGTCAAGTCTTATGGCTCTAATCCGCTTGCCTCGCCACATCGCATGTGAGCCTACATCGATTTCGTAGATGTGGAATTGCCCATCTGGGAGCACTTTGAAGTGGATTGATTTGTCTTCGCTGAACTGAGGTGAATCTTCCGTTGCCCAGTAAAACTGTGCTGAAGTCCCGCCAGTGACGCTCATCCTTATGCGGATCTTTTTGCAATCGTCTCCGAGGATTCTAACATTCGGTCTGATCAAGTATGGGTCATTGCCGATAGCCACGCCACTCATACAACCGTCTGAAACATCAAAGTCTGTCACATCGTTTGCTGCGAGCCAACCTTCAATGTCGGTTTCAAATTCAAACCTTAGTTCGCTCACATGCTTCGGGATGAGCGATGGTGGGCGTAACTCAAAGCCAGAGATCGTTAACTTCACGCTGTCACCTTGAGGGAGCGCTACAAGTAGCGCCGAGTATGCTGGCAACGCAAACCAACCCTCTTTGTCAGCGCTCAACTTAGGTAGCTTTTGCAGTTTCGCCCCATTAGCATCAACTGAGAAATTCGCCCCCGACTTAAGCCCGAAGATGACTATCTGTCCTCGTTGCCCAGTTGGATACTTCAACGAGAGCTTTAGCGAGCCACCTTCAATTGATGCGGAAGTTATCTCACCCCTTGTTGTGATGCGTATCTCGTTACCGTTTGCTACGATCGTTTTCGTAGCAGGCTCTGGGTCTCTGCCGATGAGCTTGTAAACGCACTTTAAAATCTGCGCTGGTGAGAAAACCCATTTGACCTTCTTGCCAGTGATTAGGCTCACCGAATCTGGCCACAGCGCAACATCCTCTCCCTCTTGGTCTTGTTGATACATAGCACTAACCGTTAGTCCTTCTGCCACCCTGCGCCATGGGAATGAATTATCGTAGTCGGAGAGCTTGAGCAGTGCGTAAGCGAATCTCAACCCATTCCATTGGACTGCCCTACCAAACCAACTCCCCTTGAACCATGTAGCCCCAAACACAGGTATTGAGGCATACCTCATGAATGGCAGTTCAGGGACATTCCAGAAGTAAACGAACGGTAGCCCTCTGAATGCCCATCTCTTTGCTTCCTCAAGCCATTCTTTATTTCCCGTCGCCAGATACCCTTCAATGTTCGCATCAACGGCATCCGAAGCAGCCAAGATGTCTGGCGTATGGACTGGTATCTCCCAGACCTGCGCAGCCCTCGGGACATTGAACTTTTTCATCGCCTTGAGCGCCTTCAAACCGGCTTCCAAAGCTTTCCTTTCGCCAGTCATCCTTGCGAACCTCAGCACCTCATATGCTCTCCTTGCGCATGTGCCAACTTCAACTGCACCGTCTTCACCCAACTCCCTATAGTCAAACCCCTTAAAGACACCCGCAGGCGCTTTCTTGACTGCCCTGAAGCTCCAAGTCCCGTCTTCGTTTTGCTCATCGATGAGCAAAACTATCCTACCAGTGGCATTGATGATTTGGCTCAAAGGCTCGCCCCATGTGAAACCGAACTCGTCCAACCCTATTGGTCTTAGGTTTGGTGTCTCACGCATCACCTCATCGGCAAACTGCTTGCACTTTTGTGCGAGCGCTTTATCAGCGACGATAACCGATGCCATGTAGAGGTCAAAGAGGTAGTGTGGAGGCTTAGCCATTTGGCTGAGCAATGGATTACCACCTTTTGAGGTCCACCACTTTCGTTCCTGTGGTATCCAAAGGGACTCAAAATATGCCCTCGTTGAGAAAGCAACCTCAGCTTCGTAAGAGCCATGTGGTGGCGATAGAGGCTCTATGACACCGTAAAAGGAGAACCACTTCTCGAGAACCGATAGAGCGCCCTTTGCATCCCCATCGAGGATTAACTCAGCACGCAATGTGAGTGATTTTTTAGGGCTCAACTCGTATGGCTTTGAAGCCTCCCTCCTGTTCTCCTCAACCCATGGGAACGATGGTAAGAAGAGACCAACAAGGTGCGAGTTCCTACCCTCAAACCAATCTGGTGAGGCAAAGCAAACAAGTGGTCTTGTGTTCTCACCATCCCATCGCTGAAGCATATCCCACATCAACCCGACAGTTACGCCGTTGAAGTGTATCCCGACTGCTGGTATTGTGACCTTGTTAGGGTGAGGCACATAGCGAACCCTATCTGGGTGCTCCGGTGCTATGTCAAGCGAGTTTGAAGATTCCTCGTCATTGACGAGCCACTCAAGCCCGGGGAAGATGGCTTCGTCTTTCTTTGCGCCAAATGAACCCTCACCAACATAAACCATCGGTCCTTCAAATATCAGAATTTGCCTTGGCTCATCGCAGGTTAGCATGTAAGTGGCTGAGAATACTTCGGGATCTTTTGTCAGTTCAAATCTTCCCACAACTTCCCAGTCGCCACCGAAGGCGTCGGCGAACTTCGACCTTATCACAAGCGCTTTCCCTTCAACATCCGCCTCGCCGAAGATCAATCTCTCAACCCTCTCGCCATTTGGTGGGACGAACACAAGCCTTGCAAGATATGGTATTTTCCCAACCGTCTCCCAACCTGTGTGGCGACGAACTTGAAGCGATGCCATGCCGTAGCCGAATTTTGTGCGCACAAAGATTAGCCTTGCATGCTTGCTCTGCAAGCCAACTATGCTCGTTGCCTTCACAGTGGCTTTGAATGGACCATCACCTGTTGCCAAATCTCTTAGTTGAGCAGAACCTTGAAGGATGAGCATCTGCGCCCTCATAGTCTTCTCCTCGCCCATGAAGTCCACTTTCGCCTCAACAGAAGCGTTAAGCATCTCCTCGTTTATTGCTCTCGCCCTCCAAGAAACGATTGCTTCCTTGCCCGGTCTTATCAGCGGGAAGCGTTTCTTCTCTGGCTCAAGCAGTTTTATGCCCTCAAGGTTTTGTAGCGACGCTGTGACGCCATCAGCGCATGCAGTGCCTTCGTTCTTAACAATGGCGCTGAGCATGAACTCCTCGTTCGGTTGCAGTATGAACCTCTCCGGGCGCAACATGCGTGCCTCAAGCTTTGGCGACAGCCCAACTTCGCTTTCGTCCACCCATTCACCATGTTTCACTGATATGCGCACGCTCGTTCTTCCGACCCTCAACCCAAGCAGGCGGAATTCAACCTCTTCCCAATCGCCCGGTTGAACGCTCGGAGTTTGCTTTGCCTTCCCATCGTCGCTTCGGAGCCCTTTCGGGGGCACAAGCTCAACAGTGAAAGGTGTGGCTTCGTCACCTGCGTTTCTAACTTTGACTCTAAGCGTGCACTCCTCTCCTTCCTTCCCCTTCGTCTCGATCAACTTGACCTCGTGGATTTGTGGCACTGGACCTGCGCGCTCAACATAGGAGATGTCATCCAAGAGCCATTCACCTCTTCCACCAACAATTCGTGGTGCCACTTGAACCCATTTAACTTTCGGTGATTGCGTGAAGTCATATGCGACGATGCCCTTATGCCATTTGCCATCGCCGATGTGGCTTTTTGGGACGGTGTAATAAGCCCTTGGGAGACCTGTGTCTTCGAGTGGCTTTGAACTCATCGGTATGACATAGAAGACCAACCTTGCGTTATCCACTGCGCTCACAGCCTTATACCAGAACAGGATCGCCCCTTTGAGTTGCGACAGCATCGCGCCTTGCTCGCCACTGAATGCCTTCCATGCTCTGTTTAAGCCCGTCTCCCTTTTCGTATCTTTGATGCGTAGGAGTCTGAGCGAGTGCTTGCCAGAGTGAGCATCATTTGAAACGCCTATCTCGCTGTCGGGTGGTCCACCAACTGCTTCCCAATCAACTGGGAAGCCATCTGCGCCCACGATCTCAAAGCCACCATTCGTCACTGGGTTGCCAACCTGTTCTCCCGCATACGCACACAGGAGGCAGACGAAAGCGATCGTAACAAAAGCTGTTCGCATCACCTTTATCACCTCCACTGTGCCTCGTTTACCGCCAGCGCGAAGCGAACGGCTACCATCTTGGCTTCTCATTTTTGGCGAACCAACTGAGCAAGAGCTTCATTCTATCAGTCGGCTCTTTTGATGGCTTGGTATCGTTTGGGTCACTGCCGTGCTCGACACTCCAACCATGCCATTCCCTGAAAGCGTGATATGTCCAATCCCATCCATACTCCTCAAAAAGCTCAATGCAGTCGCTGAGATACTGTGCTGCTCCAGGCGCCCAACGGACAGCACTGAATTCGCCGACATAGATGTGCACATTGTAGGCGAGCTGGAATTCACGCACAGGTTGCAAGACCTCTCTCAGCCGTTCCTTGTTCCACTCAACACCGCCGATCTTCCCCGGGTATGCTACTGGAACCCATTTCCTGCCGACGCCTTGATGCGTGAACTCTCCCGGCACATACATGTGCACTTGGTAGATCACATTCGGCACATCAACTGGCTCAAGCTCGCGGAAACCGTTTGGTGATGACCACTCGTTCGCCTCAATGAAGATTGGCACATCTGGGTCAATAGCGCGTATAGCCCTTGCAGCTCTAACTTGTGCTCCAAGGTAGTCGGGGAGACCTTCTTGCGAGGGTGTGTTTTGGACTGGCTCATTGACGAGGTCATAGCCCCATATCACTTTGTTGCCCTTGTAGCGCCTCGCAACCTTCTCCCAAAGCTTTACGAAGTGGTCTTGGTAAAGTGGCTCATGGAATATCGCCAGGTCACGATTGCCATATCGCCCGCCGGGTGGTGTGTGCATGTCAACGACGACATAGATTCGGTATCTTCGGCATGCCTCCAACACCTTATCGAGTTCTTCCAACTTCGCCTCAAACCATCTATCGTATTCATCCAAGTCCCTATCTGTTCCGACCTTGCCCCAGTTCCTACATATCTGCCAGCGTATCACATTCGCGTTCCATTCAAGACCGAGGGTGCGCAAGTCTTCTTCCCTGAACTGCTTTGGCGACATGACACCACGAAGGCGGGGCAAGTCATGTCCTTTGAATGGTGGTTTGGGGTTCTTTGGTGGCTCGGGGCGCTTGATTGGCAACCTCCATACGGTCACGCGTATGTCATCAAACCAAGCCGTCCCAGAACTGCCTTGCAGACCAAGGTAGATCCAACCCTGCGTTGCGTCGGGAGCTATCGGTGCACTGAATGAAAGCTTGCGCCAATCAAATGTGCCATAGACATTGTCTTCGTTCTTCCAGAAAGGTCCTTGGCTTGGCGATATGTAATGGAGCATGAACTTAACGCCCAACCACGGTTGCGGTGGCTTCGTCACATCCTCAGCCTTCGCCATGCATTCGAAAAACAAACGGCATCCACGATACGGCGTCAGGTCAATCGGCGCTCGAACCATGTAGCTACCTTCTTCCTTCCCCTTCGGCACCGTGATTTTCAGCGATGTTGTCCCATTGTAACCTGTCACCCATTGGGCAAACTCGGCTTTTGACCATGCCTCTCGTTCCTGAGGTGTATCAAAGCTTGTGCGAAAAACAACATCACCCGGCTTTATGGGAGCGCCTCGTTCAAAGTCAGCCATAACCAATACACTCCCTACGATGAGGAAGAAGATGAAACACGAAAGGCATGCACTACAGCGCTTGATAAGATGCGACATCGCTCACTCCACCTCCATACAGTTTGCTACCGAGGGCTACACTGTTAGTTTAGTGCGCCATTTGATGTCATGGGCATGATGCATCTTCATTGTGTGAAGCGCGCTAAAGTTATCCGTGAGCGCTAACAGCGCAATGCCTTGGTAGAAGGTGACCAAACGAATGAAAGGAGTAGTTTTAGCTGGCGGGACTGGCTCAAGGCTCTATCCATTGACGAAGATCACGAACAAGCACTTGCTCCCAGTTTACAACAAGCCGATGATTTATTATCCGATTGAGGCTCTCGTGAAGGCTGGCATCCGTGAGATAATGCTTGTGACTGGTGGCGAGTATGCGAGCGACTTCGCGCGCTTGCTCGGTGACGGGCGTGAGATGGGTGTTAAAACGCTCTACTACGCATATCAGGAGAAGCCACTCGGGATAGCTCATGCGCTGAGCTTGGCTGAGGATTTCGTCGGGAATGAAAAATGCGTTGTCTTCTTGGGCGACAATGTGATCGAGGGAAACATAATCAAGCATGTCAGGCGTTTCGCTGAGCAGGAGAGAGGCGCGATGGTGCTCTTGAAGGAAGTCCCAAACCCTCAGGACTACGGTTGCCCAGTGTTTGATGGCGATAGGATTGTGCGCATCATCGAGAAGCCAAAGGAGCCACCAAGCAAATACGCAGTCATAGGGATTTACTTCTACGACCCAGAGGTGTTCAAGATCATCAAGACGCTCAAGCCTTCACAGAGGGGCGAATTTGAGATAACGGATGTCAACAACGCATACGCCGAAAGAGGACTTTTAAGCTATGACTTCCTTGATGGGTGGTGGGGTGACTGCGGCGCCTCAATTGATGCATGGCTTTACATAAACAACCTTGTGGCGAAGACAGGCGCAAATAAGGTTGAGCTATAGCAACGCACCTTCAAACTGAGTGTGCCAATCAATGAAACAAAGCGGTGGTGGAGAAGCTATGTTGATGCGTGTGACCCTTCCAGAGAAAGGCTTATCTTGGCTCATCAAGCTCAACGAGACAGCCACCGCAAAAAACATCTACAAGGCGCTTCCGAAGGAAAGCGCTGTTGAGGTTTGGGGCGAGGAAATATACTTCCCAATCGGTGTGGATAAGGGCGAGGGCGATGTGACGCACGAGTTTGTTGCCCCGGGCGATGTTGGCTATTGGGAGCCTGAAAGATGCCTCTGTCTGTTTTTTGGACCAACGCCTGAAAGCCCACCTGGGACAATAAAACCAGACTCGCCAGTTGTAATCGTAGGGCGCATAATAAGCCCCTTCGGAGACTTCAAAAGCGCCTCCGATGGCGATAAAGTTGTCGCCACCCCAGAGACATGAAGTTTATCCCCCACCTGCTTACCTTGCTTCAGCTACAACCTCAATTGCTCATTTCACATTGCTCAATTTCAACGAGGTGGCGGAGTTGGTTGAGTGGGTGTCGGCTGAAGCTGTTTTTGAAATTCCATCTGCAACTGCTTTATCTGTTGCTCCGTTGGCTTTTGAACTTTTGTTGCCTGTGTGCGCCTAACAGTCCAAACAACACTGCACACAGCTATAACAACAGCAACGACAACTAAAGCCACCACACCGATTGTCTTAGCTTGCATTTTCTTTCACCCCTCCCTACTTCCCGCGAGTGTAAACTGCCCAATACCAATACGGGTCACGCCCCGAAACAACGGCGATCGTCTTCTTGAGCCACTTCACATGTCCATCAACGAACGCAACGTTGAAACCACCATTGTGCCACGCAGAACCTCCGCATCCATTGCCAATCACAGGAACAGGTCCACATCCACCCGGGGTCTCACTTGCTTCGGGTATAGGCCAATTCCCTCCCGGTCTGCGTGGTCCAAAGACGATGCACCAAGAGTCACCGAATGCTATTGTCTCGCCGGGGTATCTTATCCTCGCCAACTTTGCCCTCTCGTGGTCTCCGAGTTCCCCTCTGTCACCTGGGTCGCCAATTGATGGGTCGCTAAACCAGTTCATCCCGTAACCTCCCCAAAAGCGTATGTAGCTGTCAGCAGCGTTCCTGCACGGTGCATAGATGCCACCTATCACATTTGTTCCGTTCCATGTATCCAGACCACGCCATGCATATGCCACAGTTGGGCATGCAAATATTTGCACATTCTTCACATACGGCTGTAGCAAGCCCATCCACCAGTTTCTTCCACTTTGCCCTTGGAACCACGACTGTGTCCACATAGCCACCCATGTCTCATCGTAGTCGTTCGCATACATGTGCGCTGCAAGAACTATCTGCTTCAAGTTGCTCTGACAGCTTGCAGTCCTCGCCTTCTCCCTCGCCCTCGCAAACACCGGGAACAGGATCGCTGCCAAGATGGCGATTATAGCAATCACCACCAGCAGCTCAATGAGCGTGAATCCACGACCACTTTGCATCCTCACTTTCATTTCGCATCACCCCTTTGAGCAGATTTTGTTTTGGCGCCCTCCTTTCACACATGCAAGTTTATGAGTTTCGAACTTCCACTCATCACCTCCTTCGCCAATTCTTTTTCTCTCGCCCGACTTCGTTCTTCCCACAATCAATTATAGCAAAAAAAAGCTCTGTCAACCAGACGCTGGTAAGGGGACGGCTTAGGATTTCTCGTTTGAGCTTCTCAAGCGTTTCTTTTCGCTCGGGCTTTAAATGGTCACTGTTGTTGTGTGGTTGTGATGAGCGGTTTCAATGTGATTGCGAATTCAACGGTTTGTCCTTTGCGCCAGACTCCTCTTACGCCACTGTGAATCTGTAGCTCGAAGAAGTTTAGCCCATAGCTTCTATCATCCTGCAACCACCAGAACGCGTTCGGTAGCTTCTCAATCTCAAAGAGCACACCAACACCTGCCTTCGTCACCCATCCAACTGGCTCAAGAGTGTTGCTCGTGAAGAAGACAGGGCTTGGACCTTGCGGTGGCTTCTCTGGAAACGGCTTTGGTTGTCTTTGTCCACCTGCCACTGTGAACCATTGCCCATCAGCCACCACTGGATTTGGTATCCACGCCTCTATGAGCACCGATTCCATCTTTATGTCATCGAGCGGTATCAATTCATAGCTCACGGTTACCCCATCATCGGTTTGCGTTATCACCTGAGTCCATTGTATTGAGCCTTCTGGCGATTTGGCTTGCCCTGTGAATGTCACCTGTCCACCTTGTTCTTCTCGCTTCACATTCTCCGCTGGCAAATCAACTTGCCTGAACATCGGTGGCCATCCCCAACCTGGTGGGGCGACCCTGAAGCCGAAGTTGATGAAGCAAAGTTGCCCTTTGACAGAGAACCTTGCGATGCTTCCATTCGGTGCTATGTCAGCTCTGTAAATGCGTTGAGGTTGTGGTGGCTGTTGTGGCTGTTGAGGTTGTGCAGGTGGCTTAGGTTGCTCCTCTGGTTTTTGTGGCAACTGCTCAGGTGGCTTCTGTGGCTCCTGTGGTTGTATCGGTGGTTGAATTTCAGGTCGCTTCACAACGACTGGTGGGCGACGAAGTTGATTCACAACTGGCGCAAGGGTCGGGTCATAGCGCAATGCGAGCTCAAACACAGCATCAGCATGATATTGCATCCCCAACTCCATGTAAGCTTTGCCGAGCCACGCATAGTAAGCTCCGACTGTGGGTGCAACTCCGACAGCCCTCGTGAGGTAGCAAAGCATGTTCCACATGTCGCCAGAAAGCCAATAAGCTTGTGCCAATGCCCAAAGCAATTCAGCGTCGTATGGGCGTTGGCTCAATGCTGTCCTCATCGTGTTAATGCGTTCTTCTATCTTACCCGCATTGTGGTAGAGCTTCAGAGCCTCAAGCTTCAGCAGGTGCGCATTCCAGATGTGCTCTTGCCTCTTCACAGCCTCGTATAGCAGTGCAACTGCCTCATTCAACTTGCCCTCCGATGCGAGTCTTTTCGCCTCTTCAACAGTTTGCTCCTCAACCTGTGCATTACAGACGATAAGCGCAACGAGCGTCGCTAACACCACTGCGAAAAAACCCTTTGCGACTCATCTTTCTCACCTCCTCGCTCAATACAGTTGACATACCAACCCAAAATTTGGTTGCCCTCAATGCATCCATTTGTTGCTACCTTTCTATCTTCACCACCTTTCCGCTCTTTGCGCTCTCATGTATTGCTTGAGCTATCCTTGTCGCTTCAAGCCCGTCTTCGCCGGTTGCGAACACACCTTTTATCTCGCTTATCTTTGCCCCATCAAGCACCATGCTGACGATTTGGGCGAAGTCAGCTATTGAAGCTATCCCATAGCCTTCCCACCACTCGCGCCCGAATGCGTCGTAGCGCAACCTCAAGTAGGCTGGGTTGTGCGACTGCTGTTTTGGTGAATCTGCCTCACAGCATGTTCTTGTGCCTCTGTCTTGTGCATCGCATTCAGCTATTCCCGAAGTCCCTATGAGGCGCAAGCCTTGATTCACTGTCGCTTCAAACTCATCTGGCAGTATCCAAGATGTCTGGAAGCAAACCGTTGCACCGTTTTCAAAGCAGACCATCGCTGTGATTGAGTCATAAGTGTCAATCCCCAACTCAACGAGCTTCCCCTTCTCGCCCCTTGCCCACACTTCGGTTGCGTTGCTCTGCAACAACCACCTGACGAGGTCGTAGTAGTGTATTCCGAGGAACCAAGCTGGCGATGTCATGTGAGCCCACTTCCTCAACCAATCCCTCGGAACCTCCAACCTGTCTTCCATGTATGCGTAGCCATACTGTATCCTTCCGAGTTCGCCAGCCTCTATCTTGCGCTTGATGAGTTGATGATATTCGTCGTAGCGCTTATGGAAGTCAACACACAAGAGCACATTTTTCCTGCGTGCAGCTTCAACCATCTCAATGCATCCGTCAACCGTCACATCAAGAGGCTTCTCACATAGCACATTCACTCCTACCTCTATGCAATCGATGACTATTTGGCGATGCAAGTGGTCTGGGGTCGCAACGCTCACTGCGTCGAGCTTCTCGTTTTCGAGCATCTCACGATAGTCAGTGTATGGGGTGAAGTGGAACTCCCTCATCCTTGCCTCAAGCAGTTCCTCATTCACATCGCAAGCGGAGACGAGTTCCACCAAGCCGAGCCAGCTGAGCTGTCTGTAGCAACGCAGATGATTTATACCGAACCTGCCAAGCCCTATGACGCCAACCCTCGGACATGCCATCTCATTTCACCTCGTTCATCCCACACCAGAGCATAATCCCAAGCGCGAGTGCTTTTGCACCGTTAATGATATCACCGATTCTTATCCTCTCGCAAGATGAGTGGGCAAAGGATGCATCGCCAGCACCAAACACAACCGTTGGTATGCCAGCAAGTTTCGCGTAGAGGCGGGCATCACAGCTTATGTTCCATCCCGTGATCTTTGAAGGGAGGGAGAATGCCCTAACGGCGTTGTGGAGCGTCACTGGCAATGGGTGGTTTGGTGGTATCTCATATGCGTCGTTGTGCAACTTCGGGAATGTGAGCTCAAAGTGTTCCCTCAACCATTCATCCTCGGTGGATAGAATGGCGTTGGCTAACTCCTCCTTGACTTGCTCGATGCTTTTGTTTGGCAGGAAGCCAACACCGCCTTCAATTGTGCACTCATCTGGTATCATTGATGGCCATGTCCCACCGCTTATCTTGCCGATGCATATTTGGACTGGGTGCTCGTAGTCTTCAAACAACGGGTATCCCTTGCTCTCGCTTATCAACTTCTCCTCGTAGCGCAGTAGTAGTCTTATAACCTCGGTCATCTTCTCGATTGCGTTCACTCCCTCGTGTCTTCTGCCCATGTGTGTTGATTTCCCGAATGTGCGAATGCGGAACCAGAGTGCTCCCCTGTTCGCACAATAAACATTGAAGCCAGTTGCCTCAAGCACGATTGCGCCATCCGCTTTACAGCCCTGCCTTATGAGGGCGAGCGCACCGTTGCCCCCGACTTCTTCCTCAATGACAACCTGCAACTCCAAATCGCCACTTAGCCTTACACCAAGCTCGTTTAGGGCGCTCACCGAAAGAAGAAGCATGATTATCTGCCCCTTCGCATCCACTGCCCCCCTCCCGTGCACAAACTCACCATCAAAGCGCGGCTTGAAAGCCTCTTCCCATCCACCCTCTGGAACAACATCGGAGTGAGTTTGCACTATGAGGCTTCTACCACCACCATCACCTTTCAACTTCGCTACGATGTTGTATCGCCCATCGTATGGCATCTCATCATCGCTGTGCGAATACTCGGGGTCGAGGAAGATGTCGTTCGGTATCTGACGCCTCTCAGGCTCAAGCCCAACTACTCGCATCAACTCCGCCACTCGCTCTTGCGCCTCTGCCTCGTCGCCCTGTGTGCTCCTCATGCTTATCAATTCCATCAGCCACTCAACCGCTGTTACCCTTTTCGCTTCAATCAACTCGCTCAACGCCTTGCGCACCCCTTCCATTTTCTGATCATGCTCGCCCATACCATCATCACCCCAAAAAGTTATCGTGCAACATGACAACCAAGCTGTTCCCCTATGCGTCAAAACAAGTGAAAACAATCCCTCATCCCTAAGAGCTAAAATTTGAGTTGGCGCACACAGCACACAACTCAAGTGGCGAGGTGATGAGTATATGCGTGTGAGATGGCTTCCAACGATTGTGGTGATGTTGTTCTCACTCTGTGTGGTGTTTTCGTTTCACCGTGTGGTCGCTTTAGCCGATGGCGAGGAGCAGAAGTCGGGAGTGGCAAAGGTTGGCGAGAAGGCACCCGAGATTGAGCTCAAGACAGTTGATGGTAAGACTGTCAAGCTCTCCGAAGTGCTTCAGGACGAGAAGACGAAAGTGGTTGTGCTCAACTTCATGTCCATCGGCTGTCCGTATAGCCAAAAGCTTGAGCCTCTGATCTGTCGCCTGCTTGAGGAGCGCCAGAAGGACGGGCTTGTTGTGCTTGGAATCGTCAAGGAGTTTGGAAACCCAGAGGGCGTTAAGGGCTACATCGAGAGGATGAAAGTCAAGTATCCGATGCTACTCGACGAGGGGTTGAAGTTCTTCAGGCAAGTCTACGGTGCACCTAACACACCAACACTTTTCATCATCAACAAGCAAGGCAAGTTGCTCGGAAAATACATCGGCTTGCTCGGTGAGAGTGACGAAGAATACTACAAGTTCCTCAACGAAGCTATCACCGCAGCTATTGACGGCAAGGAGTTACCGCCAGCCCCTGAGAAGCTAAGGGGGAAGGGGTGAAAAGTGTAGCACTGCCCTTGGTCTAAGGGCAAACTGACAAAGGTTAAATGTGTGCTGTGTGCGCCATCACTGCATTCCTCCAAATCCCGGAGTGACAACGCCACCGCCCGGTCCCCAAGGTGAGATGACACCACCACCAGTTGAGGAAGGCGCTCCTGTTGCTGGTTTGCCATACACATACAGCTTGATGAAGTTTTCAGCGTTCTGGAAGCCGAGCGACCTTGACAGTTCATCTTCCCACTTCTTCATGTCGATGCGCCACCATAGCAGTTCTCGTATGACTGGTATGTTCGTTTTGATGGTGAAGTTAGTGGCTGTGAATTTGATCTCGACGGGGACGAGGACACACTCGTTTCCTTTCGTTGGCGCCCCGAGCGTGTAAGTCATTGACTTGAGCGTCTCCAGAACCTTTGCCTGAAGCGCATCACCTTGCTGTATAGTTTGAGCGAACTTGCCCCTCCATTCACTCCCAACAAGCTCAGATGCGGTTTTCCTGTCACCGTTTTTGAGCGCATCGAGGAATTGGCTGACCCTGTTTTGTGGCGTCTCAACAGCTGCGAAGTAGTAGATCACCACTATGACAAGCCCGATGGCTAATGCGCCCCAAAAGTAGCGTGCCAAAACGAGCGTCATAAAAACTTTCACCCCCTTGAATGCTTTTGCGTTTTAAGATGCATCGTTAACTCGTTTCAGGCAGATGCGTGCTCACTGCTTTGCTTCGCCTAACCCTTTCAACTTCAATGGCGACAATTGTCATCGGCACACCGAGGAGGCTCGCCAACCTCTCAATGACTCTATCCGTCTCACGCTTTATCAAGTCCAAGTTTGCGCCCTCCTTGCTTTCCTCCTCTTCAATGAAGTCGGCTATCTGTGCAGCAGCGTCCAAGAGGAAACGGGCTCTTGTGCATTCATACTGGCGGTGCGTTGTGCGATGGAACTGCTGTGAAATCCTTTGCCAAAGCTCACGCCATGTCTTTTCAACAGCCACGCCAGCAACGGTTGTCATCGCCCTTTGATGCTCAAGTTGGTGCTTTATCGCCATCATCTCTTTGTAGCGCTCATAGTCTTCCCAACTGCGCCCTTGTATGATCTTGCTTTGAAAACCTTCGCCGACAAGTTGGCGCAATATCTTGTCAAGCAGATTTTTTGTGGTTGGTGCTGTCACATGTGGCATGAGCGGTGCGTGCTCATACGGACAGCCAAGAATGAACTCGTTTCCGTCAAACCCTAACGGCACAAGCGCATCGATAGCTTGCCACACTGCTGGTGTTGGCGCTTGCAATTGCTGGACGAGCATCCTCTTTATGCGCTGCCAGAGCACCGATGGATCTATTTGTCTTTCCGCACTCATTCGCATCACCTCCTTCCAGTTTAAGTTTTAGCACAAGCTAACGCGCCATCGCTTGCCTGTCACTCTTGTCCTCTTCCACACCAACCAGTGGACTCCAAACAGCGTTCGCATACCATCTGCCAACGCTCTCCACCTTAAGCATGGTTCCCTGTGGCGTTTGGCAGAGAGCCTCTGGGAGGCGCACAAGCTTGTTCTTGAGCAACACGAGTGAAGGCGATTGCCTCGGATAGAGCTGTTCAATTCCAGTTAGCGCAATCTCTTCGCCAACCCTCGGTTGGACATTCGTATGCGCCTTTAGCGCCTCTTCGCCGAAGGCTATCTCAAACTCATCCCTCTTGAGCGAACTGTATCCAAACAGCCATATGTTTCTCTTAGCCAACGCTTCAAGCCTTTCAAGCTCAGCCTCGCCAGATTGAATGAGCGTCGCAATGACTTCAGGATGAGCACATACGACAGCATCAACATAGGCGGGGTGTATGCTTGCCTCAAGCAAAAGCTTCCTGCGCAATCGGATCGCAGTCGTTGATGGTGATAATACCCTCCCAGCACCAGCACAGCAATCGCACTGCTCCGTGAGGACTTCTTCAAGGCTTGAGCCTCGCCTTTGCCTGACAAGCTCAAGCACGCCCGTTGGGCTCAGCGTCAATATCCTCGTCTCAGCCTCATCGCTCAAAAGCCTTTGCTCAAGGTGTTTCTGCAACTTGTTCCAATCATGCGTGCTGTGCATGTCTATGAAGTCAACGACAACGAGTCCGCCTATGTTGCGCAACCTTAACTGCCTCGCTATTTCATCCGCAGCCTCCATGTTTATGCGCAACAACATCTCGCGTGAATCACCGATTAGCACATGCCCAGAGTTCACATCAATGCTCGTCAATGCTTCGGTGGTCTCAATGACGATGTATGCACCGCTTGGTAGCTTGACAACCTTTGATAAGACTGCCTCTATCTGGTGTGCTATGCCGTAAGCGTCAAAAAGTGGTATTGGCGAATCGTGTAACTCTATCTTGTCCGCTATATCAAGTTTGTGTTCTGTTGCGAAGCTGAGCAGTGATTTGTAGTGCTCCTCCGAATCAACCACGATCTTGCCTATGCCCTTTGCAGCTAAAAAAGCAACCTTCTCAAGCAAGCTCATACTGCGGTAAAGCAACGCTGGCGCTTGCTCGCTTTCATACCTACGAACTATCTCGTGCCACAGGTTTATGAGCTCCTTGATATCGTTTGCTATCTCCTCCTCGCTCCTTCCGATCGCCTCGCCTAAAACATGTATCCCGCAGTCAAACGGGCGGTGCTTCTCGGCTATTTGCAGTAGCCTTGTTCTCTCCCTTCCGTCGGTTATCGCTCGCGAGACTGATGAGTGGTCTGCGCCCTGCGTGACCAGCTCAACGAACTTACCAGAAAGCGTTATGCGCGTTGTTAAGCGGGCGCTTTTTTGTCCCCTCGGTTCGTGTGTCACTTGGACGAGTATCGGTTGACCAACTTTGAGCATCTCAATTGATGCCCTGCCAACTCGCCCGCCCCAGTCAACTCCGATGCACTTTGGTGCTATGTCATTGGCTTGAATGAAGCCAAACTCATCCTCACTCAGCTTGACAAACGCTGCATCTATCGCTGGCGCAAGCCTTTCAACGACACCTTTGTAGATGTTGCCCAAAAGTTTTCTACTGCTCTCAACCTCAAGCTTCTCAAGCACACCCGAAACTACAAGCGCCACCCATACTTGACCCATGCACGAACTCACAAGGAGAAGCGTCTCTTCGCTTTGCGTTTGCTTCCTTTCGCTTTCCATCTCTTCATCCACTCGCTGTCCATTTGTGTGTTCCAAACAAGCATCAACGAATGCGAACCATCTTGAGCTTCAATGGGTTTGACATGCCAAACGAAGCAGAAGTTTCCAAAGCGAGCGTTTTGCGCTGGCGTTGCGGGCATGGACTTTTTATTGCGGTGCTCTCGCCACAAAGCGCCCGAGCACCTTCAGAATCAGCATAAGGTGGCGCAATTCATTTTGTAGCTCTTTCCAACTTCCTCATAGGCATGGGCGTCATTTGGAAACGCATGTCGCATTGCAAGCATCTTATCGCTTCCCTGACCGCTTCCTCTTCGTTGAAGCCTAACTCAACTTCATCAAATGTTCTCCTTCTCCTCTCAAGTTCGATTGTGCGTGGTTTCACCCTCTCCATGTATGCGAAGCCCTCTATGCGTCCCATCCAAAGGCTTCTTTTTTCAACAAAGCCTTCGTCGGTGAGCTTCTCCTCAATGTTTCCGTCGCCACCGAGGTAGCGGTCAATAGAAGAGGCAGCTATCCTGCCGTGCGCTATCGCTTCAATCACTGATGACGGACCGAGAACCACATCCCCGCCCGCGAAGACACCGCTCCTGCTCGTTGAAAGCGTTTGTGCATCCACTTCTATCAAACCTCTTCTCGTCAGCTTGACATCAAATCCTTCGGGTATGCTTGGCGCTTGCCCTATCGCAACGATGAGCGTATCAAAACGCATGATGAACTCTGAGCCTTCAATCGGTATCGGTCTTGGGCGTCCCGTTGAATCAGGTTCTCCGAGCTTCATGCGCACGAGCTCAACGCACACAGATTCACCATCACCGAATATGCGCTTTGGTGCTACAAGGAATTGTATCTCAACGCCCTCAAGGAGTGCAGCCTCAACCTCCTCATCGAGTGCTGGCATCTCTTCCCTGCTACGCCGATAGAGTATCGTCACGCTTTCAGCACCAAGCCTTACAGCGACCCTTGAAGCATCGATGGCGACATTGCCACCACCGATCACGCCAACGCTCCTTCGAGGGGTGAATGGTTTGCCAGTGTTTGCGCCCTTCAAAAAAGACAGCCCATCAACAACTCGTGGATGCTCCTCGCCCTCTATTCCGAGCCTCAAAGGGCTTTTTGCACCTATCGCTATGAAGACAGCCTCAAAGCCGTTTGCAAACAGCTCATCGATGCTTTCGACCCTCGTCCCTTTGCGCAGTTCAATTCCAGTTGAAATTATCTCTTCCACTTCTTCGGCGAGCACATCCTTTGGTAGCCTGTAATGTGGGATGCCATAACGCATCATCCCACCAGCTTCTTCGTTCTCGTCAAACACAACCACATCATGCCCGAGCTTCCTCAAGTAGTATGCGGTTGTTAAACCAGCAGGACCTGCACCTACGATTGCTACCCTCCTGCCAGTTCGTGGCTTGAATATGGAGCGCTCCTTCCAGATTGGCTTTGCGTTATCGGCGACGAAACGCTTAAGCAGGCGTATCGAGATAGGTTCGTTTATCTCTTGTCTTCTGCAAGCATCCTCGCACGGGTGCATACACACCCTCCCGAGAACCTTCGGGAACGGGACTTTCTCACGGTTGACTGAGAGGGCATCCTCAAATTTGCCCTCAGCTATGAGGCGCACATATCTTGGCACATCAATGTTAGCTGGGCAGGCGAACTTGCACGGAACTAAGACTTGCTCCCTCGGCTTGCCATCAAATTTGACCTTGTCAAGGAGAGCACCAGATGGGCAGACCTCAACACATGTGCAACAGAACCTGCATCCAGAATCGGCAAGCCTTGTTTCTGGAGGCGCGCCTGTGTATGAAGCTCGCCCGCGAAACATGAACCCGATCGCACCTATGCCCCTCGCCTCCTGACACGCCTTTATACAGCGCTCGCAAAGGATGCATTTGTTTCTGTCAATCAGGATCAGAGGCTCATCGGTGATCTCTAAAAAACCCCTCTCTGAGTATTCAGGCTTTGGCATATCCTCAGGCAAGCCGATTTCTTCGACGATTGAACGAAGCTCACATGCCTCCCACTTCTGGCAACAGCGCAAGTTAGCTGGCACATCGTAGTCGCATGTCGTTAGGTCGCATGTGCTTCTCTTGTCGCATGTCAGGCAAACACTGCACGGATAGTTGCTGAGCAAGAGCCACAGCACATGTTGCCTGAGCTGTTTCAGCATCGGCGTGTTCGTCCTCACCACCATGCCATCTGTGCATGGCATTGTGCATGATGTGTGGAAACCCCTCATCCCTTCAATTTCAACTATGCAGAGCCTACACGCACCCGTTGGTGAAAGCATCGGGTGGTAGCAAAGAGTTGGTATGCGTATGCCAGCACTCCTTGCAGCGATGAGGACGGTTGTGCCCTCAGGGACTTCCACTTGCTTTCCATCAATCGTTACTGTCACATGCTTTCTCCCTTGCGCCATCTTCTGTGACTCACCTCGTGCAAACTCATATCATGCCACGCCTCACTTTGCTGTTTGACATGCAAGGCACATCTTCAACCACCGTCAACAGTTGTGCAAGCTCAAGAGCTCAATGCCATTACCCTTGCTCAATTCTCTCCCTTATCAGCTTCTCAACGCTTTGTATCGTTTGCCTTCCATGGACTTGCTCGTCAATGACGACAACTGGAGCCATCCCACAGCAACCCAAACATGCGACCCTCTCAAGCGTCAGCATCCCATCCTTCGTCGTTTGACCCGCACCTATGCCGAACTTCTGCGAGATGTAGTTGAATATATCTTGCCCACCCATGACATGACATGCCGTCCCAAGACATACTTTCACCACATGCTTACCACGGGGCGTGAACCTGAACTGCGCATAGAATGTCAGCACCTCATAAACTTCAACTTCAAATATGCCAAGCTCAGAAGCCACTCTCTTTATGGCTTCCCTCGGGACATAACCGTATGTGGCTTGTATCTCCTGAAGGAGAGGTATCAAGCTACTGCGCTCCCTGCCGTGCTTCTCAATCAGTGCGTCGATGTTGGCATCCATCTCCACAATCGATACCCACCTCGCTCATTCGCTGTCGAAGTGTCGCCACATTGACATTCATGCAACTCAATTGCCCGACACAAAAGCCATGCTACAATGATATGAGGTTGCAATGCCACATGTGAGGTGTTTCCCATTATGGCTACATTCATAGGGCTTGGCGAGGGCTTGTTGAGGCTTTCGCCACCAAACCATGAGCGCATAGAGCAGGCTGATTCGTTTGAAGTCCAAATTGGCGGTGCTGAGTTGAATGTGGCGGTTGCGCTATCAAGGCTTGGTGTTGATTCCGCTTGGATATCAAAGCTCGTCAACAACCCAGTGGGGAGGTTGATAGTCAATCGTGCACGCCAATATGGCGTAGATGTCTCAAGGGTGGTTTGGAGCGAAACTGGGCGCGTCGGCATTTACTTCCTTGAAGTTGGAGCTACACCGAGGGCTAACCTCGTCATTTATGACAGGGCTAACTCGGCGATCAACACATTGACTGCCGATGAACTCGATTGGGATTTCATATCGAGGGCTAAAGTGATGCACATGACTGGGATAACGCCAGCGTTGAGTGATGGCGCTCGCAAGCTCGTTGAAGATGTTGTTATGCGCCTGAGAGAGCTTGATGTCCTCCTCAGCTTCGATGTGAACTACAGAAGCAAACTCTGGTCACCTGATGAGGCGATGAGGACGCTAATAAAGATATTGCCCCATGTCGATTTCCTCTTTGTGACCTACGAAGATGCGAAATCAGTGCTTAGGATAGACGGCACACCTGAGGAGATTGTGAAGCAGTTGAGAAGGGAATTCGCTTCCGTTGTCGCTGTGCTCACATTCACTGAAGGCGGCGCTATGCTATGTGCTGATGGTGAGACGGTTCATTACCAACCGCCATACGAGATTTCGCTCGTTGATCGTTTGGGTGCTGGTGACGCTTTTGTTGCTGGTGCGCTTTCGGGATGGCTTGATGGGTTGCCATGGGATAAATGTCTGTCGAAAGCGGTGGCGATGGCAGCTTTGAAGTGCACCATCCCCGGGGACTTCGCAATCGTTGAGAGAAGCGAACTTGAGACATTGCTCAGCACTTCCTCAATCACTGTAAGAAGGTGATAATGCGATGGTGCAACTCAAGGTCAGCCCAAAGCCAGCACTGAAGCAGAAGCTCATCCTGCGCCGCCCACCAGATGCTTTCCTTGAACTGCTCACGAAACCGACTTCGGAGATTGAGAGCATCCTTAGGCGCATTGAGAGCCATCCCCTGTTTCGTCAGCTTATGTCGATGGGCGTTGTGCGCAAAGTTTGCTACAGGAGCTTGGCGATACGGAAGGCTATAAAAGAGTGTGATATGCGATGGTTGAGCGAGTTCCTCAGGAAGCATTTTGAGTGGCGTCCAGATTGGCGGTCTGATTTGCTCTCTCAGGATGCCCTCAAGCGTGTTGATGAGCTCGCACGAAAATATGGTGTGACTGCATCACAGTTGAAAAGGGCGATCACATTGCTCAGGAGATTGTTCGCAGAAGGTGAGGGGAAACAAGAGCGCAGGCAAAATGAACCACAGGTTGACGACGAAGAGGGAAGGGATGTTGATCTGCCCTCAGCAAGCCCGCTTTATGTAGACCTCTCTGAGGACATAGTGGCTATACAGAGGTTTGTCGAGCTATATGGGATCAGCGAGAGTGACTTCCTGAAGTTTTATGAAGGTGAGATGAGCCCGAGCGAGCTTTGTCATCGCTACGGCTGTAAGATGACCGATGTGATGAGCATGCTCGATCACATAAAGAGGGTGCAAATGCATGAGATATTCGCCGAAGCCTCCATAGCGCCAGTTAGGTCTGTGGTGGCTTCGTCGGGAGAAATACAGTTTGAGGTTATAGCGAAAGCCTCGGTTGATGCAAGTGGGGCATTGTCAATCCAATTCTTGAACGAGCATCTCTATGCAACGAGATATGTGATAGACGAGGAGCGACTGAAAGCGTTTGTGCAATCACATCACAACGAAGAGCTAAACCATCTGATAAACTTGCTACGCTACATAAACAGGTGGCATAGCCTCCTTGGGAAGTTAGTTTGGACTGTGTGTTATCATCAGCGTCGCTTCATCCTCACAGGCGATGAAGCACTGCTAAAGCCGTTGCCTCAGGCTGAAGTTGCAAGGGAGCTTGGACATCATCGCTCGCATGTGTGCCGTGCGATAAGGCATAGAGGCATCTCAACACCGCATGGGAAATACCCATTGAGCTTCCTATGCGCTTCAAAGGAACAGGTCATAGCCAGCATAGCTAAGCGCTACCCGCATTGGACAGATCAGCAGATCTCGGATTTCATCTTCATGATGCACGGATGCCGTGTGCCACGCCGAACTGTCTCTTACCACCGTTCAAAGGTGCGCAGGATAGGTAATCGCTAAAGAGCGCTCACCAAGCAAAAGGAGCTTTCGGTTGCAAGGCGGAGTTTTAACGATTGCGTTTGCACCATGAAAGTATGCGGAAGCGCCTCGAGATGCGGAAACCGAACTTTGAATAAAAACGCCTGACGAGTTCCTCGGATGTCCACATCATCCATGCGTTATGCAATCCCTTTGAACGCATGATTTGCAAGCACTTTGCTAACAGCGCACTACCTATGCCCATCCCTTGCGCATCTTCACGGACACCTATCGGTCCAAAGTGCTCACCATCAAACTGAGAGTAGCCGAGCAACTCGCCATCACTTTCTGCGATAACGAACTGGTCATAGTCGCAAAGCCCGTATGTAGCTTTGAGTAACAACTCCCTTGCATACCTGAGCCAATCCCCCGGCATGTGCAACTCAAGGAATTGAACCAACTTAATTATCTCGCTTGGCTGTAGCGGTCTCACCTTTATGCCTTCATTCAACACGCGTTGCTCATAACCTGAGAAGGCGTTTAAATCAAGCGTGCTTATGTTTGCTTCAGCGCTCACAGCAGACGAGATAACCTCAAACCCGAAGCGATAAAGCAGGGTTAGCGCATCACTGTATCTTTCCTCGTCAACTCCGGGGATGAAATAGTTCGGCGTGTATGGCGAGATGAGCACTTCATTAGCACCAGCATTTTCGAGCTTCATCAAAGCGTGTTCAATCAACGCTTTCCCAATACCCTTTCGGCGATGGAGCGGATGGACACCAAACGCTGTTATCCAACTTCGTCCCTCCTCAAGCCCGACCTTCTCCATCGGTATCTTCCTTATGACGCAGAGGCAAAAGCCAACAACCTCACCATCTAACTCGGCGACGATTAACATGTTTGGGTCAAAGTTTGGGTCAAGCAAAACTTTCCTTCGGAATGTGCGCATGTCAACTTGATCAAAATGCATCGCGTCGTTCCATAGCCTGATAACCTGTTGCTCGTCCTCGCACCTATACCCACGCATGCGCACATTTGGCATCGTCACTTCCCACCTTTCTAACTCGAGCTCTGAGGGCAGTTTCACTGTGCCAAAATGCGCATCAAAGTGAATGCACCACTTGGCGCATCCTGCTCGCATCAACAGCAAACGCTTGGGCATACATTGTCCCGCACTCAATTCCCCTTATGCGAGCCTTCGCAAAATACCAATCCCAGTAAGGGAAAGCACCTTCGCCCCTGCCGATCGCATATGCTTTGAAAGCCTTCTCCCATTCCTCAAGCACATCCGTTATGTCCACATAAACAAACGGGAAGAAGCCCTCCTCGTCCTCCCAGTTCTCGGCGTAGTATAGCCTCGGGTATGGTGATGAGGTAAGCCCAGCAAGTTCAAAGTGTGGGTTTACAGCCATGAATATCGCACGCTTGACTATCCTGTGCGTTGCCACATGGTCTTCGTGAATGCTCTCACGCCAGTGCGTGATCACGACCTTAGGGCGAAGCTTGCGCAACAGCTTTGCAAGCTCAACTGGAGCATCTTCGCTTGTGCTCAATTCGCCATCCTTGAACGGCATGATGTGCAAAGACGATCTTAGTATGCTTGCAGCGTTTCTCGCCTCAGCTTGCTTCTGGGCACCGTATTCGTTTGGCGATAGCTTTGGGTGCCCTTTCTCACCGAGCGTCATGTGAATGATGTGTGCTTCCCAACCCATCTTAGCATGTTTGAGCAAGGTTGCACCACACATGAATTCAACATCGCCCGCATGCGCACCAACAGCTACAATGCAATCAGTTACGCCCATAGAAAGCAGGCACAAGGGACTGTCACCTTTGGGCATAAAGGATTGCGCCTATCACACCTCCCTTTGGAACATTATAACTTTCATTGGCGCAATGAGGCACTCCCCCTTATCGTGAGAGAAAACGGATAAGGGGGCACCGAGTTTATGAACCTCGCATTGTTCAAGCAGGCTCGGTGACACTTGGCTGTTGTCAACCAGCCTGAGGGCGAAGGCTATAGTTGATGCGGTCACATACTA
>JBGOEK010000031.1:0-22712 GCA_041537945.1 Candidatus Thermosaccharophagus yellowstonensis
AGCGAGTGGAAGTTGAAGAGCCACCGAAATTTGAAGGGCGATGCTTGTTCCAAACTTTGTCTCCCATCGTCGCCTCAACGGGAGTGCGCAAAGGTAGCAAGATGGAGCACCGATTTCTTTCGCCAGATGAAGATGACTTCTGGCGTGTTCTGGAAACCAACCTGCGTCGCAAAGCTTTAGTCCTTGACATCGTTCCTTCTCGTGAACCGTTGAGTTTCGAACTGGTTGGGAGGTGGCGTTCAAAGCTTTTCAGGGTGCACGGGACAATGGTGCGTGGCTTTGAGATGAAATTCCAAGTGACGGGCGATGCTGAGCTTTTGCGAATCGGTTATGAGGCAGGTTTCGGGGAGCGCAACACGCAGGGCTTTGGCATGGTAAAAATGCTGAGGCAAACTTGAATGGCGGAAAGCTGTATGTGCTGAAGGGTGAGAGTTGATGCGAAGGCGATGGATGGCTTTCGTTATCTCCGTTGCATGCTGTTACATCTTGAGTGGGTTCTACATTGTAAGACCTGGTGAGCAAGCCATTGTGCTACTGTTTGGCAAGCTCATCACTCCGCATCCAGTTCAACCGGGGGTGCATTGGAGGCTACCGCTTCCTTTCGGGAAGGTCATAAAGGAGAATGTTCTTCAGCGCAGGCGCATCAGCATTGGTGCGGAACAGATTGCAAGCGCTGTCGGACGCACAGGGACTGCAAGGCTTTCGCAGTTCCTTTCGGGCGACGCAAACATTGTGAGCGTGAACGCGGTTGTGCAATACAAGGTTGCCGATGTCGCAGCATATGCACTTCATTGTAGCGATGCTGAAGGCTTGCTTAAGGCGCTTGCGGAAGCAGCACTAACTTATGTCATGGCGAACAGGTCAATTGATAGCGCATTGACCGTCGGCAGGTTCACGATGCAAAACGAGACGAAGGAGTTGATACGCCGTCTCGCCGACGCATATGACATCGGCATAAGCATCATCTCAGTTAACTTCCAAACCGTCCTCCCACCACCTGAAGTTGCAGATGCCTTTCACGAGGTCACGAGGGCAAGGGAAGAATGCCAGAGGTTGATCAACGAGGCTGACAGCTACCGCAGTGAACGCATCCCTGAGGCAAGGGGCACGGCTCAGAAGATCATCGCAGATGCTGAGGCATACGGTGTCCGTGTTGTCAACCAAGCTATCGGGGACGCACGCAAGTTTACAGCGATGGCAAACGAATACAGGCATTCACCGAAAATCACGAGCGCACGGCTTTATATCGAAGCGATGGAACAAATACTCCCTCGCATGCGGAAGTATGTGCTTGACGAGGAACTGCAGTCTGGGAAGCACATTGACCTCACCATATTTGAACAGCTAAAGGAAGGTCAGCAAGGTGACAAAAGCAAGCAGGGTCAATGAGCAGTTGTGCGCTCAAGGCTGATGCATGCGTGGAGTGTCAATCATTTGTAGTGCCGACTTTGCAGCTTGCCTTACGGCTGGGTTTGAGTCGTTAAGCAACTTGCTTATTTCGTCCCTCGCAGATTCCGCACGCATGAGCCCAAGCAATGTGACAGCTTCAGCCCTTATCGTCGCATCGTCATCTCTAAGCGAAGCCACAAGTGGCATGAGCATGCGTTCTCTCAATCCGAGTATGGCTGCCCTCACCTTCATCCTTTGCTTTTCATCGTTTGTGCTAAGCATCCTGATGAGCGTCCAAGACGCCCACTCATCACCGCCTCTTGCGAGCGCCTGAAGCGAAACGAGCCTCAAATATTCATCACTGCTCGTGGAGGCGATCTTGCGCAATATCCTGACCGCTTCCAAGTCACCGTAAAATGCTAACGCCCGTGCCGCGATGGCTTGAACTGAGGTGCGCTTTGAATTGAGCGCCTCCTTGAGCGCATCGAAGCCCTCTCTACCAAGCCTCCCCAATGCTATCGCTGCCCTTTGCGCTACCTCATCGTCATCGCTATGCAACAGCTTGCGCAATGTTGAAAGCGATTTTTTCGTTGGGAGCGTTGCCAGCGCTTCAATGGCACTAATCTTGACTTCGGTGCAACTGTCTTTCATAGCCGTCTCAGCGATAGCCTCCACTGCTTCTTCGCCACCGATTTGCATCAACGCGTTAAGTGCCCCTATGCGCATTTTCTCGTCTTGATGTTTGAGCAAGCCCTTCAACAGTGGCAGTGCATCAACACCAAACGACGCTACTGCGACCTGCGCAGCCCATCGGACTTGCGGTTCTTGGCTTTGCAAGTTCTCAACGAGCACCTTTAGGACATCCCTTCGCTTAATGCCACGGAGAGCCAAAAGCATGCTTGCCTTCTCATCTCCGTGCGCCTTGTTGAGCGCTCCGATGTAAAGCTTCAAGCCCTTATCACCGCATCGTAGCAACTGCACAGACGCCCTCAAACGAACATCCATGTCCTCATCTTCCATCGCCTTGCGAAGCAATGGCATCAAAACATCGCATGGCAAGTTCATGTTCTCAATCGCCTTAAGCGCCATCGTGCGTGTCTCTGGATCTGGGCTGTTTAGCAAGTTGCTCACGCTCTCAAACTCAACATCTCCAAGTTGCGATAAAGCGACAGTTGCACATGCCCTCACGAAATCGTCCCTGCCACTTTTAGCCATTCGCTTTAGCTCGCCAGCGACTTCCCTCGACGGTGCAAGCGATAGCGCGCTTATAGCGAGCGTCCTGATGACTTTGTGCCTTGAGCGAGCGAGCCTTAACAACTCCTTTGAAGCTTCTTTGCATGGGAACTTGATCAAGAGTTGGAGCGCGCCAGCAACGATGCACATGTCCTTCTCCTTGAGCAACGGTATTAACGCAGGGTGTGGGACGGAATTTATGAACTCAAGGAGCTTCCTTTGCTTCTCGCGCAATTGTGGTGAGGCATCCTCCTTGAACGGGACGCCAACACCCAACGCCAAACATATTGGGCGGATTGAAGATTCGTTCGGATTTGCGAGTAGCCTTAGCGCGTAGCCTTCAGCTGTTGGTGAGGCGCCACTTAAGTAAACTTGGACGAGTTTATGCCATGTTGATTCATTCCGTGACTTTGAGAGGTGGATGGATGCCAACTTCGCCTCAATGCCACCACGCCTTAGCGCAGCGAGCATGACCTCATCAACACCTTCATCTCGCCTTCCAACGAGCGCCTGAAGCGCCATGATTCGGACAACTTCCGCACCATCCTCCATCGCACGCTCAATCAAAGCTGTAGTTGCATCCCTTGACTTGCGATGGCGTAGCTCGCATACAACCTTCAACCGTAAATCCACATCTTTGTTCCGTGAGAGGCGTATCAACTCGCCGACATTGAGCGAATGCCAAGCGTAAGCTTCTTTAGCACCCCTTGCACGATGCAGGTTCACAAAATACGCTATGACGCTCACGGAGGAAACAGTGAACAATGCCAATGTGATGAAGGCGAACCATGTTTTCCTTGAGTGCTTGCTTTCCCCTTGGCTATGCATGATGTGTTTTCACCTACGCACTCCGACACGGATTACGAAGGGCGTATTTTCAACGGGCGCTCTCTGTGCGAACAGATGCAGGTAATACATGCCAGCCCGCAGTCTCTTCGTTTCGACGCTCAGCGGTGATTTGCGCCCATGCAACTTCTCCACAAGCTCTCCTTGTTCAGTTCGGAGCTGTATTTCAAACTCACCATCGCCACCGTGCCATGAAAGAACTACGAGCAACCGCCCATCTTCATTCAACGAGAGAGCATAAGGTGGCGATGACATGCCAGATGATATGGTGCCAACGAACTCCTGTGCAGGACTGCTTCGCCTTGATAGGAGCAACGAATCAGCTTGCTTGGTTAGGTCAAATGTGACTGGTCGTATGACGAGGAATTGCAAGAGCTTCCTTTCGGTCTCACTGAGTTGTGGTTCGTTGTGGAAACTCGTGAAGATGACATATCCGTTGCCATGTCTGAACGAGATGAGCAACGGTTTGGCTCGATGGACTTCGCCGCTCATGCCAACATAGTCTCCGATGAGGTGCACTGTAACTCCCCTACTGACCGCATCAATCGCTACCCATTGATCAGCGTTGAAGCGCAAGCTCAATTTGCTTCCGACCACGCTTGCAAGTGCTTGATCAACAACAGTCGCTTCAACTATCTGCACCCTGCCCCTATCGCTTGCGAGGCGCAAATACTCTGGGAAGGCGTTTTGTATCACGAAGCCCGCCCAATCGCTCGCATAAACTACGCCCCCTCTTTCCACATAACACCTTATGGCTGTGGTGACCTCTCTCCTGCCTTGCAACATCGGCAACTTATCGGCGCAGTTGATGAAAGTGATCTGGTAGCGTTGCAACGAATCCAAGTCGCTCAGCGCCCCGAACTTGATCTGCTCGTATTCGTAACCCCTGCCCAACTCCCTCAGCACTTGCCCGATGTCATCATAGCCCTTCGGTGTAACTGCTATCTTCGCCTTCTTAGCCAAACCATGTGAGTGTAAAGCTTGGGAGAACGCGCTCCTTGAAATGAGGTAGATGAGCGAGAGCAGGAGGAGGAAGACGGTGAAAGTTGTGAGGAGCGACGATATCCACACTCTCGCCCTATGACCAGCCATAGCAGTTGTGAGTGTAGCACCGCACTGCCTACAGAACTTAGCTCCCTTCCTGTTTTGTGTGCCACAACTTGAGCACAGGTTATGGACGCCAAAGACTGTCTCCCTGCCGATCGCCCCAAGCTTGTAAAACAGCTTCGTGTTCCCAACGGTGATGATGTCATTGTGCGAAAGCTCGACGGCCTTCACTACCCTACCCTTGTGGGTTAGCCATGCATTGCCAAGCGCTACAACCCTGTATGTCTTTCCAGACCATTCAAGCAGTGCGTGTCGTGGCATGATGCTTTTGTCGTAGTAGATTGGGATATCGCAGTGCTCATCCCTTCCTACAGTTAGCATTGGCTTATCGAGGATGAACTCCTTGCCCTCCATCTTCCCTGATACGACCTTAAGCGTCCCGTATGCTAAGAGGCGTTCAAACATCGGTGCGAACATGCCTATGAAAGCCCCAGTTAGCAACAATCCGATGCCTCTTTGAAAGGAGCTTGATTGCGACACGCCGACCAGCATCCAGTCGAAGACTTCAAAAGCCAGCCCACCAAGTGAGCCACCTACTGCACCGCCTATGAGCGAGTTTATTGTCCCCCTCTTTGACTGCCTCGCGAGCCCTTGAGCTGAGCCGATGAACGCACCAAAGCAACCCCACCCCATCATCTTCGCCAGAACTCCCAAGTTGAGCAACCTCAACAGCGCATAGAGCATCTCCGCAACCGATTCACCGATGCAACCACCTAAAGCACCAAGCCATGCACCTAAGAGGACATTTGTGCCGAGGCGCAAAACAGTGCGATGCATCATGCCTTCGGCAATGCCTAACGAGATGCCGAGTATCAAGCCGACGAGGAGACCGTATAAAGCTCCGATGAGAAACAAACCTGAGCCATGTGCTCTTTCAAGCGCTGTTGAAAACAGAGTCTCGGTGACGAGCCATGCGATGAACGCCCCCACCATGCCAGCTATCAAGCCGTAGAGGAGACGCCTTCCCAAACCTTCGTTCATATGACTGTGCCTCCAACCCTATAAGGATAGCTTAGCGAGGAGTTTGCCACATCGCATTCGCTCAAAAACCGAATTTGAGAAAAGCACGCATGCGTGTTACTATTCATGCGTGATCAGGAAGTTGAGGCTCTGGCGCAGTGAACAAGGTAAACCAAGCAACAACCAAAGGGGATCGCTAAAACTCTCTCGGTAGTTGGGCGAGCTGTGAGGCTGTGAAGACAGGTCCATCCTTGCATACGAACATCCTACCGACATTGCATCTGCCACATTTACCGAAGCCACACTTCATCTTGTTTTCGAGCGTCGTGTAAATTTGCTCCTTGGAGAAGCCGAGCTTGTCGAGCATCAGGAGCATGAAGTGGATCATGATTGGCGGACCACATGTCACAACGATGGCGTTGTCTGGCTTCGGGTTAAGCTTCTCAAAGACATTCGGCACTAACCCAACCTCGCCATCCCAATCCTCGGTCTCACCGCCTGGGTCTACAGTCCTGACCACCCTCACACCATCGTAATTAGCCCATTCCTTCATCTCGTCCTTGTAGACCAAATCTGCGACTGTGCGAGCCCCGTTGAGTATGAGTATCTCGCCATAGTCACTTCTGTTGTCCAATGCGAACTGTATCGGTGAACGCAACGCAGCCATCCCTATGCCACCGCCAACAAACATCAAATTGCGTCCGACCCACTCCTCAAGTGGGAACCAGTTCCCGTAAGGACCACGAAAGCCTATCACCTGCCCCACCGACATGCGCCTCAGCGCTGTTGTGACCTTCCCCATAAGCTTGAAACTGCATTCAATGTAGTTTCCCCTCGTTGGTGAGTTGGCGATCGTAAAGACACATTCGCCCTCACCGAAAACCGAGTATTCGGCAAACTGCCCCGGACGCCACTTGAAGTTTCTCTTCACTTCCTCATCAATGAATTCAAGCCGAAGCGTGCGCACATCTGGTGTCTCATCACGGATGTCAGTGATTCGCATGAGGTATGGCTTAAATGGATTTCCGTGGCTGACATCCATAACTGGTTCACCCCACCGCTCACAGCTCAAGCAGTGCCTTCGCGATTTCGTATATGTCCATGCCTACTGGGCAAACATCGATGCATCTGCCACAGCCAACACACATGTTCATTCCGTAGCGCAATGGGAAGTAGGCTAACTTGTGTAGGAGACGCTGTCTGTAGCGGTGAGCTTGTGTTGGTCTCGGATTGTGTCCAGAGGCGTGCATCGTGAACATGGCAAAACAGCACCCATCCCAACTCCTATACCGACATCCACCAAACGGGTTCCACTCATCAGTCACATCAAAGCATGAGCAACTTGGACAAACATATGTGCACGCACCACAGCTTACACACTTCCTGCAGAGCTTCTCCCAAAGCTCGCTTTCAAAGCTGGCTATGAGTTTCTCGGCTACGCCGACAAGTTCGCCCCTCTGTGGCAGTTTGCTTTCAACTTCCATTCGCTTCCTTTCAGCTATCGCTATGTGCGATTCATCAGCATCGGAGAAAAGTTCCTGTGCCAACGATACGCATTCCTCTCCCTTACCCGTCATCACGCGGAGCAGGTATGCATCATCAACATCGCAGATGAGCACATCAACGCCCTCATCCCAGAATGGCGAATAGCCAACAGCCGTGCAGAAGCAAGACGGCGTTACGCTCTCACATGCAAGCGCAATAAATACCGCCCTCTCAAACCTCGCCCCAAAATATGGGTCGTAAGGCTCTTCCAAGAAAACCTTGCTCAAAGCGATCATGCCAGCTACATCGCAAGGGCGCACCGCAAACAAGACTTTCCTGCGCGTGTCGAGTTCAACATCTTCAAGCTCAACTTCATCTTGCTCAAAGCGGAAGCTGAAGAGCGCTTCCGTCGGTGGAAAGAGGTGAGACTTTGGCGACAGCTTGCTCTTCGTGTAATTCGCAGGCAGTTCAAGTGGCGCATCATCGGTTGCCTCTTCAAAGACAACCATGCCATCGCTCTCCCTCGGGAGCACTAAGCACATCCCTGCCTCCTTCATCTTCATGCACCAAGTTGAGATAGCATCCTTTGGCAAGATGAGAGCGCGCATCAAATCATCACCCATCAACGAATGAACTCAGCTATGTCGCTTTCCTTGAAGGTCGTAAGTGGTGGGTTGACCTTCGCATCAAATCCAGCCTCATAGCCAAAGCTCTCCTGAACCACTTTGTAAAGCTTCCTGTTGAGCAGGTCCAACCTTACGCTGACTGGACACGAGCGATAGCATTCATCGCACCCAACGCACCTTCCCGCAAGGTGCATAGCCCGCACCAAATTCCAAGTGAGGTTGCCTTTGCCATCAATCGTTGTTGGTATCCACTGAGGTCTGTTTCTGTCTGTTATGCATGGCTCACAATAGCACATAGGGCATACGGCTCTGCATGCGTAACAGCGGATGCACCTTCCAAACTGGCTCATCCAGAAATCCCATCGCTCCTGCGGATCTAACGCTTCCAGCCAAGAGATGAGCTCATCCCTTGGGTCTGGCATAACTTGTGCCTCAACTGGCGATGGAGACTCAATGAGCGAATCGCACTCTGTCGGGTGGCGCACCGCACATGAGTAGCATTTGAAAGCCACATCACCGTTTACAACCACCCCACCACAATCAACGCCGATGATATGGACTTGTTCTCTGTTGAGCTTGTTCTCTTGGATGAGGACTGTAATGGCTCTTATGTCGCATCCCTTTGCGACAACTCCGATGCGCCCGAACTTCGTCACAAGCGGATTGGTCAAATAGTTGCTCAGGTTATGGACACACCTTTCGTTTAACACGAGCCTTTCTGTCTCCTCTGGCGATGTCACGAAAGTCGGAGTTATGTTTCCGAGGCGTCCGACCTCGTAACCTATCACGATGTCAATATCGCCATCGCTCAAGAGCTTCTTTGCCAGCAGGCGCAACTCATTGGTCATTTGCTCATATGCAGAGCTTGCAATCGGCTTTGGTTTATCAGCCACCTCCAGGGTCGGCAGTTCAATCCTCCTTCCGTCCTTAGCCGTTCCCCAACTTGCTGGCATTGGTCCAACTGAAGCCACCTCTGAAGTGATTTGCGTCACAAGCTCAGCCCACTTTGCGCCCTCAGATGCTGAGACCCACGCGAAATGCAACCTCTGCATTTGCAACCCGATGAAGTTCATCAATTCCCTGAACACTATGAAGCGCCTTCTTGCGAGGTAGTTGCCACGCATGTAATGGCAATCGCCAGGATGACATCCTGAGACAATGACCGCATCAGCACCTTGCTCAAAAGCCTTGATGATGAAGATTGGGTCAACCCTGCCAGTGCATGGCAACTTGATCGGGAGGACTGAAGGAGGATACTGAAGCCTTGATGTCCCAGCCAAATCAGCGCCCGCATATGTGCACCACTTGCAAACGAGAGCAACTATCTTCGGCATAAATCTCTCTTCGCCTTTTTCCACCATACTCTCCAACACCGAGCTTAAGAGGGTTGGTCAACTTCCGCTTTAACCAGATGCAACGCGCTTGCCCTCTTAAAGGGATTACCAAAGCAACACATTAGCGATAAACTAAATGAGATGGGAAATCGTTGGTGGAGACATCATCCGAGTGGGAAGTGGGTGGGAGCTTCCATCCACTTTTTCTTTTAATTGTTGATGGCACAAACGAGAAGGTGATAGCGATGAACAACCAACTCAAGGACATATTGGAGCAGGTGGCGAGGGAAAAGGAGATCGATGTAGAGACGCTTGTTGATATGCTTTGTAGCGCCTTGAAGGTCGCTTACCAAAAGCAGTTCATGAGAAGGACGAAGCGTGGCAGGCAAAGATACAAGACGACGCCAAGGCTCAAGGTGGAATATGACGAGGAGAAAGGCAAACTAAAAGTGCTGGTTGAAAAGGTTGTTGTTGAAGAGGTGACGGATGCTGGCGCGGAGATCTCCTTGGAGAATGCGAGGCGGATCAATCCAAACGCGAAAGTCGGCGAACGAATAGCCATTGAAGTGCCACTTGAGCGCTTCACGAGGAGCACAATGCAAATAGCGAAGAACGAGTTCTTGAGGCGTATACAGGATGAGAAGTTGAAGCGCATCTATCAAAACTTCAGCAAGATGGTCGGGGAGATAGTATCTGCAGAAGTGCGTCGCATAGACAAGCGCGGGAATGTCTTCCTGAGCGCCATGGGCGCTGAACTCTTCCTGCCAGTTAGGGAGCAGGTCAAAAACGATAACTACACAGTTGGGACGAGGCTCAGAGTTTACATAAAGGATGTTAGGTCTCCAGAGGAGCACATGAGGGGAGGCAGGACGAGGGCTGAAATGCCTCCAGAGACGATGATACTCGTCTCAAGGGCTGATAAGAGATTGGTGGAGAAGCTCTTCGAGCTCGAGATACCAGATGTGAGGGACAAGATAGTTGAAGTCAAAGCGATAGCGAGGGATCCGGGTGTTCGCTCTAAGGTAGCCGTTCATTCCAACGACCCAAATGTAGATCCAGTGGGTGCATGCATCGGGCAGAGGAGCAAGCGTGTGAGCGCAATAATTGAGGAGTTGCATGGCGAGCAGATTGATGTCGTGGAATGGAGTGATGACCCTGCTAAGTTCCTTGCAAACGCGCTTAGCCCTGCGAAGGTTGATTATGTCATCTTGAACGAAGACGGGCGCTCGGCAACGGTTGTTGTGCAACAAGATCAACTCCCAATGGCGATAGGGAAGGAAGGCAAAAATGTTAGCCTTGCAGCGAGGCTCGCTGGATGGCGCATCGATATACGAAGCTATGAGCATTTTGAACAGATGTTGGTAAAGCTACCAGAGGAGGGCGCTGAAGTAGCTACTTTGGAGGTAACCGAAACAACAACGCCGACTGAAGAAGTGACGGCAAGCGAGAAGGTTGAAGATACGAAAGTGGAGTCGGTTACATGAAGTTGAGGCAAGCCCGATCGCTATGCCAAAGGGTGAACGAGCACACGAACCCCAAAGGACTTGCGTCGGATGCAAACGCATCATGGCGAAGGATAGATTGATTCGTGTTGCTGCGTTAAGCAGCGGTGAAGTGGTCGTAGATTTGAAGCAAAGGGCTGGCGGGAGAGGAGCTTACATATGCCCAATGTGGGAATGTGTCGTCGTAGCTTATAAGCGGAAGGCTTTAGAAGCATCTTTGAAAGGGGGCGTCCCAACCGACATTTACATTGAGCTTTTGAAAAATGCTCAGCTTGCTACTGGCGACCTATGGAAACCTAAAAGAAAACGCTGAGCTGATTTTTCAAAGACGCTCTCTTTACACATTCGGGGGTGAAACGCCTGTGGGCAAGATCAGGATACATCAACTTGCGAAGGAACTCAATGTGGACTCAAAGGAACTGCTTGAGCTCCTTCACCAACTCGGTGAGGATGTTAAATCGCCACTAAGCTCTGTTGATGAATCGGTTGCCGAAGTGATCCGTGAACTCATGTTTAAGGGGAAGGGAGAGAAGGGATTGGTGGAGGCGGAGAGGAAAAAGGTGCTTATAGTGGCGCCCGAGGAGAAGCTCACGGTTTACGAACTCTCACAGCGCATCGATGTGCCAGTTAAGAAGTTGGTTGATTGGTTGCTCAAGAAGAAAAACATTCTGGTTACACCACACATGATTATCGAGAACGAAATGCTCACCGAGGTGGCGAGGGCGTTTGGGTATGAAGTTGAAATGGCAAGTGTTGAAGAAGCTGAAGAGGCTGGAGTTGAAGCAGTAGTTGCAGAAGCTGAAACGGCTGAGGTTGGTGTTGAAGAGAAGGCTGAGGTGAAAGAGACCGAAGCAGTTGAGGAAACAGTGGCGGTTGAAACTGAAGTTGCTGAAGGGACAACCGAGGGGACGAAAACGACCGATGAAACTGCAATTGGGGTGACTGAAGCGGTTGAAGAAGCCACACTGGTGAGCGAGGTTGAAAGCATCATAGCTACGGTTGCAAAGAGGGCTGAAAAGATAAGGCAAGAGCGAGAATCACAAATTGACCCTCGCAGGGCACAACCACGCCCACCAGTTGTGACTGTCATGGGGCATGTTGACCATGGTAAAACAACACTGCTTGATTACATACGCAGAACGAATGTTGCAGCTCAAGAGGTTGGACAGATAACACAACGAATCGGCGCATCCGTCGTTGAATACAACGGCAAGAAAATAGTCTTCATAGACACACCAGGTCATGAATCCTTCACAGCGCTAAGAGCACGCGGTGCTCAAGTTACAGATATTGCTGTTCTTGTTGTAGCAGCGGATGATGGTGTGATGCCTCAGACGATCGAAGCGATAAACCATGCAAGAGCTGCCAATGTGCCCATCATCGTTGCCATCAACAAGATAGACAAGCCAGAGGCAAACCCAGAGAAGGTTAAATATGAGCTTGCGGAAGTTGGGCTTGTGCCAGTTGAGTGGGGTGGGGATACCGAATGCATTAACATATCGGCTTTGCGTGGTGATGGTGTCAACGACTTGCTTGAAGTAATCCTTTTGCAAGCCGAGTTGATGGATCTGAAGGCAGACCCGCAGGCACCCGCATGGGGCGTGATCTTGGAATCCGAGATGGATCCAAAAAGGGGTCCCACTGCAACCGTTATAGTGCAACAAGGGACATTGAAAGTTGGCGACTATGTTGTCGTTGAACAGGCTTGGGGACGGATAAGAGCGATGTTCGATGACAAGGGAAGGAGCATCAACTCCGCAACACCAAGCATGCCAGTCAGGATTTACGGTCTTGAAGAGGTGCCAGAGGCTGGGAGCATCCTCAGGGTCGTCAGCAGTCAGAAGGAAGCTAAGGAGCTGGCTGAGAGGAACAGGTTGGAAGCCGAGAAGTTCCCTCAAAGCCAAAGGAGGACTGTCACGCTTGAGGAGTTATTGCAACGCTTGAAGGAGAGCGAGCAGAAGGAGTTGAGGCTCATACTCAAAGCTGACTCACAAGGCTCACTTGATGCCGTCACATTCGCGCTTCAGCGCCTGAGACACCCAGAGGTGAAGATTTCAATCATCCATCAAGGTGTGGGTAATGTCTCTGAGTCGGATGTCATGCTCGCGCTCGCTTCACAAGCTCTCATAGTTGGGTTCAATGTCCGCATAGACCCGGGTGCAAGGAGAGCACTCCAGCGTGAATATGTTGAAGTGCGCCTATACCAGATCATCTACGAGTTGATTGACGACATAAAGAAAGCCATCCTCGGCATCCTAAAGCCGATAACGAGAGAAGAGGTAGTTGGAGTAGCCGAAGTGAGAGCCACATTCAGATCGGGCAAGCTCGGTGTCGTTGCTGGTTGCTATGTGAAGCAAGGGAAAGTAATCCTCGGTCTACCGTGCAGGGTTATGCGCAACGGTGAAGTTGTCTACGAGGGCAAGATAGTTTCTCTCAGGCGCTTCCAAGAGGACAGGCAAGAAATACCCGAAGGGATGGAATGCGGGATCGGCATCGGTGGCTTTACCGAGTATCAGATCGGGGACACAATCGTCGTCTACACCGAGATAAGAGAGGAAAGGAAACTCGAGGAGGTCCACGAGAGCCCATTGCATTGGGAAACTGTTGCGCTCGGGAAAAACGATGACGCAAGAAGGTGATGGGGAATGGTCGTGGGGATATGCACACTGCAACTGCAGATACCAGAGAGCTCATCACTGAAGGACAAGAGACGCATCATCAAGAGCATAATGGCTCGCATGAGGAATAAGTTCAATGTTTCCGTAACTGAGGTTGACCACCAAGATAGCAGGGTGAGAGCAGTGCTTGCGATAGCTTGCGTTTCAAGCAACAAGGAACTCGCTACGAGAACGCTTAGCTATGTGGTTTCGATGGTTGAGCAAGAGCCGAGGGTGCTAATTGAGGACTACTCGGTTGAATTGCTTTGAACACTCGCAAACCTCGCATGAGGTGAGAAGCTCATACCGTTGGAAGTGATGGCGGATGGGCTACAGCCGTCTGGAAAGAGTTAACGAGCTACTCCGCGAGACAATAAGCGAGATACTGCTAAGGGAGGTCAAAGACCCGAGGATAAAGTTTGTGACGATAACCGAGGCGAAGGTCTCGCCCGATTTGCGCTACTGTCGCGTTTACTACACAGTTTATGGTAGCGAAGAGGACAGAAGGAGAGCCCAAGAAGGGCTCGAAAGCGCAGCCAAGTTCATCAGGCAAGAAGTGAACAAGCGCGTGAGGCTTAGGTTCATACCAGAGTTGCAATTCGAATTTGACAGGCGGATTGAAAAGGGAATGAAGGTGATCGAGCTACTTGACGAGGTATCCGAAGGAAGGAAAGCAGAGGAGACAAAAACTGATTGACGCTTTACCATTGCCAGTTCCTCACAAGTGACGCCCTCAAATGCAAGCCCTTGCATTAAAGCATGGTGATGATGACCGATGGACACAAAAGAAACTGCGGGTGAGCGAATCACGGATGCGTTTGAGGCTATGGAGCGCATAGCAGGGGAAATCGAAGAAGCCTCCTCGCTGATCATAACTTGCCATACCCATCCCGAAGGGGATGGGATCGGGAGCATGCTTGCTTTAATGCACGCCCTCACTGCTATGGGTAAGCACTGCGATGCTGTGTGCAGTGATGGCATACCGAGGATGCTGGCTTTCCTGCCCGGAAGCGATGCAGTTAAGCGTGATAGCGATGGTGAGTATGATGTTGTCATTGCTGTCGATGTCAGCTCCAAAAGCAGGTTCGCCATCCCCGCAAATTCCCTTGAGCGCATACTCAGCAGGTGTAAAGTGAGCATTTGCATTGATCATCACATTGCTGAGAAGCCTTTCGGTGACATCTGTTGGGTTGATGAGAAAGCGCCTGCAACTGGTCTCATGGTTTACAAGCTAATAAAGCACACTGGCATTGATGTGACACCCCAGATAGCCGTCTGCCTATACACAGCCATCCTCACGGACACGGGTGCTTTCAGGTTTGAGAATACAACCTCCGAATGCCTCTCCGTAGCTTCCGAGCTTGTCCGCTATGGCGCAAACCCTTCGCTTGTAGCCTACCACATATTTGAGAGGAAACATTGCGGAGCTCTCAAGCTTTGGGGAAGGGCTTTGATGCGCTTGCGCATCAATGAAGGTATTGTATGGACTTGGTTGAAGCTTCGTGACTTCGAAGAGACGGGCGCTCTGAACGAAGATGTTGATGGACTCATCAACTTGCTTAGGGGCATTGACGGGACAAGCGTGGTTGTGCTCTTCCGCGAGATCGGCGATGGTGATGTGAAGGTCAGTTTGCGCTCGTTCGGCGATGTGGATGTTGCCGAAGTCGCAAGACGATTCGGGGGCGGCGGGCATAAGATGGCTTCTGGATGCACCATTGAGGGCGTGACAATGAGGAAGGCGATCAGGCTCATGCTAAAAGCGCTCAAGGAAGAATTGAGTCACAGAGAAACGGCTTAAGCGGGGTGTTGAAGTTAAAATGCGAACGAACACCCCATCCCATGAGCTTGAAGGAGTGCTCCAAGTTATAAAGCCACCGGGCATGACATCGCATGATGTTGTTGACTTCATGCGTCGTTTGGTTGGCATGCAACGCATCGGGCACACAGGGACACTCGATGTGCACGCAAGCGGGATGCTCATCATATGCATCGGGAGGGCAACGAAGATAACCAGCTTCATAGTGGACTGCGATAAAACCTACAGGGGTGAGATGGTGTTAGGAATAAGGACGACTACCCAAGACAGCGAGGGCGATGTGATCTCGTGGTCTTCAACTGAGCATGTAACTGAAGATGATGTCATCTCAGCGTTCAAACGCTTCTGTGGCGTCATATATCAAAAGCCGCCGATGCTCTCTGCGATCCACTACCGCGGAAGACGGCTATATGAGCTCGCAAGGGAAGGACAAGTTGTTGAGCGCAAGGAAAGACAGGTTACGATCAAGAGGCTTGAGCTACTCAAGTTCTATCCCGATGAGCCAAAGCGCGTCTTGTTCGAGGTTGAATGCTCTCGTGGGACTTATGTGCGGACACTCGTTTCGGACATAGGAGATGCGATTGGGTGCGGTGCATACCTTTCTTTCCTTGTGCGCATCGCCATCGGTCCTTTTACCATTGACGATTGCCTAACGCTTGAGGAGGTGGAAAAGCTATGCAACGCTGGTAGATTGCAAGAGGCTCTCCTCAGCGTTGATCAAGCGCTTCGCTTCCTACCGGCGTTGCCACTTACGCACATTGAAGCAAGGAGAGCATTCAATGGAGCAACAACTTATGTTAGAGCCATGGAGTTGCTCCCGAACATAACCGCGGGCATGTTCATAAGGCTTTACGCTCCGGGCGGTAACTTCATAGGTGTGGGGCGAGTAGTGGTTGACAAACACGGGCTCAAATGCAAGCCAGAATGCATCTTCCCACCAAGATGAAGTGAAACTGCCATGAGAGTTTACGAGGTTAACTTCCAACAGCTCAAAGAGGATTCCCTGCAACATCAGGAGAGGGTTTTATGCATCGGGACATTTGATGGCGTTCATCTGGGGCATCAGAAGTTGTTCTATGTGGCGAACGAGTTGGCGAAGGCTCGTGGCTATCGCCTTTGCGTCATAACATTCAAGCAACACCCGCTGAAGTTGCTCTCACCAAACGATGCACCAAAGCTACTTACAACCACCGATGAGAAACTACAACTGCTCTCTCAGCTTGGGGTGGATGAATGCCTTCTCATCGATTTCAACGAGGAGGTAGCCAATACCGATGCCGAGGAGTTCTGCAAGATCGTCGCTGATGCAATCGGTGTGAGGGTGTTAGTGATGGGAGAGAACTCCTCCATCGGCAAAGGGGGGAGCGGGAAGGCAACAACGCTTTACGAGTTGAGCAGGAGTGGCAGGTTGAAGATGGATGTGGTTGTAGTTGAGCCCCAACTCATGTGGGGTGAACCGATAAGTAGCAGTAGGATAAGAGAGGAACTGCTTCGCGGGCGTGTCAAGGTGGCTCAAAAGATGCTCGGCAGAGCTTATTCAATTTGTGGCTTCCCAGTCGCTGGCAAAGGGCTCGGGAGGCAACTCGGCTTCCCGACACTCAACTTGCACATCGATGAGGAGAAGCTGCTGCCACGCTTCGGTGTCTATGTTGGTCTCGCTGAAGTGCGACCTCAAAACATTCGTCTGCCGATGGTCGCAAACATAGGTGTTCGCCCAACATTTGGAGGTGAGAAGACAACCGTTGAAGCGCACATCATCGATGCACATTTAGATGTTGCTCACCATGAGGAGATAGCGCTTCACCTTTTCTTTTACCTTCGCCCAGAAAGACGCTTTCAAGGCATCGACGAATTGAGGGAGCAGATAGCTAAAGATGTTGAGCGTGCGAGGAAGCTGATGTGCTCTAAAGTTGTGGAGGGCATGCTAAAAAGGTGAGCAGGCTATGGTTGAGGTCAACCTCGTGAATGTCACAAAGCGGTTTGGGAATGCCATTGCTGTCGATCATGTGAACATGAAAATCAGCGGTGGGGAGTTTTTCTTCGTCCTCGGACCATCTGGCTGTGGCAAGACAACTCTGCTCAGGCTCATAGCTGGCTTCATAACGCCAGATGAAGGCGAGATATGGCTCGGTGATAAAATCGTGAACGAACTCCCCGCACACAAGAGGAATGTCGTCATGGTCTTCCAAAACTATGCTCTCTTCCCTCACATGACGGTGTTTGAGAATGTCGCCTACGGGCTTAAGATGAAGCGCCTCAGCAAGAGCGAGATAAAGGAGAAAGTTGAGCGATACCTTGAGCTCGTCAAGATGAGCGATGTCATGTGGCGCTACCCAGCACAGCTGAGCGGTGGGCAACAGCAAAGGGTCGCACTCGCAAGGGCGCTTGCTGTTGAGCCAGATGTCCTCTTGCTTGACGAACCGTTGAGCAACTTGGATGCGCAACTGCGGAAGGAGATGAGACAAGAACTCAAGCGCATCCATTCACAACTTCGCATAACGACCATCTATGTCACACACGACCAAAAGGAAGCGCTCGCAATGGCTGATAGGATCGCCGTGATGCGTTCTGGGAGGATCGAGCAAATCGGGACGCCGATCGAGCTTTACCGCAAGCCAGCAAACAGGTATGTGGCTGAGTTCATCGGTGACGCAAACATATTTGAAGGTGTCATCGAGAAGGTTGGCATGGGGAGAATGCTTGTGCGCACACCGCTTTGTGTTGTTGAGTGCAATCATGAGCGCGGGCTTGAAGAGGGGCAAAAGGTAACGCTCGCTATAAGACCTGCTGCGCTCCATGTTGAGCGCCTTCAAGCAGGGCTTGAGGATACAGCGCCAAACAAGATCATAGCAAGTGTTTACGATGTGACATACCTTGGCGATGAGGAAATGCTTGAACTCTGTGTCCGCCAAGAACACAGCTCAAAGATGACCACGATCAAAGCGCTCCGTGCAAACCCTCACGAGCAGGTGGCATTGGGCGATGAGGTTGTTATCAAGTTTGATGCATCGGATGTCATCGTCATACCATCCGACGAAACTGCTGTCTGAGCTTTCCCGTAGCTACGATCTAAAGGCTGATGTCATTGTTGTGACAATCGCAATCTGCCTATTCCTTGGCTTCTTCCTCATCTACCCGCTCCTATACAGCCTCCGCGAGGCGTTCATCTACGATGGCAAATTCACTGTTGAATTCTTCATGCTACTTTTTCACAACCCAACTGTGTTCACCTGCATACTCAACAGCTTCAAGCTCGCCATCGCATCAACAGCTTTAACGATGTTGATCAGCCTTTTGCTCTCTTGGGCTATGGTTAGGTATCGTTTCCCGATGCAGGATGTTTTGGGCAGTCTCCTGCTGATGCCCCTCATACTTCCACCGTTTGTTGGTGCGATAGGCATAAAGCAGATACTTTCACGCTACGGTGCTTTGAACAGCCTCCTTGCGAGCATTGGCTTGATTGACCGTTCACAGCCTATAGATTGGCTTGGGATGGGCTTTTGGTGCGTCGTTGTCGTGCAGGCTCTCCACCTCTTCCCGATCGCCTACTTGAACATCGCAGCGTCCCTCTCATCCATAGACAGTTCCCTTGAGGAAGCAGCGCAGTCGCTTGGCGCAAGCCCACTCAGGCGATTCCTCACGATCACGATGCCACTTATGTTTCCGGGCGTGTTCGCTGCATGTAGCCTTACATTCATCTTCGCCTTCACAGACCTCGGAACGCCGCTCATCTTCCTCTACACGCAGGTGATACCAGTGCGCATCTTCAACATGGTTGAAACAGCTACAACAGACCCAACTGGATACGCGCTCATCGCGCTCGTGTTACTCATCACCTCTGCCTTGTTTGCGCTCTCAAAGCGAGTGAGTGAAAGGAAGCAAGTTGCAACGGTTTTCGTTAGGGCGGTGACGCCAAAACACCTCTCTGGCATTAACGGCTTAGCTGTTGCGTTTGCAATCGCGCTCTTATGCTTGGTGGCTCTCTTGCCTCACATAGCTGTCGTTCTGAACTCGGTTGCAAAACGCTGGGTGATGACGCCTGTGCCAGGCGAATTGACACTTGAGCACCTTCTGGCACTAACAAGACACCCAATAACAACGGTGAGCATAAGGAACAGCTTCCTCTATTCGCTTGCGAGCACGGCAATTGATATTGCCTTCGGAGTTACGCTTGCGTATGTCCTCACACGAAGGAAGATACCGTTTAAGAGTTTGCTTGATGTTCTTGTCATGATGCCTTTAGCCATACCGGGCATCGTGCTTGCATTCGGCTATGTTGGTTGCTTCTTCGGGACTGCGCTTGACCCGAGGGTGAACGCAATGCCTCTGCTCATAATCAGCTATGCCGTGCGCAGGTTGCCATACGCTTTCAGGGCTTGCTATGCTGGTTTCCAGCAGGTAAGCACAACTCTCGAAGAAGCGTCAATGAGCCTCGGGGCATCCCCACTGAGAACTACGCTCAAAATAACGCTCCCACTCATCTACCCTCATTTGGTGACTGGCGCAACTCTCACATTCGCTTTTGCTATGCTCGAGGTGAGCGATAGCCTTATACTCGCTCTCAACCCATCCGACTTCCCGATAACGAAGGCGATCTATGTGCTGAGCAAGCGAGTTGGTGACGGACCGAGGATCGCCTCAGCAATGGGAGTGCTTGGCATGGCTATACTTGCATTCAGCTTGGTGGTAGCTTCACGCCTCCTCGGAAGACGCTTCAACGAGCTCTTCAGAACATGAAAGACTAACTTTTGTCGCATCCTCTCAACGACCTTTCCCACAACCAAGATTGAAACCATATCCACAACGATGCTTGCGACGATGAACCAATTCACCGTTGGCTTGATTCGTTTTTCGCCTTTAGCGAATTAAACCTCTTAACGCTACAATAGCGGATATCTCAAGCGTCGTAGCGGAACAAGGTTGTAGGATAGCAAGGGAGAGGAAAAGGGATGGGACAAAAGGTCATCGTTTGCATAAACGGTGAATTGAAGTTGGCCGAGGATGCAAGAATCAGTAGCTTTGACTTTGGCTTCCTTTACGGCGTCGGGTTGTTTGAAACCTTACGCACTTGGGATGGTCGGCTCTTCGGTTTGGAGCGACATCTGACACGGTTGCTAAACGATGCAACAGAACTGGGATGGCAACTGCCCCTTACGAGAGAAACATTATCCGACTGGGTTTGGCACACTTTGGAAGCCAACAAACTGCTCATCACTGAAGATGGCGATGTGAGGATACGAATTACCGTAACACCAGGTATTGTTGATCCGACAAGTGGTTGGTGGGAGATCAGAGCCGATAAACCTACGGTCGTCATCCATGTAACGCCATTGCCACCTCACTTTGACAGCAGAAATGAGAGTGGCTGGAGCGCAGTTTTAGCACCTTGGCGCCGTTCAAAAGACCTTCCGCTTTTGCGGGTGAAGGCGACAACCTACTTTGCCAATGTCCTCGCAAGGAGGTATGCCAAATTACAAGGTGCGGACGAAGCCCTCTGGCTGAACACAGATGGCAACTTGACCGAGGGGACAGCAACGAACTTGTTTTTGGTTTGCGAAGGCGCGCTTTGGACACCACCACCAAGTGAAGGGTTGTTGCCGGGTATCACTCGTTCCTTGGTTATCGAATTGGCAAGGTCACTTGGTATCGCCGTTTACGAGCGCCCGATACCGCTTGAAGCTTTGAATCAGGCAGAAGAAACATTCGTGACCAACGCAGTCATCGGAGTAGTTCCTTTGAGGAGAATTAACAACCTCTCAATTCCTGCAATGCGAATATCACTTCAACTTCGTTCGCTCACTCTCGCGCATTGCCGTAAACATGGGCAGGACATCAGTTGAAGGAAAAATTAAGCCACAGTGATCGTGCCTTCTAATGCCTCCAACGGTAACGGTGCGCCTTAGGCTTTTTCGGTTACTCTGAGTTCAACAGGGACGCAACCGAGCATCTTCAATAAGCCCATCGCCTTCGCCAAGGTCTCTTCGTATTCCATTTCTGGATCGGAGTCGGCGACTATTCCGCCACCCGCATGAAAGTAAGCCATCCCATTTGAGAGGACCGCTGTGCGGATGACGATGTTGAAATCACATTGACCAGTCAAACTCCAGTAGCCGATGCTACCTGTGTAGATGCCCCTTGCAACTGGTTCAACTTCATCAATGATTTCCATCGCCCGAATCTTCGGTGCACCAGTTATTGAACCACCGGGGAACATGGCGAAGAGCAAGTCAACGACATCCTTATCGGCAGGTATCCTCGCTTCAACAGTTGATACCAAATGCCAAACTGTTGGATGTGCTTCCAGAGCATAAAGACGACTGACTCTCACGCTCCCAATCTCCGCCACCCGCCCTAAATCGTTTCGCTCCAAGTCAACATTCATGATATGTTCGGCTTTGTCTTTCTCGCTCGCCAACAACTCATTAGCGAACAACTCATCTTCCAACCGATTTTTACCTCGCGGGCGAGTCCCTTTGATGGGGCAAGTGTGAGCGATTCTGCTTGAAGGGTCAAAGTGCAAGAAGCGTTCAGGTGAACTGCAAAGGATGAAAGTATCGCCCAAGTTCAAAAATGCAGTGAAGGGTGCAGGGTTGACCTTGCATAGCCTCAAAAATAATGAAGGTGCATCAGCCATCAAAGGTGCTCGGAATCGATGGGCGAAGTTGACTTGGTAAATATCGCCTGCAGCAATGTATGATTTGATTCGCTCTATCGCAGTGAAGTATTCGTCCTTCGTCATGTCCGTGAAGAAGGGAACTTCAGAAAGGCGATGTGAAAACGGCTCGAACTTCGGTTCGCTCTCGAACCAGCTAACTAAACGCTCTAATCTCCCAACTGCCAGCTTGCTTGCCTCCTTACCCTCAGCAGGTAAGCCTGAGGCGACGGCATACAACTTCTGCTCGTGAAGATCCCAAGTCAAAGTAGCTCCGAAAGCACCAAACCACATGTCAGGCATTGCTAAGTCTTTGGTTGCGTTAAAAGGTAACCTCTCCAAAGTCATCCGTAACTCATAACTCAAGTAGCCAACTAAGCCACAAGGGAGTGGCGTTGGCAGGTTGAGAGGTCCGCATAATCGCTCACGCATCATGCACCAGAATCTTCGCAAGCTAACAAACGGGTGTTCGTAAAGGAGTTCTTCGCGCCCGTCGTCCCACTTGAGGTGGACTGCTTTCTCTCCAACGCTGTATTCTAAAACTGCAAATGGCTCAGTTGCAAAAAAGCAATACCTCGCCAACGGAAAAATGTGGTCTGGCAAAGGGTCTAAACCGCTGTGAAGCACAACTGCCCCGTATTCGTTCAAGGGAAGCATCCTGTATGCGTGTTGCGGATTTACAAAAGGCAACTCAAGGAAGCAAAGCATGAACTGGTCACCTCTTGCAAGCTCGGCTAAGGATCAATCGCTGTCAACTCATAAGAGCACCTGCAACTCAAGCCCCGATGGTGTTGATGACTCAGTATGCGAACTCCAAAAATCCGCACCCAGATAATTATGTCATCGTCACTTTGAGCAATTCCTATTGCGCCTTCACATGCCCTGGTTCACATGCTACAATTGCTGTTTGCAACAAAGTTAGAGAGGAGTGATGAACTCGTTGGCGCTATGGCTGATTTTATCTGCAAGCAGGTGGAACGGTCTTCGGCGGCGGTCAAAGGGAGTTTGAAGCACCTGACGAAAGTGATTGGGTTTTGCTGGTGCAGCAGTGAAAAACTTGAAATGCGGGGGTGATGGCTATGGTGCGCTTGCTGGCATTGGGCTT
>JBGOEK010000032.1:0-20522 GCA_041537945.1 Candidatus Thermosaccharophagus yellowstonensis
GCTGAGGTTGTGCACCAAAATTTTAAAGCGGGCACTGCGACTGGCGAAGCAGTGGGCGGGGCGGTCGCTGGTGGATTCGCCGATTGTGCGATCCACCAGAGGAAAGTCCGGGCTCCACAGGGCAGTGCGCTGGGTAACGCCCAGTCCCCGTGAGGGGAGGAAAGTGCCACAGAAAACAGACCGCCATGCAGTTAAGCCTCAGCCATAAAAGCTAATGCAGTGCCCTTGGCTGAAGGCGTTCCTGCATGGCAAGGGTGAAAAGGTGGGGTAAGAGCCCACCAGCAGCGCCGTGAGGCGCTGGCTTGGCAAACCCCGCACGGAGCAAGACCAAACAGGGGGCGCTATCAGGTTGCCCGCCGATGCCCCCGGGTAGGTCGCTTAGAGAAATGACCGCCACCGCCAACACCGGCGGGACAGAACCCGGCTTACACGCCCACTGCTCGCCAGTTGTTGTATTCACTTGAAAACATTGAGCGCCTAAGTGAGCTTCTTGAGGGGAGCATACTCGGGGGCAAGACATTTCTCGCCCACTGCTGGATCGTCAAAGAGAACATAAACATGACGCTTGCTCCCAACACACTCAATAGCCTTGACTACGCCAGTGCCAAACTTGACATGAAAAACCCTGTCGCCGACAGTTAGCTCGTCAGCCAAGGAAGAACTTGAGTCATCCGAGAAGGATTCGTTCGAGCTACCAATGCGACTTAGAGCAGGTTTTAATGCGCCCAAATGCATACCGAAGTTTAGCCCCGCCGATTGCAAATGATGCAAAGCAACCGTCGGTGAAAAGACGGGTATGAATCCCCTTACGGTTGGATCACCGTAGAGGTAGCATTTAAGCCCCTCTGGTATCTCGTCGATGAACCGCGATGCTTTCTGGAAATGGTAAGTGTATCCATCGCTTCCCTTCCTCATTCGCTTTGCAACGCTTGTCAGGAAGACCATATCCTTAGCCCTCGTCAAAGCAACATAAAACAACCTCCTCTCTTCTTCAAACTCTTCTTCGTTGCTCATGCTTCGTGAGTGTGGGAACAAACCTTCTTCAAGCCCGACAACGAATACGACGGGGAACTCAAGCCCTTTTGCGCTGTGGACTGTGAGCAGTGTTACAGCCTCACCTTCCCAGCTCACCTCATCTTGCGGCGTCATCAACGCTATCTGTTCAAGGAACGGTTGGAGTGTTTTAGAAGCTGGTTCATCGCCAAACGCCCTTTGAGCTGCGATCGCCAACTGCTCAATGTTTGCCAACCTCTCCCTCGCCTGCGTTTCGTCCTCGGTGTGCAGGAGCATCTGAGCGTATCCGCTTTCTTCGATTATGGTTTGTATGAGCTGTGGTATGCTCAGTTTGTCCAACCGCCACCGCCATTGCCTAAGCATCCCTCTGAAATCCAAAACAGCGTCAAGCTGTCTTCTGGAGAGAGATTTGATCTTCACATCCTCAAGGACGAGCCTGCTAAGCGGTAAGCCCAATGAATTGGCTTCCGTCCTTAGAGCCCTTATTGTCGCATCACCTATCCCCCTCGGTGGCAGATTGATCACCCTGAGCAAGCTAACCTCATCGTCCATGTTGACCAAGAGGCGCATGAATGCGAGTATGTCTTTTATCTCACGGCGCTCGTAGAAGCGCATAGCGCCAACAATACGATACGGTATCCCCATGAAGGCGAATGTCTCTTCAAACGGGCGTGATTGCGCGTTCACCCGATACATCACAGCGAAGTCTCCATAGCGCTTACCACACTGCGAGATGAGTTCTCGTATCATGTTCGCAACGAAGAGCGCTTCCTTGTTCTCGTCCAGAGCTTCGTAAACGAATATCTTACAGCCCTTCTCCCTCGTTGCCTGTAACCTCTTCTCATGCCTTATGCGGTTGTTTTGTATGACATGGTGAGCTGCTTCAAGTATCGTGCCAGTTGAGCGGTAATTCTTCTCAAGCGTTATTATCTTGGCGTCTTTGAACCTCTCCTTCAGCTCAAGCATGAATCTGGCGCTCGCCATCCTCCAACCGTAAATCGCTTGGTCATCATCGCCAACGATGAAAACATTCCTGTGGAGGCTTGAGAGGGTGCACACCAACTCATGTTGCAACCTGTTCACATCCTGATACTCATCCACATGAATGTATTGGAAGCGTTTGCTGTAGTAACCCAGCACCCCTTCATCCTCTTGAAGCATTCGGAGCGCATACAAAAGCAGGTCATCAAAGTCAACAGCGTTTGAGAGGCGCAAAGTAGCCTCATAGCGCTCGTAGATCGTCGCAACGGCATTCTCAAACGGGTTTTGTGCCCTCTCAGCCAACTCAATCGGTTTAACCATGTTCACCTTCGAGTTGCTGATTGCCTCACGAACGGCGATCGGGTTAAGCCCCTCAAGCTTGAGTTCTCGCATTATGCGTTTGATCAGCGTTGTCTGGTCATCCTCATCGAAGATGACGAAGTTGTTTTTCAGCCCGATACGAGCGCCATGCATACGGAGCATCCTTGCGCATATTGCGTGGAATGTCCCTATCCACATCTGCTCGCATGCGCTCCCGATAAGCTTTTGAAGGCGCTCCTTCATCTCCTCAGCAGCCTTGTTTGTGAATGTTACTGCCATGATGAACGACGGTGGGACACCGACGGCGTATGTCAGATATGCGACTCTGTATGTGAGCACCCTCGTTTTACCGCTACCGGCGCCCGCAAAAACAATAACAGGTCCGTTCGTCGTTAGGACAGCCGTTCTTTGTTGCTCATCAAGCTCATCCAAAAACTTCGGTGAGATGCCCATGCTACTTCACCGATGGCATATGATTCAAACTGCAAAGGCTATGGGATGATGACATGCCTCACTGGATGTTTGCTGTAATGCCTCTCCAAAACCGCCTCTATGAAAGCCTTGAAGAGTGGGTGAGCCCTGTTTGGGCGAGACTTAAACTCGGGATGAAATTGCGTTGCTACGAACCATGGATGATCTGGGAGCTCAATTATCTCAACGAGTTTACCATCGGGTGAAAGACCGCTGAAGACCATGCCGTGCTTTTGGAGGATCGCATGATACCTCGGATTGACTTCATACCTGTGTCTGTGGCGTTCATAAACGCACTCCGTTTTGTAAGCCTCAAAAGCCTTCGTCCCGCTTTGTATCATGCACGGATATGCACCGAGGCGCATTGTCCCCCCAAGCCTTGTTACGCCCCTTTGTTCTTCAAGCAAGTCAATGACTGGGTGGGAGCAGTTTGGGTCAAACTCACTGCTGTTAGCGTCAATGAGCCCACAAACATTCCTTGCGAATTCAATAACAGCGCATTGAAGCCCAAGACACAGACCAAGAAACGGTATCTCCTTCTCCCTCGCATACTTGATGGCGGTTATCTTTCCGTCTATCCCCCTGTATCCGAAACCTCCGGGGACGACGATCCCGTCAACATCCCCGAGGAATAGATCAGTGCTTTCATCCGTTAGGAGCTCCGAGTCAACCCACTTTATTTCAACCTTGCACCTGTTCGCATAGCCACCGTGCTTGAGCGCTTCAGCGACGCTTATGTAGGCATCTTGGAGTTGAACATATTTCCCGACGATGGCTACTTTGCATGAGTGCAACGGCTCTTTCATAGCACTCACCATCTCCCGCCACTCTTCAAGGTCTGGCTCAACTGGCGGTAGATCGAAATGCTCAACCACGAGCTTGCCGAGACCTTGCTCCTCAAATATGAGCGGAAGCTCATAAATCTGCTCTGTGTCAAGCCCTTCAATTATCGCCCTTAACGGGACATCGCAAAACAGCGCTATCTTATGTCTCATCTCAGCGGTCAGCGGTAGCTTGCTCCTACAAACGAGCAGGTCTGGTTGTATTCCGATGCTCCTTAACTCTCTAACGCTATGTTGCGTTGGCTTCGTCTTCATCTCGTTTCTTGGTCCAACATACGGTATGAGCGTCACATGGATATACATCACATTTTCGGCGCCCTCGTCTATCTTGAACTGCCTTGCAGCCTCAAGGAATGGTAAGCCCTCTATGTCACCAACAGTGCCACCTATCTCAACTATCGCTACATCAGCATCATAGTCATCGGCAAGCGAGCGAATCCTCTCCTTTATCTCATCGGTGACATGCGGTATGACTTGAACAGTCTGCCCAAGATACTCCCCACGCCTTTCCCTCTCAATCACAGCTCCGTATATCGTGCCAGTGGTTATGTTGGCTTTCCTTGTTAGGTTGATATCAACGAAGCGTTCGTAGTGCCCAAGGTCAAGATCCGTCTCAGCTCCATCTTCGGTTACGAAGACCTCACCATGCTGATACGGGTTCATTGTGCCAGCGTCTACATTGAGGTATGGATCGATCTTCTGGAGCGACACTTTAAAGCCCCTCGCCTTCAAAAGCCTGCCAAGGCATGCCGTCGTTATGCCCTTGCCGATGGAAGAGACAACGCCACCAGTCACAAAAACATATTTCCTGCCCTTCACTTCACTCACCCTCTCGCCTTAGCTCAACATTTGAGAAGCACCTTGATTAAGCCTTCAGCGCCGCTAACGAGCTTCATAAAGATATCTTTGCCATCTTCCAAAGGGGTCTCGCTAACCCATCCATCGGTGCGAATCCTGCCAGCACAAAGCAACCTGATTGAGGCTTTGAAGTCATCGTCAGTGTATGCGTAGCTACCGATGATGTTCTTCTCATTTGTGACGATGTCCACGCCGTCAATGGAACTATCAAACTCATGCAGACCCACCCACAACGAAACACCGTTTGGAGATAATACTTTGCACGACAGCGCCCTTGCTTCGCTTTTCCCGACAGCATCAATGCAAACGCTCGCTCCCTTCCCTTCCGTTATCTCATTCACAAGTTTAACCACATCATCCTCCTTCGGGCTAACTGCGAGATCAGCACCAAGTTGGAGCGCAACTCTTCTTCTCACTTCAACTGGCTCTACGACTATCACCTTCGCATTGTAAATCAGCTTTGCCACCTGAAGAGATAGCAAGCCGATCGTGCCGGCACCGATGATGACAAGCACATCAACCATGAACCTACCAGCACGCCTGAATGCGTGGATCACATTCGCCAGTGGTTCTACCAACACAGCATCCCTTTGTGGGAGTCCCTCTGGGAGCTTGTAGAGACAGCGCCTCGGAACACAAACATATTCGGCGAAGCCACCGGGACGGTGCATGCTGATGAGCTTTCTCTTCGGGCAAATGTTGCTTTGTCCGTTGAGGCAAAAATAGCATTGACCGCACGGCATCAGCGGGTTGATGACGACGCTCTCGCCAACACTTAGATCGTTGATGCCTTCACCAACCGCCTCAACCACCCCACTGAACTCATGTCCCATGATGAGTGGTGGGCGACGCCTCCTCGCACTCAAAAACGATTCAACCTCAGACCCGCATATACCGCACCATTTCACTTTGACCAACGCTTCATTGGCTCTTGGCTCCGGTATCGGGAGCTCAAGTAGCTCAATCTCATTTGGCGCTGTCCAAACAAGAGCTTTCATCATTCCACTCACGCATCAACATCCCAACCGCAAATGATATGGCATAACCAATATGCCATTTTAGCCGAGTGCGAAAGCCAACCATAAAACCTTACCACTATGGCATACTCGTATGTGGCGAAGAGGCGAAAGCGAAGGAGATGTTGCTCCACAAGGCTTCGCTCAAGGTGATGTGTGGATGCACCGCTATGAGCAACTTGCCGAGCGCATCCTTTCTTTTGTTGAGCGTGGTGAGGGTTCTTTTGAGGAACTCTCACTCGAGCTCTTTGAATACCAGTTTGAAAGAAACACCGCATACAGGCGCTACTGCGAGAAGCTTCGCATAACGCCAAACAACATCGTAAGCTGGAAACAGATACCGCCTGTCCCGACACTCGCATTCAAGTTTTTTGATCTGGCTTGCGAGCCTTTGGAGAAAGCGAAGTTCGTTTTCACATCAAGTGGCACGACGCTCGGACGAGCCATAAGAAGCAAGCACTACATCTTTGATGCGAGGTTTTATGAGACAGCATGTTGCAATTGGTTTAAGCGCCATGTCCTGCCAGATGATGCCATGCTACCCTTCCTCATCCTTTTCCCACCGTTTGAGGAACTGCGAAATTCATCCCTCGCCTTCATGATTGATCTGCTCAAGCGCCGCTTCTCAAGCAACGGTGGCGAGCACTTCGTCTTAAACGGGAAGTTGCATGTGAAGGAGTTGATGAAGAGGTTGGAATCAACAGAAGAGCCAGTATGCCTTCTTGGGACATCGCTCTCCTTCCTTGAATTCGTTGAGGAGTGTGAGAGGCTCAAAGTCAGCTTTAACCTGCCACAGGGGAGTAGGCTCATGGACACTGGTGGCTTCAAGGGCGTGAGAAAGGAGATCGCTAAGGAGGAACTCTATGAGCGTTACGAATTGTGCTTCGGCATACCTCGCAGTTGCATCATCAACGAGTATGGGATGACGGAGCTCTCGTCGCAGTTTTACGATGCCATCTTCGGCATGCCATCAGCGCGTGTATTCAAAGCACCGCATTGGGTGCGGACGATCGTCGTTGACCCTATCACACTTGAGGAGGTTGAGGAGGGCGGTGTTGGCATACTGCGCCACTATGACCTTTGCAATGTCGGCTCTTCGTTTTGTGTTCAAACGGATGACATCGCCGTTAAGCTATCAGATGGTTTCGTGTTGCTTGGGAGAGCTAAAGGCTCAGAGCAAAGAGGGTGTTCACTGCTCGCCGAGGAATGGCACACAATGAGAGTATGATGTAGCGCTTTGGAAGCTACAAGAGAATGGTGAACATGGATGGGGTGAAGAGAGCGAAAGCCACATCACTTGAGAGGTGGCGTTGCCCGAAATGCGGTAAAGTTGTGAGTGCTCGCCCAATCGAGTCCCCATATTGCCCATACTGCCATGAGAACTTGCGCAAGTGCCGATATTGCAATTGGGCTGACTTAAGGATGTGGGAATGCACAAACCCAGAAGTTATCTCAATACTCGGCGATGAGACTGGGAGGTTGCGCATACCAGAACCTGAGTTCTCACGCAGGTGCTCGTTTTATGACTCAAGGTTAAAAGTCGGCTTCCCACTGAAGCCAATACACTTAGCGAGCATCGCTGTAGCGCTCATCCTCATCTTCTCCCTTTACTACGGCGCATATTTGCGCCCACAGCTTGAGGAAAGGAGAGTTGGAGACATATGGGTGAACTATCAATTGCCGCAGGTGGCTAAGTTCCTCACGCCATTCTACATACGAGTTGATGTGCGCAATTTGCATCCGTCGCTCAACTCCGGTGATATCGTGTTTCGAGTTGAGGGCGAGATAGTCGGGAACTGCGAATTTGTAGCTGGGTATCCACCACCATACCGTGTGACCCACTCAAGGGGGGCAGTGCATTGCTTTTACGAACCCATAGCTCCTGGGCGTTGGCTCATTGTGGAGTTGGGTTTCAAGCCTTTGCATGTTGGTGAGTTCTCCGGCAAGCTCATCATATTCCAAGCTGGGCAAAGGGTTTACAACCTCCCGCTAAAGGTGAATGTGACACCGTAAGAAGGGGTGAAGCGTGATGCTCAAGTTGGTTGGCATCATACCGCCAGTCGTTACGCCAGTTAACGAGGATGAAAGCATTGATGAGGACTCACTCACAAGACAGCTCGAGAGGTTGAAGGATGAAGGTGTTCATGGCTTGTTCATACTCGGTAGCGCTGGCGAGTTTGTCTCGCTCAGGGATAGCGAAAGGAGAAAGGTGATTCAAACTTCTGTGGCGAACATGAAGGGCAAGCTCCCCATACTCGTCGGGACAATGGACACAAGCACGCTACGAACGATTGAGAACGCAAAAGTTGCGGAAGATATGGGCGCAGACGCCGTTGTCGTTACAGCGCCGTTCTACTACAACCACTCAAGCAAGGAAGTCATGCGTCACTTCGAACTCGTTTCAAAGAGCGTTAACATACCAGTGGTCATATACAACATCCCACAGCTCACGAAGTTCAACATGCAACCAGAGGAGGTGGTGAGCTTAAGCAACATTGAGAACATCATCGGCATAAAAGATAGCAGTGGGAGCTATACGAACCTCCTTTCGCTCCTTGAAGCCCTCGGTGATAGGGAAGATTTCTTCATCCTCATCGGTGAAGAGAACCTTGCGGGCATAGGGATGGCTATGGGCGCTGATGGAGCGATCATGGCGATTGCGAATATCGCTCCAAACCTCTCAGTGAAAATCTACGAGGCTGCGAAGGCTGGAAAGCTGGATGAGTTAAAGCAACTGCAGGCGAAGTTGAGGAAGCTGATGCGAATATACGAATTTGGAACACCGATATCTTGCCTCAAGGTAGCGCTATCGCTTATGGGCATAGGCAATGGGAAAGCCTGCGAGCCATTTGAGAAGCTCTCAGATGAGGCATATGAGGGGATAAAGCGAGTGCTGAGCGAAGTCGGGTTGCTACCGTGATGTGTGCAAGATATCAGTCGCGAACAAAACCCTCCCTTATCGCTTCTTCCTTTATCGGCTGCGGCTTAATGACGAAGTCAATACCATCAGTGACAGCCCCCGGCTTTACAAAAACACCTTCAAGGGTTGCAGGTGCATAAAGCCAGCAGTGAAGTTGAATCCTTGCTCTGCCTGCTGGTATGTTTACAGCTTTGTATCTACCATTGCCGTCGGTTGTGATCATGACCGTTGTAACTTTCCGCTCATCTTGAACCTCCGAGAATACTGTGAGCTGAAGACGAGCATATGGCAATGGTAACGGTTCTGCGCCCTCACGAAGTTGGATGAGGACTCTCCCAGAGATTGTGCCTGCAGGGATTAGCTTCACCGTAGCGCCACCAGCTTCAATGGATACATTTGTGGAGGCAGGCAAATAATCATCCGCAGTTATGCGGACGAAATATCTGCCACCAACAACGGGTATTGTGATGGTGCCCTCATCATCAGTCTCAACTTGGAATTCGGTTTTAAACCCAGCCACTAACTCCTCGCCTAACTTGCCAGGTTCGCCTATCGGGAAAAGTGAGATGGTGAACTTGTGTCTTGCGATTGGCATATTCGTTGTTGAATCAATCAACTTGAGCTTTGCTGTCGGCGTCTGTAGCGCCTTGAATTTGACCTCGCCAACACCGATCGTAGCTACAGGTGCATCACCGCCCTCAGCTTTCACAGCTCCTTTCTTCAACTCGGCAATGCTTGGGAGCGTTATCTCAACTCTCTCGGTTGCGATGCGCGGCTTCTCACCGAGTTCCATCAACCTCAAAAGCAATACACCTTTGAGCGGTTTATCCTCGTCTGGCATCGGCTCCATCATCATCAACGGCATAAGAGTTGTGAGCGGGATGCGCAATTCAAACTGCCCTTTCTCATCAGTAAAAGCTGTTCCGAAGAGACCAACATGGCGCATCAAACCTTCGCGGATTGTTATCTGAGCGCCTTGGGCTTGCACCATAGCTTTCACAAGTGGCTTCCCATCTTCACCTACAACCGAACCTCTTATGAGCAGGTTGCCGGGGAGAAATGGCAACGGCTTTAACGGTTCAACTCGCCCAAGATACCTCCCCGCCTCAACATTTAACCTCACTACTTTGTTTGGCTCGATTTTGACAGGGAGCAAAAACGGTATTCGCGTCTCAGGCATGCGTCCGATATATTTTGCCATCTGCGCTGTCACCCATGCACCTTCATACTCGCCCGGCTCAAGCCCTCCCCAAACGAGCATGCCAAATTCATCAATGGCTTTTTGATCTATCTTCCCTGCGCCCCTTTGACGAAGCAATAACACAAGGTTGTTGATAGCCCTACTTGGCTCATCTGTCACGAAGGCAATGATGGCACCCTTTCCATCGCCAGTTGGCGAAGAGAGAGTGAGCCAAACACCAACACGCTGGTTGATGTTAACAACCCTCGTAAGCTGGGTTGAGATAAGCTCTTCGCCCAAAGTAGCCCTGACGACATACTCACCCTCACTAACACCATCAAACCTCGCCCTCCCGTTAGCGTCTGTTTGCTTCTTGATGGGCAAGGCAAGCCGGTCTCTCAAGTTCCCATCTGGCGAGGAAAGCATGACAATGGCATTGACTGCTGGTGTCTGCTTGTCGGGCATGAAGACCTGAACCGATATCTCACCACACTGCCCACCTTGCACAAACAACGAAGAGAGAACAAAAGCTGTAGCACAGCTAACCAACCATGCAAGCTTTGCCAACTTCATCATTTACACCTCCATAGCTGAACTTGCAAAGCGCCTTGTGCAGAGCGCTTAGGGTAAGCATCTGCTCAACGAGTCGCTTTTCCATCTACCATTATAGACGCTGAAGCAAATGCAATGTTCAAAGCCCTTGCAACACGCCTTCAAGCCAACTACCTCATTTGACATCGCCACAAAAGCAACCACAGCAAAACGACGAAGTGCAAAGCTTAAAGAAAGGTGAGCGTCCGAACACAAAGGATGCAAGCAATCTCATCACACTAAGTGCTCCATCACTTGACTAACGACCACCCTCGTGTTATCATTTGTCCTGACGAAAGGTCACGGTATCAAAGTGGCGTGCAATATCAGTTTGCAGGAGCAACAGCAAAGAAGCAATCTTAATTTTTGAGCAAGCATAGCAGGTTGCCTTGAAAAGGTGAAGCATAGTGGAACTGATTCTCACTCTGCTGGAGAAGTCTTTCGGGTGGCTCTACTGTCGCCTTTGGCTATGGAGGGAGTTGAGAGTCTTTTACGAAAGGGCAGTTAAAGAAGCCAAAGGCATTGAAGCACTCAAACAAACAGCATTAGAAGTTGTTCATTCAAAGGCGAACTATCTCGCCAAAGCACAGAATTCCACAGAAGATGTATACACCCGTTTAGCAGACCTCATGGAAGGGCACAAGACTTGGGATAAGCGAGGCGAAGGCGTATGGGCTTGTTAGAGCAAATCGCTCAACTTGACCGACAAGTCCAAGAGCGTGATGAACTTTTGAGGTTAGTTGGAATCCTTGAAGAGCAGAAAGACCCCATCAGTGTCCTGTTGTCGATGTCACGGCTGTGTTTGCAACTTCTTAGGAAAGCATATGAAGCCGTAAGGCAATCTCCGCCAAGCGATAACCTATATGATTGCATTGAAACTGCGGTCAGGCAAGGTTGGCTCCCCAGCGAGATAGCGTCATCATTACATTGGTTACGTGTTTGGTCTAACAAACCTGATCACGCAGTAGAGAAAATCAAATTGACTGTTAGAGGTGGCGAAAATGCCTTAAATATTTTCTTAGGGGTGTTGGAGTGGTTTTATTGCATGTTCCCTTACGGTCCAAGAATGCCTTCCCTTTTTGGCGACGGTGGAAAGCGTGGTGAAGTCACATTTATTAACCATTTCAGACTTATCCCCAAGCCTTCCAACTTCCTTGACCGGGAAGGCGAGTTGGAGAAATTAAATGAATGGCTGAAAGATGAAGAGCAAACAGTTGGTGCTTTGGTTGGAGTGGGTGGGCAAGGCAAAACTTATCTTGCTGCCAAGTTCGCCGAAGAGTGCCAAAGCGAAGGTTGGCAAGTCAGATGGGCTAACTTCCCATTCACTGTTGAGCAGTTTCTTCTTTCCATTGCAGCGGAAATGCAAAAGAATAGCGATCAATATGCGTCCATCGTTGGCGACCCACAGCAACAACTTGATGTTCGGTTGAACAATGCCATCTGCTTTCTTGAAAATCACCCACAAAATTGGCTGATTGTTCTTGATGACTTTCATAAGGTTACCCGAAGAAGATAAATGGCAAAAGATTATTGCCTTCTTTGACCAGCATTGTCGCAGGACCAAAATCCTGCTGACAACACGAAGAGATCCCGAAGTCTTTGAGGAAGTAAAGTTGCCCACGGGTGCGTTTGAAGTCTTGGATGTCCAAAAACTGCCTAAGGAAGTAGCAAGGGAGTATCTGCAAGCGTTGAAATTAAGCGTTGATGAAGAGATGGCAAAACGCATCTGGGAAAAATGCAGTGGGAATCCAATTGCCATGAAGTTGTTCGCACAAGCAGCGAGGAGAAGGTCTATTGGAAAGTTGCTTCAATTGCCTTTGCCTGAATGGTCAGTAAGTGCTCAAAATTGGATGGATGAACTCTTGAGCGACTTGAGTGAACTTGCAAAGGAAGCAGCGAAACGACTTTCAATTTTTGATGAGCCAGTGGAATATGAATTGCTTCTTGCTGTTGATGCAACTGAGGAGGGTTTGTTCGAGTTGCAGGATTATAGGCTTGCTGAAAGAACAATTGATGAACGATGGCAGGAACATGACCTGCTTCGGCAATATTGGATGGTTAATTTGAGCGAAGAAGAAAGAGCAAGCTGGCATCGCTTGGCTGGAGAGTGGTTGCAAGGGCAAGCAGAAAAGATAGCGGAAGAGCAAAAGGGGCGCAAGTTTGAAGATTGGTCATTGGAATTACAGCAAATTTGGGCAAATTATTTGCGTCGTGCCTTTTGGCAGTTTGCTTCCGCAGAAGCAGTTCAAGAAGCCTTAAAAGTGCCTTCTTCCATCACAAGATTATTTAGGCGTTGGGGTGAATGGAATGAAGCCCTGAAGATTTGCCAGAAAGCCCTGGAATTGGCACAAAAGAGCGAAGACGAAGTAGCTATTGCTGAGCGGGCATACCGATTGGCAATAACTCATCATACCCGAGGAAACTATGAAGAGGCAGAGAAGTTGTATCGCAAAAGCCTCGAGATATGCGAGAAAATCGGTCACTTGCAATGGAAAGCAGCAACGCTATATGAACTTGGCAGGTTGGCTCATGCCCAAGGAGACCTTAAAGGAGCAGAGAAGTTATGTCATAAAAGCCTTGAGATATATGAGAAACTTGGAGCCTTACAAGGAAGAGCAGCAGTGCTGCGTGAACTTGGCAGGCTGGCTTATGCTCAAGGAGACTACGAAAGGGCAAGGTGGTTTTATCGTGAGAGCCTCAAGATAAATGAAAGGCTTGGCAACTTGGAAGGGAAAGCAGAAACACTTTGGGAGTTAGGTTTGTTGCGGAAGGACCAAGGATTGATGGATGAAGCAAAAAAGTTGCTTAAGCAGGCGCTGGGAATTTTTGAGAGGATGGGGCATCGGCGGGCAAAAGAAGTGCGGAAGGATTTAGAGGCATTGGAGAAGGAGGGGCAAGGAGAAACTGAGGGCGACTGACGAGGGGTGATTTTGATGGCGCTGAAATATGCGCCGACAATGGTGATTGGGCTGGAGGATGGTAGTGGCAACGATGAAATGGCTAAGGTCTTGGAAGATGTCCGTTTCTGGCTTTCGGAATACTACCGACAAGTTTGCCCTATTGTCAGGTTTGGAATGGCAGATGAGCAGAAATTGACTGACTTGACAGAAAAGATAGGCGAGAGTGTCGGAAGCAACCTGACTGATGGGCTGAGGCGATGGTTGGAAACTATTGCGGAAGCGAGAAGGTTGGAAGAAGTTCGTGGAAGCGGTTTTGAGATTGTGGGCGTTGAGAGATTGAACAGGCGAGTCATTTTGCTGATGCCACCAACATGCCTTAACCAGCCAGCATTGACAGTCTTGAGGGCATTGAGTGATGCATCAAAGCAGTTGGATGTCGGAGTTCAAGTTCTGGCGATAGTCACCACAGGTGGCGAACGCCCTAACCTTTCGTCCATTCCCTTGCAGGACTGGCAGAGAGAGGCAGAGAGTTTGACTTTCACTAACATCGTCGTTTTGCACCGATACCGAAGCGACGGGAGCACTGTCAAGGAAGCGGATTTGCCCGTTATATTGCGGTTCCTTCTGCTTGCTGCCTTAGCGCCCTACGAAGAAGTTGATGAACATTGGTTGTTTTCCTTCTACGGCAGACCGAACTTGTGCACTGTTGGAGTTGGCTTGATTTATGTCCCGCTGACGCAAATTTCTGAGGCTGCAGGTTGTTACCTTGCCTATCAACTCTCAAGCCAAGCGATAGGCGAGCAACCGCACCCAAGGCAAAGCGAATGGGAGCAGAAGTTGGTCGAGATTTTTGACGAAAACGCTTTTTGGCAAAGCCTATTTGTTGGCATTGAGGAAATTGCTGAGGCGAAAGTTGAGAGGGATGAACTTCCGGAAAGAGTTTTTCAGGTGGCTTTGAGGACTGGTCTGGTTCGGATGGAGTTGAGCGGTGTCCCATGGTGGCGGTGGCGTGACAGGTTGGCTGACTACGAGATGATGTGGCGATTGCTGCTTCGTGATTTTTGGTTGCCGAAAATTCAATCAAATGCCAAAGAGAAACAAAGGGAAGCAGCGAAATCCTTTGAAAGCGTGTTGGACGAGATTGTTAAAGACGGGAGAAGCGTTTTTGAGACGGTGGAGAAACTGATGGACCGAATGACGAAGCACTTGCAGGGTTGGAGGTGCGATGACCCGCAAATCCCAAGGGGCATTGAAGAGGCTGAAGTTGGGAAGGCTTATGAGGAGTTGGAGAGAGCGTTGATGGAAGTCCCGCACCCAAACGCTGTCTTGGCTCGGATTCTGCTTTCCGCTGCTGTCATCGCTTATGTGACATTCGCTTTGGCACGATGGAGTTTTCTCTCGGGATTTTTAGCCAACTGGCTGAAAAATTTCCTTCCGTTCGTTGAGCCTTGGCATATACCTGCTGTTATCGGTGCGATGGGCTTTCTCGCTTTCCTTCGGGTTGTCACAGGTGGCTTCAACATTCTGCGGGAGGCGCATGAAAGGGTTGAGAAAGCGAAAGATAAAGTCCTTGATGCCATTCAACGGGAGATCAATTCTGTCCTTCGTGAGTTGGGTTTGCAGTCGCTTCAAAGCATCCAACGCAACTTCTTGGGCGCAGTCAAGTCAATAGCGGGTATGAACAGGGAAGCCAGAGAAGGGATGGAAAGGTTGAGGGAAAACTGGAAAGCAAGAGCTGAAGCCTTCAACGCAGAAGATAACCCAATGACAAGGGCTGTCATCCGTTCGTGGTCAGATTTGAAACCAATCATTGACGAAAGGATGAAAGGGCAAAATTGGTTGGAGATATGGCAGCAAGTTTTGAAAGGTGCAGGCATCCAAACTTTCTCTGAGTGGTGCAACCGGATAAAGGACGGGACAGCCGAAGGGAAAATCGCTGAAGCAGCGGAAGGGATTTGGAGAGAGAGATTGCAAGGGAATGAAATGCGCAGGCTGAGTTTCTACCTGAAGCCACACGAAAATCATGAGAAGGTGAAGGGTGAAATCAGAAACTGCTACGAACAGGTGAGGGCATTTTTGTGGTCTCACGCCAATGAATGGTTGCAATGGCAATTGCATGCCGATGGTGAAGATGCACTGAACAATTTGCTGGAAGAAACTCTTCGGGAGCGGTTCGGCGACACTTACAAGCAACAATGGAAGAAGTTAACTATGCCAGCCATCGCAGGTTTCTTGAGACTGGGGCGAATTGAGGGACAAGGGTGAAGTGTGAGGCAAGACAGTATTTGCGGACAAAATGAAACTCGCCTGAGGTGAAGGGAATGGCGGAAAGAGTTAGAGAGCTTAGAGAAATCCTTTATGACCCGCATGATGTGCCGTCGCCTGTTTTTGCTGGGATAGTTTTGTGGGTGGCGTTATTTTTCTTCCCGTTGCCCTTGCTGCTTCTCATTCACTGGTGGCTGCACCAACAACCTGAGACCACTGTTTGGTTGAGGCTCGTAAGCGCCATAACGGGACTAGATTGGAGAGTTGCTGTGGCAGCAGCGGTCACTTCAGGCATCTGCTTAGGTTTGGCAGTTTGGTTGATTAGAAACCTTGCTGACCCAAATTTGATTGAGTTTGTCCAAAGCATAACCGACAGGGCTGGCTTGGAAAGGTGGCAGAGGGAAATTTTGTGGATTGCGCCTGCAGTTATCGTCCCGCTCGTCCTTTTCCGCAAGGCTGGCATCATTGAACTTGCCCTTCTTGCTGGAGTTGAAAGTGCATTGGCTGCCACCAAGAGAATAGAGCGCTTCCCGAGGGAGGAAATCAACCTTGTCCCTGCTGATTTGGCTGCTGAGGTTGAACAGTTGAGGAAGTTGCAGGGTGATGTGGTCACTTACAGTTGGAGTTTTGCGCCTATCCCAGAGAGACAACCTGAAAATTTCTCTTTGCAAATCGCTTTCAACCCTTCGCGGTTGGGTGAGGTGGAACAACGACCACGACAACGAGAAACGGAAAGCGACTGGATTAGGTTCATCCGAACTGACTTGGGAACGCCAGAGGTTGTGGCTTTAGCAGCAGCGTTGAACGAAATCCACGAGGAAAGAAAGTGGACGCCTTTTCAACGCTGCCGAAATGTTTTGGCTTTGCTGGAAAGTTTTGAAGCCGATGAAAAGGCAGAGAAGCCAAAGTTTGCTTTGGAAACTTTCTATGAGCGGTGTGGTTCTGCTGGCGATGTTATCGTTGCTGCTATCACTTTGCTGAAAGCGTTGAAAGAGACCGTCCCTGAAGTCGTGCTGGTGATGGACAGAGATAGAAGGAATGTTGGCTTGGAAATTGCGGGCGCTGAAGACATGCCAGAAAGTTTTCAAGGCTTCACTTTCGGTGGGCGAACTTACTTTTTCGTCGCACTGCAAATGGTTGAAGTTGATGGTGTCAAGAGGTGGCGGTGGTCATGGCAGCCTGTCCCTGAACGGTGGCATCCTATTACAGTGCTGAATGTGGGGTGATGAGATTTGCGGCGGCAATGTAAGTGGCTTTGGTTGGTTTTGCTTTTGGTTTCGCCGTTGAAAGCGCAGGAATGGAAAGTTCAGATAACTTCTCCGCTGCCAAATTCCATTTTCGGCTGGGCACAAAATGCGCCTGAAATCAGTTTGAAAGGCGAGTTTTTAAAGGGCGAGGAGAAGATTATCCCGAAGCAAAGCGAAGTTGCTCGGCTGTTTTTGACTGGTCAAGTCTTTTCGGGCGGGAAACTCATTGACACTGTTCCCATGTGGGACGATGGAACTCACGGTGACGAAAAAGGCGAGGATGGAACTTACACCACCCTTTACCGACCACCTAAGGTGGGGGAGTATCAGGTCAGAGTTAGGGCTCAAGCGGACATAGTTCGCGAGGGAAAAGTTTTCACCAGAGAGTTTTGGTCAGATTTTGTCGCTTTCAAAGTTGTCCCTGTCCCTTATGCCCGCATAACGCAACCTGAGACAGGAAGCGAGATTAAGGGCAAGACAACTTTTAGGGCGAGACTTTTGGTTTTGGAGAAACCTTTTGAGGAAAGGGATGAAACTTTGAAGGCTTCAGTGAAGGTGGAAGGCGAAGGGTGGCGGAAGGAATTACCATTGAACCGCAAGGGTTCGCTCTTGACGGCTAATATCAACTTTCCCAAGCGTGGAACTTACCGATTAGTTGTGATGGTCAGCGTTCAAAAGTATGGTAAAACCTTGAACAACAAGAGCGAAATTGTTGAGGTAAGGGTCACCAAGCTGGGTTACTTTTGGCTTGCTGCAGCCGCATTTTTGTTCCTTATCTTCCTTGCCTTACCGCCGAAAGAACCGCCATTGAGATACCGCCATCATTTGAGGTTTAAAGGGAGGGAAATCGTCCTTGAACCTGGTGAAAAGAAGCGAGAAGGTGAATTGGAGTTTGAAGCAACCCTTGGCGAGAAGAGGGTGAAAATCAAGCAAACATCGGGGGATAAGCCAGATTTGAGGCGACAAAGTAGCCCAATTCCGCAGCGGGAACTGGAGTTGAAAGAAAGAGAAATGTGTTTGGTAGGAGAGGGGAAATTGGTTTACGAAAGAGCAGAACCGTTACGAGAGAAACCAAAATTTTGGCATCGCTTGCTCCCCAACACTATTTGGCGATTTCTTTTCCTTGTGTTGGCGTTGTTAGCGTTAGCATACTGGCTGTTGCAATGGCATCAATTCGCGGGCTAAAATATTTGTAGCGTATCAAACCTTAATGGAGGTGAGTAAAGATGGCTCAAATTGAAATTCGCCGTGTCCTTGAGGATGTTGCAGGTCAACTGCAAGTAGCCCAAACCATCCATGTCGCTCCCACACTGGTCATAGGATTGGGCGGAAGTGGGAGTTGGACGGCGAGGCGGGTGAAACGATTGATGCAAATCCGATACGGCGCTAATCAAATGGTTAAGTTTCTGGTAATGGATACTGACCAAGATGCTTTCGCCAGTGAACCTGAGCTTGCAGATGTAACTGATGAGGAAAAAGTCCTTCTCTCAATCAACAACCCAGAACAAATTTTCCAGCACGCTAAACAGGGTATAGGAGAATTAGGAAAACTGCAAGATTGGATTCAAGAGTCATTGCCTATCTCCATTTTGAGAAACGCCACAGGAGCACGCGGAACTCGACCTGTCGGTCGGTTTGCTTTGTTTGCTTCCCTTGAAAAAGTTAGGGAAAAGCTTAGAAGCACTCTTGACGCTGTTTTGCAAATTCGTTCAGAAATTGAGATGAAATTAGGAGCTCAAGCCCAAAACATACAAGTAGAAGCCAATAGACCACGCATCTACATTGTGGGCAGCTTGTGTGGTGGGACGGGTTCTTCACTCTTTTTGGATATAGCTGTCTTGGTTCGTCACTTATTCAAATTAATTGCTCCTGATGCCGCTCCTTGTATCATTGGTTACTTTTACTTACCTTCTGTTTTCATAAATGAAGCATTCTTCCGAACCAGTCAGAGTTTCCTTTCTATCATCCAAGCCAACGCTTATGCAGCTTTGAAGGAGCTCGAACATTTTTGCGATAGTAACGCTCTTCAAGAACAACCTTTCACTTTCCGCTATCCCAATATGAACGATATTACCGTTAGCGCACCCGTTTATGATGAGGTGTTTGTTTTGGAACGGGGAACTGCTGGTGGGCGAATGTTGATGAACAAGAAGGAAGTTTTTGAGATGGCGGCGCGTAGTTTGTTAGTGGATATAGGCTCACCAGTTGGCTCGCGGATACGGACAACATATAATAACATCGCGGAAGTATTGGAAAGGGTCCCTTGCCCGCAAACAAAAAAGGTGCGGAAAATTCACAGTGTGGGCATGACCGCCCTTTCTGTCCCTATAGTTGAGTTATTGGAGCATGGTGTCCTTGAACGACTTTATTCCTTCATCAACGACCATGCCTTAGGACAAGTTTCCACTGCCGAAGAGTTAAGTAACGAAGTTGATAGTTTCCTTAAAGCCAACAAATTGGACGAAAGAGGCAACCGAAATGATTTACTGGAACGACTGCTGTCAATGAGCGGAGAGTTTCTGACCTACAGCCTTACCCGAACTCGTGAGGAACTGGAAAAGGAGGCAGGTGGTGGTGAACTTAAACAAGCACATTATGTAGCCAGTTGGATTGAAAATGAGATGAACCGCATCAGGACGGAGTTAAAGCCAAACTCCGAGAGATTGGTTTATGAGAGTCGTGTTCAAATTCTTCAAGATGCCATTAATCTAATTCGCGGCAGAATAAGCGAAATCATTCGCCAAAGGGGTTTCAGGGCTGCGCAACAATTCATCAGTGAATTGATAACAGTGTTCACAACTGTTAGAAACGAGTTGTTGAATGAGCAGCAAGATTACGAACAAAACCGAAAAGGCGCTTTAGAAAACACTATCAGCAACAATGTAGCGTTCCTGAGAAGTATAGGCATAATCAAAGCGTGGGGTCGCGCCGATGAGAAAGCGATGGATGAGGCTTTAAATGCACTACAAGAATATGGGAATGCCGAAATTCTATCCGTTGCGCGACAGGCAGCGCTGGAAATCATTGAGAGTGACAAACCAATTGAAGGTCAAAAACCCTTGCTTCGCCAACTGGAAGAATGGGAGAGACAACTGGAGCAAGGTATAGGCAAATTAAATGAAATAGTGAAGCAGTGTGCGGAAGGATTAAACACCAAACTTCGGACGACTTCAACAGGTTCAACTTATGTCCTTGACCAATGGGTCATCTCACCCGATGAGTTTAGAACCTACCTAAATCGCATAGCTGTTGACCCTGCCACATACTCGAATGATTTGTGGCAGAAGTTAGGCAGCGACCTTGAGCAGTTACTTCAAAACTTGACGGAGAAGCAATTGAGTGAAATATTAAGCGAAATGGCAAAAGTTGTTGGAGAGAGGCTTAGGGATGCCTTTCAGAAACCTTTGAGTATTTTCATGGTCATTGAGGAGAAGCGGAGGCAGGACGAACAAAGATGGCGCATTGAGGCTTTAATGCAAACGATGTTAAACATCTGCAAGCCCTTCTGGAGCGCACCAGACATAGGAGTTGGTATGACTGAATACCAACGCTTCTTTGCTGTTACTGTCCCAGCACCCCAAGATGACCCTAACTATAAACAAATAGAGCAATGGCTTAGCGACCAGCTTAAACCTTTAGGTGCACAGCCTGAATTGGTGCATAGCGGTTATCCCTTCGCTATCGAAATGGCTGTTCGGGTTTACGGTGCAAGGGCATTTTGGCTTGCGAGCACTTTAGAAATGAACCAACACTACCAAAACCAAAAACAATTTCCAAAGACAGCCAATTTGCTACACATAGACAAGCGCTTCCTTGACTTACCCGACTTGCATGAAGGAGTATAATAGGACAGCCAAAAACAGGAACAAAGCAAAGGACATGAGGAAGGATATGGCAGCTTTTTGAAATCAAAAGG
>JBGOEK010000033.1:0-17642 GCA_041537945.1 Candidatus Thermosaccharophagus yellowstonensis
CGGTGTAAACCCACTCTGCACGGACCTTTGTCAGGTAGTTGCCCTCTGGGAAGATGTCAAAGTGCAGATCCACGCCGTAGCCCTTGTAGTCACCGATACCTGTGTAGAGCGCGTTCGCACCAATGTGCCACCTGTCTTCCTCGGTCCCCCAAGAAAGCCTCGCACCGAAAACACCGTCATTATCGTAAGAGACTCGACGGAAAACACCGTCATTATCGTAAGAGACTCGACGGAAAACACCGTAATCGTAGCCCCTGAAGGTGTCAGCATCCTCTGCGTCGCCAAATATCAAGTTCAAGTTAATTGAGCCGAATGCCCTGTCCCAGCGCACCGCATCAAATGCCGAGAACTGGTTGTCGAGCAGGAAGCCATACCCATACTTCACAAATTGCCTTCCAAGGACAACCTGCCCACCAACTATCGGTGCCGGACCAACGAGCTTACCTTCCCAAAGAACAGGGTGCTCTGTATCCCTTTCTCTCTTTTCTTCTCTCTCTTCAGTTCCGCTCACCCAGAGCAGATGCAGATTAGCGTTCCAGTCCTCGCTCACTCGGAAGCCAAGGTTAAGGTCAGCGCGCAAGAAGCCGTAGCGGTCTTCTGGCCAGTCAAGATCTTCAGGTTTTGGACCGACATCCGTGAGCCAGTCAACTGTATACGATGCTGAGCCTTCAACGCTGAGCCTTGGAACACCAACCGCTTGAGCCTCTTCGAGCTTCTTGACGCGCTCTTCGAGTGAGCCCATGCGCTCCTCAATCTGCTTAAGCTCTGTTCGGAACTCGTCACGCAGCTTGTTGATGAGCTCCTGAACCTTCGCCAAGTCAACACCAACTGGTGGCTTCTCAGCGAAATACTTATTCACAGCAGCCTGTATCTCCTCAGGTGTTGGTGGGCGTCCCGGAGGACCTGGTGGACCCTCTGGACCTCGTGGACCTTCAGGACCTCGTGGACCCTCTGGACCGCGTGGACCCTCTGGACCTGCTGGACCTCGTGGACCCTCTGGACCTCGTGGACCCTCTGGACCTGGTCGTCCTTCTGGACCTGCTGGACCACGGAACAGCTCGCGCCACTTGGGGTCAGTCTGTATCTTGTTGAGGATACGCCATACAGCCAGAGCGAACTCGTATCGTGTCATCGGCTGGGAGCCCTTGAATGTTCCGTCGGGGTAGCCCTCAAGGATGCCCCACTCAACAAGCTGTCTTACAGCTTGGTAAGCCCAATGTGTTAGTGGGACATCCTTCGTCTGTGCGGATGCCGTTGTGCGCATGCCAGCTACGATGATTGTTGTTGCTACAGCTCCGATTAACATCAAGCTCGCTTTCCGCAAGGCTCATCCCTCCTTCCACCACTTTGTGGGATTGTTCAACGACTCGTTGTGCTACATTTGTGCTTCGTCGCAAACCGCCCACGAAGGGCAGTGGCGACCACCACTTCAGACTGACTTAGCCTTGCGGTAGCCTTTTGTGGCGAGCACTGTAAGGAGGTAACCCTGAGCATCCCTTTGTTCCCTCAGCGCTTACCCCTTACAGCTCCACCATCGCCACATCCAACTACCACAAGCGCCTTCTCTCTTCCCATCACCTCCTTTTTTCAAAGGTTCGAGTGAACGCATTCTCATGTCGCATTATAGCGACAACATGCCAAGTTGTAAAGTGCGCTCCTGCTTGTAAAGTGCACAACGAAGTCATCGTCTATTTTAACGCGCATGTGCGAAATGTAAAGCGCACCTGCAAATGCAACAGCCCCACTGCGCTTGAGCATCATGGCTTTCAAGCTTAATGCATAATTACGAATATGCAGGGTCGCTTGGCATCGCATGGTGGAGCGTCCTTCGTCAAAGCGATAGCGCATGAACCAAAGCGTTTGCTCACAGCGACCAATGGGAATTCTTCGGTGGTGACCATAGAGCATGAACGACGAGTGGGTTGAGATTAGCGTTTTCACAGACGAGGGCGGTGCTGACATCGCATCTGCGCTTCTCATGGTGATCGGTTGTGATGGCACATCTGAGGAAGTTGATGAGGCAACAGGTGGTGTTGTAGTGCGTGGCTGGTTACCATCACATGAAAATGTTGTTGAGCTCATTGACTGGGTTTATGAGCGGATGGAGGTTGCACTAAAGTGCGGGCTGACGAAGAGGCAGGCTAAGATAGAGACGCACATCGTTGAGCAATGCGATTGGTTGAGAGAATGGCAGGGCGAACTCAAACCACTCACGATCGGGCGCTCGTTCTTAATCATCCCGATGGGTCTGAAAGAGAGGTTTGGGAGCGAATTGAACGAGGGGCGAATCGTAATAGCGCTTTCAGCTGTCGGCGGTTTTGGAACTGGTCACCATCCAACAACGAAGATGTGTCTGGAGTTGATGGAAGAGATCAAGGGTGAATTTATCGGTGCAGATGTGCTTGATGTTGGTTGTGGCTCTGGCATACTCTCAATTGCTGCAACGAAACTGGGTGCGCGCTCCGTTTTAGCTGTCGACATTGAGGAGAGCGCCATCAAATGCACGATGCAAAACGCAATCGCAAATGGCGTTGGTGAAAAGGTGAGAGCCATATTGAGCAACCTCGCAGATTCTGTTTATGGTCGTTTCCACATAATTGTCTCAAACCTGATAACCGACCTCGTCCAAAGGCTTGCTGTGCAAATTAGTGCGAAGGGGTTGCTCAGCGACGAGCGCACCGCATATTGGATCGCATCTGGCATACCAACACAAAAGTTCGATGAGCGCACTTGGGGAAGAGAGCTATCAAAGCTCGGTTTGCAAATAGCACGAGTATCAAAGGAGAACTTCTGGGTTGCGTTTTTGGCAGTCAAGGAAGCAAGGTGAAGCAAACACGATGCATGTGTATCGGTTCTATGTCCCAATCAAACCGCAAATTGGAGTGGTGAGTTTGTCTGGCGATGTGGCTCACAGGATATGCAATGTTTTGAGGAAGAGGGTCGGCGATGAGGTTGTCTTAACGGATGGCTGTGGACACGAGATGCGCGCACGCATAGTTGAGATGCAAAGGGGGAAGGTCACCGTTGCGGTTGAAGAGGTGACTCAGCCATCAAGGGAGAGTGAGATGCTTGTTTGCGTAGCAGCTTCAATTTTGAAGGGCGAGAGGTTTGAGTTGCTCATACAGAAAGCAGTTGAGGTTGGCGTGAGGGAGATATTGCCATTGCTCTCGTGCAGGACAGTCGCACGCATATCTGATGCCGAGAAAAAGCGTAGCAGGTGGCTCTCAATCGCCATAAGCGCGATGGAGCAATCAGGTGGCTGTGTGCTTCCAAGGATATACGAACCGATGAAGCTCGAAGAAGCACTGCAAGCACTCAGCTCGTTTGATGTGAAGCTTATATTGCACGAGCGTGCCAGTAAGATGATGCGCGAACTCGTGAACGAATTGAGAGGCATAAAGAGCGCTGCGATATTCGTCGGTCCAGAGGGCGGTTTCGACGACAGCGAAGTTGAGCTTGCTCTGGCGTGCGGTGCGATACCAGTGTGCCTGAGTAAACGCATTTTGCGCGCTGAGACCGCAGCAATAGTTGGCGCTTCAATACTGGTGCATTGCCTCTAAATAAGCCATGCAGGATAGGTGCAAAAGAAGATGAGAAGAAGTTGGGCGGTTAGTTTTCGGTGGCTGTTAGGTTTGCATGCCATTTTGCTTCTGCTCCATGCACACGCTGTTTCTCCTCGACAAAGTGATGTTGAGGGGGCGCAAATCAGATGTGAGCTCAAGAACTGTGACTGCTTGAGCAGGTTGAAAAGGGTGGTGGATTCGTTAGCGTTGGGGCTGTCGGTTGCAAGCAAAGTTTCTGGCAGTGAGATCGTTTTGAAGCTGTCCGAGCTTAAGCGCCGCTACGGCTCCGCTTTCAACTCACATCAAACAGCAACAGCTATGCTGTCGTGGTTGCTTAGACCACCAAAATGCGTCTTTATAACGAACCCCTTTGACGGTGAGCGGACGATCTTCTCTGGCGAGGGCGTCACGATAATTGGCGCTGCTGAGCCAACAGCTGATGTGATGATAAACGGAACGAAAGTGCCAACGGATAGCAAAAACAGGTTTGCAGTTGTAGCCCCTTTGAAACTTGGAACAAACACGCTGACGCTAACGGTCACGAAGGGAACGACATCAAAGCGATGGCAAATAAAAGTCGTGGTTGAGGATGATGTGAGTTTGGAGAAGCTCAAGGAGTTGTGCGAGCGCGCAAAAACGCTCGATGTGAATGTTGATGAAGCATACAGGCTTCTTGGGGTGTTGAGAGAAGCAAAGCAGTCTGGCAAATACACGAGGGCACATCATAGGCAGGTTAGCGAATTGATAAACGATGTGCGTAGGCGCATCTTGCTTGCGCAACTCAGCAGGACTATGGTGGCAACTTCATCACCACATGCGCAGTTGAGAAAGCTCTGGGAGATGGCGCGCAACTTCATTGCTGTAGGAGAGCTCAACAAGGCAGAGCATGCATTGAGCTGGCTTGAATCATTCTTGCAAGCGCAGTCAGGCGATGTTCCGTGTAGCATTGAGCCGATGCTCTCCAACGGCAAGTGGGGCTACAGGTTCACAAACATGTATGTGAGCGCCACCGCCTCGCAACTTGGTGGACGCCTTACTCAGCTCTTTTCGTTCAGCATACCTACACTCGCCAGTGGTAGTGGGCTCTACGAAGAAGCTGGTGGGGAGGAGCTTGGGAAAAGAGATTGGGTGCTCATAGTTGAGCATGCTTCAAAGGATGCCGTCATCTTGAGCGCCCATACATCGTTGGGTGGGAAAGCCCCACTCGTGCGTCGTATCAGGTTGCTTAAAGGCTCGCCAAACCTCTTCGTTAACTACCACATCATAAACAGCGCTTCTGAGGAAGTTGATTGCAAGCTGTGCATAAATTTTCGCCCCGCGATTGGTTACGGTGAGACGCCACAGCTTTGGGACAGGTTTGTAGTTCCGACTGTTGAGCGTTTGCCCATTTCGTTCATCTCGCCAGCCATGCGCCAAAGCAAGCCTAAGAAGGTTGAGCTGAGTTTGACCAGTGGTTTCGTTGGCGCGTATGATAGCGTTTACAAAACGGGTATCGGTGTAGCGTTTGATAACGAAGTTTTGGATGCGAACCTCGTCATCGGTGCTGGCGCTCAATACTCGTATGAGCTTTCAATCAAGCAAGCCCTTTCAAAGCTTCAACCGAAGGGTAAGATTGAGTTTTCGCTTGCCCTTGTGAGCGCCTTTGCATGCGAAAGCAGAGAGGCGTTCTACAGGGCGCTGATGACTGTCTACGATGCAATCAAAAAGCCTGCTTACAAGACCTTGCCGTTCATCGGGCGCCCAAGCGGGAGAGATTGAAAGCAAGCGGAGACGGTGCAACAGTTTGAATCAATTCACAGTGAGACGCCACCTCGGAAGCGTTTTCAACCGCTTTAAGAGGAGCAAAGCAAACGGGGATGTGTTGCGGAAGTCGTCTTCCCATCCAAACGCTGCCATCTGAGTTTTCCTCCCACTCCTGTCGTCGGTGTCATCAACGAGGACATCAAAGCTTACTGCGGGCAAACCGTTGAAGACGCTCATGGGGATTGTCAGCTCAACATCATATCCCGAAGCAGTGAATTCGCTTTTCAGCTTCGCCTCAACCCATCTACCACTCGGAGGCGAGAATGTTGGTTCAACCTCATCAAAATACCAAGACGCTACGCGCAAGCTTTTGCTCCCAGGGACAATGGCGATCATCGTTACATCTTTGCTGAAGAACGGTTTCCCCTGTTGGTGTATGGGACGATGGTCAACAAACACCTCAACGCAATCACCAGAGAAAAGGCATTTGAAGTCCCAAGTCGGCTTCACCACCACAACATCATCGCGCACCGATATGTTCAAGTTGATCGCTTCGCCATCTTCTGAGCGTTCAAGGCGCAGACGAAAGCTCAAGTCATCTGGACCTCGCCAGCGGTTTCCCCCTACCACAACATGCTCATTTGTAGCGAATTCAAGCCACCCATCAATTCGCCTTTCGCCAAGCCACATGCCACCTTTATCGCAGTAGAAAGCTGGCGTCCATGTTGCCCACTTCACATCCCAATCGAAATCCTCACCACAGCGCGCTATCGCTGTTATCCGCTCCCTTACAAACCTGAGCGAGGTTTCTATCGGTGGCTTTACCTTCAATTTGGGCTGAGCGCTTGAAGATGCATCAACAGTCATAAGCCAGTTATGCCAAACGCCAGCATGATCAACTATCATGTTCACATCCATTGCCTTTCGTGAGCGGTTGAGGACAGCCACTGGTATGTCAATTGAGGAGCCTTCGGTTACCCATGTGACCCCACTACCGATGTGCACATCCAATGAATGCTCAACTCCGACCAATTGGAGAAGAGCGTTCCAAAGTTCCTTCGCCATCAGCACATGGCTGTATTCACCCGGATGGCTCGGCGGTGGCGAGAACCATCCTCTAAAGTCGTGCTCGCATTCGTGTAGCACTTTATCAAAGTCAGCGACGATAACGCCAGCTTCCCTCCCTATCTCCCTTATAGCCTCAGCTACAGGCGAATTGGGTGCTGGGGTCTGAAACGGAGGCACTATGAGCAGTATGGCTGTCTTGCTTTTTTCGCGCAAGGCTTTGATCATGCCGATCAGGTTACCCTTTATCTCATCGATTGGGCGGCGCAGGCGCGAGTCGTTTCCCCCAAACTGTATCAGCACCAGATCGGGTGAATACTTGAGCACGCTCCCGATCTCACGCAAGCCCACATCCGCAGTCGCGCCCGGTATGCCGTATGTTATGAGGCGAACCCTCGTTGGCGCAAGCCACTTGGCAAGCATACTTGAAACCAACGATGCATAACACTCATTTTGAGGTTCTCTCAACCCCACGCCCGCAGTGATTGAATCACCAAGAGCAACGACAGTGATGCCGTCACTCTCACGCCATAACTCAATCAGCCTCTTGCCCTCGGCGCAAGAAGCGGATTCAAGTTGAGCGGTGGCAAGGACAGAAAAAATTGAGAATGCAAGCGCAATGGTTCTCCACCAATTCACAGCGCAGTCCATCACGCTATTTCACCTGTGCCGTTGCCTGTTTGTAGGTTACGCTCGGAACTTCTGCAACCTGCCAGCATGTGCGAGCATGAGGCTCATCGTCTCAACCATTGGGAAGTGACCGAGCATACCCCTCGCACAAGCTCTCTCTGTGAAACCGGGCGCATCTGAATCTGGTATAACCCAACGCGAATGCAGAAGGAATGGCACTGGATGCCAACTGTGGGCTTTCCACGATGACGGTGTGCTGTGGTCGCCTGTTATGACGAGCACATCGGGCTTCAGCTCAAGCAACTTAGGCAGGTGTTCGTCAAACTCTTCAATCACCTTCACCTTGCCGAGCGCATCTCCATCCTCACCGCGTGAATCGGTCTGCTTGATGTGAAGGAAGAAGTAATCAAATTCGTTGTAGTGCCTTCGCAGTGCCTCAATCTCGTCTGCGATTGTCTCCCCACCAACATCGATGAGCTTCATCCCGACGAGCTTAGCCAAGCCACGATACATCGGGTAGACAGCTATCGCAGCTGGGTTGAGTTTGAAGAGCTCTTGCATGCTCGGTAGCTTCGGCAACTTTGAGAAGCCCCTCAGGAGAACGAAGTTAGCCCTCTCCTCACTTGAGAGCAACTCGGCAGCACGCTCAATGAAACGGCTTGCCACTTGTGCTGTCTTGTGCGATTGAGCATCTTCACCCTTTGGTGGCAACGGTGCGACTCCAACTGCCTGTGGGTCGGTATCGTTTACGGCTTCGCCAAGCCCTTTGCCACGAAAGACCACCACGAACCTGTGTTCCTTGACTGGGCGAATTATGACTTCAACATCGTCAATGCGTTCAATCGAGGCTTGAAGGAGGTTGCATAAGCGCTCGCATTCGCTTGTCGGTATTCGTCCAGCCCTCCTGTCGGTTATCACCCAATCACCGTTACAGCGTTTTGCTGTGGCGAAGTTAGCCCTTATGGCGACATCGTCCTCTCCGAGCTCGACACCTATGCCTATCGCCTCAAGCACTCCCCTGCCTATTTCGCATTCAACTGGGTCGTATCCAAAGAGAGCCAAGTGCCCGGGGCTACTGCCGGGTGTTATGCCATGAGCGACAGGGTAAGCGAGCCCAAGCGATGAGCGTTTGGCGAGTTCATCCAGATTCTGTTTCTTCGCCGCTTCAAGCTCGGTGCGCCAGCCAAGCGATTCAACCGGTAGACCACCAAGCCCATCAAGCACAACGAGCAAGAGCTTCGTCTCTGACTGCTCAGCAAGCTCGCTCAGGAGACGCTGTCTGTAAGTCACATTCATTCGCTCACCACCTCGCATATACTTGGAAAATGAGGCTCAGTAGCAGTTGCAACGCCAAGAGATGCCTGTCAAGATATCCACGCCTATAGGATGACGCATTGAAGCATCGCTTTGAACCTTTGGTTTCGTAAGGGGGCTATCGGCAACACCTGATGCCTTACCGCTATCTTATCATGTTGGATTTTCGGCGATGAGGTGAGCGACGGATACGGGAAGTTGAGGGGTGCTATGTTATGAGTTCTCGGTGCGATGATAAGTTGAGGATGAACATGATAGTGCAGGCAGTTGTGCTCGTTTTGATGCTCGCACCGCTTACGCTGTGTGATGGTAACACGACCTTGCTTGCTCCCAAGTCGGATGCGGAAGTTCGCGTTGATGCGATGCCCCTTGAATGGGCTTACACCCCGCCGATAGCTCTCGGCTCAAGGGATATCATTTCGCCGAAAGCAGTTTGGGAAGGTCCCCACGACTTGAGTGCCCTCCTGCGATGCATGTGGGATGAGAAGGCGCTCTATCTGCTCATAGAGGTTTGCGACGACGAAATCACTATGAGCGGTGTAGCGGATAACAGCGATCGAATTTTGCTGGCGCTTGAAACCGATGTCGGAGGCAAGTTTGGTGTCTCTCTTTCACCGAACAGCAACGGTGGAAACGCTTTTGACATCAAAACGAACTTGCCATTGCTTGACGACGGCACATGGGCTGTGGGAGTTGGTAAAGGCTATTGGCTATCCGAGCTATGCATCCCGTGGGAGAAGCTATCAGTAGCTGAGCCATCCAAAGGTTTGAAACTTCGTTTAAGCCTTGAGGTGGTCGATGTTGATAGTGCAAACGAAACGAAGAAGCTTACAGCCACCGACAAAACAAGCTGTGTCTTTGTTGTGCTTGATGAGAGGAAGCCGAGGGAAATCTTAGCTGACAAGGATGCGCTCAGCGGAGCTTGCCTAATGGTAAAGAGCACCGATGAGCTCCTGCCGAACAGCGAGCTCCAGTTTGACATCCTAATCCCGCTCATTCTGTGGGGCATAAGCAGGGTGGATGTCTCGGTCGTTGATCAAGTTGGGAATGAGTTTGAGCTAAAGGCTTTGGTTAGGGAGCGCATGAGCGTATTCTGGCGTTGGAAATATGCATGGGTTGTGCCTCCAGAAGCCACAGGAAGCTATAGCGCAAGGATTGAACTGCGCGATGTGAACGGGAAGGCTATTGCAAGCATCATGCGTGACCTCGGTAGCGCCACGCAAATCACCTTGCTGGATGTGAGCGCGCAAATAGATGAACTCGTCCGTGAAGCTCGCATGCAAACATTTCAAGCGCGCAAGCGAGGGGATGAGGTAAGTTGTGGGCGATGGGCGACGCTTCTGTTCCATGCGAATAAGCTCCGCGAGGACTTCCAAAGGATAATGAACGAAGAGCCAGCTGTTGAAACGGCAAGAGCTTTCAAAGCTCGCTTGAACGACTTGTATGCGATGCTCAAAAACATTCACGATGGGAAAGACCCGTTTGAGGGGCGGACTGGAGTTGTTGAGCGCGCTTACCTTTCGGATCTGGATGACACTCTGCAACCTTATGCGGTATACATACCGCCGATCTACTACGATGTCATTTTGGGCAAGCGCTTCACACTGCCTCAAGAATTTAAGAAGCTCTTGGAAGAGGACGAGGAGCTTGCGAAAGCGCTTGACTTCGCATCGTTCAAGCTAAAGGGCTTCCCGATGGTTGTTCAGCTTCATGGCTTGGGCGGAACGCACATGATAAGTGCGCCACCACCATCAAATCCACTTTGGGGCGTCATCATCTTATCGCCGTTTGGGCGAGGACCAACTGATTACAAAGTGTGGGGAGAGGTTGATGTGTTATGTGCCATAAGGGAGGCGATGCGCGCATACCGAGTGGATGAAGATAGGGTTTACATGACCGGAGTCTCGATGGGAGGAACTGGTTGCTGGCAAATAGCCACACACTACCCAGACATCTTCGCAGCCATAGCGCCAGTCTGCGGGAATGCCGACCACAGGGTTTGGGAGAGGGAATGGAACTGGGGGCAGAAGGAACGCACATTCATGAGCGAAGTGCGCGACTTTATGGAGAACTGCGAGAGCCCCGTATTCCTTGCCGAGAATTTGATGCATGTGCCGGTTTACTGTGTTCATGGCGACGCCGATGAGGTTGTTCCAGTTGGGCACTCAAGAAGCATGGTTGGAAGATTGCGTGAACTCGGTTACAGCGTCATTTACGATGAGCAAAAGGGTGTAGGGCATGGTGGGTTTTATGCGGGCACTTTTGAGAAGCTTTACAAGTGGCTGTTAAAGCAGGTGCGCAACCGCAACCCGAAACGCATCACATACAAGACGGGATGGCTTAGATACAGAGGTGCATACTGGGTTGAGATAAATCGCTTTGAGCGCTACCTTGACTTCGCCACAATCAGCGCCGAGATAGTGGGGCAAAACGCGATCTCGGTGCGCACGAGCAATGTTGCTCACTTCACTTTGCGTTTGAACGACAACATCGTCGATACAAGCAAAGAGGTGAGCGTCTCCATCAACGGTGAGTTCGTTTATCGTGGCAGTGTCGGGAAAGATGGCAGGCTCTCTTTTGCGAAGCGCAATCTCCCAGATGGCACTTGCCAGTGGGTTGTTTCGAAGCCACCTGAAGGCTTGGTGAAGTCAGCCCAGCTTGAAGGACCGATTGAGACTGTGTTCTTGTCACGCTTCATAATCGCCTACGGAACGATCGGCGAGGAGCCAGCGGAAGCCGAAGTGAATGAAAGTGAGGCAAGGAAGCTCGCAGCGCACTGGGCGAGATGGGCAAGTGGAAGGGCGATTGTAAAACGCGATGTCGACATCACAGAGGAGGATTTGAAGACGGCAAACATCATCCTCGTTGGGAACGCAAAGAACAATTCGCTCATCAAGCGCATAAACGCCTTCCTGCCGATAAGGTTCGATGTGGGCGAGAATGCGATTGTGATGGCTAACGGGCTTCGTTTCTCAGGTGATGATGTAGGTGTGAAGATGGTTTACCCGAACCCGCTCAACCCGAGGAAGCTCGTCGTTGTCATCGGTGGCGTGACATCCAAGGCGACGAACGATGTCATGAGGCGCTTCGGGAACTGGTTTGACTGGGGGGTGCTTGACCACAGGAAGTGGTTTGACTTTGGCATCTACGATTCAAAGACGAGAGACCCAGAAACATTCTTAGCCGTCGGCTTCTTCGACCAAGATTGGATGCTCTCAAACGAACTCACATTCTACGGTGATGCACTCTTGAGGCGGGAAGCTCCAGCGCAAACACAACCAGAGAAACTATGGGCAGGCGCAAGCGAGCGAGTTGTCTACTTGAGCGATATCAAGCCTGTGCGCTTCTCATCTGACAAAGGACCGCTCGGCTTAGACCGCACAACAGATGGCTATAAGCTCACGCTTGGTGGGAAGCAATACGAGAAAGGGCTGAGCGTTCATCCGGACGCTGAGATTGTTTATGAGATTGGTGGGCGGTTCAAAGCGTTTGAATGTGTGGTCGGTATTGATACATCTGGCGAAAAGCCAGTGTCAAGGGCGAGGGAGTTGGCTGAGACTGTAACATTTCAAGTCTTCGGCGACGAGAAGTTGCTTGCCGAGGTGACTGATGTCAAGTGGAACACGCCACCAAGGCGAATAGCAGTTTCAGTTGAAGGTGTTAACAGGTTGAGGCTCGTCGCAAAGAAACAGGGCGGGGCAAGGTGGCTCTATGGGAAAGTCGATTTTGCGGACGCAAAGCTGATCAACGACTTTCAGCACGATCCAAGAAGTGTTGGTGCTCATAAACTCGCCGAGGCAATCGATGTGGGCGAACTTGAGCTTTTGAGGGTGCCAAGGAAAGTCAGCGAGGTTGTTGATTTGAGCGATGGCTGGAAGATGCGCTCAGCCAAGTTTGGTGAAGGCTTCCAAATGGGGTGGCATGAGCTTGACTTTGAGGCTTGCACAGCAAAAGAAGTTTTGGAGGTTGAAGGTGCACCAAATGCGCTCAACGATAGGCAACCGCTTGAGGGCTTCGGTGAAGAGCCACAACTGGAACCCAAAAACGAATTCGCCATAAAAGGTCTTGAGGGAGAAGAAGCGAGGCTGAGCGATTTGCAACTTCAAGTTAAGCTCCCAGTGAGTGTGCACGGTGTCCTCGTTGAGAGAGGTTTGCTTGAAGACCCATGTAAAAGCTCGCGTGGCGAAGTGGCATACGAAGGTGCTAAGCTGACGCTGAGCGATGTCAGCGAACATGAATGGTGGTTGCAAAGGCGATTTGATGTGCCAAGCGATTGGCGCTACAGGACTGTTTTGCTTGAGCTTGACGGTGTCAGCTACCAAGCAGATGTATGGGTGAACGGCAAGCCAGCAGGGCTTGTCAAGGGCACATGGAAGGCAAGGTCGTTCGACATAACACCGCTGTTAAAGTTTGGTGAGTCCAATTTGCTCTCCATACGCCTCACAGATAGGGAAGTCCCTTGGACATGTCCGCCGAAGAGGATTGAACAGCCAGAGCCATCTGGTGCGCTCTTGCCAGAGTTGTTTGACGGACAGCATGGTGGCATCAAGTTGATTCCGATCGGCTTGCACGGGCATGTGAGGTTGCGCACGCTCGGTGTCTGTGCGCTCTCAAACATGCGCATACGCACCATCAAAGCCTCACCAGATGAAGCGCTCTTGAGGATAGATGTGGCAGTAAGCAACATGAGTTCGCAAAGGCAAATCAAGGTGTTGGTTGGTGGACAGGTTGGTGGTTGCGGATTCGTTTGGGCACAACAGCTCGAACCGCAGGCGATAACGCTTCCGCCAAGTGCATCCTGTGATGTGAGTTTCAACTTGTCCATACCGAGACCGAGGCTGTGGTGGACGCACGATATATCGCAACCAAGTCTGTATCAGGTGAGCATCTATGCGATGCTTGATTGCGGAACAACGACGGATGAGTTGAGATGCACATTCGGGATACGCAAAGTTGAGTTTGCGCCCGCAAGTGCGGGCGTAAAGTTGCGTGGTGGCGTTTTGCGCCTCAACGGCACAAAAGAGGTCTTGCTGAAAGGGACTATGTGGGTCATACCAGATCAACTGCTCAGGTTGAGTGAGGAGCGTTACGATGCGTTGCTTAAGAAGCTTGTCAAGCTCGGATTCAACTGCCTCTATGTGCATGGTGGGACGCTTCCAGAGTCCGAAACATTTTATGAGCTGTGTGACAGATACGGGATACTGGTCATTCAAGAGCTACCGATAGGCGCTATTGACATAGCCAAGGTCAATGCCGACGAACTCTTTGAAGCCATCAGAGCAACTGTTGTGCGCATCCGCAACCACCCATCGTTGCTGATGTGGAGTTTGGGGCTGAGTAGCGCTCAGGAGGCTGAGGCAAGCGATGTGGCTCAAAAGCTCCTTGAGCTACTTGCATCCTTAGATGAAGAGCGCACCATAGTGACACGCATCAGGGAGGGTGATTCCACAACGATAGTTAAAGCCCATCAAAGGGCGAGCTCGGAAGCGAGCAACATAAGCGCACCATTGTTGATCCAATTCACACCATTGCCTCAACCTGCGCAAGCACAGCCGTTCGGAGCTACAAGCCGTTCGGAGCTTTTGATGCAGTGGTTGGCGATGAAAGAGAAGATCGAAACGGCGCTTGCGTCTTTTGAAGTTGGTGGCTTAATCATCGGGCAGTTCAATGAGCCACGCAGTGGAAGCAATCTCTCTTTCGTTCGTTACGATGGGAGCACAACACCGATTGCTCACTTCATATCGAAGGCATTGCGCTCGTGTTGCTTCATCGGCGTGGACGAGGAAAGGAATTTGTTCGTCATGCGAAATGCAAGTTCGCGTGGGCGAGTGGATGTGGGGCTTCAAGTTGTGATGTGTGATGGGCGCAAGATAAAGCAGGCAATGGAAGTCCTGAACGACATCGGTCCGGGCGAGAGGCGCATAGTCAATCGCATAGGCTTAGATGACATGCCCCTTGAAGAGAGCGTGGTTGGCGTTGCTCTCTACAACCTCGGTGAGCGAAAGCCTTTGTGGGTGACGGTCAAATGTAATGAAGGCACTGTGAGGAGATTGGCTAAGAACGGTTTGGGTGAAATCGCACAAGCACCATCAACTCACCCCAAAGCCGTTTGGATAACGGGCGATTTGGCAAAAGCGAGCGCTGTCTCCGCGACACTTAAGGCGCTTGGAGCGCAAGTTAAGTTGGTTGGTAGCGATGAATTGTTAAGCAACTTGAAGACGCTCATAAATGAGCTTGAAGAGGTTGACTCGGTCATCATTGATGGAAGCGTCATGGCGCAACTTGTTCAAGCTGATGCGGACGGGAGCTTTACTGATGCGCTGAGTAAAGCTGTGTGGCGTGGTGTTGGACTTGTTTTCAATGGTTTGCCAGCGACGGTGATCGGTGATGGAAACTTGAGCGGGAAGATGGCATCGCTCATGCCGGCGTTTCTGTTTGCGGAGGCTGAGGAGGAATGCACGGTCAATGTTAGGGCCGAGGAGAGTGAGCATCCAGCGATTGCGCACTTAAGCTTGACTGGTGTGAGCATCCGAAGACACCAATTCAAAGTCTTCAAGCGCAAGGACGCGATGACGCTCCTCGTTGATAGCCTTGATGTGCCACTGTTGCTTGAGAGTTGCTATGGGAAGGGGAGAGTGCTTGCGTGGGTTGTTGGTATCGTCGCAAGCGAAACATCTGTCACTCCAACATCGTTTGCTAACTATGCGTTTGCATCGGCGCTTTGGTATGCTTCAAAGGCATCGTTCAGTGCGATGAAGGCGCTCGTGAATGAGCTAAGTTCCCTTGTTGGAGAAAAGCCGAGGGAGATCACAACGACGGAGGTTGCCCCGCAAACTCCGCGGTGGGGCGTTGAGCAACAGCCTGAGGTGACGGAAGTATGGGAGCAAAAGCAATTGCAAGAGCCAGCTAAAACGGTTGAGCCGTCGCTCAAGGAGCGCATCGGGCTGATTGAGATAAGCGTCGATTTGAGCTCATGCAAGCTTGAAAGGGTGGAGGGCAGGATAAGTGGGTGCGTAAGCTTGAGAGTGAAGAATGGCTATGCTTTTCCGATGCCAGCAATATTTGTTGAAGCGAGCATGAACGGTGCTCAAGTTGATGTTGACGAATGCGCCTTTGACATGATGCCACTTCAGGAGCACACCGTGAACATCACATTTGAGGCGCAAGCGTTCGGTGAGCCATTGCGTGTGCAAATACAGACGCTCATCGGCGAGGCAACATTGCTTATCCCACTCTCGCAAAACGAGTGAGCCTTCAAGCGTGACGAAGTCTCTTTCGGTGTGCATCAACTTGCGACAGCTTTGTTGGTTAAGGAAAAGCCTCATCGCTTCATCTGCTGGCGCTTGAAATGCATTTCGGCGAAGTCCATGAAGCGCTCAAAATCATACTCAGTCATTGCGTGCTTACCACTGCGTATGTGATAGCCAGCAGTTCCCATAATCGGTTTGTTCAGTGGGGGCATCTCAGTTGCTGGGAAACCATCCGTCCCAAGTAGCTTGTAGACTGGGTCTGCTGTCTTTACTGCAAGGAACTCACCTCTTGGGTCTGCCCAAAGGTCTTCATCAGCGCTCGCGACATAAACTGGGCGGGGCGCAATCAATGCTATGAGCATGTGTTGGTCAAAAGGCATTTCATCCTCACGGTTGTTGTAGCGCTTAAAGTTATCGCAGAACCAATGTGGGAAGGCTTTGTTAATGAGGGCGACGGTTTCGCCGAAGCGTCTCCTGCTGAGCGCAGCGCCACCGCAACCTGAGTTGTTGGAGATGACGATGGCAAACCTTTCATCCTGAGCGCCTGCCCAAAGAGCTGTTTTGCCGAGCCTCGAATGCCCAACAACAATAACTCGTTTAGCGTCCACATCCTCATCCGTCTCAAGGTAATCCATTGCCCTGCTCAACCCCCAAGCCCACGCGCTAATAGCTCCCCACGCATCCTCTGGACGCTTCTCACCAAACAGATGATCAAAAGCCAAAAAGACACCATGCTTAAAGCAACCCGCAAAGTCAGGTGCGATATCGCCATAGTAAGCTGTCGCTATACCGTAGCCACGAGAAAGGATTTTCTCAACGAGTGGCTGTGATGATGTGGTTGTAAAGGCACTGCCTCTTGTGTCCTCGGACGGCAATACCAGTTGCCCGTTCTGCCAGATCGGCTTGATACGGATTGCTGGGTCGGGATGAATGGAATGGTTGCCACGAAAGTTCAACATCAAAAACACTGGCACAGGGCGTTGAACATGATTTGGCAGATAAATCAACAAGTCCATACTCGGACCATCGGGCTCGCCCGTGAAAAAGATGCAAACTTGCTTCCTTGTCGCTTTGCCGTTGAGTGCGTTGCGGTCAAGATCGAAGACCTTGAACTTCATTTCCTTAGGTCTGCCAATCGGTGCTCTGCCATACATGTGAGTTCGAAACAGCTCCAAGATCTCGGGGCGACGCTTCTTCCACCAAAGTTCGGGCGTCGTCACTTTCGTCCCATCAAGGCAAACGAGTGGGTCGGGAAGAGTGTAAGGTGGAACTTTCGCCTCGTCGTAGATAACATCTGGTCGCCTTCGACTTAGCTCTTTGACCAACTCAGGGTTGGGTTGCCACCCCTGTTGCCCTTCATCCAGCACTTGCGCAAAAAACATGAACAACACCAAAACCATGCCATCTCACCTCACACATCATCGCCATCGGCGTGCAACGCTGTTTTCTGTGAGCAAATTATTGTGCTTGATAGCCAAGGTGCTACTGCATGATCTTCACGGGTGGCATCCGAAGGCGCTATATTTACGAGTGATGTTGCAAATAGCGTTGCAACTTACTTTCTACGACGCACATGCAAAGCGCATTTCAGCACCTTTGAAAGCGTTCGCAGTCTTACATGTGCGCTCTAAAACTACTTGTGCCACCAACTTCAGACGATGCTGATTTAGGGGGTGAGCTTTGAAACGCAAAGTTTGCTCAGTGGGGAGCAAGTGGGGTTGCCTACGAAAAGCGCCGAAGTATAAGAATTGGGAGCAAATGTGCACTGCAGAGCATTCGCTGATGTTTTCTGCAACTGGTGATCAACGATTTCGTGAACGAGGCAATTACATCACTTTTGATTTGCGCATCGTCCATCAGCAATGAACCTTGCGCCAAAACTTGCAGGTGATGGAAAGTGGATGTGATAGTTCGCCACGCAAGGATGAAGGATGTCGCTAAGGTGAAGGCACTGGCAGACGAGCATAGGCATGAGTTGGGTTTCGTCAAACTTGCCGCACTTGAGAAAGCCATCCAAGAACGCCGCCTGCTCGTTGCAGTTGTTCCTTCATCCCTTGTCCCATGTCCCCCGTCCCGT
>JBGOEK010000034.1:0-16959 GCA_041537945.1 Candidatus Thermosaccharophagus yellowstonensis
GGAGGCGGTTGCATCTCCCCAAAAGCATTCTATTCCCAATTTGAAGCTCTCACCGGGCTTATATGCTTCGCCCAAGGGGCGAAGGAGCTTCCAAGGGATAGCCATCTCCTGCGTATAGCCCTTCCCATCCTTATCCACCTTAAAAGCCATCTTGCATCCCGCCTGCAAGCCATCGGGGATAACCTTTTGAGCTTTGTTAGCGCTGAAATCGGCATACTGGATATAAACTACCGGACGCTTCTCATCGGTGTAATAGTAGGCATCTATGTGGATTGGGACATCCCAGTCGGTGAGGATGCGAAGCTGGACGCAATCCGCTTTCCATCCTTCACCGGGGCGAGTCTTAGGGTCAATGTGATTGAGCATAGGGGTTTTATCCTTGAAGCGGAAGGAGAGATAGAGATATTGGTCATCGTGCATTCCTGCCACGCGAACGGAATGGGTATCAAGGAGGGTTGAGAGGTCGTAGCACATAAGGATTTCTCCCGAGAGGTCCCAATCGCTTAAATCCCCATCTATGACGACCTTTGCGGGAGCGGGAACAAGCCTCAGTTCATAATTGCTCGTCTGCTGAGCTGAAGCCAACGCGATTAAGATGAGGGGAAGCAAGGAACAAAGTATCCTATACCTCCGCATTCTCATCACTCCACAGGCTTCTAATAGTGCTACCTTTGTGGGTTCCTTTACTGTGTCATCACTACGCATTTTAACATACTGGCTCTTGAATGTAAATGACGTGTGAGGGTGTTTGAGTGCGGATTGTGAAGGCGTTAAAGTGTTGGGTTGAGTTAGAGTGCTGACTTGAGGCTTGAATTGGTTTGAAGCAGTTTGGTGAGGGGCACTGGCTGAGGCTGTCTTCGCGCTGGCTTGCGAACCTTGAAAGAGCTAAATCTATGCGCCCTATGAGTGAGCTGAATGCGGTTAAAATGTTTTTAAGGTTGGGAAGGATGAGCGATTGAGATTGCTTGTGAGAAAGGCGTTCCGCATTGCTCACACACTGCATGTAGTGCATCGCAATACTACGCAGAGAGGGGGAATATGATTTGCGTGATGTGAAGGAGTTTGAAGCACTCATTCGTGGTGAGGCTAAATCGTTCTTCGATGGCTTTGGTGATGTGGTTATAACGAGGGCGCCAGGAAGGATTGATGTTATGGGTGGTGTTGCAGATTACAGTGGTTCTGTTGTCCTTGAAGGGAACATAGCCGAAGCTTGCATGACGGCGATTCAGCTTCGCAGTGTGAGGAGCGTAAAGGTTTGGAGTTATGGAGTTGAGCGAGAGGGCATGCAGGCAACATTTGAGTTGCCTTTAGATGCGCTTTGCGATGCGAGTGGTTGGATAGCTTACGAGCGAGCTCGCGAGCTTTTAAAGCGCGAGCAAAAGACATCGTGGGTTGCTTACCCGATCGGTGTGCTGTTGGTGTTGCTTCGTGAAGGTGTGATAAAGTCGCTCCCGTTTGGCTTCAACATCTTCATACGCAGTGATGTTCCTATGGGCGCTGGTGTTTCGTCTTCCGCAGCGATTGAAGTGAGCACCATGATGGCATTGAATGTCATCCTTGAGCTAAACCTTGACGGGTTGAGGCTTGCGAGGCTTTGCCAGATGGCGGAGAACCATGTCGTTGGTGCGCCATGTGGTATCATGGATCAAGTTACGAGCGCTCTTTGTGAGGAGGGCAAATTGATCGCTATAAAGTGCCAACCACATGAGTTGCTCGGCATGCACGAGATACCAAAAGGATGCATGGTCATAGGGATTGATTCGAAGGTTAAACATGCCGTTGGCGGAAGGAGATACAGGCGCGCAAGAGTTGGCGCGTTCATGGGCTTCAAAATCATCAGGGAAGTTAGCAAGATGGATTATGGTGGTTACCTGTGCAATGTGAGCACAAGGGAATATGTGGAGAGGTTTCGCAAACTGCTCCCCTCAAAGATGCGTGGCTATGAGTTCCTGAGGGAATACGGAGGGATTGATGATGTGACGGAGGTTGAACCAAACGAGGTCTATTCGGTGCGAGGTTGCACTGAGCACCCAATATACGAGAACGAGCGTGTCCAACGCTTCATAAAGTTGCTTGATGAAGCAAACAGGAGCGGTGATGAACGCTACCTTGTGATGGCGGGGAAGTTGATGTATGCATCGCATTGGAGCTATAGCAAGCGTGCTGGGCTTGGATGCAAAGAGACGGACTTGATCGTGAAGCTCGCGAGGGGATGCGGTGTTGAGCGTGGTGTTTACGGTGCGAAGATAACTGGTGGTGGTTGCGGTGGGACTGTGGTCCTTCTGATCAGGGAAGATTCTTTTGGGACGGTTGAATGGATAGCGGATGAGTATCAGAAACTCTCTGGTATGAAGCCAACTCTTTTCACAGGCACATCAATGGGCGCTTTCCAATTCGGTCACAGGAGGGTTAAGCTATGATGGCTTTGCCACGCCCTCCAAGATACTTCGTTCAAAAGCTTTGGGAGCTTCACTCAATGTTGCGAGAGCACATCATAAGGAAGCGTAACGAGCTCTCGAGCGAATTCCTTGCGCACCCAACCATCACAGATGGCGATGTTGAGTTTGGTGTTGATGCGCTATCAAAGGAGTTGCTCTTTGAGTTTTGTGAGCAGTGGTCTCGTGAGATGCCATTCGTGCTCGTAGCTGAAGGGATACCAAGAAACGGTTGGATGGTCTTCCCCAAAGGTTGCAGTGTCGAAGATGCTCAATTCATACTGGTCGTTGATCCAACAGATGGCAGTCGTGAGCTTATGTATGACAAGCGCAGTGCATGGGTGCTCTCTGGCATTGCACCAAACTTCGGTGAGCGCACTTCACTCAGCGACATCTTGGTAGCAATGCAAACCGAGATACCAACTACGAAGCAATACCTTTCGGATGTGCTTTGGGCGGTGAGAGGCGAAGGCGCATACGCAGAGAGACACAACTTGCTAACTGGTGAAGTGAAACCGTTTACGCTTCAACCGAGCAAAGCATCAACACTTCAACATGGCTTTGCGATGCTGAGCAAGTTCTTCCCTGTGGGGAAAGGGTTGCTATCGCAGATTGAAGAGGAACTGCTAAGGAGGTTGCTCGGTGAATCTCGTATACCACTTGCATTTGATGACCAATACATATCCACAGGTGGACAGCTTTATGAGCTTATGGTTGGGCATGATCGTTTCAATGCTGATCTGCGTCCGATTGTTTTTGAAGCGCTTGGGTTGAGAGGCGATTCAACACCGCTGTGTGCTCATCCATACGACTTGTGCACTGAGTTGATCGCAAGGGAAGCTGGCGTCATCGTGACTGATGAAAACGGTAGACAGCTCAGCGCACCGCTTGACATACGCGTGAATGTCTCTTGGGTTGGATATGCCAACGAGGCTCTGCGGATGCAAATAGAACCTCTCTTACAGGAGCTCCTTTCAAAGCTTCACAAATTCATTCGCCGTTGAAGCATGTGCTTCACTCGACAACTGTTATTGGCACTGCCCACTGTAGCACAGACGCGAACACGAGGAGCAAAATCGCAACGACCAAAAGTATGGTGATGCTTTGTCGTATTGATAGCTTCGCTGAGTATCTTCCAACGAGAGCGGGTATGATGATCCCGCCGAGCAAGCCGATAGCGAATATCCATCCGAATACGCTCCCAGTTATGCCTTGCTTTATTGCAGCTGTCTTTGTGAAGGTGACACCAACAATGGTTGGGAACAGTGGACCGAATGAAAGCCCTGCCAACAGCGTTCCGATTATTCCGTGAGCGGGTGTGCGTGCACCAATCATTATGCCGATCGCTATCGCCGCAATCAAACTAAGGACCACAACTGCAACACCCCTTTGTGCTTCTGGGACACCGAGCAAAACGAAGGCTGCTATGAGACGAGCTATCATTAAGCAGATCCAGAAACCTGAAAGGATGGTGTTAGCGCGTTCATCGCTCAGCTCATGGCTTTTAAGGTATGTCGTTATGAAGCCACCCATTGATGCTTCAAGCCCGATGTAAAACAGAAGGCAAATGCCACCAAGCAACACACCAGGTTCGCTTATCAACCCGATTGACCTGACCACATTGAACCCCGGAGGCGCTGGTGGATAGGAACTTATCAGCGCAAGGATTATCGGTGCAAAACATATTGCGCCTATGACAGCAACGGTTTTTGAGTATCCTACGCGTCCAAGCAAAGCAGCAGCTATCAAAGGTGTTATGAAAGCGCCTATGCCGAAAAAGACATTGAGCAGGTTAGATGCTGCAGCTGGGTTCTCGCCGCCGAATAGAACAGTCGGACCAAGGACATTGCCAGCTGTGTTAACGCACATCGCACCGATGCCGAGCAAGAGACAAGCAACGAAAGCGGTGGTGTAGTTTTTAGCTCCCGCGAGCATCCAGATGCAGAGACCAGCGAGAAGGAAACCTAAGGTAGCAATGATCATGTAACCGAGTTTGTCCATAGCAGGTCCGATGATAAGCACCGCAATCAAACTGCAGAACATGAGCGCCGATATCAATCCACCAACTTTAGCGTCGTCAATCTGGAGCACTTCAGCGAGCTTCAGTTTGACACTCCCGATCACGGAGAAGCATATGCCCAACACAAACACACTCGCAAATGCTACTACCGCAGGTATGTCCACCATCTCTCCTCACCCTCCTTGTCAACCAGATTTGTTAGGCGCTCTCACAAGGCAAAGAGCAACCCTTTTAACGCAGGTTCTCTTTACACTCCTAAATTATGTCACAAACGAATGTCGGTGGAATGTTTGGTTTGGATGTATTGCGATTGATACGCAGTGCTATCATGTTATGTGATGCGCAGGCGTAGAAGTCTTGAGTGACGGGTGATAGTATGAAGTGTCCGCTATGTGGTGGTGGGACAAGAGTAACTGACACTCGTCTGACAGAGCAAGGACAAGTGGTGAGGCGTAGGAGGCAATGCTCAAAGTGTAAGCATCGCTTCACAACATATGAGCGTGTGGCACTTGAACCATTGATAGTCATCAAGAAGGACGGGAGGAGGGAATTGTTTGACAGAGGGAAAGTTGAGATGGGCATGATGAAAGCGTGCGAGAAGCGCCCTGTCCCATATGAGGCGATACGACAGGCAGCTGCAGAGATTGAAGAAGAGTTCAGAAGGAAAGGCGTTAGAGAGGTGACTTCAAAGGAAGTCGGTAGGAGGGTTATGGATAAACTGCTTGCGCTTGATGATGTGGCATACATTCGCTTCGCATCAGTCTATCAGGAATTTGATGACGCACGGAGGTTCGCAGAAGCGCTCGCAAAACTCAACAAGTTGAGGAGACGCATTAGGAAGTAACCAAAGCAGACTTCGGGAGGTAACGGTGGGGTATGGGGAGACAGAAACTTTTAAACGCCTTGATGAGGGAAGCCGAAGAGTTGACCTCAAATGAAGCCTTCACTGTGATAGCACCATACTATGACGAGTTGATGGCTGAAGTGCCTTACTCGTATTGGGTGGACTATATCCACAGGATAACAAAGCGTCTTGGACACTCGTTTAAGACGGTTCTTGATTTGGCGTGTGGCACAGGCAATGTCGCAATCGAGTTCGCAAAGAGAAGCTATAGCGTTGTTGGGGTTGATAAGTCTGAAGCGATGATAAAGGAAGCGATGCGCAAGGCGATGATGCATCCAGAGTTGAAACTTGAGTTCTACTGCCAAGACATAACCGAGCTACTTTTGCCGATGCAGTTTGACCTCGCCGTCTGCCTCTTCGATAGCCTCAACTACATCATCGAACCTTCCGCTTTGAAGAAAGCGTTTAAGGCAACATACAATGTCTTGAAGCCAAAGTGTTACTTCATCTTCGACATGAACTCCGAATATGCGCTTTCCGCAAACTTGTTCACACAGGACAACCTTGACAGCGATGATAGACTTAAATACCTCTGGATAAGTTCGTATGACAGCAAGACTAAGCTTTGCCGTGTGGACATGTATTTCCAGATCCAGCTTGAAGACGGTAGGATATTGCGCTTCAAAGAGGTGCACTACCAAAGGGCTTACGATGTTGATGAAGTAATCACATACCTTTTGGATGCGGGCTTTGAATGCGAGCATGTTTTCGAAGCATACACTTTTAGAGCGCCAACCAATAGGAGCACGAGAATCTACTATGTCGCAAAGCGCCTTTGATTGAGAGCCAGAATCAGCTTGCAAGAGCTGACTTGAGCAATCACATCCAGCGGGTTGCCCATGATGAAGGAAACAGCAAGGGAAGAAGTCTTGGTGGAACATACAAAGGAGCGCTCAATTACGCTTAGGTCTGTTTTTGTTGGCTTGGCTGGGACTGTGTTACTCTCGTGGCTTGTTCCAATCTTTGATCTACTCGTGCAAGGGACATGGATTTCCTCCTGCCACTTGCCGATAGGGGTCTTCAACCTGTTTACTCTCCTCGTGTTCGCCAACATAGCTGTTAAGTTTCTGTCACCAAAGCTGGCTCTGACGAGGAAGGAGTTGTTGACCGCCTATTGCATGATGTTAGCAGGTTCTGGATTACCTTCATTTGGTTTCACTGAGTATCTTTTTCCAACGCTTGCAGGGACTTTGTATTACGCTCGTCCAGAGAACCGTTGGGCTGAGCTAACTTTTCAGTATATCCCGCAATGGTTTGTCCCTTGGGATGTAGCTGACGCCATAAGAGCACTCGGTGGGAGAATGCCAGAGCCAACAATTTGGACACGCCTATACGAGCTAATGCCAGTGGCTCTTCGCCCGGGGGGCAGGGAGGTCGTCCGCCTGTTCTACGAGGGGACGCCAAAGGGGATGCCATTGCCACTTTTACCGTGGCTTATCCCAATTTTCGCATGGAGCATATTGGCGATCTCGTTCTTTTGGTCCATGTTCTGCCTTTGTGTCATTTTGCGTCGCCAGTGGCTTGAATATGACCGCTTAACATTCCCGTTAACTCATCCCCCTCTCGAAATGACCGAAGGAATTGATGAGCCTCACACATTTTTCTCGTTTCTGCTCCGTCAAAGGCTGATCTGGTTGGGTGCTCTCATACCTTTCGCCATCCATAGCATCAACGGATTGCACTTCTATTTCCCGTCAATACCAGAAATTCGCCTCACCTTCCCACTTAACCCTTACCTCACAAGTTTCATCTTCAGTCAGATTGGTCCCTTCATTGCGATTGTGCATTTTTCCGTGATAGGTGTGACATTTCTCCTGCCATCCGATTTGGCTTTCAGCCTTTGGTTTTTCTTTTTCGTCTTCATGGCTCAATCCATCTCCCTCACATATTTTGGAATAATCTTCCCGAAATTCCCGGGGTATGCAACGCCTGCGCACGCTGGACTGCAAATGCTTGGGGCATTCTTCGCTATAGTAGCATACATGCTCTGGAACTTTTCAAAAAATTTTGGAAGAAATTTGAAGAGCAGTGGTGAGGAACCACTCAGCTACAAGAACGCCCTCTGTGGCTTCCTTGCAGGATTGCTCATAGCTACGCTATGGTGCGTGGTGAGTGGGGCGTCATTTTCCATAGCTTTGCTGAGCTGGATTACTTTGTTTGTGATTGCAATCTCACTGACAAGGTTTGTCAGCGAGGGTGGTTTGCTATTTGTCCAAGCATTTCGCCCTTCCGACCTCTTTATTGCACTCGTTGGGACAAGGACATTTAGTGAGCGCCATATGACAGTCATGGCGTTCGTTGAAAAAGTTTTTATGTTTGACTTAAGAACATTCCTCATGCCATTTTTCATGGACAGCTTCAGGATCGCTCATGTGACGGGACTGCCGATAAGGCGACTTTCAAAGGCGATGTGGCTATCAATAATTGCCTCATTAATTGCATCTTCATGGTCATTTTTGCGTCTTGTCTATAGGCGTGGGGCGAACACGATGATGCAAGGTGCTGGCGCTTGGTTCTTACAGCATAGCCCACGACAGGTGCTCGATTTCACAGTAGCTTACTTTGAACAGCCACGAGATCCAACACCACTGAGTAGAGGAACCTTTTTGCTCGGTTTCGTTGTCACAATCACTTTGTATAGATTGCGCCAAATATTTGCATGGTTTCCACTTCACCCAATAGGCTACGCCATGGGACCAAGTTGGCCGATGATCCAATTATGGTTTTCAATAATGCTTGGCTGGCTTTTTAAAACCCTTCTTTTGCGCTACGGTGGGTTGAGCGCATTCAGGAAATGGCGCCCTTTCTTCATCGGCTTGCTCATAGGTGAATACTTGACTGCAGGACTGTGGCTCGTTATAGATTATTCATGTGGGAAAGTTGGGCATAGATTCTTCTTGTTTTAGCCCAACAACCAATCTTGGGAGGTGAGTGAAATGCGTTTCTTTTGCACATGCACGATGTTGTTAGTGGCTGGTTGTATCATGATGGTGACAATCAGCAACAACGCGCAAGCGCCGTCAAACCCGTATTTTCGGTGGAAGTATGGTCCTCCAAAGGGCAGTGATTATTTCCCAATCGCAGTTTGGTTGCAACACCCGAAGAATGCACAACGCTACAAGGAAGCAGGCTTTAACCTCTATGTCGGTTTGTGGAAAGGACCCACGGAAGAGCAACTTGAGATGCTCCGTGAAGCAAAAATGCAGGTAATTTGCGATCAAAACGAGGTTGGATTGAAGCATCGTGACGACCCTATAATCGTCGGCTGGATGCACCAAGATGAACCCGATAACGCCCAACTCATTGGCGAAGATAAGGCTACAGGTCGGAAAATTTACGGCGGTCCTGTCCCGCCAAGCGAGATCATAGAACGCTACAAGAAAATGAAAGCGAATGACCCAGACAGACCTGTTTTGCTAAACTTAGGGCAAGGTGTTGCAAACGACTTGTGGAAGGGGCGCGGCGTTGGTGCTCACCCTGATGATTACTTCACTTATGTCAAAGGTTGCGATATCGTTTCCTTTGATGTTTATCCAGTCGCTGGCTTGAATGACGAGAATTTGCTCTGGTATGTTGCGAAGGGCGTCTCGAGGCTCATCTTCTGGGTTAACTGGAACAAGTCAACAGATGGGGAAAAAATTGTCTGGAATTGTGTTGAATGCACGCGGATAAGGAATCTTGAGAGGAAGCCAACTCCGCACCATGTGCGGGCAGAAGTCTGGATGGCTATTATTCACGGCTCAACGGGGTTGATTTACTTTGTCCACCAATTCCAACCAAAGTTTGTTGAAGCGGCATTGCTCGAGGACGAGGAAATGCTCTCGGCTGTCTCGCAGATAAACCGACAAATACACGAACTTGCCCCCGTTTTGAACAGCCCGACAGTCCAAAACGGCGTCAAAGTCGTCTCAACAAACCCAAATGTTCCAGTTCATACAATGGTCAAAATCTATGGCAATGCCGTATACATATTTGCTGTCGGGATGCGTAACGAAAAAACAAAGGCTATATTCAGCGTTGAAAACATCCCGAAAGGTGCTTCTGCGGAGGTGCTTTGGGAAAATAGGCATATTTCCGTAGATAATGGTCGCTTTGAGGATGAGTTCAACCCCTACGATGTCCACATATACAAAATCAAACTCTGAGGAGGGATGCACTATGCGCATACTCTACATTGACATTGACACATTGCGCCCAGACCACCTTAGTTGTTATGGCTACCACCGACGGACATCACCCACGATCGATTGGGTCGCTTCACAGGGTGTTAGGTTTGAGAGGGTTCATGTAAGCGATGCGCCATGCCTGCCTTCAAGAACGGCGCTTATAACGGGTCGCTTTGGCTTTCACAACGGCGTTGTAGCACATCATGGGCGCGCTGCTGACCCAATCCCAATCGGTCGCGAGAGGCAATTTAGCACTACTAAAGGGTTTGAGTCCCTATTTTTGATGCTACAGAGGGCAGGGTTTCACACCGTTTCTGTTAGCCCATTTCCGCAACGCCACGCTGCATGGTGGTTTGTTGGCGGCTTGATGGAGTGGTATAACACTGGGAAAAACGGTCTTGAGAGAGCTGACGAAATAAACCCGATTGCCATTGACTGGCTCAAGCGAAATGCGAGGCGAGATAACTGGTTTTTGCACATAAACTATTGGGATCCACACACGCCGTATAGGACGCCCATTGAATACGGCAACCCGTTTGAAGATGACCCTCCACCAAGCTGGCTTACTGAGGAGATTTTGCGTCAACACTGGGAAGGCTGTGGGTATCGCTCCGCACAAGAGCCGTGGACATGGTGGATGGGAAGGAAATGGGAAAGGATGCCAGAAAATATAGCCAACTTGTCGGATTGGAAGCGCTGGATTGATGGCTACGATGTCGGCGTAAAATACGCTGATGACCATGTCCGTCAAATACTTGATGTTTTGGATGAAGAGGGCGTGCTCGACGAAACAGCCATTATAATCTCCTCGGATCATGGGGAGAATCAGGGCGAATTGAACTTTTACGGTGACCACCATACTGGCGATTTCATCACCACGAGAGTGCCACTCATAGCCCGAATACCGGGGATAACTGACAATCAAAAGGGGAGAGTTGATAGAGCCCTGCACTACCAGTTTGATTTTGCTGCAACTTTGCTTGAGTTGCTCGGAATCACAATACCAGAAAAGTGGGATGCGAAAAGCTTCGCAAATGCCTTCAAAGAAGGGAAAGAAGAGGGGAGAAGTTACCTTGTTTGTAGTCAGATGGCTTACCTGTGCCAGCGATGCGTCATGTTTGAAAGATGGGCGCTTATACGGACTTATCACCCACAATTCAGTGACTTCCCATCTGTGATGCTTTTTGACATCGTCGAAGACCCACATGAGCTGGTGAACTTGGCGCAATCTCGCCCTGATGTTGTCGAAAAAGGATTAGCAATACTGCAGGAATGGACTGACGAGATGCTTGCCACTGCCATTGAGCCGATTGACCCTATGCACATCGTCTTGCAAGAGGGCGGACCTTGGGATGCCAGAAAGGATTGGAGACGCTACTGCGAGAGGTTAAGGGCAACAGGGAGAGAAAAATGGGCTGAAATCATCGAAAAGAGGTTCGCATCGGTTGAGTGAGGCTTTGGTGAACAAAACCGCTTTGATATGGACATAGGGCAATTGAGGGGTGATGAACTATGGCAGGTTTAGTTGTTGCGCCTCAGGTGTTGGCAGTTGAGGAAGGAGTTAAGGTTTTGAGGCAGGGAGGGAACGCTGTTGATTCAGCGGTGACAGCAGCGTTAGTTCAAGGCGTAATTGACCCGCAAATGTGCGGGATCGGCGGATTTGGGGTTGCCCTCGTCTATGAGGCGAAAACGAAACAAACCAAATGCATTGCCTTTCACGCCAGGGCAGGTAGCAAAGCAACGCCAGACATGTGGGCGGACAAAGTTATCCGTGAGGCACCTGATGGGTTCGGTTTCTTCTTGAAGGGCGCTGTCAACGATATTGGCGCTCAATCAGTTGGGGTGCCAGGAACTGTAGCAGGATTGAACGAGTTGCTCAGGCAATTTGGGACTTGGTCTTGGGAGCAAGTTCTGCAACCAGCTATCCAAATCGCATCGGAAGGCTTCATCGTGACAGCGGAGCTGGCAAGAACATGGAAAACTCATGAAAGGTTTCCTGAGCGCCCATCGCTTTTGCAACGGTTGCAATTCTCGCCAGAGGCTCGTTGCCTCTTTCTAAAACCAGATGGTGCGCCGTATGAGGCTGGCGAAATTTTGAGGAACAGCGATTTGGCTCGGACTTTGGAGCGTTTGTCAAGGCATGGCGCTGAGGAATTCTATCACGGAGCAATCGCTTCTGCAATAGTCGCTGAATTGGAAGGTCATGGCGGGCACATCACCCAGAGCGACATGGAAAACTACCAAGTTCGCTTGCACGAGCCAATTCGTGCAACTTACCGCGACTTTGAGGTCGTCTCAGCCCCATTGCCTGCGGGTGGGTTAGCAGTTTTGCAAATTCTCAACATTTTGGAAGGGTTTGACCTGCGAAGCTTAGGGCACAACTCGCCCGACTACTTGTTCACTGTCGCACAAGCCCTCAAGGCTGCATTCATTTGCAAAGCCCGCTATCATGGCGACCCTGAGTTTGTGGATGTCCCAGTTGATAAATTGCTATCCAAGGAGTATAACAAAAAGTGGCGTAAAAGGATTGAAAATGGCGAGGTCTTGACAGTCCCAAGAATTGGTGTCAGTGAGCCTCATGGCACAACGCATATAACGGTCATTGATGGCGAAGGGAATATCGTGGCACTAACTCACACACTCGGCTCATCTTCAGGAGTCGTTCCAAGAGGGACAGGCTTCATGCTCAACAACGCGATGGTTAGCTTTCACCCCTTGCCGGGGCATCCAAACTCAATTGCGCCAGGAAAGGCAAGGGTTTCTGGGATGGCTCCAACGATTGTCTTCAAGGATGGTGAACCTTTTCTCGTCTTGGGGGCACCAGGTGGGGCAAGAATCGTCAGCGCTATTGCCCAAGTTTTGCTGAATATCGTTGAGTTTGGCATGTCACCAATTGAGGCAGTTTCAGCACCGAGGTTTGATGCACAAGTCCACGAGATTGAATGTCAAGCCAGAATACCCTCTTGGGTGCTGGAAGAGGTTCAAAGGCGAGGGCAACCTTGCGTCAAATTGCCACAAAGCTACGGTGGTATTGCCTTGGTGCAACTGGCTGTGAAGCAAGGCGATAAATGGACGGGCGCTTCCGACCCCGCATGTGGCGGCACAGCCCTACAGGTTTGCGACTACTTGCAAAAGTAACAGGATGTGCAGGAGTGTGGGGAAACCTCGGAGATGGCAAAGCAAGCAATTTTGCCATGTGAGCAACTTTCTGTCATCGTCCCGAAGGGCAAGGACGGGCAAATTTGGGCATTGCGGTGTTGGAGTTTGCGGTGCATCATGGAACTTTACGATGTCACACACTTTGTGGCTCGTCACCCTTCCGAATTGCTCACGCCCGAAGACGCGCTAAAGTGAGAAGCCAACAAAAAGAAAATTCGCCGACTAAAGTCGGTGCTCATGTTCTTCGTCACCGACTACGGACTGAAGTCCGTAGCATGAATGGCTTTTGCTGTGCCGAGAAAAATTCATGCCACTGACTTCAGTCAGTGGTTGATGACGAAATTTTATGAGCGCCGAATTCATTCGGCGTCTGGGAGGGCGAACCCTGAAATCGGTGCGGTGTGCCGAGTGCGAAGTGCAACGGTTAAGCACGAGAAATTTGTAGCAGGGTCTTCTGCAGGTAAACTGCCTCCCGCTATTCCAACCTCACATAGTCCAACTCGACGACGATGCCCGCACCGCTGCCGGGGTCAAGGCGCAACTGGGTGATTGAGCCTTTCCATTCGGGCGATTGGGTCAGGTCAATTCGCAGTTCGTGCCATTGCCCATCTGTCGGCAGCGGGAATCGGACGCTTTTGCTTTCGCTCCAATTCGGCTCATCTTCGCGAACCCAAAAGACTTGCCCGATAGGTTGAGCGCCTGCTGGGAACTGAACTCGCAACCTCAAAACCAGCGTTCGGAACTTTCCTGCATCAACTCGGATTGGCGGTCCGTGCATGTAAGGGTCTCCACCTGTTGAGCGTGTTCGCAAAATCCCGCCCTTGACTTCAAATGGGGCAAGGTCGTTAACGGGCGTCCAATCGTCAGGGTCGTCGTCAATGTTGAACTCCCAAACTGGTTGCTCCCAAACAACGCCGAGCGACTCGTAACTCGTCGGCTGAACTCCCACAAGCCTGACCTTTACCGTTTCAGTTTCGTGGCTCAGTTGAAGTAAAACGAATTTGCGGCGATGGTCGTATCGGAAAGCGACAGGCTTGTCATCGGCAAAAACTTGTTCAGGCTTCGTCACGCAAGCAATGACCGTTTGCGAATTAGCGATGCCTTTGGGAGCGCGAAGGAGAAACTCCAACTCACCATCGCGGAATTCAGCCCTCTCAACGATGGCATCGCTTGTGATGCGGATTGCAGGTTCAGTCTTGACAATGACGGTTTCGTAACCCCAAGCGTCATCGTGCGGGTCACGAAGAAGCCAAAGGTTGCGGACAATCCCGTGCGGACCGATGATGCCTTTGTCATTGGGCTGGTATCGGTAAGTCAGCGACACACTGTCAGGGTAATTGCCATCAGGGTGATTGACTGCTGCCTGTTGCTGGATGGCGCAAACGGTGATACCTTCAGCGATGTGCCTCCAAAATTCGGGTGACTGGCGATTAGCGACTGGCGACTGGTTTAGGGCGTTTGACAGTTTGAGCAAGGCGTAAGCGTAGTCCAAGCCGTTCCATTGCACGGGCGTGCCGAACCAAGGTGCTGCCGTGAAGAAACTCGTCCCAAAAACGGGGATGGACGCATATCTCATCATCGTCGGTCGGTCAGGCGGGTTCCAAAGGTAGATGAAGGGCAAACCCGTTTTCGCCCAATAAACGGCGCGCTCGAGCCAATATCGGTTGCCAGTGATTTGCCACGCTTCAAGGTAAGCGTGGATGGCGTTGGCGGCGGCAAGGACATCGGGGCAATGCAACGGCACTTCCCAAGTTTGCGCGCCTTCGGGTCGGACGAAGTTTTTGTCAATGAAGTTGATGGCTTTCATGCCCAGTTCCATCGCTTTCGTTGAGCCTGTCATGCGGGCATATCGGAGCAAAGCGATGGCTCGCCTCAAAGTGAAAGTGCAAGTTCCGACGGTCGTATCGCCCTCTTTGCCGTAATCGTCCAACGGTCGGTGCGGCGCAAACTTTCGGAGCATTTCCAAAGTCCAACCTCGGTCAAGGACAAATCCCCATGAGCCATCCTCTCGCTGAGTCTTCGCATCCTCAATGGCTTGTCGCTCCAGTGTCTGGATGCCGCCGAGCAATCTACCGTAGCGGTCAGAGCGCATCCCCAATTTGCTGCGTTTGAAAGTTTCCTCATCGGGATAGGGTCTGTTGGGAATTGGCGGGAGCGGAAACTTGGCGAGATAAATGTCGTAGGCATCAAGGATGCCTCCAACTCCACCGATGAGCCACGCCTCCAGTTTCAACTGGCTGTTGGGCTGAAGGTTGAAGGGAGTTTGAGCCAAAGTTGAGTTTTCCTTCACCCACTTCGGGGCATTGGGAATCATCAACCCAAGCAAGTGGTTGTCTTGGCTGGCGATGATGTTTGGGACGGCAAAAATTGGTTGCGGACACAAACCGGTCTCTGCTCCCTGTCCTTCGCCGTCAGCCCACTGTTGCAGTGCGTCCCACATCAGACCGACGAACACGCCTTCGTGCGAAATGACCATCATCGGCTGGGTGAGTTTGTAAGGATGCGGGACGATGTGCAAGTGATTGGGCGGGTCACTGTAGCGAGCATCGTCAACAGTCTCATCGGCGAGAAGCCAATAAACGCCGGGCAAAAGAGCCATCGTCTTCTTTGTGCCGAAAGTCTGGTCGCCAACGAACAATTCAGGTCCGCGAACGCTCAGAATTTGTCTGGTTCGGTTGACCTTCAACTGCCAACTGACTTTGATGAGATCGCCGTCAGGCTCAAACTTGACCTCACCGGTCCAAATTCCGCCATCAATTTCGTCTTGCCACTGCAATGGGAACACGACACCGCCGTTCGGCAACCTTTCGCCTTTGGTGGCGAAGACCGAACGAGTGACGGGAATCCGCCTCGGGTCAAGGTAGGTGACGGACAGAAGTTGGGGCGATAGAGCCATCCTGCGCCAAGCCTTGCCATCGTGAACTTCAAGGGCAAAAACGCCATAGCCAAACGGGTTAGCAGGAAACAGCAACCTCATCCGTCCCTGTCCCTTGCCACTTGTCCCCTGTCCCAATTCGGTCGAGACAACTAATGTCCCTTTGTCCCGCTCGTTTATCGGTCGGCTAACGACAGCGTTCGCCGTTACTTGCACGGGTGTCCGACCTATCCAGAGTTGCACTGCCGCCGAGCAAGGGTTGGGCTTAGCGCCCCGAACCGTCCAAGTCAGCGTTGTTTTCTTTGGTGGGATGAGTTTCAGTTCAGTTTTCGCACCGCCTTGAACTAAACTCAAGCCGCGAAGTGACAGTTCGGCGATAACACCCTCAATCACTGCGTCGCCGTCGTTTTCCAGAACCAGCCTGAGTTGGGCGGGGACGCCAGCAATCAGGACAGCGTTGGAGAAACCGAACGAACCGATTTTGAGTTGGGCGGAACAAATGTGCGAAACGCTCTCGGTCACTTGCGGCATCGCTTCCCAGCGAACCACAAACTTTGTCCCAACTCTTCTCAGCCCATTGACGAACCACTTCAAATTTGCGGTCTCTTGCGGGGCGATAGCGGAAGGGATTTCCGCTGGCTCAACCTCAAACTTTTGCGGCGCCAGAAGTTCAGCCTTGACGGGAGCAGGTTCATCACCTGTGTTTTGCAACCGCAAGACGAGATAGCCTTGCTCTCCTGACTTCAGACCTTTTCCCTGTCCCTTGTCCCCTGTCCCTTGCCCCTCTTCAAATCGGATGCTGTCAAGCCTCAAGTGCCAACCTGCTTTCTCAACGAAACGGAAGTCGTCAAAGATGACTGCTGCGGGAGCGGGTTGACCTCCCTCGTTAATTCGCAACCCGATTTGAACTGCTCTGACTTCAGGCTTGTCGGAGAAGTCAAAGGTCAAAACGCCGGTGTGCCATTTGTTGTCGCCCGAAAACTTCGGCGGGACGATGTAAACTGCTCGGGGCGCACCACCTTCCAAGTTGTCCGCTTTCATCGGGATTGCGTAAACCCGCACATTGTCCGTTGTAGCCTTGACGACTTTGTAGCGGAAAATTAGCGCGCCTTTTTTGACTGGTAGCATCGCACCGATTTCTGGCACGACCTCGCCCGGCTTGCCTGCACGATAGGAGCGGTTGACTCCGACGGTCGCAGTTGTGCGCGATTCCATGTAAAGGGCGAAACGACCTTCAGCAGCATCGGTCGTCACGCGGACGATGACAGCGTCTTTGTCCGAAGCGAACCATACCCAGTCAACGGGGAACCTGTCTTGCCTCAACTCTTCAAAACTGCCGTTCGTTAGTTGAGCCAATGCCATACCCTGCAACAGCGCCAGAGCGATACAAGCCAGCGCCC
>JBGOEK010000035.1:0-16704 GCA_041537945.1 Candidatus Thermosaccharophagus yellowstonensis
CCTTCGTAAGTCTTTCCCTGAACCACAATATAGGCAATGAGAGAAAAGCTCGTTGCTCTCTCCACCATCGGAGAACGCCATCTCACGACAGATCCCGACATCGGAGAGAATGTGCCACTCGGAGAAGATGGTTCCTGCTTCCAGTTAATCACTTGCTGGACCGATGGCGATACCTCTGCTGTGCAGGTAACCTCTTCGCCCTCGTAGACCTGGTTCATATTCAAGGTAACCCTGACGCTGATGGTTGGGCTAGGAGGTTGAGGATTTGGAGGATTTACGACATTTGGAAGATTTAGCCCACCTCCTCCACAGCCCCAAAGTAGCGAAAACAACGACAACATGATGAGACATCCTCGTGATTTCAGCATGCACTGTCACCTCCTGCATATGAAACTAAGCTTTTGTAAACGCTTTTCTTCATACATCATCAACCCACATAGCAGTCTCTCGTCTTTCAAGCTACTGCAGGTCATTTTAGCGCAGGAAGGATTGTTTGTCAAGGGGGCTGTTCTATATGCTTGAATGATGTGAGTTTTTGGACAACGCAATCTTTTGCGAACGAGGTCGCTACCAATCGTTTCTATCGGGCTTCTCAAACTGTGGCATCGGTTGAAGGGTCAGCGAGCAACGGTGAAGGGGGTTGCTTTCCTTTCGCAGTGGTGCTATAATTTCAAGTTGGAAAGCAGATGCCCTTTAGTTGTGAGGGAGAGAAAGCTCAGCGCTCGGTAAGCTCTTGAGGATTGATGCCCGTCGTGCCCGAAAAGTAAGTTGCTAAGGGGGGTGATTTTTCCATGGTTAAAATGAACGAAGTGTTTGCAATAAAGGTAACATTGCCTTTCCTTTCGCTTTTCTTTCTCTTTGTTGCTTTCACAAGCTCAATTGAAGAAGGAAAAAGCATCGTGAGGAAGAGGACCTTAGATGCGAGCGCATTTCTTCGGAAAAATCTCCTGAAGAACCCTCAATTAGAAGAAGGGGAAGCGAAGATAGATGGTTGGCAAGGGTGGGGATTGGGTTATGAGGTGGATGAAACGGTTGCTCATTCAGGAAAACGCTCAGCAAAGTGCCAAAGTTCCGACCCCAAAAAGGAATATGGCATTTTTCAAACCGTCATCTTAAATCAGGAGAAGCCAATCCCCATCCTCGCACAGTGCTTCAGCAAAGCCGAAAATGTAAGTGGAACTCCAGACAGCGGTTACTCACTCTATCTGGACATAGAGTTCGTTGACGGTAGCCACCTTTGGGGGCGCACTTCTTCCTTCTCCTGCGGGACACACGACTGGGAGAGAAGGAGCGTTTGGGTTTTCCCAGAAAAACCCATTAAAAAGCTCAATATTTATGGGCTTTTCAGGGGGCATGCTGGGACGGTTTGGTTTGACGATTTCTTCCTCGCCCAACTGGAAGGCGCTCAACTGTTTGATGGGACACCAATCCAAAGCCTAACTCTTCAAGTCCCACCACCGAAGCAGACCTTCACTCTGAAGACGCCCGATGGCTTCTCACTCACTTTTGATAAGCAAACTGGGCAGGTCATCGGGAAAGATGGAAGGCGAGGTGGTTTTTACATTCGGGATGTGGCAAAAGGGTCTGATTTCCACCAACCTCTGGGCGAAATGAGACAATCAGGCAACAAGCTACTCTGGGAGGCAGTTGATGAGGAGCTAAAATTGAAACTCTCCGTGAGCTATTCCGCCGAGAAAATAAACAGCGGTTTTTCGAAAGGGCAAGGATACATAAAGGTTGATGGAGTTGTGGAAGACCTCACAAAGGGAGACAGGGCAATAAGTGTCTATTTTTCCCTTCCCATCGACGCTATTGGGTGGCTTTGGTCAAACGATATGAGAGACGAGGAAAAAATTCAAGCGGGAAGAAGTTACATCAAGGCTATCCAAGTTCCTGCTGGGGCAACAGGGAGCATGTCATGGTATCCTCTCGCCTGCATTAGTGGGAAAGAAGAGGGCATTTCACTTGCCATCCCTTTGGATGAGCCTCGTCTTTATCGCATCTCTTACGATTCGCAAGAGAGGGAATTTTTCATCGTTTACGATTTTGCCCTTGTTCCCGACACCATAAAGTTTCCTTCAAAAGCCGACTTTCACTTCATCATTTACCCGATTGACCCAAACTGGAAGATGCGTTCTGCCTTGCAGAAATACTACGACATCTTCCCTCAATTCTTCCTCAAACGAGTCAATAAAGAGGGGATTTGGATGCCTTTTGCCGATATTTCAACTGTTGAAGGGTTTGAGGATTTCCATTTCGCCTTTCAGGAGGGAGCGCCAAACCCAGCATTTGACGAAAAACATGGAATTTACAGCTTCATTTATGTTGAACCCGCCAGCCACTGGCTTTCAATGCCACCTGAAGCCCCACGCACCTACGAGGGAGCTATGGAAATTCTCCAACGAGATTTGAAGGGAGAAAGAGGAACTGGAAACAGGGATATGGCTATCGCAACGCTCACAAGCGGGATCTATCGTCTGGATGGGAAGTTCTTTTGCTTCATAACGAAAGCTCCATGGTGTGATGGAGCATTATTCCTCCTGAATCCTGACCCAGATGTCCCAACAACTCCACAACTTCCTCTCAACAAAGCGATGGTTATGTTGAAGAGGATTGAGACAGCGCTTTCTCGGGAGTTCATTTTGATGAGTGGATGGAACAGCTACGGGGAAGGCTACATAATCGACAATAAAGTGAGCCATTCGGGGAGAAACTCTATCCGCTGTGAAGCGAAGGGATTGGGCAAGGAGTTAGGTGCTTCTCAAACGGTTGTCCTCAATCAAAAGGAGCCAAAACAGCTAATTATCAGGGCATGGAGCAAGGCGGAGGGCGTGACTGGCAAGCCAAACAACGATTATTCCATCTATGTTGATTTGCGCTATGTTGATGGCACCCCTGAATGGGCTATAACAGCCCCATTTAGCGTCGGAACTCACGACTGGGAACTGAAGGAACTCGTAATCAATCCAAAGAAACCAATCGCCACCTTGACAGTTCATCTTTTGTTCCGCCGAACTCACACTGGAACTGTTTGGTTTGATGATGTCTCCATGAGCGAGTCGGGCTTGGAGAAGAATCTTCTAAAAAACCCAAGTTTTGAGGAAGAAGCTATCAAGGGCAAGATAGACGGCACCTACCTTGATTCCTTTGAAATGGGGGCAATGGAGCTGAATTTTAGGAGGGAGCATTTCCCATCAGTTGACATTCCTCTGGTATTTCACCGAGAAACTAATCAACCTTGCCAACTTTTGGTGTTCCACACTTACGAGTTTGAGAGGGAAATCGCCGAGAGGATGCATAGCCAGAACAACCTCTTATTCGCTAATGCCGTCCTTTGGAAATTCCCATTCCCTGCCCATTTGTTGGATATATTGGGGACGGAAGTGAACTGGCTTCGTCATGGGGAATACAGCCCAGATAGTGATGCGATAATGAGCTATCGCAGGGCACTATGCTACAGGAAGCCTTATTGCCTTTTGATGAACACGAATTATGAAAAGTTCAATCACCAACTCGTTGAGAAATACTTCAAGCGTTGCCTGTTTTATGCAATATTTCCTGGCTTCTTCGACGAGGAAGCTGACTCGAAAGACCCATACTGGACATCGCCGAAGAAATGGTATGAAAGGGATAGAGACCTCTTCAAAAAGTATCTCCCCTTGATAATTTCCCTTGCTCAGGCAGGCTGGGAGCCTCTCACCTATGCCTTTTCTGACAAGGGCAAAATTTATGTTGAGCGCTATGGGAGAGCAAGCGAAGGAAACCTATACTTCACAGTTTTCAACGATGGCGATAAGAGCGAGAGCTTTCGCTTAACCATTGATTTGCCCTCTCTTGGGGTGAGAGGGAAGATAAAGGTAAAGGAGATGATCTCGGGAAAGAATGTCCCATTTTCCTTGAGGGGCGGGAAAGCGGAAATTGAGGGCGAACTTGAGCCAGAGGATGTGTGGTTGTTGAGAATTGACATTTTGAGGTAGAAGCGAGCTCATAAGTGAATTTAGGGTTTGAATGTTATCGCAAAAAGCTTTATAAGCACGCTTTCGTTTGTAGGGGGTGCGGATTAGGGATGGTTATAGCATCTTTTGCGCTCAATGTAGCCCTTGCTCTGGTGAGCAACCAAGAATTGAGGTATGATGAGGCATTAGTTGGAAAATTTGATTGGATTTACCGATGGGTTGACCACTACCAAAATCCACTCGTTGAAGCGCCTGAAAAGGATGATTGGGTTGCTGACCCAGCAGTCCTGATGCCGAATGAGAGCCCAGATGGAAAATGGCACATGTTTTGCTCAGGGAGAGGCATAAAGCATTTTATCTCCGAAGATGGCATTAAGTGGAAATTTCATTGCTTAGCGCTTCAAGAGGGTTATTCGCCATTCATTTTCAAAGAAAACGACTTGTTTTGGCTTTTCTACCAAGTTGGCGTCGGTAGGCATAGGGAGACAGCAATCGTTTGCCGTCCTTCGAAAGATTTGCATAATTGGGGAGAAAAGAAGCTCATACTCGTTGGCGAACACATGTGGGAGAGGGGAATTTTCGGTGAGCCGTATGTGAGGAATCCGTGTGTCATCAAAGTTGGTGATGAATATTGGCTTTACTACAGTGGCGGATATATTTTGCTTCCTGACACAGGCTATGAAGAGCCTTCATTTGTCTGCCTTGCACGCTCAAAAAATTTGCTTGGACCTTACGAAAAATATCCGAAACCTATCATATCGCCTCGCTTGACCGATAGATGGCGCAACCTCGGTGCGGGCGCAATGAAAGTTTATAAAATTGGCGGAATTTTTGTCGGATTTAATAATGGCATCTACTGGGGCGAGGACTTGCACAGTCATTCAGCTATCCATGCCCTCGTGTCAAATGACGGAATAAACTGGTTTGATTCGCCAAGAAATCCGATATTAGCGCCAAGTGAGAAGGGCTGGAAAAGGAGTCATGTCTACCAAGTTGATTGCAAGATTGTGGGCAATGAACTGTGGTTGTTTTACAACGCGAGGGATGGATGGACAGAGGCAACGGAGAGGATTGGGCTGGCAATTTGCAAAATGCTAAGGTGATTTCGGGCTTCCGTTGTGACTTCAAAATTGCGAGATAAAAACGCAAGGGGAGGTGTTTTCTCATGGCTCAACAAAATACCCAAAAAACTGTCACGAGGCGTGAGTTTGTTCGTAATTCAGTGTCAGCGCTTGCTGCAGTAAGCGCCACATCACTCATTGGCTATGTAGCTGAGCAAAACACGATTCAAATTGCCCTTGTTGGATGTGGTGGGCGAGGGACTGGTGCTGCAGTGAATGCATTGCGCACTAAAGGACCAACAAAGCTTGTTGCGATGGCAGATGTGTTTGAAGATAGGTTGCGGTCAAGCCTTGAGCGCTTGCAGAAGATGTTCCCAGAGCAAGTTGATGTGCCTCCAGAGAGGCGATTTATCGGCTTTGATGCGTATAAGAAGGCTATTGATTGCATCTCGCCCGGTGGTGTTGTCCTTCTTGCTACTCCGCCAGTTTTTCGCCCTTTGCATTTGGAATATGCAGTTGCGAAAGGCTGTCATGTCTTCATGGAGAAGGCTTTTGCTGTTGACTCACCCGGTGTGCGCAGGGTGCTTAAAGCTGGTGAGGAAGCGCAAAAGAAGGGGCTTAAAATCGCTGGCGGGTTGATGAGTCGGCACTATATACCGCTTGAGGAAGCGGTTGCGAGAATCCATGATGGCATAATCGGCGAGGTAGTTGTGTGCTGGGCATATCGCATGCACGGTCCAGTCGGGCTTTCGCCTCGTCGGGAGGGAGAGAGTGAAATTGCACACCAAATCCGCAATTTCCATTGTTTCACATGGCTGAATGGCGGTTTCATCCTCGATTGGCTCATACACAACCTTGATGTTTGTTGCTGGGTGAAGGGTAGCTGGGTCGTGTGGGCTCAAGGACACGGTGGAAGACAGCAACGCAAGGAGCCAGATCAACTGTTTGACCATTATGCTGTTGAATACAGTTTCCCCGATGGCGCAAGGCTTTTCGCTCAAGGGAGGCACATGCTCAATTGCTGGAACTTTTGGGGATGCATCATTCATGGGACGAAAGGGCTGGCTGTCCTTGGTGAGGGCATACCACAGCCGAGAATCTACAAAGGTTGGCAACAAGAGCCAAAGAACTTGATTTGGCGCTACGAGGGACCGCCATGTGACCCGTATCAAAGGGAAATGGATTTGCTATTTGAGGCTATTCGTGAGGATAAACCATACAATGAGGCAGAGCGTTCGGCGATGGCAAACATGGTCGGAATAATCGGGAGGATGGCAGCTGAATCTGGGCAGATGATAACTTGGGAGGAGGCTATGAAATCAAACCTTGAGCTCGCGCCCGACTTGGAGAAGCTAACCATGGATTCAGAGCCACCCGCAAAGCCAGATGCCGAAGGCAAATACCAAATAGCCATCCCCGGCTTCACAAAAGTGCTTTGAAAGGAGTGGCACTTTGTTTTTCATTGCGAACCATCGTTGGCTTTCTCTATTCTCACGGCTGTGACTTTGTATTCGGGTGTCTTGGCTATCGGGCATAATGCTGGGTTGGTTATGATGTTGGTCGGAACCTCGTAGAAATGGAATGTCATGAATGCCGTTCCTGGAGCGACTTCCTCGGTGACCCGAGCCTTTGTCAGCACCTCACCTCGCCTTGATATGACCTTAACGGCATCGCCATCAGATATGCCAAGTTTCATTGCATCTTGAGGGTTTATCCACACCCTCTCTTCTGGGTGGAGTGCCACAAGCCCTGAAACCCTCCTCGTCATGGCGAGGTGGAAGTGATACAGGCTTCTTCCAGTGGTAAGCACTATGGGGTATTCTTCGTCAGGTGTTTCAGCTGGAGGTTTGTAGCGTAGCGGAGAGAAATGCCCCTTGCCCGTTGGCGTGTTAAATCTTTCCACATGGAGTATTGGAGTTCCCGGATGGTCTGGCGATATGCATGGCCATTGTATGCCTTCGGCTTCAAGCCGTTTGAAAGAAATGCCAGCAAATGATGGCGTTAGCTTCGCTATCTCTTCCATTATCTCGGAAGGGTGTGAGTAGTCAAAACCAATGGCTCCCATGCGCTTTGCTATTTCGCATGTTATCCACCAGTCAGGGCGTGCATCTCCTATCGGCTCTATCGCTTTCCTTACAAGTTGCACTCGCCTTTCAAGGTTGGTGAATGTTCCATCTTTCTCTGCGAAGCTTGCTCCTGGGAGCACAACATGCGCAAGCTGAGCTGTTCCAGTCATGAATATGTCTTGCACAACGACGAACTCGGCTCTCCTCAGCGCCTCTTGCACCATTGATGCGTCCGCTACGGTGTATGCAGGATCCATGCCAACTATGTAGAACGCCTTCACATTGCCTTTAAGAGCCTCGAGAAACATTTCAACAAGCGTTAGCCCAGGCTCACCACTTAGCTTGCATCCCCATGCTTCCTCAAACTTCTTCCTCACATTGTCATCCTTCACAGGCTGATATCCGGGGAATGCGGTAGGTATGCATCCTATGTCGCAAGCGCCTTGGACATTATTCTGCCCACGAAGTGGCATTATGCCAGCACCCGGCTTCCCAACATTACCTGTTAACATGGCAAGGTTTGCGAGTGCAAGCACATTCTCTGTCCCATGAGAATGCTCCGTTATACCGAGTGAGTAGATGATGAGCGATGGCTTCCTCGTTGCATAAATTGTTGCTGCTTGAATTATCCTGTCGCGTGGGACGCCAGTGACTTCCTCAACGAAATCAATATCAAACTCCTTCAGCGATTCAACGAACGCTTCGAAGTTCTCGCATCTCTCCTCAATAAACTTCTCGTCATGCAAGCCTTGTTCGTAGATGACCTTTGCCATCCCCATGAGCAGTGCAACATCGGAGCCGGGGCGCAGGTTAAGCCAAATATCTGCGTGCTTGCATAGCTCAATCCTTCTTGGGTCTGCAACTATGAGCGTTGCACCTCTTCTTTTCGCCCTCCTTATCCTCGTGCCGACAACTGGGTGTGCAACAGGCGTGTTAGAGCCGATGACGAAGATGCACGATGCGTTATCTATATCGCTTATCGGGTTAGTGCCCCCTCCAGTCCCGAAGGCGATGTTTAAGCCCGCTACAGTTGGGGCGTGGCATAGCCTTGCGCAGTTGTCCACATTGTTTGTTTGCATCACGGCTCTGGCGAACTTCTGGATCACATAGTTATCTTCGTTTGTGCACCGTGATGAGCCTATGACAGCAAACACACTTCCCTTGTATTGCGAGAACTTCCTTGCGACTGTATCCAATGCCTCATCCCAACTGACTTCGACGAATTTCCCATCACGCTTTATGAGCGGCTTAGAGAGCCTATCTGGGCTGTTGATGAAGCTATAGCCAAAGCGCCCTTTGACACAAAGCCTGCCTTCGTTCACAGGGCTCTCCTTCACCCCACGAACTGATACAACTTCGTTTCCTCGCACGCCGAGGTAGATGGAACAGCCAACGCCACAATATGTGCACACTGTTTTAACCTCTTTAGCTGGTTTCCTTCGCTCCTTCGTAACGAGGGCACCTGTCGGGCAACGCACAACGCATTCGCCACACGACTCGCATATTGACTCTACGATCGGTTTGTCGCCGAATGTGGCTATCGCAGTCGCAAACCCGCTAAATGCGTAATTGATAGCGCCTATGCCCTGTATCTCATCGCATGTCCTGACGCATATGCCGCATAAAACGCACCTGTTTGGATCACGGATGAAGAAGGGATTGCTGTCGTCTATCGGGAATTGAGGCGTGAGCATGCGCAACTGCTTGAACCTCTCTTCATCTATGCCGATGTATGATGCAACCTCTTGCAATTTGCAGTCGTTGTTCTTTGGGCAAGAGAGGCAATCGCCAAGGTGATTCGTCAATATGAGCTCAAGTGAGACTTGGCGTGCCTTCTGCACCGTCGGTGTCTCAGTCCATACCTTCATCCCGTCTTCAACAACTGCTTGGCATGACGCTACTACACCTTTTCCCTCAACCTCTACGATGCACAGCCTGCATATGCCAGCAGGTGTGAGATCTGGGTGATAGCAAAGGTGAGGAATGTAAATTCCAGCCTCCAAAGCTGTCTGAAGGATTGTGCTACCGCTCTTTGCTTTCACCTCTTCACCATTGATGAAAATCGTTGGCATTCATTCATCACCCTCCTTCGAATGGTTTAGGAAACAGTGCATCGTCCGTTGCGAATGTGCTCCTCATATTCGCTTTGGAAGTGCTTTATAGTTGCGAGCACAATGTTTGGGACATTTTGACCGAATGCACAGAAGCAAGAGACCTTCATCGCCTCGCCGATGCTTATGAGCAAATCTAAATCGCCTTCCTTCCCTTGCCCCTTCGCTATCTCATCAAGTATTTGGAAGATTTGAGCAGTCCCGAGCCTGCACGGGATACAGTAGCCACATGATTCCTTCTTTGCGAATTCCGAGAACGCCCGCGCAACATCCACCATGCAAGCATGATCATCAAAAGCTATTATCCCACCAGAACCTAACGGAGAGCCTGCATCCCTCATTGTTTCGTAGTCTAAGGCGATGTCTATCATCCATTCTGGGATGATCCCTCCAAGTGGTCCTCCAGTTTGCACCGCTTTTAGCTTCTTCCCATCCGCAATCCCTCCTCCAATCTCGTATATGACCTCTCGCAAAGTGATTCCCATCGGGACTTCCACCACGCCGTATCTTTCAATGCATCCGCTGAGCGAAAGCACCGTTGTTCCCTTGCTCTTCTCAGTCCCGATGGATGAAAACCAGCTGGCACCGTTGTGCAAGATGAGTGGGACATTAGCGAGCGTCTTCACATTGTTCACGACTGTTGGCATACCTTTAAAGCCAGATTGCGTTGGGAATGGTGGGCGAAGCCTTGGTATCCCCCTTCGTCCTTCCATTGAGTTCATTAAAGCCGTCTCCTCGCCGCAGATATACATCCCCGCAGCCTTAAAAAGCTCTATCTCGAACTGTAGCCCTGTGCCGAGGATATCTTTGCCGAGCAAGCCATGCTGTGTCGCTATGGACACAGCCCTCTCAAGGATATGGAAAGCAAGCTCATATTCCGCCCTAATGTAGATGTATCCACGCTTTGCGCCAACAGCGAGCCCTGCTATTGTCATGCCTTCAATGACGGAATATGGGTCACTTTCCATGATGAGCCTGTCCATGAACGCCCCTATGTCGCCTTCTGCGCCGTTGCACACTATGTATTTCTCATCCCCAACGGCTTTCCTTGCAAGCTCCCATTTCAAACCCGTTGGAAAACCTGCCCCACCTCTCCCTCTGAGCCCCGATTTTTTGAGCTCCTCGATTATCTGCGTCGGTTCCATTGAGAGAGCCTTCAATAAGCCTTCATAGCCACCCGTAGCTATATAGTGGCTCAGGTTTGTTGGCTCCACAAAGCCACATCTTGAAAGCACCCTGCGCACTTGCTTCCTAAAAAATTGGCTCTCAAACAGGTTTTGAATGCCATCTACTGAGCCCTCACCAACAGTGCCAAGCGCATATTCCGCTACTGGCTTGCCACGAAGCAAGTGTTGTTCAAGTATCTCACAAGCTTCCTCAACGCCAACTTTCCCGTAAAAAACCGTCGGAGCACCGGGCACGCTAACTCCCATTATCGGCTCCGCATAGCATAGCCCCATGCAACCAACCTCAAACACTCCGCAATCGAGACCGTGTCTTGCGATGAAGTCCTTCACTGCATCAAGCGTCTCAAGTGCCCCCACACTACGCGCGCATGTTGCGGTGCCAACTGTAACAAACGGCTTCAAATGCATCTCTTGCCATTCATGCATCGCACGAAGACGAAGCATTTCAAACTCCCTCAGCTCCATATCAACTCTCCCCCTCTTTAGCCCCGAGCAATTGAATAAGCTTTTGAGGAGTTACTTTGCCAAACACACGCCCATTCACAACAACGCACGGAGCAACTGCGCACATGCCCATGCATTCCGTCGTTTCAAGAGTCCACTTTAAGTCTGGGCTCGTATTGCCTTCTTCTATGCGAAGATGTTTCTTGGCTTCTTCGAGTAGCCTCGAAGCACCATGCATCTGGCATATTGCGCTTTTGCATATTTTGCACACATTTTTTCCCACAGGCTTCAGGCGAAATTGCTCATAAAACGAAGCCACACCGTAAACATGCGCTTCTGGGATGTTGACGAACTCTGCAACCTTAAGCAGGGCTTCACTTGGTAAGTAGCCAAATTCAGCTTGAATGCGCTGCAATATCGGGATAAGTTCCTCCTGTTTGCCTTGGAAGGAACTCAGGATTTCGCTCAACCTCTCATCCATGCTTCTTACCTCCTTCCGTGAGCAACAGCTATCTCTCAAATGCGACATTAAGCTTATGTTGAAATTAAAGCTACAAACCGCTGTGCGTCTTCAAACATGTATGCGTTATTGAACATGCAATAACCATTTCCATAATCAAGGCAAATTTTTGCGAGCCTTGAAAGCTCAAAATCAGTATATTTGTGCTTATATCCGCCTATGCCATGCAATCTAAAGTAAAAGATGCCCTTTGTCAATGGTTTTCGTTGGAATGGGTCTACACAGTGAATGAGCCCAGTTTTTTGGCAAATTTCTTCTATATCTTTATCGCTCCACTCACCCCTCGGTTCCCAGACAAATATGAAAGGCGAGCCTGAAAGGCGTTCGAAGAAACGAAGCATGTTTCTTTTGTTCTCGTCCGTTGGCTTAAACCTTGCAGGGCATTGGAAAACGATAACTTTTGCCCCTAATGCTTCAGCGAAATCCTTTGTTACAAGCCACGCATCCCACACTTCCTTTGTCGGTCGGAAATTGCCATAGCAATCGAGTTTGTCCTTTTGCAACTCTATCCTCAATCGCCTGTATGTTGGGCTGGATGGTTCATGCGTTATAAGTTGCCACGCTTTTAGCGTAAATTCAAAGTCTTTTGGCGCTTCTTCGCGCCACTTCACCGCTGTGTAGAGTTGTGGTGGTTGGTAGAATGTGTGTTGCACCTCTACAACTTTGAAAAATGAGTAATATTTTCGCTGGCTTGTCGGAAAACCGCAACAGCCCACCTTCACTTGCGGTTCAGCACTCAAACAGCTTCACCTCCACCACACTCCCTGCATCTATCTTGTCAATACCAATTGGAGCCTCAATATAGCCATCGCTGATCCCGATCGTGCTCGTTGTATCAGAATGCCTGAAAACAGGCACAACTTTCTCGCCTTCCAAGCGGACGGTTATGAATGAGTGAAAATCCTTGTGCGTTCTAACCTCTGCCACCAACTTGCCCTTCATGCGTATCGGCTCATACTTGGCAACCCCTGAAAGCTTTCGCAACGCAGGCAGAAGAAGCACATTTGCCACAACAAAACAGGAGACTGGATGACCTGGCATGCCTATCACTGGCTTCCCGTTGACGATTGCAAACAGGGTTGGCATGCCGGGGCGTGTTCGCATCCCGCGAAATTTCAAATCCCCAATTTCCGAGAGTATATCTGCAGAAAAATCCCTCCTGCCGACTGAAGAGCCAGCAATCATAACTATCATATCACAATCACTTTTTGATATGTCAATTAAATAGTTTCGTATTTCTTGCACGGAATCTCTGACTGGTGGCATTCGCACGGGCTGGCATCCTGCCTTCATGGCGATTGCGTAAATCAAATAGCTACTGCTGTCATATACGCACCCTTTTGGCAAATTTTTTTCTGGTTCAACTATTTCATCACCCGTTGGCAAAATTGTGATTTTTGGTTTGGCAAAAACTTTTATTCTTGAGTTACCTGACGCAGCAAGAACACATATCTTGCGGGCATCCAAAATCTCGCCGATGTTAAAAAGCAATTCACCCGCACGCTTGTCATAGCCCTTTTCACTAACATTGGTCATAGGATTGACCTGAACGAAGATCAAAACCTCGTCATCACCAATTCGTTTTGTATCCTCAACTCTAACGACCGCATCAGCGCCTAATGGCAACTCTGCGCCAGTTGCCACCTCAACGCAAGTGTTTTGCGCCACAGAAAATGACGAGCCATCCTCACCCGCTTGCAAAGTTCCGATAACTTTGAACAATTTTGGGTTTTCTTTGGAAGCGCCAACAGTGCAAGAGGAAATGAGCGCATAGCCGTCCATCGCTGCCCTCGTGAATGGAGGCATATCAATTTTTGCATAAACTTCTTCAGCCAAAACTCTGCCGTATGCGTCGCATATGCTTAAACATTCAAACCTGTTGATCGGCTCGACATGTCCCAAGACAATTTCTGACGCTTTTTCGTAGGTAATGAGGTGATCAAACGGCTTGAAATCATGATGCATACAACGATCACCTTCTTATCAAAGATTGGTCTAATTCAATCGGTTTGCTCACATCCTCATGCCCGCCGAGCGGTGGTGGAATTTTGCCATTTACAAGTATTTTGAGCTTTTTTACACCGCATAGAGATGTTAACGAGTGGGCGAGTGCCTGAAGGCGCAAATAAGCGATATCCGACCCGGACCAGTGCTCAGGGTTTAGAAATTCTTCATCAAAGTCAGCTATAACTGTGTCATTTTCAACCCTGATACCTTTCAACCTTGTGTTTTTCGGTAGCACATTTAATTTAGATTTGCCATAATTTGAGCCAAGGTATCTTACTGCATATTGAGCAGACATGTGCAAGCTGATTTTTGGGTTAAGTAACTTCACAGTTTGAGGGGTTATAGCGTCATTTGATATGTCAACGAAGTATAGATTAACATTGGCAAATACTACAAAATTGATTGCTATTGCCACTGCAATTAATGTGATAAGTATTAGCAAAAATAGCCATTTATTCATCTCTATCACCGCTTGACTTTTGATGCTTTCCAATACTCTTCTAAGCTTAGACAGCTATATTCCTCACTTCCAGCATTAGATCTGGATTTAAGGGCAAAAAGTAGGGCTTTTGCTGTATCAAGGGAGGTTATGCAAGGCGTATCATGCTCAACCGATGCTCTGCGGATAATCAACCCATCACGGTGTGACCCTCTCCTATCGCTTGGCGTGTTTATGACAATATCAAATTCTTTTGACAAAATCATATCAAGTATATTTGGATGTTTGTTGCTGAGTTTCGATACTTCTACTGCACTTATATTGTGCATTTTTAGGAACTTTGTAGTCCCTTCAGTGGCATAGATTTTGAAACCGAGTTTGGCTAATCCCTCCGCTATGCTGAGTGCTTCTGGTTTATCTTTGTCGGCAACGGTTATTAGCACTTTTTTGTTATTTTTTCCGAGCTTAAAGCCACTTGAAACGAACGCCTTGTAAAGCGCCCTTGGAAAATCAAAATCGATGCCCATTACCTCCCCGGTGGACTTCATCTCTGGACCGAGCTCAATCTCGGCTTGCATCAACTTCCCAAATGAGAATATTGGGGCTTTTACGGCTACAATTTTGGGTATTTCTTGAAGTCCACCCTCATAACCAAGTTCCCTTAGTTTGCTCCCAAGGATAACTTTCGTGGCTATCTCAACCATCGGTATCCCTGTCAATTTGCTCATGTATGGCACTGTCCTTGAGGCTCTTGGGTTAATTTCCAGCACATAAACATCGTCACCCAACACAACAAATTGTATGTTGATCAAGCCACGAACCTTGAGTGCCTTCGCAATCGCCTGTGTATAATCTACTATACGCTGTTTGGCAATTTCAGAAAGAGTTTGTGGTGGGCAAACAGCAATGCTGTCGCCGCTGTGGATGCCTGCCCGCTCAATGTGCTCCATAATGCCAGGGATAAGGCACTCTTCGCCATCGCAAATAGCGTCCACCTCCGCCTCAGTGCCAGCAAGATATTTGTCAACCAAAATTGGGCGGTCTGGGGCAACACTGACGACATATTCAAGATAACTCCACATCTCCTCTTCGTTGTAAACGATATCCATCGCTCGCCCGCCCAGAACATAACTTGGGCGCACCAATACAGGATAGCCAATTTCACGGGCAACTTGAATTGCCTCTTCAATGCTTGTGACAGCTCTCCCTGGTGGATAAGGAATGCCCAACGAATTGAGGAGCCATGCAGTTCTATCACGGTCTTCGGCAATGTCAATGCTATCAAAGTCTGTGCCCAAGATTTTCACACCAGCCTTGTGTAAGCCTTCAGCGAGGTTGAGAGGTGTTTGACCCCCAAATTGGACGATGACGCCGACGGGCTTTTCGTTCTCAACGATATGCAGGACATCTTCAAGTGTCAAAGGCTCAAAGTAAAGTCTATCGGATGTGTCAAAATCGGTAGAAACTGTCTCTGGATTGCAGTTGACCATGATGACATCATAGCCAAGTTCTTGGAGTGCCCAAACACAATGGACGCTACAGTAGTCAAATTCAATGCCTTGCCCAATTCGTATCGGACCTGAACCAAGCACAATAACTTTTGGACGCTCACTGGGAATTGCTTCATTTTCGCCGTTGGGTTCGTAAGTGGAATAAAAGTAAGGTGTTTCAGCCTCAAACTCAGCAGCACATGTGTCCACCATCTTGTAAACAGGTTTTATGTCCCAGATTTTGCGCATTTGGCGCACTCGCTCTTCTGCTTCCGCCAGCGTTTTTGACTTTCCACCTTCGCCCTTTATAAGGCATTCAGCGATGTAGCGATCAGAGAAGCCAAAATGTTTTGCCTGCCATAGCAATTCTTTTGTCAAGCCTCCCCAACCAACCTTAGCTAACTTTGATTCCATCTCAACAATATTTCGCAATTTTCTTAAGAACCAAGGGTCAATTTGTGAGAGATCGTAAATCTCCTGGATGGTCATTCCGCGTCGCAAAGCCTCAGCAATAGCAAATAATCGCAGGTCATTTGGCGTGCGGATAAGTTCTTCCAGCTCTATATCCGATCTGTCAACAACCTCACGATGGAACAAGCCCGAAACCCCGATCTCAAGCCCGCGCACCGCTTTTAGCAACGCTTCTTCAAAACTGCGTCCAATCGCCATCACTTCACCAGTGCTCTTCATCTCTGTGCCAATTGTCCTATCTGCGGTTGGGAATTTGTCAAAAGGCCAGCGAGGAATTTTGACAACAACATAGTCAATTGATGGCTCAAAACAGGCGAGCGTCTTTTTCGTGACGGTGTTGGATATTTCGTCCAACCTTAAACCGACGGCAATTTTGGCAGCGACTCTGGCAATAGGATAGCCTGTCGCCTTGGATGCCAACGCTGATGAACGAGAGACGCGCGGGTTAACCTCAATGACATAGTAGCGCAATGAGGCTGGGTCAAGCGCGAATTGGATATTGCAACCACCTTCAACACCTAATGCACGAATAATCTTTAGCGCTGCCGAACGCAACATCTGATACTCCACATCGCTCAAAGTTTGCGTTGGCGCAACGACGATGCTTTCGCCCGTATGGACACCCATCGGGTCAAAGTTCTCCATCGCGCAGACGGTGATGCAGTTATCGGCGCCGTCTCGCATCACTTCATACTCAATCTCCTTCCACCCCAACACACACTGCTCCACCAGAACTTGCCCAATCAAGCTCAAAGCAAACCCTCTGTTGACAATTCGGCGCAATTGGTCTTCATTGTGGGCAATTCCGCCACCAGTTCCGCCCAGAGTGTATGCTGGGCGGATGATGACAGGGTAACCGATGCGGTTGGCAAAAGCGATGGCTTCTTCAACGCTCGTGACCGCCACGCTTTCAGGGATAGGTTCGCCAATTTGCTGCATCAATCGTCGGAAC
>JBGOEK010000036.1:0-16466 GCA_041537945.1 Candidatus Thermosaccharophagus yellowstonensis
GTGGGGTGAGGTGTTTTAACCGTTTGAGCATGGTGCATCTCGTTTTGGTGTGCTTTGTGGTTGTGCCGTTGTTTGTTGGCTTGCAAGATGCCTTTCGTTTGGTTGCGCAAGATGAGCATGCCATTGAAGAGGTAAAGCAGGGCAAGCGAGATATCGCCTATGCTTCTTGGTGGGGTTTTGACCCAGAGGATGCGACTAAGGCATTGCAGTCTGCGATTGACTCTGGCGCTAAAAAGGTCATCGTGAGCAACATGGGAAAGCCTTGGATTGTGAGTAAAACGATAAACTTGCGCAGTGACCAAGAGGTTGTTTTTGAAGAGGGTGTCATCGTTGAGGCTAAGCGTGGTGCGTTCTTGGGGAAGGGAGAATGCCTTTTCCTCGCAGCGCTTCAAAAGAACATAACGCTCATCGGCTACGGTGCGACGCTGAGGATGAGGAAGCAAGATTACACAAAGCCACCTTATGAGAGGGCTGAGTGGAGGCATGTGCTTAGCATACGCAGTTGTGAGAATGTGCGTGTCTATGGCTTAAGGCTCGCAAGCAGTGGTGGTGATGGAATCTATCTTGGCGTTGCAAAGCGTGGTGTTCCAAACAGGAATGTGCATATAAAAGATGTCGCTTGCGTTGAAAACCATAGGCAAGGCATAAGCGTGATCAGTGCGGAAGATGTGCTCATGGAGAATGTCGTGATGGAGGACACAAGCGGGACGCCACCGATGGCTGGAATTGACTTTGAGCCGAACGAGCAGACGGAAAGGCTTCATAACATCGTTATGCGAAATTGCGTCTCACGAAACAATGTTGGCGATGGCTTCGCCTTTTACTTGCACAACTTGAACGCGAATTCTCATCCCATCTCAATACGCCTTGAGGGGTGCAGGTCAATTGGCAACAGGCGAGGTGTTTCCATATCCGTTGGGAACAGTAGGGAGGGGGCAGTTGGTGGCATCATTGAGTTCGTTAATTGCAGTTTTGAGGGGAACGAAGGTGCAGGCATATTCATCTCTCAAAAGCCAGCTTTCGGATGTCGTGTGCGCTTCGTAGGATGCAAGATAGTCAACACCGCATTGAAGCAAACAGCTCAAGCACCGATAGTGCTTTCAAGCTCGGCTGGCAATGTTGAGCCAATCGGTGGGGTTGAATTTATTGAATGCACTGTAACAGATGAGGTTGAGCGATTGCCGATTGCCTACCTTGATTTTGCTGGAGGACTTGAATTGGAAGATGTCACAGGCACATTGACGCTTGTCAGAGGCACGCAGAAGAGCACCTACAACCTCACGCAACAGTTGCTAAACAAGTGGTTTCCAACGCAAGCCTTCAAGCGCTTCCAAAAGTTTGAGCTTGAGGGAGTGAAGCTTGAGCCTTTGTTTTCTGGGGTGCGCTTCCCGAAGGAGACTTCGTGTAGAGCGAGGTTGAGAGGGCGAGCCGAGTTCATTCTCTGGGCTAACAAAGGTGACGAAGTTTCGTTCACGATAATGTTGCTCCCTGTGGGCAAAGTCTCGGTTAGCCAAGCTAAAGTTAGCGTTTTAACTCCGTCCAATAGAAAGCTGACCTTAGCTGATGCTGTTCACGGGCGTGAGAACGCTTATTCCTTCACTGCCGATGAGGGTGGCGTATATCGCATCGTGTGTGACGCTGGAAGGGCAACAGCAACGCTGAGTTCAAGCACTCATGGGGTGTGCATCGTTGCAAGTGACGGTGTTTTCCACTTCCTTGGAACTGAAGGTGAGTTTCATTTCGTAGTTCCAGAGGGCACTCAGGAGTTTGGGATCAAGGTGTGGGGTGATAATGAAGGTGAGCGAGTTAAAGTGGCATTGCGTGATGAAGCAGGTCGCATCGTTGATGAGAGGGACAACATCGCCACACCGCATCAGTTCATCGTTCGCAGGGACAAGTTTGAGAGCGATGCCGTCTACTGCATCATCTTTAGGCGCCCATCAGTCGGTGTGCTTGAGGACTTCTATGTCCAACTTCAAGGCATACCGCCAATCCTCTCCTGTCACAGGGAAGCTTTACTCAAGCCATCTGTGAGGCGCTAACAACCTTCGTAATCTCCTCTACCAGTCTGGTAGCTCGACATCGCCAACGAGCCTTAGGAAGCGCTCAGTTTGCGGATCTCGCTTAGCGGGTAGCATGCCGAGCATCTTGGCGAGTTCCTCGGAAAGGTATATCGGTGCACCCATGCGGAGCGCTATAGCAACGGCATCGCTCGGTCTTGAGTCTATCTCGTAGACATCGTCACCCCATTGGAGCAGAAGCAAGGCATAATATGTATCGCCACGCAACTCAGTTATGATTGCGCATTCCATCTTGATGTTTAGTGTTCGCAGGATTTCTGCGAGCAGGTCGTGTGTCAATGGTCTTTGCGGTTTGAGGCGACGCAACTCCATATCAATCGCCATGGCTTCATACTCGCCTATCCAAATTGGAAGTTCATTTCCCGTCGTTGGCTCTCTGAGCACGAGGATGTAGTTTCCGTTTTTGTCGCGAGCTACCCCACCAACATAAACTTCAACCACTTCTCATCACCCTTCCCAAGCTGTGTTCGCTGTGACGATGCATTTCTTTTGCCTTCGCTCTCCAAGTGTAATTGATGACACGCTCTCGTCTCATTTGCAAATCGTCCACAAGAGCCAATGCTATGTGTGAAGCCATTTACTGCCCGGCGCTTGAACTGGCACACCGAGTTTGCAAAGTGGGCATGAGTTTGGCTCATACAGATCGAGTGGCAGACGCAAAAGAACTTCAAATCGGACATCGAGTTGCAATGGTTCTTTCCCTCTGTCCACGATTGCTGCAGCGCCAACCACATTTGCCCCATAGCTTCTGGCAACGCCGATCAACTCCTTGATTGAACTGCCCGTTGTAACGATGTCTTCCACTATGAGCACCCTCGTGCCGATGTGTATCGCAAACCCTCTTCGCAACTTCATGACCCCTTCTTCACGCTCTGTGAACATGGCTTTACAGCCAAGTTGTCTTGCAGTCTCGTATGCGAGTATGATACCGCCGACCGCTGCACCGAGCACGACATCAACGCTCTCGTCATGGAACCGCCTGACAAATTCAGCGCATAGCTTTTGTGTCACATCGGGGCGCTCAAGCACCCTGAACTTTTCGATGTAATGAGCGCTATGCATGCCCGAGCTCAAAACGAAATGCCCATCGATGAATGCGCCACATGAACGCAATATGGATTCAACATCATGTGGTGTTAGGGAGTTGCAACCCAACGCTTATCACCTCCACTTTCAAGCTAACACTTTTCCTCTCAGCGCAAGGGGAACCATCCCCGTTTGCCAGCGTGGCAAAATTTTATCCGAATGTGTTAGCGGTAGCCTTCTCAAAATGATGTAGCTTCCAATATGAGTTTGCATCATAGCCTCAAAGGGGCGTGAGCGACAACGATGCAAAAGTGTGCCATCTGCATGAAGAGGAAGGGGAAGCGCTATTGCCAAGCGCTTCAAAAGAACATCTGTGCTCAATGTTGTGGCAGTAGCAGGTTGAAGCGCATCCAGTGCCCAGCAAACTGCGTTTATTTGCAACTTGCGCGCACCGTTGAGATTGAGAGGCGCGAGAAGGAACTGCAGAAGCGAAGTGCAGTCTCAAGCAGGCTGGAGCTTGAAATCTCAAGCTTCCCGATACGGGAAGCGATTGTCTCGTATACAACGATGCGCGCCGATGTTACAGATGAAGATGTTGTTGCTGTTTTGGAGGCGCTTGAGCATGCCGTCCACAGTGAGATGGCACAAGGCGTGAAAGTGACGCCAAACCTGCCAGAGCATCTCATGCCATTGGCTAAAGCTATATCGGACAATGTGGCTACCATGCGCGGTGAACTCAACTTCCCACACAACGCTGCTTTGATGAGGGCATTGAGAGCTATGCGTCAGGAAGCCGACGGCATAATGAGGCGTTCCGACGATAGGCGTTCTTTCATAAGGGCATTGAGGGCTTCAGTTAAACCGCACTCGCTCGGTGAGTTCATAGCGAGGCTCAAAGGCGGAAGCAGTGAAGATGTGGGGCGCAGGATAGTGCTCCCACGATAGCTTTCCCCTTGACCTCGGTTGCTTAAAAGGCTATAATGATAGTAGCACCGTGTTGGTGCAAGCATAAATGGGATGGGGGTGATGGAGACATGGCAGGCGTTAAGCCGTGGCAGATAGTTGTGATCGTCATCGGGCTTGTGGCGATCGTGATCGTGGCGTGGCAAGCGTGGAAAACTTTCAAGCCGCCCGTTCCACCAACAACAGGTCCAGTGATGACAGGGTTCATGCCTCCAGGACCCTACGGTCCGGGATTCTATGGTCCAGGTCCAGGGATGCCAGGTAAGTCAGCGGTTCCGCCAAAGTAAAACTGAAGCGGTGTTTGATGTTTCATCATCTCGCCGTTTGGGGCAGGGCGATTAATATCGCAGGTGTTAAGTCGCCTTGCCCTTTTTCGTTTTACACGCACCTACGAAGCATTCTTCTACGGTGCATCCATTTGATCAGCGGGCGCTCAAAACAGCGTAGCACTCTCGTTGTGATGAAATTCAAATTCGTCATCGGCTCAACCAATATCGTAAGCATGCCGATGCGCTTCGCCATAAAGATGTCGGTGAACAGTTGGTCACCAATCATGACCGTTTGTTCAATTCCCGCTCCATGCCTTTTGAGCATGCGTTTTATGAAGGACGAGCGAGGTTTCCATGCGGGCGCTATGTAGAGCACACCGAGCGCCTCTGCGATGTATGTAAGCCTCTGAGAGCGAACCTCGTTTGAAATGATGTAGATGTTAAAGCCATGTGCCTTAAGCTGTTCAAGCCACATCTTGATATCGCTTCTAACTTCCCATGAGCCAGTCGGTGTGAGCGTGTTATCAAGGTCTATCAGCACCGTCTTTATGCCGAGCACGCGAAGCAAGTTCGGCGATATCTCAACGACAGATTTAGCATATAGGTCGGGCAAGAAGTAGCGCATCAGCAGACGCTCAAACAACGGTGTCTCACCACCAGAAAATGTTAGAGCCGAATCATGGTCATCGGTTTGCCTTTGTCGTGTTAGAGCTTGATTGCAACTTACGCCATTGTCTCACAGCCAACATGTGCTCCTCGTATGTCTTTGAGAACTTGTGCCTCCCACCGCCACATGCAACATAGTAGAGATAATCGACCTTCGCTGGCTCCAACACAGCAAGCAAAGATTTGAGGCTCGGATTGCAAACTGGAGTTGGTGGCAACCCCGAATGCTTGTATGTGTTGTATGGTGAATCGAGTTGCAAGTCCGAGTAGGTGATCCTCCTCTTGCGTTGCTTGAGGGCATAGAATATCGTCGGGTCACATTGCAACGGCATGCCGAGCTTCAACCTGTTGATGAGGACGCCAGCGATTATCGGGCGCTCATCATCAACTTTCGCCTCCCACTCAACCATTGATGCGAGCGTCACAAGCTCATACAAGCTGTATGAACACTTTTTCAACTTCTCTTCGTTTGGCTTGATGAACTGTCTCTCAAACTCGTTCAACATCGCGCTGATGATGTAACTTTCATCCCTGCCCGGGCGTAGCGGTGGGAAGTAGTATGTTTCAGGGAAGAGGAAACCTTCAAGTGGCTTGCCGTCCTCCAGCCATGGCTTTCGCAACTGTGTCGGTGGCTTCTCAATCAACATGATCAGCCGTTTCCCATCGGCGAGTTGTAACTCCTCGAGCTTCCTCGCTATCTCATGGCTCATCAGCCCCGGCGGTATCGTCGCATGGATAAACCTCGGCTTCCTTTGCCTCAGTATCATCAACAACCTAAACCTTGAGAGCCTTTCTGGCAGGTCGTAAATCCCAGCCTTCAAATTTTTATCCACACCGAAGACGCTCATACACAGCTTGAACAGCCACACTGGGCGATGAACATTGAGCAAGGCGATCTCATTGAGCACATCGCTCGCTGTTGAGCCAAGATACACTTTTATGCTTTTCTCTCGCCCAATGTGGATTGGTAGGAAAAGCCATGTGGTGAAGATGGCGAAGAGGAGAACAACGCATAAGGACAGCGTGTCGAGGGCTTTCAACCAAAGCCTGCCATAGCTCATTTCACACGCACCACCTTAACTTCCCAGTCAACTATATCAAGGTGATCTGAGCCTGCTGGGAATGCATCGCCCGAAAGCTCCTTTATGAAGCCCTGCCCGTTCCTGTATTCAGCGGTAGCTTGCATCGGTATCGTCACATAATCGTTCCCTCGTGGTCCAAGAGCATCGTAGCTCCTGATGCCCTCGTAGTTTGGATCGAGTATGATTTCATCAACCGCGATGATGTTGAAGTCAATGGCGTTTGGTATGCCAGCCCTGAAAAACGAATCCATGTCAACTGTCACAGTTATGGAGCTTTGGCGCTGTTCAAAATCAATCGGATAGCCAATAAGCACTGGTTGCAATGGGTCGTTCGGGTTTACCTCGAAGAGCGTAGCTCGTGAAAGGTGTATCTCGATGAAGCGAGTGAAAGAGCCAGTCCCCCAACCGTTCCCGAACGGCTTGACGACCGCAGGCAGAGGACCGTCAAGCGGATCGTCATCGTCGTCAAAGGCGAGAAAGTAGTATGAGTTCGGATTGATCGTGCCTTTCACTTCAAATGTTATCGTCAGTCTGTTTTTGCTTACCTGGGGCATCTCGATTTTCGGGTATCGTGCGCATCCTACAAGCAACATGGTGAGCACGATATACCACTTGAGCGAGTTCACATGATGGTAAAATTTGAACACAGTTTCTCTCCCCCACTTCAGGTTTATGTCATCGCTTATCGCCATCGGGGTATGAAGTTGCTATGCGCATCGCTTCCATCTCTTCCTCCGTTAGACGCATCGGTGAACGCCACCCGATTATCGGTTTGGCAAAACACCTGCTTTCATGCCTCCCAAAAAGAGATGTGATGACAGCTCCGTTCCCGCGAGCATCAAGGATGGCAAGCGAGAAACTCTGTTCACCACCCACATCTTGAAATGCATCAAAGCGCACAATGCCCACATGCTGTATGCACTTCTCTTGGCGCTCTGATAGCTCCGCAACAAGCCTTTGCAGTGAGCGCACATCTTCACATATTCTTTCGATGCGTTCAAACACGCTCTTGAGCGCCTCCACGAAGTCAGATGGGTGGGTGTCACCGATCAACTTGTTTAGCGACCTTAAAAGGCGATGCAGTTTTATAGCTAAGGCAACCAGCAGGACGAGTTGAACGACACAAACGATTGTCAGCCCAATGGTTATTTCAGCTTGGTTCAAAGCTATAAGTGAACGGATGGCGGTATAGCTCACTTCGAACCACCCCTTAGCCAGAAGTTCACCATCAAGGTCAACCGACTTTGCGGTTGCATGCCACGAGTGACTATAAATGGATTGTAGTGCATGGTGTGCTCGTTTGATTCTGCTCGCGCCAAAATAGATTGCAGTAATGATGGGCAACTTAGGATGCGAGGGTGAAGTTTGATGGAGAACAACGAAGCAACTCATGCTCCAAAGCGCATCTTGAGCATCTTCGATGCCGTGTGCATCATTGTGGGCATAGTCATAGGTGCTGGTATCTTCAAAGTTCCAGCAATCGTGGCTAAGAACACACCGAACGAGTTCTTGATGCTACTTGCATGGTTTCTCGGCGGACTGCTGTGCATCGCTGGCGCATTCTGCTATGCTGAGCTTGCGAGCGCTTATCCACAAGCTGGTGGTGACTACATCTACTTGAAGAGGGCTTACGGTGGCTTTTTAGGGTTCGCTTTCGTTTGGGCGAGGTTAAGCGTGATACAGACTGGCTCAATCGTCTCGCTGGCTTATGTGTTTGGGGACTACATGACGAGGATTTTGAGCATAGGTCAGTTCTCATCGACTATCTATGCTGGCGTTGTTGTGTTCCTCTTCACGGTGCTCAATGTCATAGGTGTCCAACAGGGGAAGGTTGCACAGAACATTCTCACGGGCGCTAAGGTGGCAGCGCTCATCAGCATTGTGCTCCTCGGCATCTTCTCACAGAGCCACGAAGCAACACCACATGCCAGCAACACCAGCAGTTCGTTCAGCTGGGCTGCATTCGGGCTCGCCATGGTTTTCATCCTATACACCTATGGTGGATGGAATGAAGCTGCCTTCATCGCTGGCGAGGTGAAAGACGCAAGGAGGAACATGGTGAAAGCCATAATCATCAGCATGCTCACGCTCATAGCCATTTACATGCTTGTCAACTACGCTTATTTGAGGCTTCTCTCATTTGAAGGGATGAGGGAAAGCGATGCAGTTGCTGCGGATGCCCTCTCAAAGGTCTTCGGCAGGTTTGGGGAGGTTGTGATAAGCGCTTTCGTTGCGCTATCAGCGCTCGGTGCGACTAACGGGACGATATTCACAGGCGCAAGGAGCATTTACGCCTTGGGGAGCGATTACTACGGCTTGAGGTGGCTCGGGGTGTGGCATAGGCGCTTTTCAACGCCATCAAACGCCTTAATCGCGCAGGGCGTAATCTGCATGGCTCTGATCTTGCTCTCACTCCTCGGTAAAGACTACAGGCGAGGTTTTGAAAACATGGTCGAATACACAGCGCCCGTCTTCTGGTTCTTCATGCTCCTGACTGCCATCTCAGTCGTTGTGTTGCGAATCAGAGACAGAGATATTGAGCGCCCATTCAAAACTCCAGTGCTACCTTTGACGCTCACCCTATTTTGTGGCATGTGCATTTACATGCTCTACTCAAGCCTCAAATACACGATGGAGTTCGGGCGCTTCTATGCCCTGATCGGGGTTGGCGTCCTGCTCCTATCTGTGCCATTCTACTTTGTGACATTGCTCATTGAGCGACGAGCAACATGATGGCGTATTTGATAACGCAAAACAAAATCATGGGAGGGTGATCGGGTATGAGGCGAGTGGCTGTGGTCTTATCGCTTTTGAAGGTGGCGCTTTCTCTTTGCATCGCGTTAGCGTGTGCCCGTGCGTATGCAGGTCAACCTGAGGTATCGTTTGGTCCGTTTGTGCCGACACCGATGCCGGTGGTGGAAGAGATGCTCAAGTTGGCGAATGTGACGAAGGACGACATCGTTTATGACTTGGGTTGTGGCGATGGGAGAATCGTGATAATGGCTGCAAAGAAGTTCGGGGCAAAGGGTGTTGGAATCGATATTGATGCTGGGTTGATTGAGAAGTGCAAAGAGAGCGCTAAAGCTGAAGGTGTCGCAGACAGGGTGCACTTCATCGCTGAGGATGCGATGAAGAGCAACATAAGCGATGCAACGGTTGTCACCCTTTATGTTCTGCCGAACGCTATGCTCAAGCTTCGCCCGAAGCTGTTGAGGGAACTCAAACCCGGAGTGAGGATTGTCTCACACAACTACTCAATGGGTGACTGGGAAGCCGATAAGGTTGTCCATGTGAATGTGGACTATCAGCGCACGCTCTACTACTGGGTTGTCCCCGCAGGCGTTGCTGGGGTGTGGCGTTGGAAAACACGAGTTGATGGGAAGGCTGTTGAATGCGTTATGAGGCTGAAGCAGGAGTTCCAAAAGGTTAGCGGAGTGCTCGAGGTCGGTGGCTTGGAGGGCAAGATAACCGATATAAAGTTGGTCGGGAACGAACTCTCGCTATCAGCCGTCGCTCCGATCGGCGGGAAGGAATTGAACTTGAGTTTCAACGGGACTGTTTCCGACGACTCCATAAAGGGCACGCAAACTGTTGACGGGGTGCAGTCAAACTGGAGCGCTTCCAGAAAGCGAGTAAACATTGATGGCAGATGGAAGTGGGAAGCGAAGACGCCAGATGGCGAACTGCGTGGCGAACTGCTCGTCAGGCGAGGCGAGGGTGGCAAGCTTTCGTTCATATTCTTGAGTGGTGATTCGAAGACGGAGTTGTGGGATTGGTATGTTTGGGGGGCATCTCTGCGCTTTTCAACAAAGCTGAGCGATAAGGAGGTCACCTTCAGAGGGTTCGTTGAGGATGACAAGATAGTTGGCAATGTGAAGTGCGATGCGTGGGGCGGAGAGGGCGAATGGACTGCCATCAAGGTCGGCTCGAAGTGATGAGGTGATGCGCAAGGATGGATGCGCCACGCATAATCACAGAGCTACCTGGACCGAGATCGAAGCAATACCTTGAGCTCTCGAAGCTTTATGAAACAAGGTCTCTTTCCGAGCAAGTGCCAGTTGTCCTTGAGAGGGCTGAAGGCGCAATCGTTGAAGATGTTGATGGCAACAGGTTCATAGATTTCACATCTGGCGTTCTCGTGATGAATGTTGGGCATTGTCATCCAGAGCATGTGTCAGCGATAAGGGAGCAAGCTGGCAAACTGTTGAATTGCTACGACTTCGCGAATGTGCCAAGGATAATGCTCTCAAAGAAGCTTGTAGAAATAACGCCACCGAACCTTGACAGGGTTTTCATCCTCACAACTGGAAGCGAAGCTGTTGAGGCGGCGATAAAGGTTGCGAGACGCTACACAGGGAGACACGAGATAATCTCGTTTCACGGCGCGTTCCACGGGCGCACATATGGGAGTATGAGCGTCGGTGGCAAGATGGGCGTGAAGAGGGGGTTTGGTCCGATGCTCCCCGGAGTGCACTTCGCTCCATTCTGCTATTGCTACAGGTGCGTCTTTGACAAGGTTTATCCGCAGTGCGACTGCTACTGCTTGCATTACCTTGATTGGCTCGTCGAAACGCAAACGACTGGCGACATCGCAGCCGTCATCGTTGAGACATATCAAGGCGCTGCTGGCTCGATCGTCCCGCCAATCGAATGGCTTCAAAGGCTTGAAAGATGGTGTCGTGAAAAGGATGTCCTGCTCATCGTTGATGAAGTCCAAGCATCGTTTGGGCGGACGGGGAAGATGTTCTGCTTTGAGCATTACGGCATAACCCCGAACTTGCTCTGCCTCGGCAAAGGCATATCTTGTGGAGTTCCATGCTCAGCGCTCATCGGTGAGGCACGCATAATGGATGTGCTTGAGCCGGGGAGCATGTCAAGCACAAACGCTGGCAATCCGCTATCCTGCGCTGCAGCGCTCGCATCGATTGAGATAATTGAGCGCGAGGGGCTGTGTGAGAGAGCTGCATCCATTGGAGGGAAGATGCTCGAGAGGCTCAAGGAGATGGAGAGGAAGCACGATATAGTTGGGGAAGCTCGTGGGCTCGGGCTCGCCCTGGCACTCGAGATTGTGGCTGATAAGGAGAGCAAGAAGCCAGCACCTGAATTAACAAAGCTCATCATAAGGAAGGCTTTTGAGAAGGGCTTGTTGCTCATTGCGCCCATAGGTCTGTTTGGCAATGTCATTCGGATCGCTCCACCACTCATCATAACATGGGAACTCGCCGAAAAGGGCTTGCAGATACTCGATGAAGCCATAAGCGAGGTAGAGGCTAAGGTTTTAGCCTCGGGAGTTGCGCAGGCAAGATGAGCTTGTCACCATCAAGCCTCTTTAGGCTCTTAGCTCAGGGTCACGATAGGCACACGCAGGAAACAGTGTAAGCCCTGCATTAGTGCCATAGCACACTGCCCCTCAAGGTCGTTTTTTCAAAGCCCCGCAAAGCGATAGCGTTGTATACTACTTTGCGCTACACTCTCAAAATTGAGACAAAGTCTCATCAAGGTGATGAAGCATGGATGAAGACAAGACAGAAGAACGCATACTCCCGTTGAGCGAATTGCCCGAGGGGAGTTGTGGCGTTGTTCACGCAACATATGGTGGTAGAGGTATGTTAGCTCGTTTAAGTGCGATGGGGTTGACTGTCGGGGCGGAGATAACTGTCGCTCAAAACTCATTCGTAGGTCCAGTAGTTGTTGATGTGAGGGGTGTTAGGCTCGCCATAGGCAGAGGAATGGCTACAAGGATAATGGTTCGCGTTAAGCAGGCTGAGTGAAAGGAGCATTAGGCACGGGCGATATGCCGATACAGAAGCCACCCGTTTCAGGGGGGGTGACTTGCGGTATGGAAATAACTGTTGCTCTTGCTGGCAACCCGAATGTCGGCAAGAGCACGCTTTTCAACATCCTCACAGGGATGCACCAACATGTAGCCAACTGGCCAGGGAAGACCGTCGAACGAAGGGAAGGCATCTGCAGGTTTGAAGAACACACCCTCCACATAGTTGACCTACCTGGCACATACAGCCTCACAGCGAGTTCGGTTGAGGAATTGATTGCAAGGGAGTTCATAGTGAGGGAGCGTCCGAATGTTGTTTTGGCAATCGTTGATGCATCAAGCATTGAGCGACACCTTTACCTTGTAGCTCAGCTCTTGGAGCTCACAAGTAGCGTTGTCATAGCGCTCAACAAGATGGATCTGGCTGAAGCAAAGGGCTATGGGATTGATGTAGCTGGGCTTGAAGCCTCACTCGGTGTGCCAGTAGTCCCGATAGTGGCAAGGAAAGCGCAAGGCATAAGAGAGCTCGTTGAGCGCACCGTAGCCGTAGCAAGCGGACTTGAAAAGCTAAAGCCAAAACAGATACGGTATGGAGCGTTAGAGGGCGCGATAAAACAAATCAAGTCGCTCTTGGGTGAACAAGCGATTGACGGCTATATGCCAGATTGGCTTGCTCTGAAACTGCTTGAGGGCGATTCAGAGGTTGAACGCCTCCTCAAGGAAGTTCTCCCAGAAGATGTGTGGCGGAAGATAGATAAGGTGCGAAGCGAGAATGAGAGAGCACCGATGCTTATAGCCGATGCAAGGTATGCATGGATAAGAGAAGCTCTGGCGAGGAATTTCCGCAAGCCGACGAGGGGCGTCATCACCGTCACAGATACACTTGACCACATACTCGCCCACCCATTAGTTGGCTTGCTCATCTTCATTATCGTCTTCGCTTGCATCTTTTGGCTCACATTCAAGCTCTCAGAGCCGTTCGTTGGCGCGCTTGACAGCTTTTTCAACAAGCTCGCCGAATGGCTTAAAGAGCATTTGCCATTCGGCTCGTTTGCGAAAGGCTTGTTCATTGACGGTGCGTTGGCTGGCTTCAGCGCTGTTGTGTCGCTATTGCCCGTGCTCGTTGTCTTCTTCATGCTGATGGGTCTCCTTGAAGATAGCGGATACATGGCGAGGATAGCAGCTGTCATGGACGGACTGATGCACATATTCGGCTTGCACGGTAAAGCTGTATTGCCCCTCGTGCTCGCATACGGATGCAATGTCGTTGGGATAATGGGCACTCGGATACTTGAGAATGAAAGGGATCGCATCCTAACCATACTGCTCAACCCACTCATACCGTGTTCGGCGAGGCTGAGCGTCATGGCTTTCTTTACGGCAGCATTTTTCCCGGCTCATTTGAGGACCCCGATCATGCTCTTGTTCCTCATGTTGAGCTTGCTATCGGTTTTCATCTCTGGGTTGTTGCTTTCACTGCTCGCTGTCAGGGGTGAGCGAACGCCACTGCTCATTGAGCTACCAGTTTACTCCATACCGAACATGCGCACCGTTGGCATGTTCGTCTGGCACAGGGTGATCGCTTTCTTGAAGCGCGCCTCGGTTCTCATCGTGTGCGTATCAATGCTTGTTTGGTTACTTTCAAACCTGCCTATCGGTGCACCGATGCATAAGACATTACTCGGGATGCTCGGAAGGTTGCTTCATCCATTCGGTGAACTGATCGGGCTTGACTGGCGCGCTACCGCAGCGCTCATAACTGGCTTCTTAGCCAAGGAGAATTCGCTCGCAATGCTTAGCGTCCTTTATGGCAGTGCAGGTGAAGGTCTTATCGAAAGCCTGCGGAACGCAATGACGCCCTTGCAGGCGTTCTCGTTCACCCTCTTCCAAATGCTTTACATACCGTGCGCAGCGAGTGTCGTTGCGATATGGATTGAGACACGCTCCGTTAAGTGGGTTGCCCTCGCCATCGCTTACCCATTCCTTCTGGCAACCATTCTGACAGCCTCAATCTACAACTTGGCGACGCTACTTATACGATGAGCCACATCAACGACGAAGACCTCTGTGCTTCAAAATGGTTGGTTGGGTGAGGAGAAGTGAAGGCCCATTCCAACACGCCACATGAGGTCTTCAGTTATTTGTTGGTGGCGCTTTGGGTGTGTGCTATCAGCTTGCTCTTCATCTATGAGCATCGCACCATCATAGCTTTCCTTTCGTTTCATCTTTGGCAGTTGCTCTTCAAGTGAGGTCTGCCATGTGGGTAGTGCTTTTGAAGCATCTTCTGGACATGACGATATTTGCGATGCTGGCATGCATTGCATATGTGTTTGGGCTTCGTGTGCTCGTCTTATTGAGGACGAGGTGCGCACATAAAGTTGAGGCGATGATGTGCGCCATCGGCATAGGCTTTGCGGTCCTTTCGTATGGCGTCTTTTTCGTAGGTGTGCTCGGATGGCTCAACAGAACTGCGATATTTGTCCTGCTCGGGCTGATGTTGCTTGCGTCAGTCCCATCCATGGGCGCTGTGAGAGGGAAGCTGATAGCGAACATCTACGAGCAAGTCCCGCAGGTGCTACCAAAAATAAGTTCCTCACATTCACCCATTGAGCTCGCTATGACAGCACTTTGCATATTCATCTCCATCTTGGTCTTGATCGGTGCATTCAGCCCACCAACAGCGGTTGAGTGGGATAGCCTCTCCTACCATCTCGCCATACCGAAGCTTTACTTGGAAGCGAAACGCATTTACTTCGTTCAGTTCACATCGCATGCGAGCTTCCCGTTTACAACAGAAATGCTTTACACGGTCGGGCTCGCACTGAGTGGACATTCACTCGCGAAGCTCTTCCACTTCTTCTTTTTCATCGGGTGCTGTGTGCTTTTGCTCTGCATCGGCAATTCAATCGCATTCCACATGTGGCGCAACGCCCCCGACAAGGCGAGTTCAAATCAATTCCCATCACCTACAAGGTCGGCATGGGCTTCAGCGTGGACTCTGTTCACCATCCCAATAGCTGTGGCTGAGGCTTCAACTGCGTATGTTGATATCGCCCTCTCATTCTATGCTCTGCTCGCTGTCCTTGCAGGGCTGAGGTGGCTTGAAAGCAAGTCTCTTGGTTGGCTGATGCTTTGCGCCATCGCTTGTGGCTTGTGCATGGGCATCAAATACTCTGGCATCATCATGCTCTCACTGCCTGTGGGACTATTTTTGTTCAACACGGTGGCGGTAAAACAGGGCTCCTCAAAGAGCACATCAGGCATCTTGAGAGATTGCGTGCCTCAGGTTCTCTTCCCACTCGTCGTAGCATGCATTGTGGCAAGCCCATGGTATGTGAAGAACATCGTCGTAACTGGCAACCCGTTCTTCCCATTCTTCTACGAGGTCTTCGGTGGGCGAGGTTGGAACGAAAAAATGGCTGAGCAGTATCGCAAGCATCAACTTGAGTTCGGGACGGAGCGAACACCTTTGCAACTCCTTCTGGCGCTTTGGAACTTGACCATGCACTCTGATATGCCAAAGGAGTTGATGCCCACAGGCAAACCAAAGCCGATCAGATACGAAGTTGAACCTAATCCGACAAGCGGAGTTGGGCTGACCTTCCTCGCCTTCCTACCGACACTTCTGTTCGTGAAACCGATGTCGCCATATGCGTTGCTCTTGTTAGCCCTGTGTGGTGTATGGTTTTTGGCGTGGTTCTTTAGCGTCCAGTATCTGCGCTATTTGCTCCCGTGCCTCGTTATGCTTTGTGGCGTTATAGGCTACGCCTATTCGCATTGGTTCGAGAGGAATGCGCTAACACGCATTTCAGCTCAAGTGGCAATGCTGTGTGCCCTTTCCTACTCAACGCTCATTGCCATAGCTTGGGTGCTACCATGCTTGCCAGTCGCCTTCGGCATCATCAGCGAGGACGAATACCTCCGACAGACACTGCCAGCATACGCTGTCGCAAAATACATCAATGCATACCTGCCTACGGACGCCAAAGTGCTAACATATGGTGAGCCACTCTGTTACTACTTTGAGCGCGATTACCTTTGGGGTGACCCTGGACACAACCTCCTCATTGACTACGACAAGGTGGCTTCTTCAAAAGAACCGATGCTCGCACTGTTTGAGGAATACCGCAAGCTCGGCGTGACCCACATACTGCTGAACAGGCGATATTTCTCGCTCTCGCAAGAGGGCGTCCCAAACGGTGTCCTTAGGAGGGCGATCGAAATCGGCGTGCTGAAACAGCTAACGAGCGTGATGGGAGAGGAGCTATACGAAATTGACTGGAAAGCACTCAGCGAAATGAAGCGACGACTGACTTCTCACCGAACTAAAGGCTGACTTAAAACACCTGTGTTGCCTTAACAACTGAAGACTTGATGTTGCGTGCGGAGGTGAGGCGGATGAAGAGGTTGGGATGGGCGATGGCGCTTGCGACTTTGCTTATCGGCTTCGTGATGGAACAATGCCTGATGAATGCAAAGGATGCACCGTCAAGCGATGAAGTTGAGTGGAAGATGGTTGGTCCCGGTGGCGGCGGTTGGATTCAGTCGGTCGCTTTTGATCCCAAAGACCCCGACACGATTTATGTCGGTTGCGATGTCGGCGGCT
>JBGOEK010000037.1:0-15048 GCA_041537945.1 Candidatus Thermosaccharophagus yellowstonensis
TTTGAACTCGGCGGTTTGGGCGTTTGGTGGTTGGTTTTCGTTGGCTGCTCGTTCAAGGAGTTGTTTTGCTCCTTCCCTGTCGCCCGCTTTCAAAGCGCACCAACCCGCCCAGAAAAGCGCATCGGCATCGTCAGTCCAATGCGGTCGCCCGACATTCAAGTTTTGTGGGTAATCGGCAGCAGCCTCAAAATGCTTCCTTGCCCTCGCGAAATCGCCTTCACGCATCGCTTGATGCCCAAGTTGCATTTGCGCCTCCTTCCAAAGTTGCCGCAAAGCAAATTCGCCTTCCCAAGGCTTGAAGTTGCCCCGAGACAACAACTCAACGGTCTTTGCGTCCTTGCCGACACGAGCATAAGCCTCAGCCCATCGGGCGACAATTTGCGGCTTGCTCGCAACTTCCTTCGGCGCACCCTCAAACAACTGAACCCGCTTCTCATGTTGCCCAAGAGCAGCAAGCACAGAATCACGCTCGTGCCACAAACGCCAAGCGTAAGGTGACAAGGGAGACGGAGCACGGGACACGAGTTCAATGGCTTTGTCGTAAGCCTGTTCTGCTGCGGTCAAATCGCTTCGGACAATCCGTTGCATCAACCCAATGTTCCTCCACGCCAACACTTGCAGCGCCGTCTCACCTGTCCCATGTCCCTTGCCCCTTGTCCCATCCGTCACCTTTCGCCAATGCGCCATCGCTTCGTCCCATCGCCCGACGGATGCCAACCAAGTGCCGAGCAAGTAATGCGCCAACGCATCGTGCGGGTCAAGCGTCAGCGCCACTTGCAATGCCACTGCATCCTCGTGTCGATAAGGGAAGACGAAAACGGGCGATTGCTTTTGGGCGTCTTGGAGCAACGCCATCGCTTCCGCCAACTTGCCCATCCACCACATGGCATAGGCTGCGTGATAAAGCAGCATCGGGTTGATGCTGCCGTTCTGTTCGGTGAACCGTTTTGCGACGGCAAACCAAACGCTAACCGTTCCCCACGCACCAATTTGCTCGTAATCGCAAACCGCATCAAGCCACAATTGCGCGTCAACAAAAATTCGCCTCAGAGCCGTTTCCTCGTCCCCCGTCCCCCGCCCCTCGTCCCGCAGGAAGTGCCGTTCACTCCAAAGCAGTGGTTCAAGCGGGTTGACTTGTTCGCAGCGGTTCAGAAGCGATTGCGCCAACTCAAAATCGCCCAACTTTCGGGCAGCGAAAGCGGAAAGGGCAAGAGTTTTGCTGTCTTGCGGGTTTCGTTCCAGCGCCCGTGCAAAACAGTCAAGGGCAGTTCGGTAGTCGTTTCTCCGCAAAGATAATTCGCCCAAGACCGCAAAGGCAGCGGCTGCATAAGTGTTGCTCCGTGTCAGCGCCCAAAGCGAAGCAACCTCGTCCCCCGTCCCTCGCCCCTCGTCCCAATAACTCGCCATTGCTTGCCACCACAGCGCATCTTCATTTTGCGGGTCAACGCTCAACGCTTTCTGAGCCCACTCCCTCGCTTGTTGCCATTCGCCCCGCTTCAAATGCCACTGAGCCAAACCGTTCATGGCTGGAACGCATTGCGGGTCAAGGGACAAGGCTTTTCGGTAACACTCAGCCGCTGCGTCCAACTCGTTCCGTTCCTCGTGCTCCCGTGCTTTCAGCAACCAAGATGTCGGCGTCGTCAGTTCGCTTGGATGATGTTCGGGCAAACCGATGTGCGGAGCAGGTTTGCTTCGGTAATCAACTTTGACCGATTCGCCTTCAAGCAACAACTTAACTTGCAACGCAGTGTGCTTGCCGTCTTGGACAGCGATGAAGACGGGAGCATCACTGTGCAAATTCACAGTCAAGGCGACGGGTTCGCCCTCAGGCAAATTCACTTGCGTTCTCTCCAAGACTTTTTCGCCTTGCCTGACCGTGACGGTTACATCGTCCATCGGGACGAGTGCGAAAAATTTCAATCGCAACTGACTACCTGACCTTTGTGCGTTGACTGCGATTTCGTCGGAAGCGTGAAGGACACCGCCGAGACCCCAGACGGGAAACCACTCCTCCCTCCAAGTTTCAACGGCTCTCGGTGGCATGAGCCGATGGACACCTTGATGGACGAACCGTCCGCTTTGGATTTCGCAGTAAGGCTTGCCTTCGTCGCAAAGCAAATTCGTCCAAACCCTTCCGTCGTCAGCGGTTCCCCAAGTCCAAAGTTTTCGCCCGTGAACTTCAAATCGGTTAGCATGGTGCAAGACGCCGTAGTCAAGTTCCTCGTAGTAGCAGCCGAACCAATCGGCTCTCAAATCTTTCGCAAACAAGTCGGTCGGTCGCTTGTGAGTTGTGTATCGGCTCAAATCCGTTCCGCCTTGGATTGGGAAGTTGGCGATGCCACGAGCGCCCCACCACCAAGAGAAAACTTGCGTGCAGGGCAAAAGGAAACGAAAATCGTTGCGGGCAGGGACGGCGACATTCGTCCAGAAGTAAATGCGATGCCAAAAAGGCGTTCGGTTGAAGAGCCAAATTCGCGTGTGCAATCGCCAATCGTTGGGGCGCAAGGTCACGCTCGCCGTCCATGCCATCCGAGTCAACCGCTCAATCGTGCCGACGGAAAGGGTGACGCTACCGTCGGGATTTTCTGTCAAGTGCCAAGGGAGCGGGTCGTTGGTCGTGACGGTGTGACCGACCTGCGGGAAGTTGAATTCCAAACCGCCCGAATACCAAGCGCCACGAAGTGCTATCAGCCCAAACTTCAGCGGCTCGTTGCGGTAGAAAACTTCGCGGTCGTTTTTCAAGTCTCGCACCGAATGGATGTGACCGCCAAACTCAGGCAAAACGGTGACCCGCAACAAGCCGTTGTCCAAGATGACAGCAGTGAACTCCCGCTCGGTTAACTCGTCGGTAACATCGTCTTGCATCGGGTAGGGATAGACTCGCCTTGTGCTCGGTCGTTGTAACGGCGGGAATGGATCTTCGTTGAAGCGATACGCTGACAGCTTTACCTTTGCAATCTCTACCCTCACGACTTTTTTCCTTTGCTCCGACAAGTTGATGCTTAGCGTTTTCTTGCGGTGCGCTTGACCCTCTCAGCGACCCACTTCCCTGTGCCATCAACAGTGCCGATGATGCGGTCGCCTTCAACCACACCGTTGTATGTGTGTTTTCCATCCCTCTCAATTGTGAACTGGACACCTGCGCCCCAGACATAAAAATCGTTAATCGGCTCACGCTCACCATTAAGGAGCGAAGCGAAGTAACCGTTCTTGCTCTTTTCAATGACGATGGTGTTAGTCTTACCGTTGAGTGTCCATCGCCATGTGCCTTCAACGACGACGCTGTCTCTTTTTGCCACCCACTGTCGTGCCTGTGGTTGCCCAGAGATTGTCACCGTTCCAGTTATCGTGTCTCCATTAACACGCCCATCGTAAACAACCTTGACCTGCTTCTCACCGACCCGCCTTAACACTGCAAAGCTCAATCGTGTCCCCGTTAGCTTAGCTTCCGATATAGGTGTTTGAGTGCCACCTACGATAAGCGTTCCAGAGACCTTTTGGAACGCCTGATTCAACTTGAGCACAAATTGCTGTTCACCCTTCTGACCACCACTCCAACGCCATGTCCCTGCTACACCTGCTGGTATAGTCCAAAGGTAAACTGTGTGATAGTTGTCCACCGTTGCCTGCTCATCTGCTTCCCATTCACCCATGTCAAAGTCGTGCGACACCACCCTGCTACCTGGTTTCAACTCACGGAAGAGCTTTGGGCGAAGCCTTAAGTTGACGCTCGGAAGCAAGTAGAGCGTTACAACTGTTGCTTCGGTTATGTCCGCCTTGAAGAGGTCACCCTCAATGAATTGAACTTTCTCAGTGACACCTGCTTTCCTTGCGTTCTCATTGCTCTCGCGTATCCGCTGTGGATCGATGTCGACGCCCACACCTTTCTTTGCGCCGAAGTCTCTAACTGCTGCAATGACGATGCGCCCGTCACCACACCCTAAATCGTAGACGATATCGTTCTTCCCAACATCAGCCATCTGTAGCATCTTCTTAACTACCTCTGGTGGCGATGGAACGAAGGGCACATCCCTTCTCTGAGCACATACAACAGCGAACAAAGAACCAACGAACATGGAAACCATAACGCAATGTGCAAGCCACTTCCCTCGCATCCCATATCACCTCTCCCATGAGGTTTGTTGGTTATCATCAGCTGTCGGCTAATATGACACGCCAACGCCTTCGATGCTAATGCGGATCTTGATGGCGGATGCGCGTTGAGGGCGCTCCTAATGGGGTTCACATTTTCCTCAGCGCTTTCCACTCGGTGTATGCGTTTTGCATAAGGAGGTAGGCACGCCGTTGCTGTATCGCATCGCCCGTTTCAATGTAGAGCTTTGCGACCGCAATAGCTTGACTGAACAAGTCGTAGCACAACAACCTCCTATCGTGTGCTTGCTTCAACTGTTGAGGTGGCTCAAGCTCTCGTGCCATTGCCGCGATTCGTTCCGCATCCGAAGAGAGCCACGAAAGCTCCTCGTATGCATCCTCACGCGATATGAGACCTTTCCAAAAGTTCTCAAGCAACGAAGCCACCTGCCCGTAGACCTGTGCCCAGCGCGCATCAAGTATCTCACTCAAAAGCTCATACGGTATCTGACGCAACCACTCCCTCTTCGGCTCGTCCTTCATAACTTGCTTGAAAACACCATAAGCTTCATCAAGCTGTCTCATCTGCGTGAGCAGTTGCAAGCACATGCTGAGTGCTTTCAACGGTGGCTTATCTTGGTCTGCCTTGCTCAAGAAAGCCCGAAGCAACTCAACTGCGTTTTTCTTCGCGTTAGCGCCACCCATCTCCAGAACACATTGCGCTGCCTCAACGGCTATGTCTTCGTTATATTCAAGCTCAAGCGCCCTCTGGTAGTAGTGCTTTGCGATATTTTGCATCTCTGTAGCCATGCGCATACCTGCCACCTTTGCGATGCGAGACGCCCTTTGACGAGCCACACGCGCAGCGAGCAGGAAATGGTTGGCGTTATTCTGCGACAGGTTGAGCAACTCATTAACAGCTCCCCATGCGTCTTCAACCCTTCCAAGCTCATAGTTGAGCTTTGCGAGCCTATACCACGCCTCAACATTTTTTGCGTCAACCCTTGTTGCACGCTCATACTCAAGGAGCGCATCCGTGAAGCGCTTCATACGCTCATACACATCGCCAAGTTCGATGTAGATTGAGGGGACACCCGGGTTCGCCATCGCCAGCTTGCGAAGTATGCTTGCAGCCTCCTCAAGCTTGCCCGATTTCAAGAGCCCCTTTGCTTCGGCAATCAAACCAGCAAACTCATCTTCTCCAAGCACAGTTGGCTCTTCGTAATCGGATGAGAGCGCAATTAGAAGGGCTTTCAAGCGACGCAATACTGTGTTGATGAAGAGTTGCCCGTAGGGTATGCTCTCAACCTTCGGCTTGCGTTGTTTCGTCCCTTTGCCCTCCTCAATTGCTACGGCTTCCTCAGCCCTCGCCTTCTCAACATCAATCAACTCTGAAGACGCATCGCCAACCACTGGGACGATGGTGAGCTCAATTGCTGTTATGCGATTTATGGCTGGCTTCTTTGAAGCCTCAACGCTCGCAACACGCACCCACATCCCAACCTTCATGCCCAAGCACTTGAGCAGGGAACGAAAGTTGTTGAAAGCATGAGGCAGGGAAACCTCACGATGCGTTATCCTTCCCTCACGCAAAGCCAACTGTATCCCGGGGAGCGTCGGCGTGAACGAAACGACCTCACACTTAAGCTTCGCTTTGAGCACCTCCTTCAAAGATTCAACAAATGCGTCTTGAGCCTCACTATCCGCTGGCGCTGTGCGCGGTTGCAAGAGCAGTAAGGAAGTGGGTCTAAGAGCCTCCTTAACCTCACATAAGCCGAGCGAGGCGAAAGCTACGATGAAAGCAAGTGAGAGCCACTTGAAGCATGGTTTAACTGAGGTGGTGAGTAGCATGCCCAAACTCACCTTACTTGCACAACTCCAAACCCTGCTTGCATGCCCTTATAGCGATCTCTATCTCGGTTGGATCACCAACACCTTGCTTTAGTTGCCTTTGATAAGCTTCAATGGCTCGCCTGTATTCACGCGCTGCCTCCCTCAACCTGTTGCTTTGTCTATACGCGTCTGCGAGGTTTTGCCTTAACCTGCCTTCCCTCGCTATGTCCCTGTTCAGCTCAAGCGCTTGGAGGTAAAGCGAGATAGCTGAGTTAAGTTTGCCGGCGTAGTGCATCTCAATAGCCTGTCTCTCCAAATCGTCAACACTTAACTGCTGGCTTACTACAACCTGTTGTGGCTCTTGCCGTTTTTCCTCTTTTAGCGGTGGCTGTGTGCTCTCGCGCTGTGTATCCTCTTTCCGCTCCCCAACTCGCACGACTATTCTTCCGCCACCAACTTCGCCACCCTGCTGAGGCTGTTGCGGTTGTTGCACAAACTGCTGCGGTTGTGGCTGAGGCATCATTGGAGGGCGCACCGAATATAGCGGTTGATAGTAAAATGGTTGCGCAGGCTGTGGCATCACAAATCCCTGTGGCGGTTGTTGTGACTGCCATAGCTGTGGTTGCTGAGTTGATTGAGGCGGTTGAGCATACGAGCGCGCATGTTGTGATGAAGGCTGTTCCCTATGTTGACTTGCTCGTTGCTCACTGCCCTCCTGCAAGCTTGGTGGTGGAAGGACTGGCAATGATGAACCAACTTGCCTCCGCGTGGATGGGAGTTGAGTGGGCTGATCAGTTTGAGCTTGCGAACCTTGAGTTAAAGCCACCCTTGTCCTCTCGCTTTCAACTTCGTCTATGAGCTTGCGTATTCGTTCATCGTTTGGTGAAAGGCTTTTGGCTTGATAGAGCAGTTTGAGGGCTTCATTGTAATCGCCCCTTTGCTTTGCGTTGATTGCATCTACAAGGATTCGCTGAACCTGTTGTTCCTGTTGGGTGCTTGGCTGTTGCTCGGTGGATGGATGGATTGATGTCGGGATGGAAGATGTGCTCATTTTGATCTCCGACGGCTTCGGCTTGTGAACAGCTCGCACGAAGAACATGAGCGCTATGGCGAATGTGGTGACTGCTATGAGTGGCAAAGAGCGTATGTGCATGGGCGCAGCGTGTTGTATCGGCTCACCGTTTGGCAGTCCAAGTTCTTTGCGCAAGCGTTTCAATGCATCCCTGTCAGCAGCCCCGTTGGGGTTGAGCCGAAGCGCTATCTCATATTCGGCATACGCTGCCTTTTTGTCACCCACCCGCTCGTAAAGCATCCCGAGGAGGGAGTGGATAGGAGCGTAATCTGGGTCGTGTTTGACGGCTTCCTTGCAGAGGGAAATAGCCTTGTTCAAATCGCCATTCTCAAACGCCTCAAGAGCTTGGTTGAATATCTCTTTCGCCTTCTGAGTTTCCCGCTGTGGTTGTGGCATATAAAAATCGTCTGGGAGCATGGTTGCGGCGCCCGGCACATCAAGCCTTGCACCGCAATGCCTGCAGAACTTGCTACCCCTCGGAACAAGCTGTCCGCACCTGTTACAATACATTGTTTCTTCACCTTCGTTTGTTCCGTGCCTTTGAATGCCTCGCTGTCACGAACAGTTTACCCATCACTTACCAAAGCGAAACCGATCTCAAAAGCCGACCATCCACCTCGCCTGCCCGTTTACCCTGATCACCTCTTCAGGTGTTACGATCATGTCCACCTTAAGGTCGCTCTCAAATGCGTATTGTGCCAAGTCATCAACGATTTGAAGCGGGTGAACCAGTGTGACCACTTTGCAGTTTGCGCTCAAGAGCCCGTTCTCGTAAAGGCACATCCATTCTAAGTCTGTGAAGCCTTTCCCAACGCCCAAACGGTTGCCGAACCTGTCAACAGCAACGCTACCAACGACGAAGAGGTCAACTATAGTCTGAAGTGGCTTGCCATATCGCTCAAAGCCATCAACAGATGCAGCGCTGTTAACATGCCTGTGTTCGTCGATCTCAATCAACCCTCTCAGTTTTGGGAGAGCAGTTGCGAGTTTCTTTTTGTGTTGCAAAACCAACCTGCGCACATGCAGAAGCGGGTGGTCAAGCGTGCAATAGACACAGCGTGCCGATTTGAACTCCTCTGTTTGTGAGAGGCGCATAGCAGCTTCTTTTGCTCCGATGAAATTTGGCACCCGCCCAAATATGGGGAATGGGAAAGTAGCCACACCATCGGTTTCGAGCAACCACCAGACGCGTCTTCTTATGCGCTCCCTCTTCTTCATCGCCCGCAAAAGCTTTATGTGACGCGGGAGCTCATTCATCTGGCACACCTCGCATGGTGTTTACAGTGATAGACAAGCGCCACATAATACACTTTTGGAAGTGTGCCGAGGTGGCGGAACTGGCAGACGCGGGGGACTCAAAATCCCCTGGGCTTAACGCCCGTGCGGGTTCGACTCCCGCCCTCGGCACTATTTTCTTTTTAGCGCAGTAGGTGAACTAAGTAGCTCGTGCTATCATTTAAAGCGATTGCTCAAACGCAGTTCAAACACGATTTTGTGCGTAAGGGGGTGGCTGTGGCATGAAGCGCAAAGTGGCGCTCCAACTTTATTCTGTTCGTGAGGATTGCGCAAAAGACCTTGAGGCTACATTGAAGGCAGTCGCTCAAATGGGTTACATGGGGGTTGAATTCGCTGGCTATCATGGTCGTAATGCGAAGGAGTTGCGTAGCATGCTTGACGACATCGGGTTGCAAGTCGCAGGCACTCACACTCCGCTTGAGACATTGCTCGGCGATGAACTTCAAAAGACGATTGAGTTCAACCAAACCCTCGGAAACAAATACCTCATCGTGCCAGCCGTGAGCGAGGAGTGGCGGCGAACGAAAGATGACTGGCGCAGGCTTGCCGATTGCCTCAACGAGATCTCGGACAAGGTTAAGCCAGAAGGCATGTTCGTTGGCTACCATAACCACGCAGTTGAGTTCCAGCGCATAAACGGTGAGCTACCTTGGGACATACTTTTCAGCGCAACGAAGCAGGATGTCGTTATGCAACTTGATACAGGTAACGCAATGCACGGTGGCGCAAAAGCGGAGGAACTGCTTGAGGTGATTAGACGCTACCCCGGAAGGGCTAAGTCAATCCATGTAAAAGAATTCTCCTCAACGAACCCGAATGCGATTGTTGGCGAGGGCGAAATCAACTGGAGGGAGATGTTTGAGTTGTGCGAAACAGTCGGTGGAACTGAATGGTTCATCGTCGAACAGGAGAGCTATGCGTATGCACCGCTTGAGTGCGTTCGTCGCTGTCTTGAAAACCTTAAAGCCATGGGGCTTGTGTAACGCTGGGGGAAAGGTGAAGTGACATGGCGCGAAAGATTAAGCTCGGCTTCATAGGCGCTGGCGGAATAGCGAGAGCGCACCTGCACAACCTCAAAGGCGTTGAGGAAGCCAAAGTGGTCGCTTTCGCCGATCCAAACATAGATGCTGCAAAGCGCATGGCTGAGGAATGTGGGTTGATTGTCAAGGAGGGCAAAACTGTCTTCGTTGATTGGCGCGAAATGATTGAGCGAGTCGAGATGGATGCTGTTCTCATCCTTTCGCCTCACTCATTCCACTGCGAGCAGATACTGACGGCACTTGAGCACAACCTTCATGTGCTGACCGAGAAGCCGATGGTGGTCAAAACAAGCGAGGCAAAGAAAGTCATCAACGCGATGCGCCAGCACGGGAAGGTTGTAGTCGTCAGTTACCAACGGCGCTTCATGTCCCACTTCCGCTTCGCAAGGGAGCAAGTTGTGAAGGGTAATTTGGGGACACCGAAATTTGTCGAAGCTTTCGTGAGCCAGAATTGGCAACGCATGACAGCAGGGACTTGGCGACAGGTCCCGAAGATAAGCGGTGGTGGCTTCCTCATCGATTCAGGAAGCCACATATTTGATATCGTGCTTTGGAGCATGCCCTCAATGCCCACTCAAGTGACCGCAACGATGAGCAACGATGGAGCACCAGTTGAGGTCAACGGTGTAGTCGGCATAAAGTTTGAGAGCGGTGCTTTAGCGTCGGTGGTAGCTGTCGGAAACGCCACCGACTACCTTGAGCACTACACATTCATCGGTGAAGATGGCATCATTCGCCTCGAACCTCCAAGGGTTATGATTGGCAAACCGCGCCCAGATAAACCTTGGGGTGTAGATTGGCAAGCGGTTGAGCAATCGAACATGCCTCAATCGTCCAACCCAGACCGCCATTTCATTGATGTGGTGCTTGGGAGGACAGAGAATGAGAGCCCTCCAGAAGAGGCGATGAAAGTCATCGCGGTAACTGAAGCAGCATACAAAGCTGTAAAGGGTGGGCAGGCTGTAGAGGTCCGCATTTAAGCGAAGGCATCATTTGTGAGAACATCCCTCGATGTTACATTCGGTCGATTCATCACAAGGCATCTTCTGGCACAAGCAGTTCGGCGGGATGGCGTGCCAAGTAAGGTGGTATGTCGTAAAGCTCGACGACACAACGTAAGCTGTTTAGGCGTAGGCGCCAAATCTGTCCATCCTTGCCCTTCGGGACATTGACAGATTTTTCATGTGCGGGCAAGACAGCCCACTTAGCCATCTCCGAGATCGCTCCATACTGGCGCACATCCTCGTCGACTATGACCGAGATCTGGTCGCCCGAAACGACTTTCTCTTTAACGATTGTTTCTCCGTCGGCGGTCTCAACAACCAAAGTTGTGTATGGGTTACCACCGCTTACGATACCGATGACGAAGTGCTTTGTGCCCTTCGGAACGAAGAAGTAAAGTGGCTCGCCTCTCGGCAACCAGAGCCGTAGCGGTATCTGTCTTGGCTTTCCGGGCTCATCGTAGCGACCACACCAAACCGATAGGGGACGCTCATCAAAGCCGATCTGCGCTGCCTTCCAATAATCTGTGCCCGGGTCAAAGGCGTAAATTCCATCTTCTGGGATGCTCAGCTCAACTGTTGCAGGCTTCCCTCTTTCAGCTTTCACTTGCCCTTGCGCTATCATCTGCTCCTGACGGTCAACTCGCTTTAGAGTCCAACGGCAATCAACGGTGTGCCCGGGATCAAACGGGGTATATGTGAGTTGCAACTTTTCTCCTTTGCGTCCGAAGAAGTAATGCACACCGCTCTCAACGAACAGCGGGGAGCGTTTCACATCGCCCCACGCTTTAACCGCCTGTGGTAGCTTTTGTGAGATGGGCACAAGCCGACCTTTGAACTGGCGACCGAGTATCTCCACCGCCACCAAATCCTCAAACCTCTTCAAGTCGTCGGCAAAGAGTTGTTGCATCTCCTCATCCGTTGGTATGTCCGTCCGTTCATTCTTCCATGCTTCCACCTGTTTGAAGTCCACGCCCTCCAACCTTTTCAACGCTGCAAACCTATGGTTAAACCATTCGGTGAACAACATCGGGAAAGTGTGGATGAGACCTGTATCCATGATGCGACGAGAGAAGACGATGACCTCGTGAGCACGGTTCAAAATCTCCTCAGGTGGCGCTGTCACTATCCTACCCCACTCATTCCAACGGGCGCTACGGTCATAGTCCAACCAGAGCCTCAACCAGTGCAGATACATCGCAACTCTGTTGAGCCGACGCTGGACTTGCGGATCGTTCTCCTGCCTATAGGCTTCTTGCAAATCCAACAGCGCCAACTTCAAGTTGCGTGCGGAGAATCGTTCGCCCTTCGCCCAGCGTTCGTAAAGACGCCTCATCGGCTTAGCAGCTCGCTTGAACGCCTTCTCACAGAAGTCGCTCACCAACTCGTTCGGGTCAAGATTAGGGTTCCACATCAACTTCGCTGCCATCCAATAGCCCAACCCGTTCGGTCCCCAGTTGCACGATGATTCTGCTGTGTAGCTTATCATGCCCAGCTTGTGATAATGCTTGATGGCATCTGCGAGCTGGTAAAATCGCCCCGCCTTCGCAGCCCCGGGCAAGTCGAAGTCCCAAGGGTAAACGCTGAAGTAATCGTAAACGCCCACCATCGCACCGAGCTTGCGGAAGGCTTGAACTTGCTCGTCGAAACTCAACTTGGTGTAACGAAAGCCAGTTGTGATTTCCACATAGACATTGGGAAGCAAGTGGAACTTTGGTGGGTCACTATGGAAGGCGTAAGCCAATAGCCCGACGAACTTGTCTGGGAATTCTTTACGCACCGCTTCTGCGATCTTGTTGGCAAAGAAAAAGGCTTCGTCGCTGATCGAACCGATGGCTTTGCAGTTTTCGCATTCGCAATATCCTCCACCATCGTTAGGTTCAACGGATGCCATGACGCGCTTTGGGTCTTTGCGGAAGAGATTGAGCACGCCCTCAATAACACGCTGTTGAACTTCGGGGTTGCTGACGCAGAGTTGTGTCGGTTGCCTTTTGCCACCCACAAGGGCAAACCATTCGGGATGCTTCTCAAACTCTCGGTGTGGGATGTAGCGCTCGTAGGCGTGCCCGCAGTCAACGGGAAAGTCGCCATATTGACGGTTGTGTCTCATCCACGCTTCGTAGTCTTCTGCCAGTTTTGGCGTCCTCGGTCCCCAGCCATACCAGATGCGTCGCCACCTGAAAGCCGGTTTCTCCCTCAAGCTCAATCGCACAGTCAAGTTTGGTTGCTTTGGGACGACTGTCCAAACTGGGTCGGGGAAGAACCAACGACAGCCAATGGCTTCAAGGAATGCGTAAACGGAGTGGCGCAACCCTAAATCAGTGTTTGCGAGCATCCAAAGCCTTCCTCCCTCAGTGCGAACTACAAAGCCTTCATTGCCAAGCTCGCTCAATCGTTCCTTACGAGCTTGCTCTGGGAACTCAGCGGATGTGCCCAGTATGATTCCTTTCGCCTTCGGCGAGAGGACATCAATCGGTGGTTGAGCGCCGATAACTTCACCCAACCAATATTGCAACTCCTTTGCGATGGGCATCAATTGCTCCTTGGCTTTCTCTGGGAGCAAAATGGCTGTCTGTGGCTGTCCATTCCGTGATACAGTGAAAGTAGTCACCTGTGCGCTGAGGCTTTGAACCAACAGCAGGCTCAACATGAGCACCATCACATATCCCATCGTTGCCCACCTCCCACAACGAGCTGGCTATGAACAATCATATCACAAGCAATGGGGCGAGGGTAAAGCTGTGACTACGGCTTTACAACCAATGAGCCGATAGCAATGAACATGCAACAAAGTATGATTGCCCATCCAACGACTGGGAAGAATGGTAGCAAGTGAAGGACAAATGCGCCAACGAGTGCGGTTGGCAAATCTTCCCTACTCCAATTCATCGCTGAAGCGATTCGTCGCCCAACAACCCAAGTCACTGGGACCCATCCAACTGACCACGAAATGAGCAAAGCCAAAAGGATGATCAGAGCGAGCAAACCAGCTGGTGGAAAATCTTTGCCTGCCTTGCCCAAGAGGAGGGCGAGGACGCCGAGCACAACAACCACAGCAAGCCCGATGAGAAACGAAGGGATGCTTCGCATCTCAATCGCACGAACCCTTTGGCTTACCCATTGGGGCAACAACGCCGAGACGAAGCTAACCCAAGCGGCGATGATGAGGTAGGTTATGGCAACGAACCAGAAGAGAGCAATCGCCCCTACAGACTGAGCAATTTGTTGAAGTGGCTCCCTTGATTGAGCTAACGCTAAAGATGCCACGCACATTGCGATTGCGAAAACTGCTTTTGCTCTCACTTTCGCCCACCTCCGGTTACACCCAACGATTCACAAGCTCTAAAAACTGCTGTAGCCACACAGTCAGCAGAGCTGACCAATTGATCGTCTCAAGGAGCCACTGAAAGAGCGACCTTAAAACGCTTGCCAACGATGAGCCAAACCAAAAGACGGTTATGGCAACCCCTGTGCTCGTTAATGCCCAAGAAACCGCCAACTCGCACCACGACAGAATCTGAGGCTTGCTGATCCGCTGTTTCAACCTCTCCTCAAACCCTTCTGGCGGTGTTGTCGGAAGCGCAAAACGAATCTCTTCCACTACAAACTGCCACTCTGAAACGATTTGCTGGCAATGGACGCAGTCACGCAAATGCCATTGAACTAACAACGCTGTCTCTTCATCGGCGCACCCTTCAAGCCATTCGTGTATCTTTGGCAGGAGCTTGCTACACTTATCGGTCACAAGAGACCGACCTCCTTCAACCTTCGCCTCAATGTCTCACGACCACGGAAGAGCCACACCTTGACAGTGCCGACGGGCACTCGCAAAACTTGAGCAATGTCATGTATGCTCATATCTTCGCCATAGCGTAGCAACAACGCAGCTCGTTGCATTGGAGGCAGGCTCAATAAAAGATTGTGAATGACTTCCCTTCTCTCCATTGCCAACCACTCTTCAAAAGAACATGTGTTATCGCTTGGCTCAATCGCCTCAGCATCTTCTTGCCCTGCAAACAATCGCCGTTCAAGATTCCGTCTTTTCAACGCGTTCAAACACAGCCGTGTCGTCAATGCTACCACCCAAACTGAGAATGAACCTTTGGTTGAATCAAACAGCTCCAGCTTCTGGAAAGCTCGCAAGAATGCTTCTTGCGCCAAATCCTCAGCCAAGTCACGGTCGCCAAGCAGGTGCAAGGCTACACCATAAACTCGGTCACGGTATCGCTTCACCAGCTCATCAAAAGCCCATCCACAACCATTGAGACAGCAACGCACAAGCTCATCGTCATCCATTCCCACTGCACCCGTTGGTTAATACAATCACTTTGCTCGCTTGGTTTCACTTCCTTACGATGCCGTGAAAAGTGCGTTATAATAAGTATTGCCTGCTACAGCACCATCGTAGTCGCCTTCTCACGATCCCCTCTTAGCGAAGCTTTCTTTAGCCGAGTAATCACGCCAACTTTCGTGGGGGGATGGAAGATGAGTGTGAGTCCGTTTATCTTCCGCCAGTATGATATTCGAGGGGTCGTTGGCGAGGACATAACTCCTGAGGTTGCTCGTTTGATTGGGCTCGCATACGGAACTCTTTGTCGCCGCAATGGCATTTCTCAAGTCGTCGTTGGGCACGATAACCGAAAAAGTTCGCCTGAATTGCATTCAGCCATTATTGAGGGTTTGACATCCACGGGATGCGATGTTGTGGATATCG
>JBGOEK010000038.1:0-14976 GCA_041537945.1 Candidatus Thermosaccharophagus yellowstonensis
ACAAATTGAGCGAGATAGTTTCGCTGAGCCTTTCGTGCCTCAAGGTCAGTTGTCATTTGCTGCATCGTAAAGAAGTTGGAGAAACCAGCGCTTGGGTTCGGTGTCCACCACCAAGCAATCGGGGTCAAAAGCGTGTAAATGCCTCTCTCCTTCGCTTTCGCAATGAGGTAGTCAAGCAAACGCAAATGCTCGTTGTCAATCAAGTTGCCCTCTCGGTCGCTGATTTCCCTATCCCAAACATGCAGGCGAATCAATTTCAAGCCCATCCGAGCGAGGTGAAGCAAGTCAATGTCAACCACCTTCTCGATCTGGAAGCCAAGCGCTTTCAGTTGGTGGTAGTCAATGGAGAACGGTGCGTAGTAGTTGACGCCGAAAAGAGCCACTTCCTCGCCGTTGTCCTGCCATCGCAAAATTCCATGTTCGTCAACGACAACAGTGCGGTTCGCTGGTCGCCAAGTCGCTTGTGCTACAGCAAATGTTTGAGCGAAAACGATGGGCAACAAAATCCAATGGGACTTCAAACAACCTCACCGCCTTTCGCATCCGTCAGGATGCCACAAGCGAGCTCAAGCTCCCTGCCAAGCAAGTGGAACACACAGAAGGGATTGACTCTTCAGCAAATCGGTAGTGAAGGCAACAAACGGCGAACAGCGATCGGCGATTGACGAGATGGTGCTCTTTTTCTGGGAGGCGGTGCTCCTACACTGCTGAGAAATTTCGGCGCTTAGCAACCGCATCAAATATTGCACCTCGCACTCAGATCAGCTTACAGAAGTATCGTCTCACATGCTTAACGAATTTGGCGCTCAAGAAATTTTGTCATCAACCGCTGACCAAAGCCAATGGCATGAGTTACAGTTTTTGGAACACCTCCCAAAACTTTAACACGAAAAATTTCAACTTGCTACAAGACAGTCGGGAACGGGTGGGGGCGGAAGGTTGGTTATGTCTTTTTCGTGTGTGTCAAAATGAAAGAATGGGAATGGGGAAATGGTGAGCTAAGGCTAAGAATTTGACGAGGGGTGATCTGGCGATGGTTCATCCTTCTGGAGGGAGCACAAGCCTCTCAACGAAGCCAGTTGAAGAGCTAACGCTTGAAGAAGCTCGCCAAGAGGCAGAGAGGCTTCGAAGAGAGATTGAGTATCACAACTACCGCTACTATGTGCTCAACGCACCAGTCATAAGCGATGCTGAATATGATGAGCTGTTCAGGCGCTTGGTGAAAATCGAGGAGCGCTTCCCTGAGCTTGTAACACCAGATTCACCCACACAAAGAGTTGGTGCGCCACCAGTTGAAGAATTCGGTTCTGTAACGCACAGGATGCCCATGCTAAGCTTGGACAACGCATTCAATGAGGAAGAGCTAAGGGCATTTGATGAGCGCATAAAGCGCATGCTCGGCATAGCGCCATCTGCAAAGATTGAGTATGTGTGTGAGTTGAAGCTTGATGGGCTCGCAGTCAACTTGACTTACGAAAACGGTGTTCTTATTAGAGGCGCTACAAGGGGTGATGGCATTACAGGTGAAGATGTGACAGCCAACTTAAGGACGATAAAGAGCATACCGTTGCGAATGCTCATCGATAACCCTCCACCGATCATTGAGGTTCGTGGCGAAGTCTTCATGACGAAACATGATTTTGAGTTGCTCAACAAGGAGAGGATTGAGAGGGGCGAACAACCTTTCATGAACCCGAGGAACGCTGCAGCTGGTTCCGTCAGACAGCTTGACCCGAAGGTGACTGCTGAAAGAAGGCTTGACATCTTCTGCTACGGTGTAGGGTATGTTGAAGGCATCTCTTTTGAGACACACTGGCAAGTGCTTGAGTTCCTAAGCAAGGCGGGGTTCAAGGTCAATCCAGATAACAAGCTTTGCAACGGCATTGATGAAGTGATACAGCATTGCCTTGAGTGGGTTCAAAAGAGGCATGAGATACCATATCCAGCCGATGGGATGGTCATAAAGGTCAACAAGATTCGATACCATGAGTTGCTTGGCGCAACCGCTCACCATCCTCGCTGGGCGATAGCATACAAATTCCCAGCCGAACAAAAGACGACTTTGCTTAAGGACATCGTAGTTCAAGTTGGCAGGACTGGCGCGCTAACTCCAGTTGCAGTTCTTGAGCCAGTTGAAGTTGATGGTGTTGTGATAACAAGCGCAACATTGCACAACGAAGACCAAATAAGGCGTTTGGATGTGCGCATAGGTGACACAGTGATAGTTCAAAGGGCTGGCGGAGTCATACCCGAGATAGTCGGCGTCGTGAAGGAGAAACGGACGGGAAACGAAAGGGAGTTTGTTATGCCCAAACAATGCCCAGTGTGTGGCGGCGAAGTCTACAAGCCTGAAGGTGAAGTTGTAGCAAGGTGTGTAAACCCATCCTGCCCAGCGAAGCTTGAGAATTGGCTCAAGCATTGGTGCTCAAGGGATGCAATGAACATCGAGCATGTTGGACCAAAGCTAATAAAACAGCTCATTGACAGAGGCTTGGTTAACGACCCTGCAGACCTGTATGCTTTGACGAAGCCAAAGCTGATGGCTCTGGAGAGGATGGGTTCAAAGTCTGCAGATAATGTTTTGAGGGAGATAGAGAAGAGCAAGACGGCACCGCTTGATAAGTTCATATTCGCGTTGGGCATAAGGCATGTCGGTGCAAGGACAGCAAGAGTGCTCGCAGAACGCTTCGGGAGCTTGGAGAGGCTTTCAAAGGCTTCGCTTGAGGAGCTGATGAACATACCAGAAATAGGACCTGAGACTGCACGCAGCATTTACAACTACTTCAGAATGGAGACAACTAAGGAACTGCTTGCGAAGTTGGAGCGCTACGGTGTTCGCCCAACACCAGTTGCTAAACCTGCTTTGCCAGCTCAAACACCGTTTACAGGCAAGACATTCGTCTTCACAGGTGAGCTTGAATCCTTCACGCGCTCGCAAGCCGAGGAAATAGTTCAACGCTATGGCGGGAGGGTGGCATCAAGCGTCTCACGAGCGACTGACATCGTAGTTGTCGGGCAGAACCCGGGTAGCAAATATCAGAGGGCGCTTGAGCTCGGTATAAAGACGATAAACGAGGAGCAGTTCCTTGAGATGGTTAGGCAAGCAAAGGAGATAGCAGGTGAGTGAGCAAACACATACAAAGCGCAATCGCAATAACATACATAGCGTTGGTAACGCTTGCTGAAGTTGCGCCTTTAAGGACGGCGGAGTGGAGGATAGGGGTTTTAAGCTTCGACAAGCTTGCCCACGCAGTCTCATACGCTGTTATGTTGCTTCTGCTCCTTCCGCTCTGTGGTGGGAAGCGATTGATTGCAGGACTGTTAGCGTTCGCTCACGGTGTAGCCATAGAGCTAATTCAAGTGCATCTGCCATACCGAACAGCTGATCCGTATGACCTCCTCGCAAACACGATAGGCATATTCCTTGCGGTGCTGTTTGTCATCCCGATGTTAAAGCGCCTTTTCGGCGAGGGTTGGTGTGAATAGCATTGCGATAAGAGGGGATTTGCAGGTATAATCAAAGAGGGTGGCGCTGAAGCCTCTTTTGCGAGGTGATGAGATAGCGTGAACGAAAAGAGCGCAGATATTGCAAGGGTGCTTGAGCAACTGCATGCTCAGATACTTGAGTGCCGTAAATGCCCGCTCTGGAAGACGCGCAGAAACGCGGTTCCCGGCGAAGGGCGATTTGATGCTAAGATAATGTTTGTCGGTGAAGGTCCCGGAAACCAAGAAGACAAAGAGGGGAGACCTTTCGTTGGACCTGCTGGACGCTTCTTGAACTATCTCTTGGAGATAGCTGGGTTGAGGCGTGAGGATGTTTTCATAACGAATGTGCTCAAGTGCCGTCCGCCAGATTGGAGAGACCCTGAGAAGGTCAGGAGACCAGCACAGGAGGAGATCGATGCGTGTAAAGAATACTTGATGGCTCAGATAGCGTTGATAAAGCCGAGGATAATATGCTTGCTCGGCGATGTGGCATTGAAGACACTGCTTGATCGTTCGATGAGCATCTCAAAGGTGCATGCGCAGGCGTTCATTAAAAGCGGTATAGTTTATGTGCCACTGTATCATCCAGCTGCTGCTCTCCACAAGGAATCGCTAAAGGAAACCTTGAGCAACGATATGCTGAAGTTGAAGGAGATAATAGAGAAGGTGATGGATAGCAATGCCAGCGAGAAATGCGTGAGTGTTGAAAATCAAAGGTGAGCAAGTGATGAGCAAGCGCATAATCATTGTTTTTGAGATGCCTAAGCCGAGGGGGTGAAAGGATGGCTGGGCATTCGAAGTGGCACAACATAAGAGTGAGAAAGACAAAGCAAGATGCACTGAAGGGTAAGCTCTTCTCAAAGCTTACAAGGGAACTCATAGTCGCAGCGAGGCTTGGCGGTGGCGACCCAGAGACAAACCCGAGGTTGCGTCAGGCTATAGAGAAGGCAAAGGAAGCTGGCATGCCTCATGAGAGCATTGAGCGTGCGATAAAGAGGGGGACTGGAGAGTTAACCGATGGTGAGCAACTCGTGGAAGCTATCTATGAGGGTTACGGACCTGGTGGCGTTGCTATACTCGTTGAAGCAGTCACCGATAACCGAAACAGGACAACGAGCGAACTAAGGAAGCTGTTTGAGAAGCACAACGGAACGCTCGGAGAAAGAGGCTGTGTCTCTTGGCTGTTTGAGAGGAAGGCTCTTGTTACAGTTCCACAAGGCTCTGCTGATGAGGAGACGATAATGCAGTGTGCAATTGAGGCTGGTGCGGACGATGTTGTGTTGAGGGAAGACACTTATGAGATAATCGCCGAGCCAAAACAGCTTCAAGCGTTGAAGGAAGCGCTTGATAGCCACAACATTCAATACACATACGCAGCGGTGACATATGTCCCAAAGCAAGTTGTGCAGATTGACGGCAATGAGGCGAAGATGCTTTTGCGCCTGCTACAAGAGCTTGAAGAGCATGATGATGTGCAAAATGTGAGCGCCAACTTTGACATGCCCGCAAGTCTGATGGAGGAATTCAGCAAGGCAGCGTAAAGCGGTTCCAGAAGAGGTGCTACTAAATCATGAGCGCTGCGGTGAAAGAGACACCCGTGGAGCAGCGCCTGAAGGAACTCGAAAGCACTGTTGAAGAACTGAAGCGAGAGCTTAAGTTGCAGAAAGACCTCCTCAAAGCTACATCACGGATAAGCTCAAGCCTGAGTTTGTCTCAAGTGATAACGAATGTTCTCGACAGCGTCCACGAGATAGTCGGGAGCAAAAGAACAGCGTTCTTCTTACTCGAGAAAGGAACTGATGAGATAGTCCTTGTCGGTGGCAGAGGTTTCGGCATCGATGCGATAAAAGAGGTGCGCTACAAGGTTGGCGAGGGCATAGTCGGTAAAGCGTTCAAGAGTGGCAGGGTTGAAACGGTAACTGGCGAGAAAGTTAGCGGTTGGCTCAAAGGTTTTGAGGGCGAGGTGAAGGAGAGTTCTTGGGTTGTAGCAATACCACTTGTTGCGGACAAGACTGTGCTTGGTGTGCTTTGCGTCGAAGGTGATGAATCATCAAAGCTTCCGCTTGAGTCCGCAACCCCTTCGGTTAAGATACTCGCAGAGAGCGCTTCCGCAGCCGTTAGAAACGCTCGCTTATATGAAGACCTGAACGCACGCACGGAGCAACTCGCCACTCTCTATGAGATTGGGAGCGCTCTCACCTCCGTCCTCAACTTGGACAGGGTGCTCAACTTAATCGTTGACTCTGTTACGAGGTTGATCGGCGCCGAGATATGCTCGATAATGCTTCTCGACCCAACGAAACGCTACCTTAGGATAAGGGTTGCAAAAGGGCTTCCAAAAAGCGTTGTTGAGAAGACTGTGATAAAGGTCGGCGAAAGCATATCTGGCTGGGTGGCAAAGCATGGGCGACCGTTGCTCATCAAGGACATAGAGAGCCACCCGCTGTTCAAGAAGAAGAGCGACAGCAAGTATACCACGAAATCGCTTTTGAGCGTCCCTTTGAAGGCGAAGGATGAAGTGATCGGCGTCTTGAATGTCAACAACAAACTACCGAAGGGTAGCGTCTTCGTTGAAGAGGATGCGAACCTTTTGATGCTCTTTGCCACTCAAGCGGCGATTGCAATCGAGAACGCACACCTATACGAGGAAGTTGAAAGGCTCGCCATCACCGATGGGCTTACAGGTTTGTATCAGCACAGGTATTTCCAAGAGAAGCTCGAAAACGAGATAAGGAGGGGGTTGCGCTACAACCACCCAACATCTCTCCTGATGATTGATATAGACCACTTCAAGCTGTTGAATGACACATACGGTCATCAAGTCGGCGACGAGGTTTTGAAGCGTCTCGCTGAAATATTCAAATCTCGAGCAAGGGAACATGACACCGTAGCGAGGTATGGTGGAGAAGAGTTCGCCATCATCTTGCCAGTCACCCCGAAGGAGGGTGCCCTCTCAGCAGCTGAGAGGCTTCGCAAAAGCATTGAAGCAACTCAATTTGATGTGGATGGGCATAGCTTGCGCATAACCGTCAGCATAGGTGTTGCAAGCTGTCCTCAGGATGCAAGGACAAGGGAAGAGTTGATAGGCAAAGCCGATAAAGCGCTTTACGCAGCAAAAAGAAGTGGCAGGAACGCTGTCTGCTACTTCGACGATAAGGGCAACTTGCAGGTGCTAAGGAAATGAAGCATGCAAAAGCTAACACAAAGGCAGGCGGTGACAGCGGGGATGGAAAACACCAGCTTAAAATCAACGCACAAGCTTAAAGCACATGTCTTCAAGTGGCTCAGCATAGCAGTGCTTTCGCTCCAGCTCTTCATCAACGGTTGCAGTCCGCCTGTAGCCACTGTCAACGGTAAGCAAATCACCGTTAAGGAGTTTCGTTACACGCTTGAGCACACATATGGCTCGCAGGTTGTGCGATGGTTGATAACGAAGAAGCTACTCGAAGAGGAGAACGAACGCCTCAAGCTGGTCTCTGAAGCTGATGTTGATAGGGCGCTCGATGAGTTCAAGGCAAGGCTCGGTGGAGAAGCACAATTCCAACTCTGGTTGAGACGAAACAACAGGACCGAGAACGATGTCCGTGAGGACTTGGAAAGAGACTTGATAATGTTCAGACTGCGTGCATCGAAGGTGAAGGAAAATCAACTAAGAGCATTCTACGAACGCAACAAGCAGTTCTACCAACAGCCACCGACAGTAAAGATAGCAGTCATCGCATCAAGGAAGAAAGAGGATGTAGAGAGGGCGAAGAGGGAGCTCGAGGATGGCAAGTCTTTCGGCATCGTCGCAAGGCGCTATAGCGACATACGCTACATAAAGGCAACAGGCGGAGACATCGGGAGCGTCCCAAACGGATACTATAGACTGCCAACTCATGTATGGAGCACATTCTACAGCACATCACCAGAGGCTTTCGAGATAGTGAGGAACTTCAACGCTGATGTATGGAGGGCGATAAACCAAGCACAACCAGGGGAGCTCGTTGGACCAATACATTCAAACGGGATCTGGTTTTTGGTGAAGGTATTTTCAAAGGCAGACGCAAGGCAACTTCGGTTCGAAGAAGTTAAAGAGGAACTGCTGACACGCTACTTGAACGAGGTAGGTCCATCAGAAAGCGATATTGAAGGTGAGCTATGGCGCAAGGCGAAAATACAAATCCACTGGGCTGAGTATAAGCCACTTGAGGATATTTACAAGGAAGCCGAATGGATGAAGCTGAAAGGCGAACAACCACAACAGAGAGTGAAGTGAAAAAAATCACCCCAGATGGGAGGCTTCGTCCTAAAGGGGTGTTTTTGTGTGTGCGCAAATCGGTTTAGGCATCCGCTGGCGCTCATGTTGCTTTTGATCCTTTCGCTTCAGCTCGGATGCAGGAGGGGTTCAATCGTAGCCACAGTCAATGGGAAGCCCATAACACGAGAAGAGTTTGAGAGGTTCCTTGAGTCAAGGCACGGTGTGGCAACGCTCATAACGCTCATAGACAGGAGACTGCTCTCGGAAGCGAATCGCTCAATGCGCCTCGTCGACGAATTCAGAGTCAACAGGGAGCTGAGGAGAAGGATTGACGAGATGGGAGGGATGGAGCAGTTCAAGCGGTGGCTGAGGATGACGAACATGACATTGAAACTCGTCAAAGACGAAATTAGAGAGCAACTTGTGCTTGATGAGCTACGCTCAATCGAGGTAAGCAAGATGAGACCGAGCGATAAGCAACTGCGATTGCTCTTTGAAACTTTGAAGAAGGTTTATTCGAAGGTGCGGTGGGTTAAGCTGAGGGTGATTGAAACACCATCTGAAGAGGATGCTCAATCGTTTTACGAGCAATTGAAGCATGGTGCTTCGTTCGAGTCGCTCGCAAGCAGGTTCAACATAAGGGAGGAGATGCGCGCAAAACATGGTGAACTCGGTGCGCTTCCGCTTGATACAAGGGCGATTGATGACCGTTTGCTTAGGGCTGTGAGCAAGCTCAATGTCGGGCAGGTAAGCAAGCCGTTTGAGATGGGCAACTTGTGGGTTATCGTAAAGCTTGAGGATGTGATGAATGCAAAAGAGCTCACACTGGACTTAGTGCGCCCATTCGTTGAAGCCGAATACAGGCGCATAACAGCTCCAACGCATGACCAACTGATGCAAAAGCTGAGACAGAAGGCAAGCGTGCATATCCTCATCGACGCATACAAGGAAGTTGAGAAACTCTACGGGCGAAACGGAGGTAAGTGATATGGCATTCGAGGGTAGTGAGGTTGGGAAGGAGTTTGAAGAACTCGTTTCGATAGTGGCTAAGCTGAGGAGCGAAGATGGCTGTCCTTGGGATAGAGCGCAAACACCTCAATCGGTGAAGCGGTGCATCATTGAGGAAGCATACGAGGTAACACAAGCCATCGATGAAAACGATGTGGAGAAGCTCAGGGAAGAACTCGGCGACTTACTCCTTCAGGTTGTCTTCCAAGCTCAGATGGCGAGCGAGAGTGGTCATTTCAACATCAAGGATGTCATTTGCGGGCTGCGCCAAAAGCTTATCTCACGCCACCCACATGTTTTCGGTGAGGCGAAGGCTGAGACGCCAGAGGAAGTGCTTAAGCAATGGCAGGAGATAAAACACCGTGAGCGTTTCTCCGAGTCAACATCGCTCATGGATAACCTCACGATTTCGATGCCTGCCCTCATGCTGGCTGAAGATGTCCAGAAGCGCGCTGCAACTGTCGGCTTTGATTGGGAGAGCGCAAAAGAGGCTCTGGTAAAGGTGAACGAAGAGGTCAAAGAGCTTGAGAGGTTGCTTGAGCTCGGCTTGAAATGTCCTGATGAGAGGCTCATGGACGAGGTTGGCGACATACTCTTTTCGGTTGTAAATGTGGCGAGGTTGCTCAAGCTTGATCCAGAAGAAGCGCTGAGGAAAACTGTGCAGAAGTTCGTGAAGCGATTCAAAGCAATTGAGGAGAGAGCGAGACTGCAGGGGATAAGCCTGTCGGAAATGAGCATGAAGGAAATGGATGCGATATGGGAGGAAGCAAAGTCACAGGAATAAGCCGTGAACGAGGTGCAAGGGAGTTGCGCTTCAAGAGGAGAGAAAGGATGAACGCTAAGGAACACATAAAGGTCGGCTCAAAACTTCTCTCTGAAGGGCGTCTTGAAGAGGCTTACGAGCATCTTAAAAGTGCAGTTGAACTTGAGCCGACAAACCTTCATGGCAGAATTAACTTCGGTGTGGCTTGCTACATGCTCGGCAGATTGAAGGAAGCGAAGGAGCAGTTTGAATATGTGCTCACATTTGACCCGCAAAACCCAACTGCGATGATGAACATGGCTGCAGTGTGCAATGAGCTTGGCGAGTTAACCAGAGCGATTGAGCTTCTGAAGAGGCTCACAGAAGCGCATCCATCTTACCCAGATGCTCACTATTGCCTTGCCATCGCTTATTGCAAGCGTGGCGATATACCTTCAGCGATTGAGGAACTGCATGCTGAGTTACAGCGTGACCCAGAACACAAGTTGGCGAGACAGCTTTTAAGGCAGTTGATTGAAGCGCTTGAAAGAGCACGCTGATGAAAACTCCGTCGGGGGAGTGAATCCAAGTGAACAAGGAGGAGCAAGTTGAAGGGGCAAAATCAATCAGCGCTCTCGAGGAAAGGGTTAAGGAGCTTGAGCGCGCACTCGCGGAGAAGGAGGAAGAACTGCTACGCCTCAAGGACGAAATATGGAAACGAGATCAGCAACTGAGGGACCTGCGCCACGATGTTGAGACACTCGGAGCACAATGCGTCACGCTCGTGAAGGAAAGCGAGAGGCAAATAAGACAGCTACAGCAGTTGCTATCGCTCGCAGCAAAGATAAACTCATCGCTTGAGCTTCGTTCAGTCCTTGTAAGCATACTGCGAGCAGCCGAAGAGATAACGAACGCAGAAGCGAGTTCTATACTGCTCAAGAGTGGTGATGAGCTTTCATTCGAGGTGGCTACAGGGGAGAAAGCCGACAAGCTGGTCAAACTCACATTGAAGCGAGGTGAAGGCATAGCAGGCTATGTAGCTGAGACTGGAAAAGCTGTCATCATCAACGACACATCAAAAGACAGCAGGCATAAGAAAGAGATTGGCGAGGTGATCGGTTTCCAGACGAGGAACTTACTGGCTGTGCCATTGCGCCTCAACAACGAAGTGATAGGCGTCCTTGAAGTGGTAAACAAGCGAGGTGGCGAAGGCTTCGATGACGCCGACAAAAGCGACCTCACGCTACTCGCGGAGCTGTCAGCTATAGCTATAGACAAGGCGAGGAGACACGAGGCGCTCCAAGAGCTTTTCCTCAACTCGATAAGGGCGCTCACAGCTGCGTTGGATGCAAGAGACCCATACACCCGTGGTCACTCGGAACGAGTGACTCAATTTGCGCTCGCTATAGCTGATGAGCTCTCCCTGAGCGAGGAGGAAAAGAAGGAGATAGAGCTTGCAGCACTGCTACACGACATAGGCAAGGTTGGGATTGAAGATGCTGTCCTCAAAAAACCAGGCAGGCTCACACCAGAGGAATATGAGTTGATGAAGACACACCCCGAGAAGGGTTATAGCATACTCAAGTTCATAAAACAACTTGAGCCATCGCTCTGTGGCGTGCGCTACCACCATGAGCACTATGATGGTTCGGGATACCCAGCAGGGTTGAGCGAGGAGGAGATACCCCTTTACGCACGCATAATAGCCGTAGCCGATGTTTTTGATGCACTTACTTCTGATAGACCATACCGCCCTCGCTTCACGGAACAAGAGGCTATAAGGATAATGCGCGAGGAAGCGGGAAAACAGCTTGACCCGATTGTGTTTGAAGCGTTCATGAGGGCTTATGAGAAAGGCAAGATAAGAGCGCAATCGTATCAAGATGAGGTGTAGCATATGCCGTCTGTGGAGTCGTATGAGTTTGGGCGAATCGTGATTGACGGCAGAACATACACCAACGATGTAATCATCGGTCCAGACAGGGTGCTGTCACCGTGGTGGCGAAAGGAAGGGCACAGACTTTGCATAGATGATTTGAAGGGCGCACTCGATTTCAAACCGAGTGTCATCGTCATCGGAACTGGTTACTACGGTTGCATGGTTGTCCCCGAAGAAGTGAGGAAGCTATTGGAAGAGATGGGCATCAGAGTGGAGATAGCAAACACGAGCAAAGCATGTTCCATTTACAACGAGCTTAAGGAAACATCAGTTGTGGTTGCTGCACTTCACCTAACCTGTTGAGGTAAACTGAGATGATGCGAAGCGATATGTTTCAATTGCTCGCCTGCCCAGATGATGGTGGTGAAATAAACGCCGAGGGCAACTCGCTTACCTGCCTCAAGTGCGGGCGCTACTTCAGGGTTGAATATGGTATCGTGCACATGCAACCTCTAAGGCTTGAGAGACCGATTGACGATTGTGATCTTCAGAAGTTGCGTGAACAGCGCACAAGAGATGAGCAGGCGGGCTGGTATGACAGGCTCATTGGGTTAAAGCTTGTTGGGATGTTTGAGCTACCAGTTTACAGGAGGTTGCTCGGTGACCTTTCATACGGTGTGGCACTTGAGGTGGGCTGTGGCACCGGACGCGTAACAGTTGAGCTCATGAGGCGATGTGAGAGGCTTTTTGCGCTTGACCTCTCTTATGGATCATTACTGCGGTGCATGGAACGCATAAGACAGGCACGAAACAGATCACGGTGTAACTGGCTTCTGCTACATGGCGATGCAAACTCAATCCCACTTAGGGAAGGAACTTGCGACCTCGTATTCAGCGCACAAGCCATTGAACACATCCCAGGGAAACAACTTCAATGCGCTGCCTTCAAAGAGATAGCGAGGGTGTTGAAAGAGGGAGCGCCTTTCGTCTTCTCAATTTACCATTGGTCTTGGCTGATGAAGCTCTTCAGCAAACGAGAGGGCTACCACAGGGGTGGCATCTACTTCTACCGTTGGACGGCAGACGAGTTGAGGGAGGCTCTATCAACACACTTTGAGGTTGATTACCTACGACCTTGCGCAGGATACATCCTCATCGTCAAGGCAATCAAAAGGTGATAGGTAGTAGCATTAGCTCACTTCAGTATCTCGCCGGTGCGATACGACCAAAGGAGCAAGTCAAGCTCATCAACGCTTATCCCGATGCGTTGAGAAAACTCCTTCACCTTCTCTTCGGCTTCAATGTATTGCCTCCTCGTTTTTGGTTGTCTCTCATCTTCGAGGACACCAAGCTCATTTAAGCAGCGCAAAACATGCCTATCAAGTATGGCATATCCCTTATAGCCTATGTTGCGCAGGAAATGAGAGGCTTCCTTGTAGCCGATGCCTTTTATGTCACGGTTCAAAGCTAAAAAGTCACGCCTCTCATAGTGGTCGGCTATTGAGCTTAGCTTCTCTTTGAGCTTGAAGCCAAGTTCCCTCTTGAGGTATTCCCTCGTGTGGACGATGTATCTCGCCCTGCTTTTAGCATACCGATGGAAGCTCATCATCTGTGCTATCTCGTCGACATCGCCATCCATCAACGCTGGCTTTATCGCCTCAACACAACGCATGGCACCACGAGCCGAATAGCCAGCAGCGCATATGCAAAAAACGAGCTCTTCAAACAGCTCCAAGTCACTCGCCGACCTGCCAACCTCTTCAAACTCATTGAGCCTTCTCTTTATCTCCTCCTCACGCTCGCTGTGAAGCGAGAGCAATTTGCTCAATGTCAATGGCTCATAGGAACGCATCTTACTTCGTCATCCCCTTTCTCTTGGTGGTGCCATTAGCATTTTGTAGCAAAGGGAGGAGTTTGCGACAAACCTTTATAGTGGGTAGCGCTTGGAAACGATGGAACAGGAATGTGGAGCGGTGCGAAGCGATGGCAGAGTTGTTCATAGGCACATCAGGGTGGGTCTATCCGCACTGGCGCGGTGCATTCTACCCAAATGGATTGGCTCAAACACGCTGGCTTGATTTCTATTCGCAGAACTTCAAAACGGTTGAGGTCAACAACTCTTTCTATCGCCTTCCATCAAGGGCTACTTTTGAGAGCTGGTATGAGCAGACACCCGATGGCTTCGTCTTCTCGGTAAAGGGCAACAAGTTCATAACGCACATGCGTAAACTTAAATCCGTTGAGGAACCGTTGCGCAGGTTCTTTGAAGCAGTTGAGGGATTGCGTGATAAGGCGAAGGTTATACTGTGGCAACTCCCGCCGATGCTCAAAGCCGACGCCGAGAGGCTACGCTCTTTCTTAAGCCAACTACCAAAGGGATACAGATACGCAGTTGAGTTTAGGCATCACAGTTGGTGGAGCGACAATGAGAGCATAAGGGTGCTTGAGGAGTTTGGCTGTGCCTTCTGCATACCGAGCGCCCCGATGCTCCCAAAAGCTATACTCGTAACAGCCGACTTTAGTTACATACGCATGCACGGTTGGAACAAGCTTTATTCAGGCTGTTACCCAATTGATGAGCTTGAATGGTGGGCGAAGCAAATACGAAAGATGATGGACAGAGGCATCAGCGTCTTCGTCTACTTCAACAACGATGTGAACGCATACGCTGTTAGAAACGCAAAGGAGCTCATTCAACTTCTAACTTGAACCCGCTAACACCAGCCAACTCAGAATTGCGTCGGGTCAAACCATTCTTTGGCTCAGTCACAAGGTGATCGAACTTCATGACCTTCACATGCCCATCAACGAAGCATGTGACGAACATCTCGTTATGCCTCGGGACAACTTGCATATCGGTTGGCGAACCAGCACTACCACCACGACATGGCAACGCAGTCCACTCAGGACCAATCCTGTTGTCGCCATTTGAATCGGCAATCATAATCGTGCCAGGTGCATCCGCAACCTCAGCCAAACTCCTGTAACCGAGGTAGTAGCAATTCAACCCGTAATCGCTCCCACCAGGAACATGATAATGCATTGATCCAGGACCACTTGGGCAATGGAAAAGTTGTTGATTCTTTGTGTATGGTAAGAGCACGATTGGAAAAATCGTTTCAACTACCGCATCGTTGCCGTGACCTGGAAAACGCTCGTCATAATCTTGAGCATACATCAACATGGCATTCCCCATTTGCCTCAAATTGCTCATACAGCTTGCAGTCCTTGCTTTCTCCCTCGCCCTCGCAAACACTGGAAACAGAATCGCCGCCAAGATGGCGATTATGGCAATCACCACCAGCAGCTCTATCAGCGTGAAGCCACCTCTCTTTCCCTTTATCGCTTTCGTCTCGCATCACCCCTTGAACGGGTTTTGTTCTTCGCACTTGGCTTGCTACTTCTCAACTCGCCTAACTAACACCTCCCCTTTTACATCACCTCCCTCTCAACTTAGCTTGCACCCATTCCCACAATTGAGTGTAGCGCAAAAAAAAAGTCAACTGTCAACCTTGTTGGAATGAGTCCTAACCTGTTCAAGCTACTGGCTTTAGCCACGAGCCTTGTGAGTGCTTTTGTTTTCGCCAAGGCGCTGGGCTGAATTTTACTCAAGCCAAGAAG
>JBGOEK010000039.1:0-14620 GCA_041537945.1 Candidatus Thermosaccharophagus yellowstonensis
CCGCTGGCTTGCCTGCTTGTGGTGGCTTCACCGCTGGCTTAGCCACTGGCTTGCCTGCTTGCGGTGGCTTTACCGCTTCCTTCGGCTTGGCTTCTGGCTTGCCCGCCTGCGGGGGCTTTACCGCTTCCTTGGGCTTCGCTACTTCTGGCTTAGTAACAGAGACCTTCGGCGCTTTGGCTTTCCCCTCGCCAGCCTTCTCCTGTGCAAACAGAGGAGAAGCCAACAACGCCATCATGCACAAGCCTGCTACCGCCCACACCATCGCTTTGCGCATCTCCACTCACCTCCCACAGGTTTTGTGAGCACCTCACCGTGCCCACTTTGTAAGTGACAACCGACAGCTACCGGCGTAGGGTAGCATCGTAACTTACACCCTTACCTACGAACTTCTTTGTCGTTAAAGTTACGACAACGCACAGTGCGAAAAGTTCCGCTCCCGACAGAAAGCGAACTACTGAGGCAATAGCAAGTGCGTGGCATCACTTGCCTTCCGTTTTCGTTTCCTGCTGTGGCTTTGTGCCTTCCTTCGGCTTGACACGCTTCTTCCCAACCTCAATCATCTGCATCTCGTGTTTAGCGTATGTCTCCCAGCTCGCCTTATCAAACACTGCATACGCCATCCCAGTTGAGCTGTAACCAACATAAACTTTGCTTCCCGGTTTCAGCTCCACTTCTGCTGCCTTGAGCTGTTTCCCGTTGAGGAAGTAGCGTGTCACTTTGGTTAAACCTATCGTCAGCTCTTGCCCATCGGACTTCAACTTCAACTCGCCCTTAGCCCTGTCAAATGAGACGACTTCGCCTTCAACAACCTTGCGACGAATGAAGGCTATGTAGCTAAGCTTATCCGCAAGGAAGCTCAAATCCGTTTTCGAGCGCGGCTTGAAACCGAAGACCACAGCATCGCCGACTTTGAACTTATCGAGAGAAACGCTCTCTCCCTCTTTCATCAGCTTCGTCTCTGGAGTAACATGCACTGTCACCTTGCCCGTCTCCACGCTGATCACTAAGCTCTTCTTCTCCACATTCAACTCCGCTATAGTTCCCTCACGCCCTTTAACGAGGGAAACCTTCTCCGTCTTGGCTTTCCCCTCGCCAGCCTTCTCCTGCGCAAATAGAGGGGAAGCCAACAACGCCATCATGCACAAGCTTGCTACCGCCCACGCCATCGCTTTGCGCATCTCCACTCACCTCCCATGATTTTGTGAGTTCCTGAGCTACGCCTCTGATTGCAACTCCACATTTTGTTAGATTGCGATAGCGCAACGAAGTTTCGCTCCCAACAGACGGCAAGCCTTAACCAACAAGATGCAAAGGCCCAGACTACATCCACCCTATCCATCACACCCTGCGGGATTCATTCATGACAGCGGGGTTCAACGGCGCATCAAGTTAAGCAACCAAAACAGCAAGCTCAAAGCCAAGCTGAGCACGATGCTCACAAGTATGCATGTTGTTAGCGGGAAGTAAAATGTGAACCCCTCCCGACGGTAGATGATGTCTCCGGGCAGTGGGCGCAGTGATATGCCGACCTTGCTCAAAAGCCATATGCCAAATCCGACTCCAACCATCAGCGCACCAAAGACCATGAGAGCTTTCGCCAGTTGCCCAAGCTCACTCATCTTCATCAACCCCACACTATGGATTATGTTGCATGCGCTACAGATTCTGCGACTTGCCCTCAGCTTGAAGTTTCAAGTTGGCTCGGATGCGCTATAATCGGTTATGAAGTTCACATATAAACTTTCCACTCCGAAGCGCCTCTTGGAGGTGGTGACGATGAAGGGACATGGAATGGTGGCGCATATGCCTCGTTCGATAGCCCTCGTAAGAGCAGCGCTGTCGTTCTTGGGTTCAACGACCAAGGCTTTGAAACTCTTCTTAGGTGGAGCACCAGTTGAGGCTCAAATGGAGCTTGCAAGAGCCTTAATACGGGAAGCAATACCGTTGCTTAAGAATGCCACGAAGCAAGATATGATTCGCTTCCTCAAGCTACTCGAGTTGATTGCGAGGCGGAAGTTGCATAAAGACCAACTGCGTCAACTGCAAAAGCTCGTTGAGCAAGACCATCCAGCCATCGGATTACTTTGGAGGTTGTTCAGGGAAGCGAATGTGAACTGCCTCCAGCACCTGTTCGAGGGGCTCGGAGTGAACGCAGTTTGGCTTGGACACCTTAAGAGGCGGGAGTTCGTTAGGAAGCACGGCTTCATCCCACCCTTCCTCATACTCATAAGCCCGACGATGCGTTGCAACTTAAACTGTGTTGGCTGTTATGCTGGTTTGTATCCGAGGACAAAAGACCCATTGAGCTTCGAAACGCTTGACAGGATCATAAGGGAAGGCAAAGAGATGGCGATCTACTTCTACACCATCACTGGTGGCGAGCCTTTCATAAGGGAAGACCTGCTCGACCTCTACGAACTGCATAACGATTGCGTCTTTCAGGTTTACACCAACGGGACACGCTTCACGCCGGAGCTCGTTAGAAGGCTCGCAGAGTTGGGCAATGTCTATCCAGCAATTAGCATTGAGGGCTATGAGAAGGAGACAGATGAGAGGCGTGGCAAGGGCGTCTTCAGGAAAGTGATGGAAGCAATGGACATGCTCAAAAGCGAAGGCATCATCTTCGGCTTCTCAACAACCGTTACACGCTACAACGCTGATGTCGTATCTGACATATCGTTCTACGACTTCCTCATAGAGAAGGGGTGCATGTTCGGTTGGACATTCCTTTATGTGCCCGTCGGGAAGGACGACGACCCTGATATGATGGTTACACCAGAGCAACGCGATAAGCTACGCAGGGTTGAGCTTGAGGTTAGAAGAACACGACCCCTTGCTTGGTTTGACTTCTGGAGCGATGCGCCATTAACCGATGGATGCCTCGCGGCAGGCAGACTCTACTTACACATAAACTATCGTGGTGACATTGAGCCGTGCGTGTTCGCCCACTTCGCCACACACAACATTAACAACTGCACATTGATTGAAGCACTTCAGTCGCCCTTCTTCCGCGAATACAGGCGAGTTCAAAGGATGTGCAAAAACCGCCTGCGCCCTTGCATAATCATTGACCACAACGAGTTGCTTGAGGAAGTGATACGGAAGACGAACGCCAGCCCGACTCATGACGGTGCAGAAGCAATCATAACCTGCCATTCACAAAAGCTCCGTCAATGGTCATCAGAGTATGCGAAGCTCGCCGACAAAGCGTGGGAGTCTGAAGAATACGATTGGGCAAGGAACGGCTGGTATTGGGCATGGGCTGAGGAAGAGGACGAGGCTGAGCAAATAGCAGTTGAAAAGTGATGCACCACTTCGCAAGGTGAAGATTATCGCTCAGCGAACAACTTCAATGTGTGAACTCCTTGAGGACATCGGAGAGCCTCTTTAGGTGGCTTTGTTCTTGTGCAATTATTGCTTCAACTGTTTTACGCTCGCCCTCGGGGACATACACTTTGAGCGCTTCGTAGAAAAGGATGCTGTCCTTCTCAAGCGCAATACCTACTTTGAGTGCCTCAACGAAGTTTGCGCTCACAGCTAAGCGCTTTATATCTTCGTCTCCGAGGATGGTGCGAGATTCAACAAGCGCTTGAACATATGCTTGCCACTCACCTGGGTAGCTTTCTGGCAGGGTTTGTGAAGCCACCTTGTCACGCAATTGGGCGAAGTCCTTCTCGTGGTTTAGCTCCTCGTTTGCGAGCCAGCGAAACATGGCTGAGCCTTCATCATCTGAAGCGTGTTTCGATAAGGCGTCGTAGAACCTATACCCTATCCGCTCCATCTCAATCGCCATGTCCAAAATATCGCTTGCACTGAACAGAGCCATTTTTTTTCGCACCCCCATTACCTCAGAGCTTCACTAACGAAAACACATTGTAGCCCGCCAACTTCTCCCGTCCTTTCAAGTCAACGAGCTCTATAAGGAATGCAACTTCAACGACATTGCCGCCAGCTTGCTCGACAAGCTTGACCATCGCAAGAGCAGTCCCGCCAGTTGCAAGCACATCGTCAAATACGAGCACCCTTTGCCCCTCGCTTATAGCATCAACATGCATCTCGATTGTGTCCTCGCCATACTCAAGCTCGTAAGTGATTGAGAGCGTTTTGTAAGGTAGCTTCCCCTTCTTACGCATGGGCACGAAACTCGCGTTCAACTCAAGTGCGAGCGGGGCACCAAATATAAATCCGCGTGCTTCAACTGCTGTCACAACATCGATTGAGGCATCCTTGTAGCGATCCGCAAATGCCTTTATGACCCTACGGAAAAGATCTGGCTTCTGCAATATCGGCGTTATGTCACGGAAGAGGACACCGGGCTTTGGGAAGTCGGGGATAGTCCTTATCGCTTCCTTCAGCCCTTCAATATACTCCATAGTTTAACCTCACCCCTCATTTGCCACTTGTTAGACGATGACTTGCGCTCCCTTAAGCGCTTCACCGCATTTGCATGTGCGCTCCTTCGGCATCCGCTCAATCATCAACCTGATGAGCGAACGCGCTTTCTCTATGTTCTCCGAAAAGACGCGCATGACTTCCTCAGCACTTACCGGTTCAACCTCACCCTCAACCACAAGCCCCGTGTCGTAATCGGTCACAAGTGAGATGTTCACATAGCACATTTCAAGCTCTCTTGCGAGCACGCACTCTGGGTATTGCGTCATGTTGATGACTTCCCAACCGAGGCTTGTAAACCATTTGCTCTCGGCTTTCGTTGAGAACCTCGGACCTTCTATGACGACGACAGTGCCTCGCTCATGCAACGGCAAGCCCAACTCACGCCCACAAGCTATGGCGAGCTCCCTAAGTTGTGGGCAGTATGGATCAGCAGTTGAGATGTGTGTCGTTATCGGTCCGTTGTAAAATGTGTCATCACGATGTCTTGTGCGGTCAACAAACTGATCACAAATGACGATGTCGCCCGGCTTGATGTGCTTCTGCAAACTGCCGACGGCGCATGGTGCGATTATGCGTTTGACACCTAACTCCTTCATAGCCCACAAGTTCGCCTTATACGGGATCTTGTGAGGCGGATACTGATGGTTTCTCCCGTGCCTCGGCAAGAACGCCACCCTCTTGCCCGCTATCTCAACTATCGTGATAGAATCGCTCGGCGCACCATATGGCGTGTTCATGCGCAATGTCTCTACAGCCTCACCGAGTTCGTAGAACCCAGAACCACCAAAGACGCCTATCTCAACACTCATCCCAAAACCATCACCTCCACATCTCAAAAAGTTAAGGCTAAAGCTCCCTCACGGGCGTCCCATAAGGTATCGCCTGAGGTTGGTGCTCAGGTTGCGTTAGCTCTATGATCTTCCATTGCCTGCCATACCTCTTTAGGCGAAAAGACTGCGTTTCGTTCTTCCCCTCAAAAACAAGCTCGACTTTGAGCTTCACCTCATCCTCGGAAGCGAACTCATCGGGTAAAACTGCGATGCCCTTTATCCCATCGTGCATCCTCTGGAGTTGCCTCCCAAATTCCTTCCACCCAACCTCACGAAGAAACAGCATCACCCTCTCTTTCGCCTTACCATCAAGGAGGGACAAATAAGCCTTCACATCGCCGCGCTCCATAGCGTTAAACATAGCCAAAACAACATCCTCAGGCTTCTGCTCCTTAACCGCCAACTTGCCCTGCGAGCGCAAACCTGCACTTACCAACCACCCTACCACAGCTATGCTCACACACGCTGTTACCACCCTTTTGGTCTTAGCTGATCCACCGTGCAACACTTTCACCAACATTAGCAACGCCTTCCATGCACCGTGCTACAACTAAGTTACAACCATCACTGCTGTGGTGTTGGAGGTTGCTGAGGTTGCTCCGTTGGTTGCTGAGGAGGTTGTTGTGGCTGAGGTGGTTGCGGTGGCTGTTGTGGTTGTTCTGCTGGTTGCTTCCCCTTTTCGGGTTGCGGTGGTTTTTGTGCCTCGCTTGCCTCTGGGAGTTGTATTCCGAGCTTGCTCAAAGCATCTTGAAGTTGTCTGAATGCAGTTGCCAGTTGCTCTGCTGCCGCTTCAGCCTTCCTGCGTATCTCGTTTGCCTTCGTGACATTTTCTTGGAGGCGTGCAAGTTGGTCTTGCAATGAGGCATTCTCTTCCCTTATGCTTTGTAGTGGCATATACCATTGGCGCACAAGCACAGCCGTCATCGCAGCGCCACCGATTATTAACCCCAAAACGAAACCCCAAAGGAAAGTTGCGCCACCACGCTGTGGTGTCGTCACAGTCACTTCAGTTTGTGGTTGCTCACCCGTTGGGGTGACTTCAGGTCCTTGAGCCATTCCCCTCACCTCCACCAAAGTTTGATCCCGCCTATCCTCGGACTGCAATCAAAAGTTTGACACAAGTTGGTTTGCATCGCCAGTGCATAACGAACTTGGAAAATCACATTCCACATAGCCACCTGAATGTCGCCCTCGCAACGATCGGACGCTCACTCGAGATTAATTGAGGTAGCCCCGGCAACAGCTTTGTGTCGTAGATGACAGTCACAGTCACAGGTGCACCACGAACACGACTGCCCTCAGGTGGCTCAATTATCACCCTCGCCTTCTCATAGTTCGGCAACGATGAGAGACGCTGATAAACTATGCTCCTAACTTCGGCATCGGATTTGCATAGAGCAGCGTTCCTTGCGCCCTCCCTCGCCGCTGTGTTGATGATGTGCAAGTAGCTGAACATCTGCCCGAAAAAGAGAATACCACTGACAACCAAAACGAGCATCACCACGCCAACTGCAAGCTCAAGGAAGGCTTGCCCATAGCTTAACCTCACTCTGCGATGTGCTTCACATACCATCTTCGATCACCAACCGTTTTTCGTATGTGCCATAGTCATCATACCACTTTGGCTGGCGAAACCTCAAATCATGTTCATCTCAACCGGTGGCAAAGGCAGTGGGAAGCATTCCTTAAGCATCCTCTCTCCCAACCCATGGGCGCGCACTCCGCTTATGGTTTCTTCTGGCGGTGTTCCAAGCATCATCCAAACGAGGTTCGTCTCGCCCGTCACCTGAAGCCATCCACCTTCGCCATACGCAACGAACCTTTCCCTGCCAGCGTTTAGCTCAAGGCTTCGAACGAAACTGGCTGGCAGATGACTCTCAAGGTATGGCATCAACTTGCGCATCGTTGAAACGAAATCAACAACGGCATAAGTGCCAGGACGCCTCACCTCAGTCCATTTGACCCCTCTCAACTCAAGAAGCCTTTTAAGCGCATCCGTGTGCCCTACATCAATCCACACCTCAGCATCGCTTGGGAGAGAAAAGGCGAGCGCCCGCAATGCGCCCATGATGTATATCCTCTCACCACAAAATTCAAAAACCCTTACCCATTTCATGCCATCGTGCTCTTGCAAGCTCGTGAGGAGCAAGTAGCCGACTTGAGTGTTAGCTTCTTCAATGATTTGGAATTCGCACCTCTGACCAGCGCAGTGCTCATACTTGAGCACAACCTCATAATCGGAGACGGGGCGGATGAACCTTAACGCCTCGCCTTCGTAAAGGCGCGCAAGCAGTTGCGCATCTTCTTTTGAAGCCTTTCGGAGCAATACACTCGGAGCGTCAACGAGCATCCCTTTAAGCTCACCTGCAGTCGCTCTGAACCTGAGCACACCACCCGTTGGTCTTGCGCCGACCCTGCGATACATCGGTCTGTCGCCAGAGATGCATACAAAGTCAACTCCGTTCTCCATGAAGCGGTGCATAGTGGTAGCGAGTATTGTGCTTGCAAGACCTCTGTTGCGGAACTCCGGCAAGGTGCTCACGCTACCGACATAGCCGATGCGCAGTTTGCATCCATAAACGGTGAAGTCGCGCTCAAGGCGCTGTATGACCGAAACTGCCCTCCCCTCATGGAACATGGCGAATGTTTCGTCTATAGCTCCGGGACGGAGCGCCATCGGCCACCTTGAAGCACCGACTTCGTAGTGTGGTGCGCCGTGTGGTTCAAAGAAAACCTTGTGAAGCACATCTATGACGCTCTCAACCTCTTCTGGCTTTGGAGTCCTCGGTCCTTCAAACGGTTCGATGAGTTCCACCTCCATGATAAGCCCACCTCCATAAACGAGACTCCTCAACCTGCTATTAGCACCAACTCAACATCTTATTCTTGCATGCCATCGATTGCCACTTCGCACACCCGAGGGGAAACGAAGCGCCGAGTGAATTAAATTTAAATTTGAGTTTGCGATCATGCCGAAAGGGTTGAAACCATATGGTGCGTGAAAGCAACACAAAGCCAAACTGCCTCTTCATCACATTCGAAGGGATTGAAGGGAGTGGAAAATCGACTCAAGTCAGGATGCTCGCAGAGAGGCTTGAGAGATACGGCTACAGCTTCATCTTGACGAAAGAACCCGGTGGGACGAAGCTTGGCGAACAGATAAGAGAGATGCTACTTTCATGGCAGACGCATATGAACAAAGTGTGCGAGCTCTTTCTCTTCCTCGCTGATAGGGCACAACATGTGGAGGAAGTGATACTGCCTGCGCTGAAGGAGGGCAAGCTCGTCATATGTGAGAGGTATTGCGATTCGACTTTAGCATATCAGCATTACGGGCTTGGGTTACCGCTTGAGCTTATCAACATGCTCAACGACCTTGCGACACAATCACTTAAACCGCATGTCACATTCCTGCTTGACATAGAGCCAGCTTTGGGGTTGCGTCGCTTGAGAGGTTTGAAAAGTTCGCTTGACAGGATTGAGCAACGCCCAATAAGTTTCCACGAGAGGGTAAGGGAGGGTTATCTTGAGATTGCGAGGAACGAGCCAGAGAGGGTCGTCGTTTTGGATGCGAGTTTGCCAGCCGAGGATGTGGCAGCGATGGTTTGGGAGAAGCTTTCATGCCTGCTCCAAAAGAAGACATGAGGCGGTGAATGCGCTGTGGCGTTAAAAGACATCGTGGGTAACGAAGGAGCCATAAAGCTTTTGAAGATGGCTTGTGCCAAAGGCAAGGTGGCTCACGCATATGCGTTTTGCGGACCATCTCACATCGGCAAACGCACAACAGCTGTTCAGTTTGCGAAAGCTTTGAACTGCTTAAACCAAGTGGCAGACAGCGAAGGGGTTGATTCATGCGATGCCTGTCAGAGTTGCAAACACATCGATAGCGGCACCTCCTTAGATGTTCAAATCATCGCCCCGACAGCCCATCAGGATGAAGAGGAGGTGAGGGCTTTATCAATCCGAGTGGATAACATGAGGCGGATGCGCTCTGACGCGATGCTTTCGGCGAGGCACTCTCGGTTCAAGGTCTACATCATTGACGATGCGGAACTCGCAACCGAAGAGGCAGCAAATTGCATTCTGAAGACGCTTGAAGAACCTGCTCACAATGTCGTCATCATACTCATCACCGCAAACCAGATGGCGTTACCGAGGACGGTCATTTCACGCTGTCAGGTTGTGCGCTTCGGACTTGTGCCAACTCACAAGATAACCGAGGCACTCATGAGCCGTCTCGGGATGGAAAGCCATACCGCAACACTGTGCGCAAGGCTCTCAAAGGGGCGCCCGGGATTGGCGTTCGCCTTCGCGAAAAGCGAAAGCGTTAAAGACACAATGGACGAGGCGAGGAAACTGTTGGAGCACATCGTCACAGCCGAACCGATTGAAGCGATAAAGCTTTCGGAACGAATCATAGCTCTTGGAGCATCGCTGAGCAAAATATTCCCGTCAAGCTCGGCAGACGCAGTTGAACCTGAAAGGAAGCACGCCTTGAGGGGGATCGACACACTGCTCGGATGCATAAGAGACTACTTGGCGATGCTGTGTGGTATGCAAGCCGAACAAACAGTGACGCACTTAAGCGGCGATGCCACAAAACAGCGCACCGTGCGTTACGAACCACAACGCCTCGTAAGACTTACGGAAGCGCTCACAAGAGCAAGGCATGCGCTGTTGCTCAATGCTAATGTGCAACTAACACTTGAGGTTTCGCTGTTACAATATATCTGCACATCAGGCGGGAGCTGAACTTAATGGGGGGTGAATTAGATGGCGGTGATTGAGGTAACCGAAGCCAACTTCGATTCCGAGATATTGAACAGCGAGACGCCTTCGATGGTTGACTTCTGGGCGCCATGGTGTGGACCTTGCCGTGCGATGGCACCGATTGTTGAGCGCATAGCGGAGCGCTACCAAGGGAAGATCAAGGTGGCAAAAGTGAATGTGGATGAGAACCAAGGGTTGGCAATCCGCTACTCAATAATGAGCATACCAACGCTCATCTTCTTCAAGGGCGGACAAGTCGTTGATAGGATTGTGGGCTTGGTGAGCGAGCACACAATAGACGAGAGACTGAAAAAGATTTTGGGCGAGTGAAATAGCATGCCGCTTGAATCGCTCAACATCATCTGGGTGATTGCGACTTTGGTCGGATTCATCGGCTATGTGGCATCACAGGTGGCATGCATCATCTTCGCATTCGATGCAGAGGGGAAAGTGAAACCAAAGGCTCTCATCGTGACGGCACTTTTTATCGTCGCATCTCTTCTGTTGCTTATCCTCGGCTTGGCATTCGCATAAAGGCAAACAAGTTGCTACATCCGCAGGGATGTCCCCTCACTCCGAAACCCTTGGAGGGATGCGGAGATGGAAAGGAAGGTTGAGAGGGCATTGATAAGCGTTTCGGACAAAAGAGGCATCGTTGAGTTCGCTAAGGGCTTGAGTGAGCTTGGCATCGAAATCATATCGACTGGCGGGACCGCGAGGACGCTAAGGGAAGCTGGAATAAAAGTCACCGATGTCTCCGATGTAACTGGCTTCCCAGAGATGCTTGATGGGCGCGTGAAAACACTTCACCCGAAAATACACGGTGGCATACTCGCAATCAGGAGCAAAGAGGAACATGTGCGTCAACTGAGCGAGCACGGCATCGGCTTCATTGACCTTGTGGCGGTCAACTTATACCCTTTCGAGGAGACTATCTCCCGCCCCGATGTGACCCTCGAAGAGGCTATAGAGCAGATTGACATTGGCGGACCATCGCTCATAAGGGCTGCAGCGAAGAATTACGAGAGCGTGACTGTGATCGTCGACCCAGAGGATTACGATAGGGTGCTCTCGGAACTGCGTTCAAACAACTGCATGACCTCGCTTAAGCTACGCATGGAACTCGCTGCAAAAGCATTCAGGCATACCGCCTCCTATGACGCATGCATAGCAAACTACTTCCGCAATCTAATCGGAGAGCCATTCCCTGAGACATTAACGATCTCGTGCAAGCTCGCTCTGAAACTTCGCTATGGTGAGAACCCGCACCAACAGGGTGCATTTTATGTCCTGCCGAACTTCAAACACCCTTGCATCTCAACAGCGCGCCAGTTGCATGGCATACCTTTGTCCTACAACAACATAGCTGACTTGGATGCAGCGCTTGAACTTGTGCGTGAGTTCAAAGAGCCAGCAGCTGCGATAATCAAGCACACAAACCCGTGTGGATGCGCAATCGGCGAAACGCTCGCTGAGGCTTTCGTCAAAGCGAGGGACGCAGACAAGGAAGCCCGCTTCGGTGGCATCATAGCATTCAACCGAACCGTTGACGAAGACACAGCAAAGGAGATCATCGTCAAGGGTAGCTTCTATGAAGCGATAATCGCGCCCGGATACGAAGAAAACGCATATGAACTCATCACAAACAGAAGCGGGTGGGGTCAATCTGTGCGCCTGTTGTTGCTCGATGGAACACTTGAGCCTCCAGAGGCACTCGCCGATAGCTTTGCGTTTAAGTCGGTAACTGGTGGTCTCCTCATACAATCGGTTGATGCGCTCGCCGAAGATAGGTCACAATGGAAAGTCGTGACAGAGACAGCACCGACTGATTCTGAGTGGCGTGATTTGGAGTTCGCATGGAAGGTCGTCAAGCATGTTAAGTCAAACGCAGTTGTGCTCGCAAAAGACGGCGTCACAGTAGGGGTTGGCGCAGGACAAATGAACAGGGCAATCTCAGTCAAGCTCGCTGTTGAGAGCGCTGGCGAAAGAGCAAAAGGGGCTGTGCTCGCTTCGGAGGCATTCTTCCCACACACCGACGGTCCTGAGATAGCAGCGAAAGCAGGCGTAAGGGCGATCATCCAACCAGGTGGCTCAAAGCGAGATGAAGATGTCATAGCACTTTGCAACAGCTACGGAGTTGCGATGGTCTTCACTGGCACAAGACACTTCAGGCACTGAAATAGCACCGTGTTGAAGAGGAGTGATTAGGTGTTGGTGGTGTAGGGCTTTGAGAGGATGCGATGTGCCTCGTGCATGAGTGTAGCTAAGGCATTATAGGCATCCCTTTGTAGTTGGGAGCGAAGCTTCATCCGCTTAACACCTTCATCATTGCAAGTGATGACTTCTCCTCGTGGGTTTAGCTTTCCTGCCACATGAATTTCGTCTTCGCCAGTCAGCAATGACAGCCCAATGCAAGCTGCCCCAAGGACTGCAGCATCGTGTGATGATGGTAGATGGACTTCCATTTGAGTTGCGTCAGCGATGGCTTGATTGAACAAAGGCATCTGTGCCAGCCCACCGCAATGAACGATGCGTTTAAGCGTTCCTATGGCACGACGGTAAAGTTCAACATTCTCAGCCACTTCAACTGCAAGCGCTTCAAGCGTCGCCCTTATGATGTCGCTCTTGTTGTGTCCCAATGTCAGCCCGATGATGCACGCAAGCACATCAGCGTCCCAATGCGGTGCGCCAGCACCCGCGAAAAATGGGAGGACTATGAGCGAACTTGCGTTAGTGCTCTTTCCAAGCTCGCTTTCAATGGCTTCCAATGTTCTTTCATGCGCAACTTGCATGCCAAGCAACTCACGCGCAAGCCAGTTTAAAGCTGCACCGCATGCCCATATGCCAAGCTCAAGTTGCTTTAAGTCACCTATGTTAGGTCCTCTTGCAACATGCACATCAAGCCCGAGAGAATCAACATCGGTGTCCACAAGGACGGATATGTTCGCTGCAGTTCCACTTGCGACCATCACTTCAACCATCGGCTCAAGCGCCAACCCGAGCGCCTCGCATTGCCTATCTCCCATGCCAGCAACCACAGGGATGCCATCGGGCAAGCCAAGTTGAGATGCCACCTCACTGCTCAACAAGCCAACCACTTCATTCGGCTTAACAACCTTTGGCAGTTGCTGTTCGTTCACGCCAGCCCAGCTAAGTAGCTCATCACTGTATTTCATCGTGCGCATGTCAAAAAGTGAGAAGCGTGGTGCAAGCGTTATGTCGATGGCGAACTTCCCAGTCATACGAGCTATGAGGAAGCCTTTGGGTTGGGTTATGAACCTCGCTTTTTGAAACACATCGGGTTCATTCCTTCTGACCCAGCGCAGTAGTGGCGCAGTGAAGCCAGCCGATGGTATAACGCCAACCACCTGTGAGAGCCAATCAACACCAAATTCGTTGATCAACTCACACAGCTCAAAGCTGGCACGCCTGTCAACCCAAACGATGGCTTTGCGCAACGGCTCAAAACTTTCATCAAGCAACACGAGACCCTCACGCTGTGAAGAAAGCGAGATCACTTCAACGCTCACATCGCCAGCCAAAGCTAACGCGTCCTTTGTAGCGCTACAAACCGCCCTCCACCAGTCGCTTAAATCCTGCTCCGCTAAAAGTGGCTTTGGATAATGCGTTTCAAAACGAGACGATGCGAGCGCCCGTATGTTTAAGCGCTCATCAACAACCGCTACCTTGCATGAAGATGTGCCCAAATCGATAGCTATGCACGCACGCATAGCTTCTCATCCCAAAGCATTTGAAGATGAGGACGAATTGGCATGAGTTATGAGCGCTCCCTTGTTTCCTTCAGTAGCGCACTTGTGTTTGGAAAGTCCAGCGGGTCGCACTTGGGTTCTTCTCCTTCTCCCAAGTCAAGTTCAACCTCGTCACTTTGTTCAGGTCATACTGGATGCCCAACGCATTGCGTCGGAAAGTGTTGCCTGCCACATTCCTGTTTGGGTCGTATTGGTCGTGTTTGGCGTAGATGGTGATGGGTTGGTCGGGCAATTTGTAGCCCAGCAAAGCATACCAGCCGCGAACCTTGACGGTTGAGTTGGCAGCGGTGCCTGCGTCTTTTCCGTCAACCCATTCGGCTCGCAAAGTCAAGCCACTGATGGGCGTTAACAGTAGTCCAACGACGGTTCGTTCCCGATCAAAATTGGCGATGCCGAGAAGTGCACCGAAATCCTTGCGCCCGACGCCATCCATCCGACCAACCCAAATCCGACCCAACTTGCCTTCCTTGTCCAGTGGCTGGACAACTCGGACAAGCCAACTCTTTCGGGAGGTGAGGCTGTCTTGCGTTTCCGTGCTCCTCGTCCCGCTGAAAAGTCCCAGAGTGATTTCTGGCAGACCTTGCTTGCGGAGCGTGTAAGCGATGCCTCTGTCTCGCTCGCCGGGGAACAACGCCGTTGAAACCCTTGCCCGTTCGGGAGTCCAGCGCACTGACGAAGACTCCAAGACTTCTTCAAGCAGCGGGACTTTGAAGTGACCGAAGGTGAAGAAGCCGTCTCCTGCCCTCAACTCAAGGTAGGCGTCACGAAGAGCCACATCGGTTTCAGCGGCGTCAACTTGCAGCCGATAAAGCACGCCCTTCAAAGGTGTCCCACGAACATCCAAGCGGACGCGGC
>JBGOEK010000040.1:0-12517 GCA_041537945.1 Candidatus Thermosaccharophagus yellowstonensis
ACTGGGCAATGCTTTGAGCCGCCCTGCGAGCCAACAGGACACCAATCCCCAGCGCAAAAACGATGTAGCCGACCACAATCGCATAGTCCAGACCCGTCAACCTCGCTTCCATTCCACCCTTCACCTCGCTTTAGAAGCTCCAACATGCCATAGGCTGAAGCCTATGGGCAAAACAAGACCAAGGGACATGGCTTGCGAGTTGGTAAGAAATGAGTGACGGTTTCAACAAACCAAGTATGCTACAAGCCTTAGCCCATGTTGATGGCACGGTGCATGAACGGAAGACTTTACCACTTTTTCATTGCCGTGCTGTGTATGCAAACCCGTAGTTTGGTGTTGCGTCTAAATGGGTTGGCAATGGTCGGCTTATCGTGGTTCCATGGTTCAAAGGGTGGTGAACGGAGATGGTAAGGGCTGTTTTCTCGCTCCTTGAGCACAAGTTGAAGACAGCGGTTAGGGTCTTTCGCGAGGGTGGTCTTCGGGAGGTGTTTGAGGTTGTCTGGCTTAAGCTTCGTCAGCCGATGGTCAAGTGGCGTGAGGAGTTTGAATGGGTTCAGATTGAGGGCTGTGATTATGTGATGGTGCCGAATGTTAACGGGTTCACGATGCTCGTCAGCGGCACTGATGAGGGCATCGGGCGTGAGTTAGCCTTCTATCGTGTCCACGAGCCAACGCTTACGAAGTTCTTAGCTGGCTTCGTTTTGCACGGCGACACTGTTTTGGAGATCGGGGCAAACATCGGCTACTACACTTTGCTACTTTCACACCTCGTTGGTCCAACGGGGATGGTCATCGCTGTCGAGCCTCACCCTGAAAATGTCCGCCTGCTTAGATTGAACCTGAAGCTCAACAGGGTGACAAACGCCGTTGTTGTGCCCGTCGCCATAAGCGATGAGGTTGGGGTGGCTCAAATGTTCATCTCAAAGGGTTCAAACTGGCATTCGCTTATGCCAACTCCAAAAAGCTGTGAGCAGTCAATAACTGTGCCTACAACCACAGTTGATGAACTCGTCCGTCAACTTGAACAGCCGATTGACCTCATCCGCATGGACATTGAAGGTTGGGAAGTCAAGGCGCTTCACGGCGTTGAAAGAACACTGAAACGAGACAAGCCGACGCTCGTCATGGAAGTCCATCCTTCCTATTTGCAACCCGAAGAAGTTGAAGGGCTTCTGCAATGGCTTCAATCGCTTGGCTACAGGTGGGCTTTCATCATATCAAGGAGAGATGACTTCCCATGGGTGAAGCGCCCAAGGCGCATCTGGAGACGAGCGCTCTCGTCTCTACTGACCGATGAGGCTTTGATAAACAACGGCGATGCCTTCACCTTGATTTTGGAGCGCCCAATCAAGTGACGGAGTGAACGAAACTCGTCGCATCATTTGCTCATCAGCAAGATCGCTTGGTGAAGCCATCTTTCGCCCACCCCAAGTTGCATCAATCTGTGAGGAGTGAAGCCATCCAATTGATCAGCCTTCACACTTCGCCTCGTTTTCACTAACCTCTTGAAATGAAGCCTCAAGTTAGCTCATGCTTGCGAGGTGATGCATTGGTGAGCCAATTGCGTCTTGCCGTTGTTTTCCCCGGCGCTGCATCCCTTGGCAGTTATGAAGCGGGTGCAGCATTTGAGCTTGCAAGGTGTGCATTGCTTGCGCGCCGACTGGCAAACGATAAGCCACCCCTCACCATTGATGTTGTTGTCGGCTCATCAGCGGGTGCTATAACTGGTGCTTTACTCGCCTACATCATCCTTACCGATGGTGAACCATCTTGGCTTTACCACGCTTGGGTGACGCACCCACAGCTTCATGAACTTATGCTTGTGAGCGAACTCAACGGCGTGTTCTCCATGAGACGATTGATGGAGATCTCGTGCGAACTGCTCGCTGATGTTGAGCCACCTCATTGCCCCGACGATGCCAACTTGCGCTATGTGGCGATGCTGACGAATTTGTCACCGCTTCACTACCGCATACCGATCTTGGAGGATTTCGGGCGTCCACTCCTTGCGTCAACAAACCGTGATTGGAAGGCTATGGTTTTAACTCCTCGTGGCGCATTGACACCACATGGGCGATACTCGTGGCGCTATGTTGCCAGCGTCGCTTTATCGTCGGCAGCGTTCCCGGCTGTCTTCCCAGCACAGCGCCTCGAGAGGGGCGCTATGGAATACATCGCAAATCATGTTTGGCTTGATGCAAGTGGAAGCGAAGTCATCATGTTTGATTTCATTGATGGCGGCGTGATGCACAACTGTCCCATCGGGATAGCTTTCGATGCGCTTTACGAACCTCATCGCATCGGCTTGATTGACCAAGAGCCAATAGATGACACAGATGCAAAGAGGCTGATTGTGGTAATCAGCCCGAGAGCACAAACGCCGATGCCGACAAAGCCAGCACACGGTCTGCAACCGCTAATGGTTGATGTCCTCATGGGCGTTTTGAGTGCCCGCTTCAATGTCAACGATGTATTTGACGACTTGAGAGGCGCTCAAAAGCTCAATAGCAGGATAAAGTGGAAAACGATCCTGCTTGAGCGAATGAAAAGATGGCTACTTGAAAACCCTCAAGTTGTAGATGGCTTCATTGAGGCGTTGGAGGATGTGAGGGCAGAAGTTGAAAAAGACTTGGGACGCATAAGGGCTCAACGGTTTTGCTCCGGCGAGCACGATGGGCATGTTGATAAGGACGAAAACGAAAGCGGTTGGAGTGCGCATAGCGATGTTGAGTTAGCGGTTGACTTGCTCAAGGCAGTGCTTGATAAGGTTAGTGGGACAACGGGCAAAAGGCAAGTGCGCATAGACTTGGTTAGCCCTTCGCTGTTGGGCGATGTCGGCATGCCAGATGAGTTGCTCTGTGGTGAGGCTCTCGGGCACTTTGCTGGCTTCCTCAGCAGGCGCTTCCGTGAGAACGATTTCCAAGTCGGCGCTGAGTGCGTGAGGAAATGGCTATGCGAACTCGATGAGCTTGATGATTCACTGCGTGAGAGTATCGGCGAGGAGCAAAGGATAATCAAAGTGTGGGGCGAAAGGATTGAGCGACGAAAGGATGGGAGCATCATCCCGATCAGGGAGAGAGAACCTTTATGTGAGGTCAAGCTCGGGAGGGTTTCAAAGGATGAGGTTTGCGCCAGATGTCGCTGGACACCCGCAATGTATGTGGGCATGCTCATGCTCGCAATCCGTGCGGTGGTTGTTTCGCTCATCAATGTCATCCGCTTCATGCTCAGGCGAATCTAAACTGCTCGATCTGCGTTGCTCAGATGGCGTCGCTCAGGTTGGCTCATTTAAGGTCGGCTCACATTGATGTTGCGATTGCGCACATTGCGTGCTAATTGTTTTTCATGGTGTGGCGAAGTAGGGATTTTAGAAAGGGGAGGTGGGCTATCGTGAGTGAGAGGATGCACATTAGCAGGAGGCAGTTCATCAAAGGTGTGTGCGCTACAAGTGCGTGTGCTCTTACAGCTCCGCTTGGTTCTATCTCGGAAGCACTTGCAAGCGTTGCAAAGGTCTCCCTCCCAGATGGGCTTGCGAGGCAAGCCTCAAAGCCAAGAGCTATCGTTAACGCTGTTTTTGTGCGTCTACCAACACCTTGGTGGATGGGCTGGCCTGGTGCAGCATACCCAGTTGAGCAGCGCGAGCGTGAGCTCTCAACCTCGCTAAGGAGCATGGCTAAAGATGTCGGTGTTGATTTGTTGATTGAACCGAAGTTCATCTCCAACGATGGTGAGGCGAAGGCTTATTGTGAGAGGTTGAAAGCGAACCCACCAGATGCTTTGCTCGTTATCTCTCATCACATTTACCTTTGGGGCTTGGTGAAGATGCTCGTTGATACCGGCATCAAGACGATAATATACGCCCCAGTTGGAGTTGCGTTCATCGGTCCTATGCACACATTCTCCACTCTGCCAAAGGTTTGGTATGTCTCTTCAGTTGACTTGGAAGGTGTGAGGCAAGCTTTGCTCGCCATAAAAGCTGGCAAGCTGATGAGCCAAAGCCGTCTCGCAATAATCCATGGTGACAAAGAGGCGAGCGCAAAGGTTGAGTTGCTTGGCACTGAGGTTGTCATGGTGCCTGTGAAGCGCTATGTTGAAGAATACAACAAGGTTTCGCCTGACGATGCTCGTGTTCGTGCGCTTGCCTCAGCATACAAGCGCATGGCTCGCAAGATAGTTGAGCCGAAGGACGAAGACATCGTTAACGCTGCTCGAACTTACTTTGCGCACCGAAGCATCCTTGAGGCTTATGATGCTGATGCTGTAGCTACGGATTGCCTCCCGCTGGTTGCCAACAGGCAAGTTCCACCACCTTGCTTGGCGTTCACGCACTTGCGTGATGAGGGCTTTCAAGCTGGCTGTGAAGCGGACAGGGATGCGACTCTAACGCTGATGCTGAGCCAATACTTGCTCGAACGCCCCGGCTTCATGGGAAACCCAGTCCCAGACACAGTAAGGCAAACTCTCATCACAGCTCACTGCACATGCCCACTTCATTTGACTGGCTTCCTCTCCGAGGAGAGAGCTCCTTTCATCCTGCGTAGCCATGCAGAGTCCAACACCGGTGTTGCTATGCAAGTGCTGTGGAAGACTGGGAAGAGGGCTACGGTGTTGCGTTTCCTCGGTCCGAGCAACTTGATGTTTGGCGAGGGAACTGTGGTTGAAAATCTTGATACGCCACCTTGGGGTGGTTGCAGGACATCCGTTGCCGTCAAGTTGGACGATGTGAGCGATGTGAGGAAGCTGAGGGGCTTCCACCATCAAGTGCTCGTGAGAGGCGAGCATAGCAAACTGCTCCAATGCTATGCGCAACTGCACGGAATAAATTCACAAACGCTCTTAGCTGTAGCGGAGTTGATTGAGGAGCGCTATGTGAGGTGCCGTTGCCCGTTCGAGGCTAATTTTGTTTAGGCTTTGATGACCATATCAAGCGCTCGCCTATGGCGAGGACTTTAACCTGCAAGTTGCTGTAGCGTGATGTCACATAGTCAACGAACTTCAAAGGGTCTTCCGTGTTGTCGGCGAATGTGCCCCAGTGCATCGGGATGACAAGCTTTGCGCCAACATCTGCTGATATGTCGCCAGCCTCTTGGAATGTGAAGTTGCCAATTATGTTGCGCCTGTAGCGCTCGCCATCCCTCCCGTTTATCGGCATGAGCATTATGTGTGGTTCGTAGCTTCTCAATCTGCTCACCAATCCATCGTATGGTATTCCATCGCCAGCGTGGTATATGCGGACACCTGCCATCTCAAACATGTAACTCAAGTAAGGGAAGCCTCCAAACTCGTCTTCGTCAAACCTTTCGTGCCTTGCCTTTATAGCCCAAATCTTAACGCCGAACAATTCCACGCATTCCCCATCGTTCATGAGCACAACCCTGTCGCTTGTCAAGCCGAGGCTGAGCATGAGCTTCAAAGCTCTCCTTGGAACAACGAACTTGGCGTTTGGAGATGCAGTTGCGATGTGCGGGATCGTATCAGGGTCAATGTGGTCTGAATGCTCATGGGAGCATGTGACGATGTTCGCATTCGTAACTTCAAAAGGCATGATCGGTGGCGGTGTAAACCTCCTCGGATTGGAGGAGAGGTATGGGTCTGTGTAAACTACAACCCCGTTGCACTTGAGCACAAAAGAATTTTGCCCCAACCACCAAATAGCGACTTCAGATTCGGAGGGCATCGTCAATTCGATGTCCTTGAGCAAAGCTTTACCACTGCACACAACATCGGGCACAAGCATATCACTTCACCCCTCATCGCTTCACTTGCCTTCAAAGTTCCTTGCCCTCACTACCTCCACACAATGCTACATCAAAAACATCGCATCAGCCACCCAAAGGTTAAAGCGATGTGGCGTTTAAGGTGCAATCTGTTATCTCCACTATCTCCACTTGCCCTCCGCGATTGCCCGTTTTAGTTCGAAGTAATAGAGGGCGTTCTCAAGTGACACATCTGGAGGGATGGTGTGGTCAACTGTAGGTATGTAGCCACCGGTTTCGAGCATCGGCAAGACTTTCCTTCTCAACTCTTCTTCAATGGCTTTCTTTCCCTTTGCGAGCTCCCTTTTGTCAATGCCACCCATCAGGGCGAGCGATGTGCCATATTTCTTTCGTATCTTCACTGGGTCCATGTTCGCTGCTGACTCAAGAGGCCAGTGGCAGTTGAAGCCTGCCTCGATCAGCATGGGCAATAAAGCTTCTGTGTTGCCGTCGCTGTCAAGCTCAATCACCTTCACGCCATGGCTATACAAGAATTCGCAGATTGCCTTGTGCCTCGGGAAGAAAAACTCCTTGTAAATCTTCGGTGAGATCAACGGTCCTGCGTTGTAGGCGAAGTCTTCGTTGATTATGCAGGCGTCAACTTCAACCTCAGTTAGCGCTCTCTTAGTTGCTCGCATGAAGAAGTCAACGAAGAAGTCAAGCATCTCATGGACCAAGCTCGGCTTGTCAAAGAAGGCGTAAGACAGATTCTCCGTGCCCATCCACTCCCTCAAGTTCCAATACAGCCCACCGAACGCGCAGTTCGGGTAAAGGTAGAGCGGATAATCCCTGCTTGCATATTGCCTCTTCAGTTCATCCCAGTTTGAAGGGTAGCGAGAAGGCTCATCGGGATCATAGTGCTTTTGCATCTCCAGAAAGTCAGCCTTGTCCTTGACGAAGAAGTCCAAGTAAGTATCCATGGAAAGCCTTGTCCCTCTTGCGGTGCCATCCTTCAGCGCCCTACGCTTGCGCCCAAACTGGTCGGTGAAAACTACATACCTTTCGTTCTCCTCGAGCACCTTGCATTCAAACCCCGGGATCGGTCCCAACCTTAGTGGTATGAACTCCCTCTTGTCCAGCATTGCGAACTTAGGTTCGCCCTTGAACCAGTCACCTACAAGATCCTCTTCATTCAATCCTTCACGCAACCACCTTTCGTATGTTTGCCCCCATATCCCAAGCTCAAAGTAAGGGTAACGGTCAACATCTTGGAAGGTCATTATTCGAATGAACCTCTCTCGCCCTGTCATGGCATCGCTACCTTCAACCGATGGAAATTACGCATTTGAACCGTGAGCTTCTCTCTGTATGATAGCACGAAACTGGCGTTCAATTCCGATTTCAACGAGATGCATGAACAAGCGCGTGGCATCATTACTTACGGTTGCCGAAAACCCTCACAGGTCTCCGAAGTGGTGGCGATGCGCCCAACAGGAGCGATATGCGTTAGAGGGAAGGAAGAGGTTGAGCGATTGATAACCGACCTCAAGCTCAAAGGTTGTAGTCTCATCGTTGGTGTGGATGAAGCTGGCAGGGGTCCGATCGCAGGTCCAGTTGTGGCAGCAGCAGTTTACATGCCTGATTCGTTCCCCGCTTTTGATGAGCTGAAGGACTCAAAAGTGATGAGCGCCATGCACAGACAGCGTCTCTACAAGCTTCTACGCAAGGAGGCATTGATAAGCATCGGGATGGCTTCGCCAAAGGAGATCGACAAATTGAACATACGCCGTGCGACACTCCTCGCCATGAAACGCGCTATCGCAAAGCTTGGCATAGCTCCCGATGTCGTGCTCATTGATGGTGACCCGATCGGTGAGATGCCATACAGGTGTGTTTGGGTGATAAAGGGCGACGAGATCTGCCCACCGATATCGGCTGCGAGCATAGTTGCAAAGGTTGTCCGTGATAGATGGATGATGCGCATGCATAAGCGCTACCCACAATATGGCTTTGACTCACACAAAGGCTATGCCACACCGATGCACAAGCTTGCCTTGCTCAAGTGGGGACCTTGCCCAATACATCGCCTTTCATTCTCGCCAGTTAAGGAGGCACTCCTTCCCAAGCTACCATGTGAGCCAAGTGAGCTAAGTCGTTCAAATGAAACATCTTAAGGCGAACACGAGGAGTGGCGGTGAGCCCGCTTGAGCTACCGTGAAAGAGATACCAGAGTTTTGGAAGTTGAGAGTGAGAGGAAGGGAAAGGTCATAAGCCCGATAGCGCTTCTTATCGGCTTGGCATTAACTTATGGAGCCATTTGGGTTGTCGCATATTCTGAGTTGGTGGTCAAGCAGATTCAGATTGCCATATGCCAGTTCTCACCCATAGCCCTCGGTATGACATTCATCGTTGCTGTTGCGAACTATGCCCTCAGCAGATTGCTCAAGCGAACGCTACTCAGACCGAGCGAGATCGTCACCATCTATGTGATGGTGGCTATCGGGACGATGATAGCTTCACGCGGGTTGATGGAGAAGCTCATACCCGTTTTGGTTGCCATCAACTACTATGCCACCCCCGAGAACAAGTGGGTTGAAACATTCTTCCCACACATAAAGCCATGGCTCGTTCCGTTTGATCCATCTGGCTTGGAGAAGCAACCAGTCTCTCGCTACTTCTATGAGGGCATAAAGGAAGGCTCAATACCTTTTGGTGAGTGGGTTCGCCCTCTACTCGCATGGAGCGTGATCGTGCTCTCCGTTTATTGCGCATTCATATGCATGGCGACATTCCTTCGGCGCCAATGGGTTGACAACGAGAAGCTGACATTCCCCCTGACTCAACCACCCATGCAGTTGGCGGATGCGAGCATGCTACGCTCGCTCGTGACGAACAGGTTGGCATGGATTGGTTTCCTCATACCTTCTTTCATCTTCACGCTCAACGGCTTGCACACAATCTATCCGACCATACCAGAGGTGCGCTTGCAACATAACCTCAATCAATACTTCACACAGCGTCCTTGGAACGCCATGCCGTTCACAACTGTTTATGGCTCACTCGCAGCCGTTGGGTTTGGCTACTTCCTCCCAACTCAACTTCTCTTCAGCCTTTGGGTCTTCTTCTGGTTTGCGAGGTTGCAGAGTGTCGTTATGGCATGGCTCGGACTCTATGTTGAAGCCATGCCTCTATACCCAACCCACCTTCACATGGGTTATCAAGTTGCTGGCGCATACATCGTTCTGACGGCTTTCATGTTGAAGTCAGCCATGCCATACCTTAAGACGGCTTTGCTACATAGCATTGGCTTGAAGCACTTAGAAAGCGTTGAACGAAGCGATGAGCTTATGCCGATCAGGGTGGCGTTCTGGTGCTTGCTCATCTCCTTCCTTGTTTCCGTCATCTGGTGCTGGCTTGCGGGGATGGCGCTTTGGTTTGCGGTGGTCGAGATGGGGATTTACCTTGGCGTTGTTGTGCTCGTTATGGCTCGCAGCGTTTCCGAGGCAGGTCTTATGATGACGGAAACATCATTCCGCCCAATCGACATAGTTCAACTCTTCATCCCAGCGAGACGCTTGGAGGCGAAAAACTTAACACCGATGTGCTTCATAGATGCGGTCTTCACGAGGGACTTGCGCGGGCTTATCCTAACCCCGATACTCGATGCGCTCAAGATGGCTGATGTGCTCAAGTTCTCACGCCGTGCTTTACTGCTCCCAATTGTTGTGACGATACTTTTCTCCATCTTGGCTTCATGTCATGTTGAGCTACTACTGCCATACAAGTATGGTGCCGTGAACATGTATAGCTATGCGTATTGGGGGAATTGCATTTGGGGATTTGGACACGCTATGAGCATCCTGCAATCACCAGAGCGCTTCCCATATTACCATCGGACATCTTTCCTGATCGGGATCGCCATAACCGTCTTTCTCGCCTTCATGCGCTCACGATACTGGTGGTGGTCGCTCTATCCGCTCGGATATGCTTTGAGTGCCTCTTGGACGATGATAGTCTTTTGGTTCCCAGTGATGGTAGCGTGGGCTGTTAAGAGCCTTATACTGCGCTACGGTGGCATGCAGACATACATGCGCATGCGCCCATTCTTCATCGGACTCATATTCGGTGAGTTCTTCATGGCTATAGTTTGGGCTGTCTATGCGATGGTGACGAGGAAAACCGCTCCATTCTTCCCGTGGCCATGAGGCTCTGTGCTCTGCAGTTGGGCGATGGCTCAGTGAGGGCGCAAGAGGTGAGCTTAAGCAACGAATACAACTTCAATGCTTATGCGAAAGCCCGCAACATTATAGAGCGATGAGAGCATAGAAGTAGACGAGAGGCGTTGAGATGAGCAAGCTGTCAAACCTGTCAAGCACACCACCATGCCCTGGGATGATACTGCTGAAGTCCTTAATTCCGACATCGCGCTTGATAACGCTTTTGCACATGTCGCCAACTTGCCCCAATGTCCCGATGATGAGACCTATCGGAAACGCCTTTGCGGTGCTGAGCACCGAAGCGCCAGATGTTTGAATGCTTTGAAAGACGAAGGCGATGAACGGCGCAAGCAACACTGCCGTTATCAACCCCGCAACGCTTCCAAGCACCGTCTTCCCCGGGCTCACCCTCTCACAGATCTTCCTCCCGCCAAGCCACCTGCCAACGAAATAAGCCACCGCATCCATGCCCCACGCAGTTAGCATGCTCAAAAACATCAACTCACGCCCGCATTCGTGCTCACGCAACATGACCATGAAAGCGAACATGCCAACATAAGCAACCACAAAAACAGTCGCAGATATGCTTGCCGAACGAGAGCCAAGTTGTCTATGCTCACTATGAAACGCTATGTGAAATGACATGCTCCCGAACACGCTCACGAACATGATTGCGCTCCATAGGTAAAGCAACACCTGTTGTTCTCCTGCGAGCATGTAAGTCCCGATGATGCCCACAATGAGGCATGGCAACGCCACTTCTTTGACCACATCAATTCCAGCTCCACCGAACGCTACAGTGAGCTCACCCGCAGCCAAGATAGCGAGGGCGCAGATTGCGATAGCAAATGGCAAGCCACCGATACACACCAACGCGATTGCGATGGGCAACCCAACGAAGGCGCTGAGCAAACGGTGAAGTAGCATCTCACTTCCCCATGCGCTTTAACGCATACGCTTCGCAGAGTGAGATGAAATACTGATGCAACCGCAAATCGTTTGTGAGTTCGGGGTGGAATGCACATGCTATCAAGTTATCCTGTTGTGCGAGGACGATTTTATCTTCAAATGTTGCGAGCACCTTTACACCTGAGCCAACTCGCGTGATGATCGGCGCTCTTATGAAGACAGCTCTAAACGGTGGTTCGCCAAGCACTTCAATCTCAATATCAGCCTCAAAGCTGTTTATCTGCCTACCAAACGCGTTACGCCTAACCGATATGTCCATGAGCGAAAGACGAGGTTGGTCGCTACCTTCAATCTCCTTTGCGAGCACGATGGCACCAGCACATGTCCCAAAGATAGGCATGCCAGAGAGAGCTTTCTTTCGTATCGGCTGGATGAGGTTATGCCTCTCCATGATCACCCCAAAGGTTGTGCTCTCTCCGCCCGGGATTATCAACCCATCAATCTCTTCAAGCTCACGCTCAAGGCGAACTTTGACTGCCTCACAACCACACTTCTCCACCATCTGCATGTGCTCCATGAAATCACCTTGCAAGGCGAGAACACCTATGCGAAGAACTACTTCTGGCTCACGGATTAGATCACCCACACTGTTAACCTCATCCATGTGGCGCTCCCTCCGTCCCAATTTGGCGGGGCAATGACATTGTTGCACAGTCAAATTATGTCACGAAAGGTGTGAGGTGTAATGGAGAGTTGTGGCTTTAAGTTGAAGGCGTTAGGAAAAACAGCAAAGGCTTACGCAACCGACTTACGCGGTGATGAAGACAAATGAGCAATCGGCAACCTCACCACCAATAGGGCTTGCCGTTTGTGACTGGTCTCGAATCAGCCGTTCTATGATGGCGCGCATCTCGCGCACCAAAATATCTTGCCGCTGTCCGTATCGCTCACATTTGGAAATTTCAGCCACCAACCCTTCTTCCTCTTCCTCCGTCAACCACACGGGTGCAATGGTTGTCTGGAGAAGAATCGGGGCGCGCTGAAGCAACATCGTGCGTAGCAATCGTCCCATCGTCGTCGGGCGAGGGATGAACGGATGGACGAAGTAAACTGATTCGTTGGTGTGCCACCAATGCTTTTTGCTCATCAGGTTATGCGCTCCGAGCTTCGAAAGGATGCTTTGGCGCGCTTCGTTCCTGCGCTATGGCTAAGCTTGCAGCGACGCAATTTGCTCCGGCGTGCCGATTATGACCAGAGTGTCGCCCGATTGCAAAAGCGTGTTAGCAGACGGATGGTGAACGAGTGTCCCGTCGGAACGGCGCAACAGGACGACGGAGACCGATGACCGCCGCTCCAAATCACCAACCGTCAACCCCGAAAGAGGGCTGGTTTCTTCCAAGTTGATTTCGGCGACATGGAAGAGATGCTCGCCGACATAGAAGGCGTGGGCGAGGCTTTTGCTCAGCGCTGCTGCCACCATCGCAGGCGCCGCGATGGCAGAACTGGACAGAGCCACTTGAACGCCCAAAAACTTTTGAGCCCGCTCCGCTAACTCGTCGCTGAAAAGTCTCATCACTATCCGCAAGTTCGGGTTCAGTTCGCGAGCGGTCAGCGCGATTTCCAAGTTCGTCAAATCGTTACCGGTGCAAATGAGCAAACATCGGGCGCGCTCAATTTGTGCGTCCTTCAAAGTTT
>JBGOEK010000041.1:0-11598 GCA_041537945.1 Candidatus Thermosaccharophagus yellowstonensis
AACTGTTTTCTAAAGTCACAAGATTTGATGACGCTCTCACGTTTCTGGAGAATTTAGCCAATGCAAACGCTGTCAAGCCAACAACAAGCCCAAACAGCAAAAGGTTACTATTTGACCTCATGCCCTTATCGCCTCCGGTGGCATGATTTCGTTTCTCATGTGGAAGAGGTGTTAAATGCTAACGCCTGACAAGTTTATCGTGCAGGTTGCGCACGCGCTCAATGATGCGCCTTTGAGCGATGTCGTTTTCATCTAACCCACATAGCTCGGTTAGAATTTCTTCAACGCCTTTTGGATACCACTTGCGCACGAACTCCTCATCCTTCGGATACATCTTCCCTTCATCATCGGTTGCACGGAAGAGCAACGCTGAAGCCAAAACCTTTGCCGTAGCCATCGGTTCAACATTGTGCCTAAGGTCAAGGAGGATGGCGCCAACGATCCTTTCATCCCTTCCGATCTTCCTTTGTATGTCCCTTCCGACCCTGTAAACGGTATCGCCAAGATACTTGTTCGAGAACCTGCGCAACAGGTCATCTATGTGCTGGCGTTGGTTCTCTTCGTCAAACTCCTGCGGATATTCACGGATGAGTGAAAGCGCTGACTCCCACATCGCCTCCTTTGCCACCGACCTTATCTCATCGTTCTCCATAGCCTTCCAGATGTGTTTTATGCTTGCGTCCGTTACATAAGCCATGTAGGCAACCGCGCTATGCCCGAGGTTGTGGATGAAGAGCTTCCTATCAACATACGCTTTGATGTTTTTCTTCGGATCGATCTGTGGGACTTTTGGGAGCTCGTTTTTGAAGGCGAGCCCATCAACAATGAGCGTGTCGTATGCCTCAGCGTAAATGAGCAACGGGTCTTCACGCCTCACTTCCTCTGGCATTATCGGGATCATCCTTCCGATGCTCGTTTCGACGAGCCCAACAAAGTCATCTATCGGGAAGTCACTCGGCAGATACTTCAGCAAGCCTTCCTTGAAGTGTGATGAGGCGTTGCGCAAGTTCTCACATATGATTATGTCAAGCGGCTTTCCGCCACTTTCCCAGCGTTTAAGCAATCCGAGGGCTATAACTGGGTAGAGCGATGGCAACGCTGATACGCCGACAGCTGTTGAGGCTACATCACATTCGCAAAGCTCACGGACAACCGAATCCACATCGTTGATGTGTATCGCCCTAACACCTTCAACCAGAATTATCTTCCGCTCCTCGTCTCGCACTTCAACTTTGTAGCAACGGCGCTCGTTGATGAGCTTGATGAGTTCTTCGTTGATCTCCACGAAGACAACCTCATAGCCAGCGTGAGAAAATATTTGCCCTATGAAGCCTCGCCCGATGTTTCCAGCTCCGAACTGGAGCAACTTCACATCCTTTTGAACACCTCTTGTTACCAGTGTGGCTCAAACTTGAGCTATACTGCGCAGAAGCTGTAGGCAGTAGCGCATGTTCTCCCATGGTATGTTCGCATTCACAACACCATCTGGTGCTGGTATGTATCCGCCTTCCTCGAGCAGTTGAGGGACTTTGTGCATCACTTCCTCTGTGACATCCCTTTTGCTCCAAGAGAGTGCTTCCCTATCTATCCCGCCGATGAGCGCCAAGCTTTTGCCATAGCGCCTGCGCAGCGAAATGACATCCATCCCCGATGTCACCTGTATTGGCGATATGGCGTTTATGCCCACATCAAGCCATGTTGGTAAAAGTGGCTCAACATTCCCAACAGCGTGCATTATGATCAACTCAATGCCGTGCTCCCTTAAATGCCCTACAAGGCGCTCATAAGGCTTCTTCGTAAGCGAGGTTATCACCTCATCGCCAACTGCTGAGAGAAGCTTGTAAGCTCTGCCCTCACTTAGCATGGCGAAATCAACCTTGACATCGATAAGCGCCTTTCTCGTTGTCTCGATGACGAAGTCAGTCAGCCACTCGATCATTTCCGTGAGCCATTGTTTGTCTTCGTTCAATGCCCTGCAGAAGCCCCTGATGCCAAGCCACTCAGCAACCCAGCTAAGCGGTGAGCCAGCGTATATGCCGAGAGCGTAAGTCCTCTCTGAGACAACCTTTTTGTAATGCTCCCAGAAGCGTGGGTAGCGTGCTGGCGAGTGTGGATTTAGCAAAGTCTTGAACCACTCCCAATCCTTCTTCTCCCTTATCGGCGGTTGTTCCTCAACGACCTCGATCTCCTTGCCTATTGTAGCTTTGAACTCCCTGTCCATGCTGAGGCGCCATTCCTCGATTTCCTCGAGCTTTCCCCTCTCGTAGTGTGGCAGTGTGCCGATGTTGATCGGCATAAGCTCAACACGCTCAAGCCCAAGGTGCGCAACGACATGCACATCTTTAGGCAACCCTTCCCTTTGCCACCTCCTTATCGTCTCTCCGTGTATCTGCCAGAACAATGTCGGCAGTGAGAGCGTCCCAGCCTCCTCAAACCTGAGCACGCCTATGAATTTATCCTTGCTACCCATCAACTCATCACCTCCAATTGCACAGTTTCAAGAGCGCTTCATGCAAGCTCACCCTCAGCGATCTTCCTCACCAAGTCCCAGTAGAACTGGAAATTCTTCAAAGGCACATCTGGTGGGACTGCATGATCAACGAATGGCACATAGCCACCTTCTGAGAGCATCCATGGCAACTGTAGCTCTTCAAGCAGGTGGTGTTTTATTTCCTCTTCGCTCCTTGCGAGCACACGCTTATCAACGCCACCTATGATGACCAACCTCTTCCCATACTGCTTTCTAAGTGCGACTATATCTTCGCCCGCAGCTCTCTCAAACGGGTAGACTCCCGTCACACCGCCCTCAAGCCAAAGTGGTATGAGAGGGTCAACATGCCCATCGCTGTCAAGCAAAACTATCTCAACGCCATAGGAGCGTGCGAAGCTTGTCACCTTCTTGTAGCACGGGAGCATGAACCTGCGGAAGTGTTCGGGTGAGCAGAGCGGACCAGACTTCATAGCCATATCTTCCCACATGAGCGCAAAGTCCGGTCTAACCTCCTCAAGTGCTCTCTCAACCGTCTTTATCACGAAGTCAGCTAAGTAGTTGCACATCTCTTCGACGAGTTGCGGGTTGTCATACATCATGTAGCTCAAGTTCTCAACTCCCATCCAGTTCCTCAGCCAGCCGTAATATGAGCCGAGGTGTATCCCGAGGGGATAATCCCTGTCCCTGACGGAGCGAACATAATCATCCCACCAAAGCGGGTAGCGTGCTGGTGAGTTTGGGTTGAGGCGTGGCTTGAAATATCTTTCCCAGTCCTCTTCGCTCTTCAGAGCGTAATCAAGCCATTGGGGCATACTCCCTTCGGGACGACGCTTAAACTCCTTAACTATCTGACCGTCACCGCGCCTGTAGATGCGATACTCATCATCCTCGTAGTAAATCTCTGGCTCAAACGGTGGTAGCAAGCCCAAGTTGATCGGCACAACCTCGTATCTGTCGAAGCCGAAGTATTCGTCAATGTGCACATCTCTTGGTAGCCCTTCGGTGTGCCAGCGCTCAATCGTCGTGCTCCAAAACCAATGTGGCATGTAGAAGACCCTGTCAGGTTCACCGAATGTCATCGTTGCTTTGAAGCGTTCTCTTGCGCTCATGGTTGTTTTGCGCATGGCTATCAATCACCCCCCTCATTTTTGATCCAGCATGAAGCGCCCACAAAATTTTACTGCGACAAAATCACAGATGCTATTCAGCCTCATGCAAGCGCCTAATGTGCCATGTGCGCTATACTTTTAAGAGGCTCTGAAACAACGCAATGATGCTACTTGATAGCGTGCCCCCAAATCGAAGGCGCAATTAATCGCAGGTGACGAAAGCGAGCGCAAGCGACGGAGGCAGACTTGCGTAATGTGACTGTGAGGTGAGATTGAAGTGGGCGTCAGCGCTATAGTTGAAGCGTTTGGGAGACAATATCATGTTGAGCCGAACATCGATATTGAGGTTGATAAGGTTGATCTGCCAGAGGGCGAAACATTTGAAGTGCAAAATGTTTTGCTACTTAAGGCGGACGGTAAAACATGGGTTGGCACTCCATATGTTGAGGGCGCAAAGGTTGTGATGCAAGTTTTGAGCCATTACCGTGGGCGGAAAATAATCGTCTTCAAGTATCGCCCAAAGAAACGCTACAGAAGGAAGCATGGGCATAGGCAATGGCTAACGAAGGTTAAAGTGATTGACATCGTCATCCCGCATGAGCGAGAGGTGAGCGACGATGGCGCATAAGAAGAGTGGCGGGAGCACTCGAAACGGTCGTGATAGCAATTCAAAAAGGCTCGGCGTAAAAGCGTTTGGTGGTGAATTCGTTAGAGCAGGTTCGGTGCTTGTCCGCCAGCGTGGCACAAGGATACTTCCAGGGGTGAATGTCGGTTGGGGAAGCGATGACACCCTCTTTGCGCTCATTGATGGCTATGTTAAGTTTGAGCGAGTTGGTAAGAACAAGACGAGGGTGAGCGTTTACGCCACGCCTTCTTAACCCCCCTTTGAATGAAACGACTGTGTGAGTGACCGCTGGCTTTGATTGTGCGGATGTGCAATCACACTTAATGCGTGAGATGTATTGAACGATGCGTTTCGTTGACGAGGCTGAGATAATCGTCAAAGCTGGCGACGGTGGAAACGGTGCAGTTAGCTTCAGGCGTGAGAAATTCGTCCCAAGGGGCGGTCCAGATGGCGGTGATGGTGGGCGCGGTGGAAATGTGATAATTCAGGCTGACGAGGGTGTGCGCACACTCGTAGACTTACAGCTTAACCGCTACTATAAAGCAGAAGATGGTGAGCATGGTCGCGGAGGCAAGAGGAAGGGCAGGGATGGAGAAGATGTCATCATAAAAGTTCCGGTCGGGACGCTCGTTTACGATGCTCAAAGTGGGGAATTGCTTGCCGACCTGAATGAAGATGGCATGAGCGTCCTCGTAGCTCGAGGTGGGATTGGTGGGAGGGGCAACTCCGCTTTTGCCACCCCAGTGAGGCAAGCTCCAAGGTTTGCTGAGTTTGGAGACAAGGGCGAAGTTAGACGACTGCGTTTGGAGTTAAAGCTTTTAGCCGATGTCGGATTGATAGGCTACCCGAATGTGGGCAAGTCAACGCTCATATCTCGCATATCGGCTGCCAAGCCGAAGATTGCCGACTACCCGTTCACGACGCTCGTGCCGAACTTGGGGACTGTCAAGGTTGACAACTTCAGTTTCGTAGTTGCTGACATACCTGGCTTGATTGAAGGTGCGCATAAAGGTGCAGGCTTGGGACATAGCTTCTTGAGGCATGTTGAGCGGTGTCAGCTTTTGCTACACCTGCTTGACATGGCTGGCGTGGACGGAAGAGACCCAATAAGGGATTTTGAAGTCGTGAACGAGGAGCTAAAGCTTTTCAACCCAGAGCTCGCAAAGCGACCACAAATAGTTGTCGCAAACAAGATGGATCTGCCACAAGCTGGGGCGCTGTTAAGTGTTTGCAAGCCAAAGCTTGAAGCTATGGGGTATGAAGTCTTCCCCATCTCAGCCTTGACAGGCGATGGCATACCTCAACTTTTGAATCGTGTTGTTGAACTGCTGAAGCAACTCCTGCCAAAGCGATATAAGCAAACCGAGAGGTGGCATGGCAAACTCATAATACCAGATGCGTTGAAGAGGCGGAAGCCAACATCAATCCGCAAAGTTGATGAAGGTGTTTATGAGTTGAGCGGTGATAGCGTGGAAAGGGTTGTGAGGATGCTCGACATGGGGAACAGTGAGGCGAGGATGGAAGCATTGCGTAGGCTTGAGAGGTTGGGTGTATGTAGGTTGCTAAAGTCAGTTGGCGCATCGGTTGGGGAGCGTGTTAGGGTTAACGGTAAGGAGTTTGAGATTGATGAGCTATGGCTTGGAGGTGTTTCAAGTTGAGCGAACTGAGTGAGAAGGCTGGATTGAGAGGTGAGTATCTTCCAATCGGTTAAGCGCCTCGTTGTGAAGGTTGGCACAAGCGTCCTGACTGGTGGCGGTGAAGAGCTTGACATTGAATACATGGATAGCCTCGCACGCCAAATAGCTTCGCTGATGCGCGATGGTAAGGGTAAGCCCAAAAACGGTGGCAAGCTCATAGCGCTCGTCAGTTCGGGAGCCATAAGGGCAGGCGTATCTCACATCGGGTTGGTTGAACTGCACACCGTATCTGAGAAGCAGGCTGCAGCAGCTGTTGGGCAAGTGCAACTCATGGCAATCTATCGTGACCTGTTTTGGCGCTACAAGGTGCATGTAGCACAGGTGTTGCTCACAAGGGAAGATGTAGCTGTGCGCTCTCGCTTCCTGAATGCGAGAAACACCTTCCAAAAGCTTTTCGAGTGGGGTGTCCTCCCGATCGTGAACGAAAACGACACTGTGGCTACTGATGAGATAAAGTTCGGTGACAACGACCAACTCGCGGCACTTGTCGGACTCGTCATAGACGCCGATTTGGTTATCATGCTATCGGATGTTGATGGGTTTTACATGCACTCAGAGGATGGTGAGGAAAAGAAGTTGGATTTGGTAACGGAAGTGACAGAGCAGATGCGCAAGTCAGCTGAGGGTGGAAAATCAAAGTTCGGGACTGGTGGCATGGTTTCAAAACTGCAAGCTGCGGAGATAGCTATGAATTGTGGCATCCCGCTCGTCATAGCTCATGGTCGTGAGCCAGATGTCATTGAGCGGATACTGCGTGGTGAGGCGATAGGGACATTCTTTGTTCCGAGGCGTCGTCTGCCAGCGAGGAAGCGTTGGCTCGCCTACGCACCGAGGGCTCGTGGGAGGGTGATCGTGAACGAGGGCGCAAAGATGCAGATCTTGCGCGGCGGGAAAAGCCTTCTACCTGCTGGCGTTATCGGTGTTGAAGGGGATTTCGATGCTGGTGATGTGGTTGCGTTAGTGGGCGAAGATGGTGAGGTGTTCGCTAAGGGCATGGTGGCATACAGTGCTGATGAGTTGCGCAAGGTCGCCGGTGCGCATACTTCCAAGATTGAGTCAATCCTCGGTTACAAGCCATCGGATGAGGTCATCCACAGGGATAACCTCGTCATAGTTTGATGTTCGGTTCGTGTAATAATGCATGCTGATGAAGCGCCAGATGCAAACATGAAGGTAGGGGGTGAATGCCTGCTATGCCGAGTAGCATGAGCATTGAGCAAATGGTTGAAGAGAAAGCGAGGCAAGCGAAGGCGGTCTCGCAAATCGTTGCAAGCTTATCCACGGATGTGAAGAACAGGGCTTTGCTTAACATAGCGGAGGCTCTCCTTGACAGGCGTGAGTATATCCTCTCAAGCAACAGCGAGGACATTGAAGCTGCTCGCAAGAAGAAGCTCTCCGAGGCACTCATAGACAGGCTTCTTCTAAACGAAGCCAGAATTGAGGCTATGAGCGAGAGCATGAGGCAAGTGGCAGCGTTGCCAGATCCAGTTGGCGAGATAATTGAAGGATGGAAGCGTCCAAACGGTCTCGTCATCCAGAAGGTGAGGGTGCCACTTGGTGTCATCGGCATAATTTACGAAGCGCGCCCAAATGTGACCGTTGATTCGGCTGGTCTTTGCCTTAAGGCTGGAAACTGTGTTGTGCTAAAGGGTGGCTCAGAAGCACTGCAATCAAACATTGCTCTAACGCATGTCATAAAGCAAGCCATAGCAGAAGCTGGCGTCCCGCCAGAAGCGGTCCAACTGCTCGACACGCCTGAGAGGGCTGCAGCACAACACCTTATGCGTTTGAACCAATACATTGATGTGCTTATACCCCGAGGTGGTGCTGGGCTCATACGATATGTGATGGAGAACGCCACAGTGCCAGTGATTGAGACTGGTGTTGGCAACTGCCATGTGTATGTGGATGCGTCTGCGGATTTGGACATGGCTGAGGAAATAGTCTTCAATGCGAAGTGCCAACGCCCGTCCGTCTGCAATGCTGCTGAGACATTGCTCGTGCACAAAGATGTTGCGGAGGCTTTCCTACCGAGGATGGCGAAGAGGTTGCTTGATGCTGGCGTTGAAATTCGTGGTTGCCCAGAGACGCTTCGCATACTCCCGCAACATGAGAAGGTTGTCCCAGCTAAAGACGAAGACTGGGATACAGAATACCTTGACCTGATCATCGCCGTTAAAGTTGTGAACAGTTTGGACGAGGCTATCGAACATATCAACCGACATGGGACGAAGCACAGTGAGGCAATTGTGACAAGGGATCTGAAGAGCGCACAACGCTTCTGCGCCGAAGTTGATGCAGCTGCGGTTTATGTCAATACGAGCACACGCTTCACGGATGGCTTTGAGTTTGGTCTCGGTGCCGAGATAGGTATAAGCACGCAAAAGTTGCACGCTCGCGGTCCGATGGGTCTTAAGGAACTCACAACATACAAGTATGTCGTTTATGGCGATGGGCAAGTGAGGAAGTAATGGTGAAGGTGGATCGCTAACGGAAGCGCAATATCTGCTCCCTGTTGACTTGGATTGTTTTCCCTCGCCATCTAAGTGTTGGCTCGCCAAAGCCGTGATAGATGCGAACCAAATTGGATTGCTCAAGCGGCTTACCATCTAAACTCCGAAGCGTAAACAGGGGCGCATCTTCATAATCCAAGCCATTAAAACTTTTCGCATGGAAGGCAACGAATGTTTGCGCCTCCACTATGAAGCCATAAGGTGGCAAGGTAACCTTGCCGAAGCGCTTTGAATTATACTCGTATGCTTGCGCTCCCATGTTGGCGATAACGCTCACCTGTCCGTCACCGAAAGTTGACTTGCGCACCTTCCCATCGGGCGTCAGAAAACTATAACCGCTCATGAGCATCTGAGAAGTGATTTCGTTAAGCGGCGAAAGTATCTCGTATGTGTTTTTCATGAAACGGTCAAGCGGATGCATTCCTTCAGCCCACCCGTTGTCGGCTCTCGTAAAGATTGCAGGGTCAACCTTCATCACCTGCTCAATCGGCTCAAACTTAACTTCCGTGGCAGAGACATGCAATCGACCCACTATGCATCGTCTCTGACCATCATCAACTCCACGAAGCCTTGCACGCTCACCTTGCGGTGGCTTGAACAATCCCATGCGAATTTCAAATGTGCCAGTAACTCCTTCGGGTATGCGCACGCTTAGAGGACCTATAACAACCTTTGGTGGCTTCCACTCGGTTGTTGGTGGTATTGGGTCATGGTCATTCTGGAACTTTATATTCCCGCTTGCGTCGGTGAAGTGGACGAAGACACGCCAAGCATCTTCTATCGGTTTCCTGATGTCCCACTCGTATGTGATGCTGAAGGTGCTTTGGTCAACACGCTTAACAGAGCCCACGGATGGTTTGGCATCAACAAATGTCTCGGTCTCCCTTTTCTGCCAATACAGTCCAGACGGTATGCTGTGGTAGTTCAAAGGGCGTGCGATGAGTATGTGGTGCAGGACATATTCAGCAGAGTTGAAGATGTCGTAACCATACTTGCCATAGACCTGAATGCAATCCCTGTAGACCATCTCAAAGATTGGCATGACAGTTGCGCCGAGTTTGTTCAGAAGGTTTGCATCGTGGTAATAAGTGCCGCTGACACCGCTTAAGCCTTCAAAGAAGTCGGAAACTGGTATGCCCCACTCACGACCGCACTCGGAACCGAAGATGCCAAAAAGCCTCCTCGCATACCGACACAACTCTTGCTTCCAGAACATGTCATCTAAGCGTGTTAGCGGGTGTGCTTCATCAAAGCACTCATACAAACCGGCTGCGAATGTCGTGTCAATGAAGTAGGCGTTTGGGTCAAAGAATTTTTTGACCGCTGGCAGGTTTTGAGGGCGCATTGCAAGTTCAAGCGCCTTCTTTGAACATGTAAGATATGCTCGCCCACCAAGCCATCTGCCACCCTTGACCAAACTGCCGTCACGGTTCTTCATGATGTAACTCTCATCCCAAGACGGTGCATCACGATACATGTCTTGGTAGTTGTCATGCAAGCAGAAGAGGTAACCTAAGCCTTTCACCCTTCTTGCGCAATCTATAAGTGCTTCATTGCCACCACACTCAGGTGCTGCAGGCAGTATGTCTGGATGCTGGTTATCGTAGCCACGATGAATCCAGCCACCAAGTATGAAGAGCACCCTCTCCATGCCTAAGTCGTTTTTGAGGTGCTCGGCGATTTTTGCAGCCTGCTCAAAAGTCCAGTTGACCCTTACCCATTCTTCTTTCTTGCTTTCCTCGTCCATGCGCCTTGCAAGGCAAGTCCAAAGCTTGAAATTAACCGCTCCAAAAAGCTTACCGCGTTCTGGGTTCTCCTTTAGCTTCTCATGCCATGTGACAAGCCAGCCCTTTTCCCTTGCCACTTCACGGTAGGCTCTCGCAATGCTTGTGCAATCACCGTTCTCAAGCAAGTGAATGCTGAAGCCTTTCGCTCCAGAGGATAGGTCAAGCGATGGGAGCAACAATTGCTTGTATGGTTTGAGGTTTGTCTCACCGACGATGCTTCGCAAGCGGAGTGTCACATACGGGTTGTGCCATGTAACGAGAACTGCGGAGCCAAACTTAAGCGCCCCAAACATTTCCATATGGCAACCTTCATACGAGAATGTCGGGAAGGAGTGTTCAAACTCTTTTCCGCTATCGCCCGGTATTAACATGCCCAAGCGCACTGGCACGATCAAAGAACCTTTGTCGGCGTCGCCGACAAAAAGAGCGTTGTCAAGGAGGCAAATGGAGCGCACGCCTGTCCACTCAGCATCACATGAAACATCAACCCTTGAGCCATCAAGGGCAAATGAAACTTCAATGGATGGCTCACCGGCCTCAGCGAGGTAGCGCAATTTGATGACCTTCCCATTGATGACATGCGATGAAAATTTATTCAGGGCAACCCTTTTCTCCTTACCGCTAACCAGCACCGTTGCATCGCCGAGGCGGGCATCAAATGGGTTGCTGAACCATCTAACGCCACTTCGCTTGTCCAAAAGTTCGTAAGCACCTGTTCGCCCACATATGCGCATCCGCACAAACTCGGATTGTAATTCCAGAGGCTGTATGATGCGTTCCGACAGTCTCTCAAGGTGCTGTGTTTCTTGTCCGTTGAAACTCATCGCTACCACCTCACACACTTGAAACGCTAACGCAAAAACGCAAAGGTGAAAAATCGAAGGTGATACGATGTCCCGAATCGCCATGAGCATCATCTCCCTCAAATGCTTGCTAAGGCTTTCCTACGATGATGCAACTGCCAGTTACATTTTAAACCTGCGCTGGCAAACCGCAATCCGTTTTCCGCAAAGGAGCGATGGCACAAAGATAGCCATCTTGCCTCTGCGTAGCTTCCCAGTGACCCGAGGGGACGAAAGCGCTACAATGAAAAATGCCATTCACATTTCAAGTTAGGAAGGTGAGCGCAATGCCCTCAAAGAGAATGACGCACTTGTTTTTGATCAGCATTGCAAGTTGCTTCGCGCTCCCAGCGATAGCTGATGACCCGTTCACTCCGGGCAACTGGCTCAATCCGTATGTGGTCAGGCGAGGCATCGGTGGCGAGTATGAGGTGAGGGCGAGGTATCCTTACGGTGATCCGTTTGCCCCGGGCAATTGGCTCAATCCGTATGTGATCAGGCGAGGCATCGGTAGCGAGTATGAGGTGAGGGCGA
>JBGOEK010000042.1:0-9623 GCA_041537945.1 Candidatus Thermosaccharophagus yellowstonensis
GGGAGTGGAAGTTGAGGGAGCCCGGGCAAGAGTATGTGCGAAACCTGATGGACAAGTGGGATGTGCCAATCTTCTTTGACGAGTATGGGACTGTGCCCGGGTCTGGTCCTCATGTCGCCATCCCAGAGACCCTTTGGTTCTCCTTCCAGCACTGGCTGATAAACGAGCCCCGCAAAATTGGATGGCTTTTCTGGATGTGCAGTGCGCCCGATGATGTTTTGCAAGCGGAGTGGTGGGCACCAGTGGCGAAAGCCTTGAGCGCCGAAAACCCACCACCGCCTTCCGTCCCAGCACCACCGTTCCCGAAAGGCATTACTGTCACAGCTAATGAGGCGAAAGGCGGTGCGTTAGTAACGGTCAAGGATGAGAGCGGTAAAGCCACTGTAGCAAGGGCTATACCACCAGATGAACCTGCAGGAAGCTATTACACCTTCCCGCTCCCAAGCGTTTTGCCAGCAGGGCGCTATCGTGTGAGGGTGAAGGTCTATAGCGATGGGGGGTTGGCGCCACCGCAAGCGCTCCATTGGGTTGACAGGAAAGGAAACCTGCACCCGCCCGATGACGAGTTTGATAAGTGGGGTGGACAGGATTACTACTTCACCGATGCCTTCGTTATACCTGCTTTCATTCAAGGTGATGGCTGGCACGAGTGGGAGACAGAGTTTTTCGCATACACCGAAGTTTCTGCCTTAGCGATCAAAAAGCATAAGCGCATTCAATGGTATTTGCCAACTGGTGATGCGCTTGCGCCCACTCGCCCTATCGCTGAAATCACAATCGCCCCCATCCAATGAAGTGCTTGAAGCTTTGAGAGCTCGCTGGAATGTGCTAAGGCTAACTTCGGTTGTTTTGTGATGGTGGCAAACTTTTTATGCGGAGGTAGAGCAATGCGTTAAGGTGCAGAGGATGCTATATGGCGCAAACGATTGAGCTCCCTTATGTGCTCCCGCATTTCAAGGCGTCGTCGCTTGACGATGTGAGCGTTATAGCTGAGCACCGCTTCAAATGCGCCATCGTATCAGTTGCCTCTAAGAGCGATTTGAAGGCGCTCAGGCGTCTTCTCAATGTCGCATCATATGTTGGCACAACGCTTATGCCAGCACTCGCCCTCGGACCTCATACTGTTGATCATATGCTCAATCTCATCGGCGATGTCCTAAGGGTCACAAACGGTTCATCGGTATCATTGATGCTGAGGGCGAGTTCGAAGAGTGAGGCAGAAACATTGCTTAGGGCGTTTGCATCGTCTCGGAGTTTGCGCCATTTGCTTCGTGATGTTGCGATCCTTTGGTTTGACTTCTTCGATGGAGCGCTCAAAGATGAAAGCATCGCAAAAACTGCATCGTGGCTTTTTGACCTCTTGAAGCCATCACGCATTTGCCTCAGCGTTGGGATGCCGTTTGGTGATGTTGAAGCATCTCTGAGGCTGTTGCACGATCGCTTTCGCAATGCAAAGTTTTTGATCGCCTTGAAGAGCAAAGCAAACTGTAGGGTTGAGTGCGAGCCTTTGCGAATGTTCTTCCCAACATCTGACCAGCTCAAATGGTTTGTGTATGCGAGCGCTCTATCTGGCGCGGATGGCGTCATCGTCTCAGATGCGTGCAAGTTGCTAAGCGAGCGTGTCGACTTGTTTAAGGCTACAGCGGTTGCATCGGCTGAGGCACAAGTTACATCCAGATACTGGCGTGGCATGCCGTTGGATGGTTTTCAAGTTGAGGCGCGCCTCCAGCAAACCATTGATGCGATAGAGCAAGCTGAAAGCACTGATGTGCGTTTATGCGTTCACTCACCTGATGGCGATGAGCTTTCAGAGCTTCTCATAACTGCGTTACGGTGGTTTGGAAAGCCATCAAAGCTCCCCGAAGCCAGCGCAAAGCTATCCATCAACATTCGCATGGGAAACATGAAGGGGAAGCTTGCTCACCGCCATCGTGTGTATATGCTTCGTTTTCCGAGCCCTACGAGGCTAAGGGTGCGTGTCAGCGCTGATGCGCTCTCTACTTCCGTTGCTGACTTTGACATTGTTGATTGCCTTCTCATCTCGTCGCATCTGCCACCTGTAGAGGAGATACACCTTTTGATGAATTCGCTTGCAGCGCCTGTGATGCAATTTGAAGTCCAGATGGCTCTCAAGGAGTATGAGAGCGCAAAGCACCTACTTGGCTTGCTTTCGCAAGATGTGGCTCAGCGCTGTAGGCAGATTTTGAATTTGATGAGTGAGCATGTTTCTAATATGCTCATGGCAGCCAGAAGAAGGCACATGGCAAGGGCGATTGAGCATGCAAGGGCGTTCAGGCGATGCTATAGGGGCATGCTCAACGAAATCACAGCAGTGGAGGGGAGTTGGTAGCGCCATGATGGACAAGGAAAGGTTGATGAGCATACTTGATAGCTTCAGCAATGTGAGCGTTGTCGTCATCGGCGATTTCTTTCTGGACAAATACTTGCTCATCGACCCATCGTTAAACGAGGTGTCACTTGAAACTGGTTTAACGGCGTTTCAAGTTGTAGGTAGAAGGTGTAGTCCGGGGGCTGCAGGAACGATATGCAACAATCTGGCTTCACTCAGTGTTGGTAAGATTTATGCGCTGAGCGTCATCGGGGACGATGGCGAAGGGTATGAGCTTTTGAAGGGGTTGAAGAGGAGAGGGGTGGTAACAGACCACATCTTCGTTTGCGAGGAGCGCTTCACACCGACATACACGAAGCCGATGATGCTTCGTGACGGCAAGGAGGTTGAGATGGAACGCCAAGACATAAAGAACCGTCTCCCATTGCCAGCCGAAATTGAAGACAGGCTCATTGATGCGCTCAGCACTTTAATTCACAATGTTGACGCCGTCATAGTGCAAGACCAAGTGCAAGAGCGCAACTGCGGTGTCATAACCGACAGGGTGAGAGAGTTCATATGCGGTTTGGCGAGACGCTCACCAGAGAAAGTTTTCTACGCTGATTCAAGGGTGAGGATTGGGGAGTTCAAAGATGTCATGGTGAAGCCGAACAGATACGAAGCTGCCTTGGCTGTCGGCGAGGAGTGGAAGGAGGGGATGGGCATAGAGGATGCGATGCGAATCGGGAAACTGCTCTATGAGAGGGTTGGCAAAACAGTTTTCCTCACGATGGGAGAAAACGGTATCTTGGTCATAAGTGACAAAGGCGCAACTCACATACCAGCAGTCAAAGTTGAGGGTGAGATTGACATTGTTGGAGCTGGAGATAGCGTTACTGCTGGCATAGTCCCATCGCTATGTGTTGGTGCAAGCGATGTTGAAGCAGCTTTCATCGGCAACTTGGCTGCGTCGGTGACGATAAAGCAAATCGGGACAACCGGCGTTGCTACGAGGGAAAAGATCATAGAGCACTTTGAGCGCTACTATGAGTGCAAGGGGTGAGCATGAATGGATGGCGATAGGAAAGACCAGTGGAGGGCTTTCGTTTACGAGATCGGCACCGAGGAGATGCCAGCCCGTTTCTTGATGCCAGCAATAGAGCAGTTTAAAGCTTTGCTTGAAGAGGCGCTCAATGAGGCGATGATTGAGCACGCTGGCATAGAATGCTATGCCACGCCAAGGAGGCTCGTTGCTTTCTCTCAAGCGATGTCGCCCGTGCAACCTGAGAGGGAAGTCAAAGTCAGAGGACCTTCAGCAGGCGTTGCGTTTGATGAATCTGGCAAGCCAACTAAGGCTGCAATTGGCTTTGCGCGCTCACAAGGTGTTTCTGTTGATGAGCTCATCATTGAAGAGACGGAGAGGGGCAAATTCGTCTTTGCGGTTAAGCGAGTCGGAGGGAGAAGGACATTGGATGTGCTCTCCGAAGTTTTGCCAGATGTGACTTCACAGCTCTCATTCCCGAAGATGATGCGCTGGGGAAGCGGTGGCTTCCGCTTCGGCAGACCGATACGATGGCTCCTCGCCTTGTATGGCGATGATGTCATAGAGTTTGAGCTTGCTGGCTTGAAAAGTGATCGCATATCTCGTGGTCACAGGACGCTTTGTAAAGGGTTGGTGACTTTGAGCAGAGCTGAAGACTACTTTGATGCGATGGCTAAGGCGAATGTCATAGTCAAGCATGACGAGAGGCGTGTCATGATAAGGGAGCAAGTTGAAAGCTTGGCTAACTCAATAGGGGCAAAACCGCTCATCAGGGAGGAATTGCTCGACGAGGTCACATTCATGACGGAGCACCCAACATCCGTAATTTGCTCCTTTGATGAGCGTTACCTTTCACTCCCTAAGGAAGTGCTTGAGACCGTGATGATCCATCATCAACGCTACTTCCCAGTCGTGGACAATGGCGGGAAAGGTTTGCTACCACACTTCATAGCCATCCGTGATGGTGGGACGGATTGGATTGACACTGTGAGGGAAGGATATGAGAAGGTATTGCAAGCACGCTTTGCCGATGCCGAGTTCTTCTTCAGGGAAGATGTTAAACATCCGCTTGAGTGGTATGTTGAGAAGTTGAAGGGGCTTCTTTTCCAAACAGGCTTGGGGAGCATGTATGAAAAGGTTCAGCGCATCAAAGAGTTAGTTTTGCGGTATTGCGAGCTTGCGGGCTTAGACGAGCGTCAGAAGGAGATAGCGCTCAGGGCTGCTCAGCTATGCAAAGCCGACTTGGCTACACAGATGGTGCAAGAGCTGACTGAGCTTGAAGGGATCATCGGATACGAGTATGCCATAAGGAGTGGCGAACCACCTGAAGTCGCCATGGCGATCAAAGAGCATTACATGCCACGCCATGCTAACGACGATATGCCCTCAACGACTGTTGGTGCTCTTTTAGGGATCGCTGACAGGATGGACACGCTTTGCGCATGCTTTGACAGAGGTCTAATACCCACTGGCAGTGCTGACCCAATTGGGTTGCGCAGGGCTGCATCTACTATCGTGGGTGTGCTGTGCTATAAGAAGCTCCACATGAAGCTATCGAGCCTCATTGACTGTGCTTTGGAAGTCCTCAAGGATGCCAGCTTGCTACGAAGCCCCGCCGATGAGACTCGCATCTCGTTGCTCTCGTTCTTCAAAGGGCGAGTTGATACGCTCTTGCAAGAGGAGGGGATTGATTACGACATCCGCGAGGCAGTCCTCTCGGCTGGCTTTGATGATGTCTTTGATGCACTTGTGAGGGCGAGGACACTGCACAAGTTGAGGAGAAGCTACGATGGCTTCAATGAAGCTGTGAGAGCTTTCACAAGGGTGCTTAACATACTCTCACAGCACAGGACTGATGTGCCTTTTGACCCTGAGCTACTCGTTGAGGAAGTCGAAAAGAGGCTGTATGAAGAGTTTGTTGCGGTGTCAAACCAGATTCCAGAGGCGCTCTCAAACGAGGAAGAATACGCTGACGCTTTCATCAAGCTCTCCACGCTTAAGGGAGCGATTGACGACTTCTTTGGCACTGGCGCTGGCACTGGTGTCCTCGTCATCCATCCCGACATGAAACTTAGGTTCAACAGGCTCTCCCTGCTCCAAATGATTGAATCTAAGCTATTGCGCATCGCCGACTTCTCAAAACTGTCCATTTGATGCGCACAGAGCTTTGCCATGAAGGTATGAACCATTCTTTCGTTTGGTGAAGGTGATGGCAATGTGCCCGAGGGAGATGATAGAGCAATGGGAGCTGAAATACTTACACGAGCTTGCGACCAAATCGGCGCTCAGCAGGGGGAGGGAGAAGCCAGAGCCGAAGTGCCCAATAAGGACTGACTTCCAAAGGGACAGGGACAGGATAATCCACAGCAAGGCATTCAGGCGGCTCATGCACAAGACACAGGTATTCATTGCACCAAGGGGCGATCACTACAGGACGAGGATGACGCACACAATTGAGGTGGCTCAAATAGGACGAACGATATGCCGTGCGTTGAGGCTGAATGAAGACCTCGCAGAAGCGATCGCACTCGGGCACGACCTTGGGCATCCACCGTTTGGGCATGCTGGTGAGGAAGTGCTTGATAGGGTTTACCGAAAGTATGATCCGAATGCATGCTTCAGGCACTGGGAGCAAAGCCTCAGGGTGGTTGATTTGCTTGAGGGCGATGGCAAGGGGCTGAACCTCACTTGGGAAGTGAGGGACGGGATACTGCACCACTCAAAGGGGATGGCTGACTTGCAATCTGGTGGCGATGGCGAAGAACCATCAACGCTTGAGGGGAAGGTCATAAGGGTTGCCGATAGGATAGCCTATGTGAACCACGACCTTGATGATGCCATAAGAGCTGGTATATTGAAGCAAAGCGATGTTCCAAAGCGTGTGAGACAGGTGCTCGGTGAAACACACTCACAACGCATAACAAGGATAGTGTGCGACATCGTTGCCAACGGAATTGATGACGGCGAAATCAAGATGAGTAGCGATATCGCTGAGGCATTGGATGATTTGAAGGACTTCCTCTACGAGAGGGTCTACCTCGATGAGAAAGTGGTCAAAGCGGAGGTTGAGAAGGTTGAGCGCATGATTGAGACGCTGTTTGACTATTACATGCACAACCCGCACCTCATCCCCGCATTCGGTAAGATGAGCAAGGAGCTTTCTCAAGCCGAGCTTGCAAGGCTTGTGTGTGATTACATAGCTGGCATGACCGACAGGTATGCCATTGACCAGTTCACGAATATCTATGTCCCTCAAGGGTGGCAAGTTGCCTGAAGCGAACTGTCGCCAAAACGAACTTGGTGCTCAAAAAACTTCGTCATCAGCCACTGGCAAAAGCAAGCTATGCTACAGGAAGGCAATGTCCCTGCCAACAACAAAGGCAAAGAACGGACAGTTTAACACCTCTCAAAAGTTCAGACCGAGTGATGAAATTTCTATTGGGAGCTTCCAACCCTCAACTTGAGGACAGCGTGATAGTCGTTCACATGGGAAGTTTGAGCCACAGAGAATGTGCGCTCAGTGCTGTTAGTGGTGAAACTTCCTTCCATTCATTGGGATCGGCAGGCACTTCAAACAGAAACCTTACAGGTCGCCTACGCCCTTCATGGCGAATAGGCAGTTTAAAATTTGGGACGACACGACCACCTTCACCAGCAAAAACGATTACAGCGATTTCATTGCCAAAATGCCCTTTTGGTTTTGTGGTCGTTAAGGGTGTGGTAGCCACTTGCTTCATCTCGCCTCTCAGCAGGCTTTTCCAATCACCTTTGGCAGTGGTTGTTATCCTCAACTGTGCTGGAGCAAAATCCACAGAATTCGCCGTAAGAAGTAGCATAAAAATCACGAGTTTCATTTTGCCTCACCTATTCATGGTGGTGGCAGTGGGACAACGACTGTGTCCAAGTCACCGATATTGATGGTGATGATTTTCTGCCATCGAACCTCTCGAATAGGTTCACTTCTGGTCACGATTTGTTGCTTACCTGGGAAAAGCGAGACATCTACGCTGGCTTTGCCCCCGATGGTGCCTTCAACTTTGAGCTTATATTTCCCAGGTGGAATGTAGCGGAAGATTGCCATGTCAGTGTAGTGTTTTGGTCTATCAGGGTCAGGGAAATACCAGCGGGGATGAACAGGGATGTCCCATGAACCGACGAGTTGGGCAAAGCCTTCGCGTTTCCAGCGTCTCCCATTGCCTTCCAAGATAACAGTCACTTTGCCGCTGACAGGGGTGTAGTTAAATGTGACTCGCAATTTGAGCAATGTCACCAGCCAATGAGGGATGCCAATCCAACCTTGAACAAGTGGTCTTGAAAAATCGCCTCTCATCATCATGACAGCAACTCGTTGGTCGGAGGTGTGGAGGCTCACTTCGATCGTAGGAAATGCCGAAAGTTCGGAAGGTTGTTTAGTTGTTTTAACGGTCAAGCGAAATGGCTCGATTGTTTGAAAGCCGTTAGGTGCATTTGGGACGATTTCATACTCAGCATCGGTGAAAATTCGGGCAGTGTCAGGAGGGGTGATTTGCCACTCAGAAGGCGATGGAGGTTTTCTTCGGCTCTGTATGAGCCAATTAAGCCAACGGATTTTCACACTGCCACCTTTTTCGCCGAAGATAGGCTTTAAAGGTTCATCAAGTCCTTTCCAAACGAAGGCTAACTCCACTTGCCCCTCCCTAAGCATTCGTTGTTTTTCTTGCTCAATTTGGAGCTCTTCTTGCTCAAAGCTCCCCGGTTTTGGTTCTTTGAAAGAGGATGAATAAGCAACGATTACGCCGTCAAACCATAAGGTAGCGCGAGGCATTAAGCCAATGCACAAACTTGAAACTTTGGGACGAATTTTTTCAACCAACAAACCAGCAACATTGTTGGGTGGTTCTAAAGGGTGAGGTGAAAGACGACGGGCAGGTTGCGAAAGAAGTGCCTTGACAACTTCTTTAGCTATCTCACGGGTTCGGTAGACTGCTTCGTTGTAGGTAGAAAACTCGGTCGGAATGTCACGCCTTACCCTAACTTCCCAAACAGCAACGACGAACCGACGCTTTTGAACTTCATAAATCCACCATTCGTCCTCCAAAATCTGTGCTCGTCTTGAGAGCCATTCCGAGGGTCGGTAAAGTATTGCTTCTCTGGCTTCATGGTGGGCAATTTTTGCTGCTTCATTGGGATCAAGTGGGGGAAGCGATTTGAAGAACTCGGCAAGGACACTCCACCTGCCTGGTGCCACTAACTTCGAGAACATAACAACAGGTTTAATCCGAAAATGTGGCACATCTACCCCAACGATTGGATACCTACTACCAGCCCTCAGCCGTTGGAAGACCCAAACAAAACCTTCCTTAAGCGGGCGCAACTTTTCGTAAATTTGTTGAGCAATAGCTCTTCCTCGTTGGCACTCTTCACACTTGCCAATAGGGACAGGGACAGGTCCAACTTCAGCAACGATACCAACTCGTTCGGCGTAGACAAGTGGCGTCCAACGCATCGGGAGAAATGCCAACACGCTCGACCTACCCTGCAATATGAGCACCCCAGCGTCGGTGGGTTTTATTGCCCATACAACTTTCGCCATCCCGTTAACAGCCTTTGCCTTTACTTCTTCGTGAACAGTTACAAGCCTCACTTGCGTTAGTCGCTTTCTTTTGTCTCGCACGGAAACTTGCAATTGCAATAGATGTTGGCGCTGTCGGCTCACATCCCAAATGAGCCAACCATGAGGTGGCTTTAATGGCTGAATTGTTCGTTGGTTCCAAAGGCACCAAAAGTCGGGAAGAAAAAGGATTGCTCCGCGCCACTCGCTTTTGATGGCTTGGCGAAGCAAGTCAGCGCGGTTTGGGAGTTCATTGGGAGTCGCCCAAATAAGTGGAAGGTTTCGCATTGCGCTTGAACCAATGTCATTGCAAAATAAGTTGCGGTGGGAAGGAATGAGAAGGGGTCACAGGAAGGGCAGTCACATCTTGGCAGCCTACATCAGGGACACATGGCTTTTGGTTCGCCAATTTCGCAATTCGCTGGTCGCTTTCGCTGCCCTCATTCTGTGGGGAGCGATTTGGCTGAGGCTTTTCTACCGAGAAAAGCCTCTTGACTTCGGCGAAGCCCTATACGCCACATTGATGCTCGTCTTCCTCAACCCGACCCTTGACTTCCCGCAATCAAGCGTTGTCAGACCGGTGTTTTTCATCGTTCCGATCGTCGGGGTCGGGATTTTCACCGAAGCCGTCATCCGCTTTGGTATCTTGCTTTTCGCCAAAA
>JBGOEK010000043.1:0-9422 GCA_041537945.1 Candidatus Thermosaccharophagus yellowstonensis
TGCACTTTTGAACCCGACGGACCGCAAAGCAACAATGGCAAACTGGTTTTCCTGCTCACAGGCGAAACCGCACCGAACGATGTCCGTCGTTTCCGAGTCATCGCCGATGTTCGGGGAAAAATCCGCTTATGGGTAGAAGCTGTATATACCGCTGGCGAGTGCTTCCCTTCGCAGGGGTTTCACATGCCCATCGCAAAATGCAAAGTTTGACATATCCAAGTGTCGCTTCTCTGGTATGTTTCCTCCTGCGGGGTAACCGGGGCTAAAGTGCGCATCGTCTGTGCTTCCGATGGGACATTGCTCTTCAAGTAGCAAGAAAGTTGTTGATGGCTTTGTGATGTAGCTTGTATGTAATCCTCTGTGGAAGCGGCTTCCGCCATATGGGTCAGGAGTCAATGCCCCATTAATCGCATAACTACAGCCATGTCCGCATGAGTCAGAAGGGCACATGAAGATTTGCTCGTTCTTCACATACGGGTAGATGCTTCCCTTCTGCGGTTCAAAGTTGTTTTTGTAGCACTGGTTGAATGTGTTGTAGAACATCCAACCTCCGTATTGCTTTTCACCTGCGACATTGTCCCAGAAGCACGGCAGGAAGCCATCGTAATCCTCAGAATAAGCAATCATTGCGAGGGCAATCTGTTTCATGTTTGAGACGCAAGCAGTCTGACGCCCTTTCTCACGAGCCTTCGAGAAGACGGGGAAGAGGATAGCCGCGAGGATGGCTATTATCGCTATAACAACTAAAAGCTCAATCAGCGTGAACGCTTTTGAGCGCTTCATTTTTTCATCACCTCACCATGATGAACTTTATCCGCTCACCACTATAACACACAATCAGCAAACCGCCAACCTTCGTCATCCCGCCTCCTTGACCTACTTCAAATGCGCGGTGCATCAAGCGGTGATGCAATCGCTTTCAGTTGATGAGGCACTTAAGCTGTTGCACTTAACACCGCTGTCGTAGCATCATTAGGATTTGGGAGGTGCAGGCGATGCTTTCCCTGAGGCGATTTGGTAAAGGTCAAACGAAGCTTGCTTATGGGCTGATGCTTTCTCTTGTCGCTGTAGCCGTCATCATCGGTGTGTTCCTCTTGGGGAGAGCCATTCAAGGTTTGTTCAGTAACATCTACGACAAATTGGGTGCTGTGTTTTCACCTGAGCCACCAACATCGGTGGAACCGATAGAGGAAGTGCAACCAACGCCGCCAGCAAAGAAGCCTCCACGAAAGCCTCCGCGAATGCCAATACCAAAGGGACCGCTGGATGAACATTGAGCACTCAAAATATGAGGAAGGCTGACATGTGTGGTTTGAGCACACGCCTTTCATCCATGCGCACGCATGCTCCGACGGCGAAGTTGCGTGAAGCCTCCCATTGGATGCCAAGATAAACACCGCCCGTAGTGAGATGCAAGTCGAGCGATGTTCGTCTTGCCCTGTCCAAATCGGCAAGCTCAATTGCAATCCCAACTCCAGCTTTACCACCAGCGACTATAAGTGTTTCAGCCTTCACAGCAATGCTTGGCACATGGTTTAGCGTTGATGCTACTTCAGTTGCGCTCAAGCCCGAGGAGAATGTTGTTTCGATAAATTTTGCTATGGCGTTCTTAAGCGCCTCAGCGCTGAACTGCGCACATAGGTGACCTGTATACAGGTGAATCAATGGCGGGCATCCAAGGGCTCGCCATAATTCAAGGCATGCTTCCCTCGGGACGAAAAGATCATACTCGCTCATAACCATGAGGATGCTTTTACCCTTGGCTTCACTTGCATAAGCCGTCGGATTGACTGACTGCACAAGTGAGCGAAGGGATTCAAAAGTTATCCCAGCCCTCTCAAGGGAGCGACGGAATGGTCTTGTGAGCCAACTCTTCCAAAGCGTGATAGCTAAATCGCCACCAAGCACATCCACGCAAACACTCACACGCTTATCAACGCAACAGAGCAGTGTAGCGATTATACCGCCAAAGCTCACCCCTACAACGCCAACTTTGCTTTGGTCAACGAACGGTTGTAGGGAGATGCAATCGATGAGGCGCTTCGCATCCATAACAGCTTGCCTTATGGCAGATAGAACCCCATCAAGCGATGTGCGGAAGAGGAATTCACCGCTCTCCATCCCTTTCGGTGAGCGATGGAGGTGATATGGTAGCTCCATAACTGCTGCTGCGATGCCACGATGCGCAAAAGCCTTTGCAAGGTAACGCTCAACCTCCGCATCCCTTGAGGCGAAGGCATGCAATATCACAACGAATGGCACTTTGCTGGACTTCGCCTCAGGTGGCACATAGACTGTTGAGTGCACAATATCGTTCTCAGGTATCCCAGATTTGAGAGCGGTTGGAAAACGCATCTCAAGGAGGCTGACTCCACCGCTTGCTTTCGTGATGACTTCAACTTGTGCTTCATCAATTGGTGGGCATTCAAAGATTGAGGGGTTGCTTTGACGCAGTGGGTTGATCGGATTGTGGTTGTATGCGAACGCCACCACAAGAAGACACGAGATAACCACTGTCATGTCCATGTTCACCTACTTCGTCTTCGCTGTCGTTGCATTTAAACGCATTCGTTGAGTTTCATAAGTGCTTGCTCGTTGCTTCAGTATGCCACTAAGTGCCTTGTGGATAGGCGATGGGCAATGAAACGAGCGGGCGACTTTAAGATACGCCTATTGCTTTTGTTTAGCGAGCCATTCATCCCATTGCGTATCAACAGCGAAAGCTGTATTGGCATACCCTATGCTCGTGGTGCGAGGTGGTGGTGAGGGCAAGTAGATGCTCAAGCCATTAAAACCGCTCAGGCTACCTGTCGTCTTGTTTTCGAGCACAGTTCTTTTAAGCTGTTCCATGACATCCGAGGCGAGTGAGCGTATTGAGGCATCATCAACAAGCGCTTTGACATTTTCAGCGTAGTGATACAAGTCCTTGAAGTCAGGGTAGTCTGGAGCTGACGAAGTTTGGTTGCGAGCGTTTGCGAGCTCAAGTTTAAACTTGTCTGCAACGCCTATAAGCGCGTTCGCAAATTTGCTCACCGTTCCCGCGAGCTTCTCGACCTCCGAGAGCTTGATGGCAGATTCTGCGACATCAGTGTATGACCCAACACTCTCAACATACTTTGTGACGATCACGCTGGCAAGCTCTTGAGGGCTCATGTTTGGCTTCTGCTTAAGCTCACGAAGCCATAGGTCGTATCGGTAGCCTTCGTTTGGCGGGCTCGATTGCGACGCACACATGAACGATGCTGAGTTGCGCATCTCGTATGCGACTTCAATCATCGCCATCAAGCATGCATCAAATGCCACAAGGTCAATCGGCTTGACTTTGTTTAAAGCGTAGCCAAGCTCTGGTGTCGTAAGGAAGTCCTCATCGGTGTCGTCGTAGATGACACCCCTCGGGCGCAGTAGTTGTGTGCGCAGTCTGTATGGTGAGGTGTCGTCAACACCCCTGCCGTGATCCCAAAAGACAAGCGCATAGTGCTTCGCTGGGTAGTATGCCTTTGCCCACCTGATGAAGTTAATCAGCGTATCGGGCGAGCCCATGTTCACTTCACCAATATCCCCGATCAAAAGCGACCTGATCGTTCTGTCACTCCTCGGATTGCTTGGGTCATATGTTGGGTCGTATGTGACGAGGTAGCGCCTTGTGGTCGTCCAATTCCCATTTGAAGTATCATGAGATGGGACTCTGTCAACCTGCACCACTATGGCGATATTCTCATCTGAGCCGACGAGTTCCATCTCGTTGATGTCGTTGATTGCATCTGGCTCAAGTGAATCAGGCGAGCTGTCATCTGCGCTCATGTAAACCATCACAGTCCACTGCCGAGTTGGAGTGCTTGGTGGTTGAGGCAAATGCTTAGTTGAGTCGCATCCAAATTGAGCGAGCGAAATCAAAAGCACAGCTTGAACAACGACAGCCCTGAGAGAGCTTATGCGCTGTGGTATCGCATTCCCATGCTTACCAAACTGCGGTTTCATCTTTCCATCACCCCAAAGGCATCAAGGTCTCAAAAGCTTTAGACAGTTTACCCCTCTGTTAGGCGTTTGTAAGCGCTGGCTCACGATTGCTAAACTCACCATCGCACTGACCATCAGGCACCGTTGACGAGCTATAATGGTAGTGGCATACATTCCCAACCACATCTTGTGAAACCGAGATAGGCTATGTCCTTCGGTGCGAGGTGATTTTGAATGATTGAGCGAAGCAGGTGGATGGATATGGTGATACCAATCACTTTGCTCATTTGGCTCATGTGCTTCGTTGAAGCCTTCGCCCAATCCACAAGCGCATACAAAGAGCTGTATGAAGGGATTGATGCAACTCGCATAAGGGAGACGGTTGAGCATTTAAGCTCTCTTGGCTCGCGGGTTTGTGGCTACTCAGGAGAAAGGAAAGCTTCTGAGTGGGTGAAACAGAAGTTTGAAGAGATCGGTTTAGACGAGCTTGAGCTCCCGACGGTGAAGGAAGGCAAAGTAGGTGTGGAGAAGGTTAGGGAACTCAAGTTCAAGGTGACGACGCCGATTGATAAAGGTGCGTCAATGGAGTTGCCAGATGTAGGCAAGTCATACAAGCTCTACCCGATGTATCCGAATTTGGTTCGCACACCACAGCTACCGCCAGAAGGGGTTGAAGGGCACCTCATATATGCACACGCAGGTAAGCTCTCAGAATTCAGGAAGAAAGAAGTGAAGGGCTCCATCGTGTTGCTTGACTTCGTTACAGGTTCCGAGTGGTTCAACGCACCGTTTCTTGGTGCGAGGGCAGTCATATTCATTGAGCCAGAGCCGAAGGACATGGCGCGTTGGGAGGCTGAGCTTAAGTTCTTAACGACACCGATTGACATACCTCGTTTTTGGATGAGCCGTGCGGATGCTCTTGAGCTTCTATCGCTTCTCCGTAGGAATGGCGAAAAGCCATTGACGGTTCGCCTGCGCTGTAGCATGGAGTGGGAAGAAGTTGAGGCGAAAAACATCGTTGGTGTTATTTGGGGCACAGACCCGGCACGCAAAAACCAATTCATAGTTTTGAACGCATACTATGATTCAATGTCCGTCGTGCCATCGCTTGCCCCCGGCGCTGAACAAGCTAACTCAATCGCTATACTTCTTGAGCTTGCACGGCTCTTAAAGCGCATGCCACTTGATAGGACGGTCGTCTTCCTCGCCACATCTGGGCACTGCTTCGGCTTGAAAGGTGTATCCGAGTTCATACGCTACTGGCTGGACAAGGAGAAAGAGTGGCAACAGGTGACAACGATAGATCCGACCACACAGATACCACAACTCCTTGCCTTCATCGCAATAGACATATCCTCGCGCTCGCCCACATTCGGTGTCTTCTATAAGGCGCACTTCTTTGACTACACTGAGAACATCCAATGGCAGTTCTCGGACATAGGGAAGTTCTGCCGTGAAGTGGCTGAGAGGATCGGTTTCACATTTTGGTTTGATGCGGAGCGTTACTTTGTTGATGGCATAAACCCAATCAAGGGCAAGAACTGGAGGACATATCTTCCTGGCATGCTCGCACTTGAGAGTGAGGTGGCAACTGTTGCTGGAAAGACTGGCATAGGCTTCGCCACAGCAGACGATGCGCGCCCACTCGTCGATACACCTCATGACTTGCCTGAGTATGTGAACTTTGAGAATGTGGTTAGGCAGGCGAGGATGCTTTCATGCATGCTCTATGAGTTGATCAATGCGCCAACAAGCCTGCTCAAACTCCAGCTTGAAAATAACTTCTCAATCGTCAAGGGACAACTAATTTGGTTTGACCCAGAGAGGAGCACAACGAGTGTCCCTGACCAACCAGTTAAAGGCGCTATCGCATGCATGAGGCATACGGCGATTCCTAAGAAGACGATGATGGGAGTTAGAACTGTTCTCTTTGACAAAGTTGAGCGCCTGCCATTGGGTAAGCGGACGCAGATCCCTTATGGTCCGCTCGTCCTCATCATGCTCGTGGTGACATGTGCATCAATACTTGCGGGGGTGGCAAAAGGGACACGGAAGTCAATTGCGCTTGGCATACTCTTCGCCATCGTCTTCGATGCGCTTGTTATTTGGCAGCGCTACCAAATAGCAGCATTGATAGCTGGAAGACAAGGTGTTGAGGAAGAGTTAAAGGATGCGGTCTTTGAGTTTGTTGGCTTCCCACAGTCAAAGTTCAGGTGGGGTAATGTGAGGGTTGAAGGGTATAGGCTTGACCCAGTGACTGGCGAGATTGACTATGCTCCCGATATGGGCTTCAATGGTGCTCAGGCATCACCGATTGAGTTTGCGATTGATGTTGCTGACAAGCAAACATCAGTTGTGCTCTTCCCGTGCAAGCCGATGGCGATATTCGACATGATTGACCAAAGAAGGTTTTGGTTGCTACGCGAAATCTACATTTACGACGCGGTCACTGGCGCAGAGCCATTCAACTACGGTTATTCCTTGCCTGTCCCACAGCCGCTGACATCACACTACGAACCTTGCGCCGTCGTCTATGCCACACCTGGGACTCGTATAAAAGTGACGATGGGGGCAACTGTCCTTGGGCTTCTCTTCGTGCTTCTGAATGCGGATAAAAGCCTCATTGACCATCCACAAATGGTTGTCCACGCAACCGAGGACCAATACCTTGGCACTGGCTTCCTCGTGGATGAGAACCCTTCAATACCCGTAACGCCATACATAGTTGCACAGGACATGTGGATAATTGATCACCAAAGGATGCTCAAGCTCCGCCAATACGGGATTGATAACGAACGCATGAGGTTGATGCATGAGCAAGCGAGGGATTTCCTCATCGAGGCAAGGAAGGAGCTTGAGAAGCGCAACTATGACACATTCGTAACATTTGCGAGGGCAGCATGGAGCTACGAGTCGAAAGCTTACCCAGATGTTAGGAAGACAGCGATGGATGTCATAAAGGGCATCATCTTCTACTTGATGCTCCTACTGCCGTTTGCATACTTCTGTGAGCGCCTCTTCTTTTACATGACCGACTTGAAGTGGCAGATAACGGTGACTGTCCTTATATTCGCTGTCATCTCGTTCATCATGCGCTACTTCCATCCAGCGTTCGCTATCATCAACACGACACCGATGGTCATCATACTTGGCTTCATCATACTTGCGCTCTCAATCGTTGTCTCAATAATCGTCATGCGCAAGTTCGAAGACCAGATGCGCCAGATAAAGTTCGAGACAACCGGCATGCACACTGCCGATGTAGGTAGATTCACAGCAGTCGCATCAGCCTTCTCGCTCGGCGTCGGGAACATGCGAAGGAGGAAGGTTAGAACAATCCTAACAGCGACGACGCTCATCTTGCTCACATTCACTGTCATTTCGTTCACCTCGGTTGTGCCCACTACACGCATCAACATGATACCGATAAAGCGTGCTGAACCAACATACAGGGGTGTTCTGATAAGGAGCAGGAACTGGGATCCGCTCGGTGAGCCAACAACACGAATCATAAGAGACCAATACGGCAGGAGATACACAGTCGCACCGAGGGCGTGGTATTTCTCAGCGATGGTCGGTGAGCAGTCTTTCATAAGGGTTTGGTGTGGCAACCGATACTACGATGTGACAGCGATAGTTGGCATGTCACCTGCAGAGGAGAAGGTCACGAACATAAGGAGGGCTGTCATAGGTCAATGGCTCTCGTCCGAGAGCAAACCACAGTGTTTGATACCTCTTCGGATGGCAAGGTGGTTCGGCATCAGGGAGAAGGACATACTTGAAGGGAAGCAAGTTTCCATTCAAGTGCTTGGGATGAAAGTTCCCGTGATCGGGATCATAAACTCAGAGGAGATGAAGAAGGTCGTTGACCTTGATGGGGAGATGCTTACGCCGGTCGATTACTTGATGATGCAAGAGAGGAGGCGTGTGCAAGAACAGCCAACTGGACAGGAGACGATGGAACTTGAAGAGTATATTCATCTGAGCCCAGACCAAGTAATCATTATGCCCTACGGGATGCTCATGTCGGCGGGCGGTAACTTGCGCTCCGTAGCGATAAGGTTTGACTGGAGTAGCAGGAAGGAAGCGATGAGGGAACTGAGACAGCTAATGGACAGGATAGAGCTCAACCTTTTCGCATCGATACCAGAGAGGGGCAAGCTGACAACCTACCTATGCAGTGCGATAGGCGCAACAGGACTAAGGGGCGTTGAAAGCATTTGGATACCTATGTTGATCGCAGCGCTTGTCGTTCTAACGACGATGCTCGGCTCGGTTTATGAGAGAATACGGGAGATAGGGATATACACAGCCCTCGGGTTAGCACCAAGCCATATAGGCGCTCTATTCTTGGCTGAGTCTTCCGTATACGCCGTTCTCGGAGCGATCGTAGGCTACTTGCTTGGGCAAATAATAGCGAAGTTGCATGTGGCGTATAACTTGTTTTCTGGGCTTAGCCTCAACTACTCTTCGCTCGCTGCCATGTTCGCTACTGCTTTCGTGATGGCTGTCGTTATAGCATCAACTGCATACCCAGCATGGCAGGCATCAAGGGTGTCAGTTCCGGGGATTGAGAGAAGATGGAAACTGCCAGAACCTGAGGGCGATCACTTGAGGATAACACTTCCATTCACAGTCGCAAACGCACAAGCGCTCGGCGTGATCGCTTTCTTGAAGGAGTATCTTGAGGCGCATGCTGATTACTCGCTCGGTCAGTTCTCAACAGATAAAGTCATGCTTTCTTCCTACAACACCGAGTATGGCGAGGGATATAGGCTTGAAGGGATGGTGTGGTTAGCACCATACGACCTCGGTGTTAGCGAATACTTCATCCTTGAGACGCAACCAACGAAAGATATCTTCGCAAACACTATCCACATAACGATAAGGCGCGAAAGCGGTGATGAAGCATCGTGGATGCGCGTGACAAGGAACTTCCTCAACCTCATCCGTAAGCAGTTCCTCATGTGGCGTGTGCTCAGAGCAGAATTGAAAGAGCGCTACAGGGAGATGGGCTTGATGGCTCTCGCAGAAGCTCAAAGGATGCTCGAGAGGACGCACAGCGATAGCTGAAGGGAAGGCTAAAGGTCGGAATGGAGATACGCATCTCATACCCAACTTGGCTTCGTTTCCTTCCACCACCAGCATACGATGGCTTCCCACAGGAGATTAGGGCAATGATACGATGCGAAGTGAGGTGTGAAGCCACTTCATGATCGTAGAATCGCATCCGAATCCATCGCCATCCTCAACGCATGCCAGTTATCAGAAGCTCGAGACAGGAAGGCTGTAACAATCTCGGAGTCTAAAGAATTGGCGGGGGAAGGTAGCAAGTGAGGGCTTGAATAACGCAAGTGCAGGTGAGTGATGATGAGGAAGTGGGTGATGACGCTTTTTGTTCTCATGCACCTCTACGCCACATTGAGTGCGCAGGTCAGCATTGAACAAAAAGCTTACCAAGCCAC
>JBGOEK010000044.1:0-9326 GCA_041537945.1 Candidatus Thermosaccharophagus yellowstonensis
GATAGAGTTCAGTCGCCGTCCCCTCATGGTCGGGTCGAAACCTTGCGTGAGCAAGAATGCTATGACGAGGATAGAGTTCAGTCGCCGTCCCCTCATGGTCGGGTCGAAACAAGGCGGCTTGTGGGAGCTGGATGCACCCCTCGCAAACGTCGCCGTCCCCTCATGGTCGGGTCGAAACGTGGTAGAACATGTATCTGACACTCATCCGCTAAGGTCGCCGTCCCCTCATGGTCGGGTCGAAACGAGGAGGAGGAGGAAGAGGACGAGGAGGAGGAAGAAGGTCGCCGTCCCCTCATGGTCGGGTCGAAACTTTCCTACAGCCTCAAAGCGCTCTGTAAAAAGTATCGTCGCCGTCCCCTCATGGTCGGGTCGAAACTTCACCCCCCCTTTCTTCACTTGTCGCCCTTCAAAAGTCGCCGTCCCCTCATGGTCGGGTCGAAACCAGGCTCAAAGGCAGGGTGAGTTTGAAGTTATGGAAACTGTTTTCGTTCTGGTTGCAGTCGACCATCGGTCGCCTCAGAAACCGTAGGAGGTCGACTGCACCCTGAAGGGCGAAAGTTGTGCATTGAAAGCCAAACTTTGCCACCGCACTTCTATGTCGTTTTCAAAGGTGCAAAAACCGTGCGCATCGACTGCAACACTTTAAAGTGGCATCACTTGCAATTGTAGCACTCAAAGGGAGTGGTGTAAAGGGTGCATCGAGAGTGTTCTAAAAGTCAAGATTCCCTTTCCTATGCTACAGGCTTTAGCTCATAGATGACGCAACCAAAGCCATTCATGCTACGGACTTCAGTCCGTAGTTGATGACGAAAAAACTGAGCGCCGACTTTAGTCGGCGGAAAATTGAGAGTGTAAGGCTTTGCTAAACCCTAAACGACGAATGAATTTGGCGCTCAGGAAGATTCGTCATCAACCACTGGCTTAAGCCGGTGGCATGGGTAATTTTAGAACACTCTCAGGGTGCATCTAAAGAGCGACACCTCTTCATCAGTTGCAACTTAGTTTGGCGCTTGCTTTTTGAGCCTCATGAGCGCCATTGGATTGCGGGGCGAGCATGGATGTGGCAGTGGTGGCTATAATGAACGATGGAATGCTTAAGGTGATGGGATGGAGGTGAGATAGCAGTGGCGAGCGTGAAGGTGACTGTTCAAGCGCTTATTGAGCGAAAGGCATCTGGTGAGAAGATTGTTGCGGTGACGGCGTATGATTATCCGACGGCGTTGCTTGTTGATTCAGTTGGCATTGATTTAGTTCTCGTTGGCGATTCAGTTGGTAATGTTGTGCTCGGTTACGAGAACACCCTTCCAGTGACGATGGATGAGATGGTTCATCATGTGAAGGCGGTGAGGCGTGGGATAAAGCGGGCAATGCTTGTTGCTGACATGCCTTTCATGTCGTATCAAACATCGGTTGAAGATGCGTTGAGGAATGCGGGCAGGTTCGTGAAGGAGGGTGGAGCTGAGGCAGTCAAAGTTGAGGGGGCAGGTCCCGTTGTTGAGATTGTGAGGGCGATCGTTGACATGGGCATACCAGTGCTTGGTCACATAGGCTTTACACCGCAATGGATATTGCAATTTGGCGGACCGAAGGCATACGGGCGAAAGGCTGATGAGGCTAAACAGCTACTTAAGGAGGCGGTAGCGCTTGAGGAGGCTGGTTGCTTTGGCATCGTGCTTGAGTGTGTCCCTGCGAAGCTGAGCAAGGTCATAACGGAGCATCTTTCGATACCGACGATAGGGATAGGTTCTGGTCCAGATTGCGATGGGCAAATACTTGTCTTCCACGACCTCGTTGGGTTGTTGCCAACGAAGACGCCGAGGCATGCTAAGCGCTACATGAATGCGTATGAGCTTATGGCGAAGGCTGTTGAGAGCTACATCAGCGAGGTCAAAGCGGGCGTCTTCCCGACGATTGAGCATTCGTTTGAGATTGACGAGCAGGCTCTCAAAGATGCGCTCAGGGAGCTTGGGTGGCAGTGAAGGGGGCATGAGCGGTGACAGGCTCGCTATGGGCGTGGATGGCTTTTTTGGGCGCTGTGTTTGTCATGCTGATGATGGACTTGGGCATCTTTCACAGGAAGGCGCATGTGCTATCTTTGAAGGAGGCAACCTTGTGGAGCATCTTTTGGGTTGTTGTATCGGTGCTGTTTAACATTCTCATCTTGTTTTGGTTGGGCGAGGAGAAGGCGCTTGAGTTCCTCACTGGCTACCTGCTTGAGAAATCGCTCTCTGCTGACAACATCTTCGTGTTTGCGGTGCTGTTCAGCTACTTTGCCGTCCCAGAGGAATACCGTCATCGTGTCCTTTTCTGGGGAGTGGTTGGGGCGATAGTCTTTAGGCTCACTTTCATCTTGGCAGGGACTGCACTGCTGAAGAAGTTTCATTGGGTCGTTTATGTGTTTGGTATCATCGTCATCATTTCGGGCATAAAGCTGTTGATGCGCAAGGAGGAAAAGATTGTTCCAGAGCGCAACCCAGTCCTTAGTCTGGCTCGTCGTCTCCTGCCGATTACACCGACATATCATGGGCAAAGGTTTTTCGTCGTTCATGATGGCAAAGTGTTTGCGACGCCTTTGATGCTCGTTTTGCTCGTCATTGAGAGCACCGACATCGTGTTCGCCATCGATTCCATACCAGCTATTTTCGCCATCACACGCGACCCGTTCATCGCATTCACTTCAAATGTTTGCGCCATCCTCGGCTTGAGGGCGCTCTACTTCTTGCTTGAGGGCATGATAAGGCTTTTCAGATACCTTGACGAGGGTCTGGCGGTCATTTTGGTGTTCATTGGCGTAAAGATGCTCCTGAGCGAATTCTATGAGATACCCGTTTGGGTCGCATTGGGGTTTGTGGCTGTGGTGTTAGCTATTGCTATCACCCTCTCGCTTGTCGTGAAGGAAGCGAAGGCACATGCTGACCCTCAAAACGACGGAGGGGCGAAAGAGCGCTGAGCCGAAGCTCGCCAACTCATTGCTGTAGCGCTTCCAGAACAACATCTGGGAAGTCGGAAGCGATTGCGTCAACGCCAATTGCTGTTAGTTGCTTCACCAACTCAAACTCATTGACAGTCCATGCGCCAACGAAGAGCCATCTTTTGTGGCACTGTCTTATGCGCTCCCGTGTTAGAGCTGGGTAATTGATGCTGACTGAGCTTGCGCCACAGCTAAGTGCTTCTTTGATGAAGTTGGCGAATGCGTCATCTGTAGCTCCGACATCGGCACCACCGATGAGCGTGCAAGAGATTTCGGGCGCCAACTCCTTCGCCATTGAAATTGCTTCCTTGTGGAAGCTACCAATTTGAACCCATGAGGAGGCATTGAGCTTGCGAACCAAATCAATGAGCTGAGGGGTTGTGTCAGGTTCTTTGATCTCCAAGAACACAACCACTTTACCGTTGACGAGCTGGAGTGCTTCATCAACTCGAGGTATGCATTCGCCAGCGAACTCTTCCCCTTTCCAAGAGCCCGCATCAAGCTTTCGTATTTCGTTCCAAGTCAATTCACGGACACGCCCGCTACCGTTTGTTGTTCGGTCAACAGTCTCGTCGTGGATGACGACCAATGTGCCATCCTTTGTGCGCCTAACATCAAGCTCAATGCAATCGATTGGCAACTTCAATGCTTCCTCAACTGCTCTCAGTGTGTTTTCTGGGAACTTACCAGAGAAGCCACGATGCGCCACAACTATCGGTCTCATCTCGTTACCTCCTAAACTGTAGTTTTGCTGTCTCAGTGAGCTTCTTTCACATCAGCGATGACTTTTGAGCGCATCCATTTCAGCCCGAGCCTGCCAAACATCAATTTGAGCACCGCCGAAACTGCTTCCAAGATGACTCGCCTTGAGAGCTTTGACTTGCCCATGCGCCTATCTTCAAAACTTATCGGCACTTCAGCGATTTTGAGCGAGCACTCATGTGCGACATAAGTGCTGATGGCTAAGAAGCCGTATCCTTCAACTGTTATCCTCCACGGCTGGACTTTGAGCAACCCACTACGGGAGTAGCACCTGAAACCGCTCGTGCAATCTCTAACTCTCACACCGAGCAACAGCCTGACAACCAAGTTAGCTCCCTTTGAGAGTAGCTTTCGCCACAGCGTCCAGTTTTTGACGCTTCCACCTTGAACATACCTTGAGCCTATTGCGACATCAGCGCCAGCTTCAACTGCTTCAATCAACTTAGGTATGACCGATGGGTCATGCGAGAAGTCAGCGTCCATGTGGATGATGAATTCGGCACCGCTTTTTAGTGCGTATCTTAGCCCAGCGATGACTGCGGAAGCATAGCCAAGCTTCCGTGAGCGCTTTATCAAGTGGACGCGCCTGTCAACCTTACAGATTGAGCGCACCACATCCGCCGTCCCATCTGGTGAGTTATCGTCAACGACGACGATGTGCGCCGATTGCACAAAGTGACGGATGCGCTCAATCAGCATGGCTATGTTTTCAGCCTCGTTGTATGTCGGTATGACAACCCAAATGGAGCTACAGCGCATTTCATCTCACCATGAAGTTTGAATGCGCACAGCAAGGGATGTTTGGTTTGCGCAACCATGCTATAGCATATGACGCTGATGCTCATGATGCTATGCGATGGGAAGCGAGGCAAAATTAAAGTTGCTACTGCTATAACGAGAGCGCCAATTTGGAAACACCCAAATGGATGAGTGGTGAGCGATATGAACGAGCACATAGATGAGCATGTGGGCGAACACATGAGTGAGCAAACAGGTGAACAAGTGGGCGAACAAGAGAGGGCGAACTTTTTTGGCGGGGTCAATTTGCAAGAGAGCCAGCAATTGCAAGTTGAGAGTGTAGGGGAGAGCGCTGAAGTGACAGCCGAAGCAGTTGAAGCAGTTGAACCCGAAGCCACTGAAGCAAAAGCAGTTGAAGCAGTTGAAGCTGGTGAAGCAAGAGCCGTTGAAGCCGAGACTGCTAAAGTTGAAAGCGCCGAAGCTGTGCAAGAGGCATCAGTTGAGACGGCAGTTGAAGGAGAGGTTCAGCCACCGAAGCCGATACAGGTTGAGCCACGCACGGTGCGAGTTGGTGTCATACTCTACCACAGGGCAACTGAATCAAGGTATGAGATCACCTGCACGATATGCCCAGGGAGTAGGAACATAACCGTTGACGGTGTCCCAATAGAAGAGCTGATAGAGCGCAACTACATTGCGCCGATCTCACCGCTCATTGAGCACATGCGCTCCGAAAGGATTGCAGGATATGATTTGGACATAAGGGTCGGCAACTTGGAATGGTGTCAAAAGATAGATCCTTTGGTCATCGCCTACGCTTTGTCTCAGGCGCTCATAAACATAATCAGCAGTCTTTGAACGGTGGTGAGGTGGCATGGACAGGATAGGTGTTGGCGTTATAGGCGTTGGCACATTTGGCGAAGTGCACGCAATGGCATACGCAACACATCCGTGCGTTGATTGCGTTATGGTTTGCGACATCAATGAAGAGCGAGCGAAGGAAGTCTGTTCAAAGTATGGCTTTAGGGGTTGGACGAGTGATTACAGGGAGCTGATTGCGCGTGAGGACATACAGGCAGTGTCAATTGCTACGCCAGATTTCGCTCATCGTCAAATCGCCGTTGAAGTTGCTGAGGCGAAGAAGCACATACTCGTAGAGAAGCCGATGGCAACTTCCGTTGAGGATTGCGAGGCAATAATTGATGCTGCGAAGCGTTCAAACATCATCCTCATGGTTGACTTCCACAACAGGTTCAACCCCGCATTCGTCAGGGTGAAGGAAGCGATTGATAGCGGTGAGTTGGGCGATCTAATCCTCATCTCAGCGAGGCTGAATGACACACTGTTTGTGCCAACGAAGATGCTCTCGTGGGCGAGCAAGTCAACTGTGGCGTGGTTCCTTGGGAGCCATGTCGTAGATCTCATAAGGTGGCTCACAGGTTCTGAGGTGAGGCGAGTTTATTCGGTTGTGAGAAGCGTTGTGTTGAAGGGGCTCGGAATTGACACACCGGATTTCTTCGTCAGCACATTGGAGCTTGATAATGGCTGTGTGGCGACCGTCGAAAACTGCTGGGTCATATGCGAGAGCTCGCCCAATGTTTATGATTTCAAGTGCGAGGTCGTCGGTTCGAAGGGGACGATCATCGTTGATACGAGCCATCACGGCATGGTTGAGAAGTGGACGCAAGAAGGCGTATCATACCCCGATGTGATAGCCAATGTTGGAATTCAAGGCAGGCAGTATGGCTTCGCCATAGCCAGCATACATCATTTCGTTGACTGCATCTTAGCTAACAGGGAGCCCGTTGCAACTGGCTTTGATGGGCTTCAGGCTACGAAGGTCATCGTGGCGATGGAGAGGTCAGCCAACATCGGTGCGCCAGTAGAGCTTTGAATTGCCGTTTTCACTTCTCCGCTGTCACACCGAGTGATAATGCTGGCAGTATGCGATTTGCGACACCGATATCGTAGTTGAAGATGATGAAGCCCTTTGCGCCAATCTCCCTCAAGGATTGTATTTGCTGTATCACTTCAACTGGCGATAGCCCTGGTGCTGAAGCACCGATGCCAGGGTAAAGCGGTGCTTTATCGCCAACGAACTTGAGCTGGCTCGTGACGAGCTGTCTGAAGAGTTCGTTGTCGTTCGTGTAGTTCATCGGACAGACGAAATCAAGGTAGCCCTTCTCAACCCACAAGACCCAATCTTGTCCAACGCTATCTCGGCATCTTGGGTAGTCCCTGAAGACGGCAGCCGAAACTTTTATGTTCGGCTTGAGCTTCCTTGCAGACTCGCTCACTGAAGCCACAAGGCGAGTTATCTGTTCGCACCGCCAACGCTTATACTCATCGGCGAGTTCACCAGTTAGCACATCCTTCGGGAAGTCTTTCACGGTTATACCTCTGTCCCTCTCAAACCTTTCCCTACAACCATCGCAGTAACAGCAATTTGCGTTTGGGTAGCGGATGTAGTCAAAGTGTATCCCGTCAACATCGTATTTGCGCACAACTTCAAGCATTGATTCAAACTCGAGTTTGAAGTTGTCCTCGTGTGATGGGCAAAGCCAATCAACATCTTTCCCGTTCACATCCTTTTGCGTTCTCTTAAGAGCCCTCATCTTCTCAACGAACTCCTTTGGTGCGTTAGCCAAGTTCCAGTTGACCTTCCAAACATGGACTTGCACACCGAACTTCTTGGCTGCCCTAAGGCATGCTTCAATCTGGTCGCCCATCTCTTCAACTTCTTTTGCCACTGGCAGGACATCGCTCTTGTAGTAGGCGAGACCGCCCCAGAGCATGTTCGGGAAGATAGCATTAAAGCCATGTTGCACAAGCCACTCAATCGCCTTCTCCCATGTCCAGCCAGCGATGCCGAATGCTGAATGACACCACACCGCCCTAAACTCGCCCGACCTTGATGGCTGTGTGCGATACCAAGCCATAAGTAGCGTTTCATTGGCATCTGTTGAGAGCGAAAGAGAGCGAGCATAATCTTTCCCATCAAACGCCCTGTAGCACTCGCCTTTTATGGCTTCCGCCTTCTCAATCAACTTTACAACTTCTTCCACCGCCTTCCCTTTTGCGTTTGCCCTTAGCCACCCAACGCATTCTTCGTAGCTCCCGAAGCCCGCAAACACACCTATCCTCTTGGTGGCGTTTGAAGCTGCCAAAGCCCACACATCTGGCACGAATGCGCCAAGCAATGCCAAGAGCATTCTGGCTTTCTTCGCCTCGTCTTGTGGGAGCAGTATGTGAGCCATGTAAGCACCGCTACCGCTGAGTATGATTGCGGGCAGGTTAGTTGGCTTCCCATCGGCATCATACCATTCGCCGATGACGCGTGCATCTGCGCCTATCGGTCTTGCAACATTGATGTTCCAAGAGCCCTGTGCGATTTCATCTGGCAAGCCATAGAGAGCCTTCGTATCAAACCGCACAAACGAGAATTGCCCCTGCCTCTCCTGTGGCATGTATTTGATGACCTCAATCCCGATTGCCTTCGCAAGGCTTCTCGGAATTGAATAGAACACGATAACCTTACCACCAGCTTTGATGAACTCAATCGTCTTTTCCACTTCCATCTCCGACATGCTCGGGTTGTATGCGAATATCGCAACCGCTTTACCTTCAAGGGCGCCAACCTCAACATCGGTGTCGTTTAAGACACCAGCATCTACTCCGAAGGAGCTTAACAGGCGCAACACAAGGTCAACGCACCTTTGAACTGTTTGCCACTCCCCTGAACCTGCTTTCAATGTGAGGTCGCCCCTCACCACAGCTATCCTGTGTGCGATCCCCAGAAGCTCATCCACGATCACGAAAGTGTTTAGCTGTTGCTCACCGCGCCACACTGAGAGGCGGATGCGGTCAATTGAGTGCCACCCAGTTGGTTCACCTTCAACGGAGAACGAAGATTTGCTCAGTGTAACTGTTTGCCATCCGGGCTTACCTATGCTGATCCAACCAGCATACCAGCCATTGCCACTGCGGAAGTAAACTGTGAAGCCTCTAATTGCACTTGGTTGTTGGGCGTTAATGCTTATCCTGAATGAGTCGCAACGAGATAGGTCAAGCTTTACCTCCCTATCCCAGTAACGCCTATCAACTGGTTGAGCAAAATCGCAAGTTAGCACGAGGGCTTTTTTGACGATGCCAGCGTCCGTCAACTTCACTTGGCTTGCGCCTTCAAAAGGTTGCCATACAGCCTGAGCCTGCGCTTCATCAGCATACTCAAACCCATCAATGACGATACTCTCAACCACCTGCGAGAAGACGACGCCTTGAGCACCAACCAAGACAAGCATGAGGATAACAATGCCAACTGTGAACATGCTCACACGAGCCATTCACATCACCCCTTCCACCCAATTCCACATGTGGAATGCCTTGCTCTATAACGGCTACACAAATTGTATCGCGTAAGCCTAAAAACGAAAAGCCTTGTTGAAGTTGGTAGAAGGAAAGGCGAGGTTTTTGTTGGCGACCAACTTTCATGAAGCATTTGCCAACTGCCTTTGCAAACGCTCGTTTAGCGCTAACTAAGGCTTTAGGTGTTGCTCTAAATGCCAGCGACAGACTTTATTGACCGCCTAATTGGTTCGGCGGGAGCCTCACACTTCCATATCACCGACTAAAGTCGGCGCTCGGTTTTTTCGTCATCAACTACGGGCTGAAGTCCGTAGCATGGTTCGCTTTTGATGTTGAGGGCTGAAGTTTGATTGCCCTAAAACCCCGAAGGCAAATCAGGGGGCGAGATGGCGACACGGACGGAAGATTCTGGGGAACGGGCGACATTGCCACTGTTGTCTTCAGCCTTTATGACCACCGCCATGAACCAACGGGAGACATCAGCAGGCAT
>JBGOEK010000045.1:0-8626 GCA_041537945.1 Candidatus Thermosaccharophagus yellowstonensis
CGATGTCCCAGTTCGAACAAGCCTCGTCGGTGGGGCTGAAAAAGTTGCGCTGAGGATTTCTGTCAACGGGTTCGGTCCGCCTCCAAGTTGCGTTTACTTCCGACACGATGTTTTTGAGGAGTTTGAATCCCGCCGTGACGAACTCGCCCAATGTGACACTTTGGTCATCAAAGCACGAGCAGTCACACCCGTGACAACCCACATTGAAGTTGCCTTGATTGAACGAGATGGAACGCCGTGGGGAACGAATGTGCCTTTAAAGACGGAATGGCAGGAAATTCGCTTGCCGCTATCTACCCTTCGCCACTTCGCCCACTGGGGAACCAGCCCGCAAGGGCGTGGTAGCGTGGGCGACCGATTCAGACCCGAGAATGTCGCTGCCGTCAACATTTGCTTCGGAGCATGGCTGTTCCCTCAACACGCATCGGAGCAGCACATCGTTGAGATTGAAGAAATTGCGTTGGTTAAGGGCATGCCTTGAAGTTAACTCTTGCATCGCCAGTCACTTGCGCTAAAATTGCAAAACAGCGTTATGAACTGGCGAGGAGGTGTGGAAATGCGTTTGATTAGTTTTGCCCTCGTGCTACTACTCGCTGTGCCGTCAGTCTCTGATGAACTCATCACGCTCGCTGACTTTGACGAATTCTCTGGCGAGAGTAATCCTAACGGTTACTGCTATGGTGAAGTTGCGCCATCGCCAGATGGACAAGGTTTTGTCTCAATCAAGGTGACATATCGCATCTTGAACAAAGATGCTACCGATTGGATTGACTTTTCCTTCCATCCAGTCCCGCCGAGGGATGTTTCGGAGCACGATGTGATTTACCTTGACATTTACCCGCTTCAAGATGCCGACTACCTTGTGTTAAAGCTTGTTGATCCCGATGTAACCACAAACCCAAACAGGAGCGCATTTGAGTCAAGTTTATTGCCAATTAGTGGTGGCATGTTGCGGGCGCACACTTGGAACAGATGTGCAGTCAAGCTTCCGAAGGAGAAAGCTTTCAAAGACTCGCTCGTCGAAATCAACTTTTACATACCCTGCCGTTCTGGTGTCCCGAAAGATAAAGATGTCGTCTTCTTCATCGGCAAATTCAAGCCACAAGATTTGCCACAGGTTGAGGTTAAGCATTTGCCGATGCGCTTGCTTGCAAGCTTTGACTTTGAGGGCGATACTACGGGTTTGAAACTGCACCGCACAACCATCACACAGAGCGAAGGTGAGGTCATCTCTGGCAAGCGCTCATTGAAATGTGACACGAGGGAAGCTCCGAGCGAATGGAATGAGTTCCTTCACACCGATACAAAGGTCATACAACTCGAACCGAAGAAGCACTACGCAATCACATTCAACTACAAGGTGCTTGCCGATGGCTTGTATTACTGCCTTGTGCGTTGCCCAGATGGCATAAAGTTTGACATTGGCTGGTTGCAATGGAAGGGCGTGGCTAACGAAGTCGGCATGAAGGTCGTCTCATTTATCGTGCCAGAGCGGAAGGGCTATTACTTCATCCTCGGCATAAAAGACGCCGGAGCAATCGCCATCGACGATTTGCGAATTTATGAGGTCATCCACTGAGCTGTCTTGATTGGCAAGCTGATACTGAGCAAAGCGCTCGAACAAGGAGGGGACGAAGTTTGATGGAGGAGTTCCCCATCAGGACTTATGAGGGCTTCGAACAAAAAGTGCTGGATGGCGTCACGCTTTACAAAAGCAGGAAGCGATGGGTTGCGTTGGTCGTCGTTGAGACGCCCTATGGAAGACACCTCAAACTTTACGCTTGGGTCATGCGCAACAATGAATGGAAGGTTGACCTCGCCAATTTGAACATCGGCTACTGGGACTTCAAGAAGTTCGCCGAGCACGCCGAAAGACTAAGCAAAAAATATCTCGTCAAGACAACCCCCGAAGCCCTTGAAGAATTGGGTTGATGGCAATCGCGGTATGGTGGGGTTGAAGGTTGGATGCCTCCCTTCACCATCTGTGTTTCCTACCTTTGCAGTCACAAAGTGAAGTGTTACCTTATCTAACTTCGTAACATCGTAGCTTGAAAGGGTGGTAGTGTGAGGGTGGGGCAGTTTGGGTGGACATAGCAGGCGTGATGAGCATTTTGATTGCGTTGCGATTGAGCTTGCATTGTAGTTGTGGTTGGTTGAGGATACCTTTGCGGTAGCTTGATGTTTCCCACCGTGATTGCACCGCACATGGTAGAAGGCTAAAATTGTGATTGAGTTTTGTGACGGTGGCGTTTGCGGTGACCTTGAAGGATTCAACGAGGTGAGTGTGGATGGTAGGGCAATGGTGTTTTTGGGTTGCTGTGATAATTGCAGGGATAGCACTGTGTGGTGTTTCTCAAAGCGTTGCAGGTGCGGAGTCGCGTGATGATGGACGAGGTGGAAGTCAGATGCAATTTTTGAGTGCGCCAGTTTTCCCTATAGGACCTGTGTTTCATGCGTGGGGCGATTTGCGCAAACAGCTTGAGCGAGTTAAGCGCTATCGCTTTACTGCTATCCGTAGCGGACCGATTGATATTGCTGATGAGGTTGGCATCAAAGTTGTTGCGGGGATTGGCTGGTGGGGTTTGCCGAGCGAATTAAGGAAGCCATGCTTATCAAATCGTGGTGAGTGGCGTAGCAGGCTCGGCTTCCTTGATGTGAACTTCAACTATCCGCCCTTCAGGCAATGGTTGAAAGAGGAGCTTCCCAATGTCATACGCAAAACATTTTTACAGCGTCGCAACTTGCTTTCATACTGCATACACAATGAGTTTGCCTATTGGGCGCCCGGCTTCTATGACTACAGTGAATGGACTGTTGAGCGCTATAGGCAGTGGTTGAGGGAACGCTATGGCGGGATTGATGCGCTCAACATTGCGTGGCGAACAGCTTACAAAAGCTTTGAAGAGATTGAGCCACCGAGGGAATTGCCAACGAAGGAGATTGCCAATTGGATTGAATGGCGCACATTCACATGCTATAACTTCTCCGAGTTTTTCAAGTTCGTTGCGGACATAGTCCACAGCGTTCAACCAGATGTGCCAGTGTCGTCAAACTTTTGCTTCACAACATCACTTGATGGTTGGAACTTGTTTGAGCTTGCGCGCCTGAACGATTTGATCTCGCTTGACATATACGCGCTTTCACGCTGGGACTTGAACGCGTTTGCGCTTGAGCTTTTGCGAAGCGCCGCAAAAGCATATAATCGCCCACATCATCTTTGGGAGTATCACGCTGGTCCAAACAATTGGATACCGAAAGTTACGGCGGAGCACATCTATGTGAGCACATTTCAAGCGCTCGCAAGAAGCACAAGGTGCATCATCTACTACCATTGGGCGCCAGCAAGTAGCGGTGTTGAAAGAGGCATTCATGGCATGTGCGATACGAAGCAGGAGCCAACTGAGAGGGTGACCGCAGCCTCGGAGATGGCGTCTGAGTGTCAAAGGCTATCACACCTCTTGCTCAAGTCGCAAACACCAGCGAAAGTTGCGTTGCTATACTCGGTGCCAGCGATCTTCTATGCAGTTGGGATTGGGAAGGATGCATGGTCAGTCATCAACCGTTACAGGAACATGGCGCGCTTGCTTGAGCGCATCCATGTGCCTTTTGACCTCGTTGAAGAAAGGCAACTTAAGCGCTTGAGCGAGCTCGGATACAAAGTGCTCATACTTGATGGCGCACCACTGTTGGGCAAGGAAGATGGGGAGGCTGTGCTTAACTTCATCAAGAATGGCGGTTCGGTTATCTCGTTCAGTGGGACAGCGATTGCAGACGCTTACGGCTTTGAATACGAGCATAAGCCCGGCGGGCTTAACGAAGCTCTCGGGATAAGGGCAATTCCTTCAACCGAGGCACAAAAGAAGTCGAAGCGCATCATTCCCACGAATGCGTTGGCTGAGAAGTGCGGTATCGCTAAGCCGATAGAATGCGAGGCTGTAAATGAAATCGCAAGCATAGCAAGCGATGGTGTCATGGTGATGGCAACAGCGGATGACGAAAAGCGTTCGCCAGTCATAACGGTTAACAGGTATGGCAAGGGGAAGGCTATATGGCTCGGATGTGAATTTCGTGTTCAAGATGAAAAGCCAGCTGATGAAGCGTTGTGTAGCTTGATGCGTTTCTTGCTCTCCGAGGCAGGTGCGCCAGCACCAATCCAACTCACTGACTCAAAAGGTTCGCCGATATACGGCGATGTCGTCGAAGCATACTTATCTCAAGCCGATGGCAACCTCATGATCTGGCTCATCAGGAGGGTTGAAAGAGATGTCGGTGAAGTGAAAGTCAAACTCAGTGGCGTAGATGCACCTTCAAAGAACACGATGTTGCTCGCAATCTACGCTGGTAAGAGGAAAGCGGAGAGGCTTCGATACGATGTGCAACAGGATGGCATTGTTTTCAAAGTCCCACAAGTTAATCCTGCAACACTCGTTATAGTTCCACACGAGATGCAACCGCTTATTGGGCTCGATGCGCCTGAGTATGTTGTTTCGGGCTTGCCATTTACAGCATCCGTCACAGTTGACAATACTACGAGCAACACCCTCAATGTTTCAATGGACATGGTTGCACCAGATGGTTGGCGTGTTGAAAGAATTGGGAAAGGAAGCGTAGAAATAAAGCCATCGGAGCGAGCTGTTTGTGCGTTCCGAATAACGCCACCAAGCAATGCAGGCATTGAGCGCTTCAGGCTCGAGAATGTGCTGACTGCAGTTGCGCGTTTCAAAGCATACGATGGAAGCAAGTGGGAGGACATCGGCGAATTGAAGTGCGAGCAAGGTGTTGGCATCGTCCCTGCCGTTGATTTGTTTGTGCGATACAAAGGTGAGTTGCTTAACCCGTGGCAGGAGCTATCTCCGCCGATATTGCGTTGGGGATGGGGGACAGATGTCTTTGTCAAGCAAGTCCCGACATTACCAGTTGATTTTGATGCCCAAGTTGAAATTGAGGTTGTCCCGCACATTAAGAGGCTGAATGGCAAAATCGGTAAGCAGATCATCGTCACTGTCCGCCCCGAAGGTGGCTTAACAGTGACGCCAACGCAAATCAAGATGGGTAGCGACGGTGGGAAGGCATTCATCGTCATCAACGCAAAGCATCGGGCAAAGTATGCGCTCACTCTGGAAGCCGATTACGGCACTGGCAAAACCATCCTCAACCTCCCAGTCATCGCAAATGTTGAGCGAGAAACACTCACAAAACATTTGCAAAGGATTGAACGAGCTAAATGGCATGGCAATTTCAAGCGCAGGTTGCCATTTGCCGTTGCTGTCTTTAGCTCACTTTTACCACAGCAACCTTCAAAAAGCGCCCAAGCAATTACAAGGAGGCTTGCTGTGGCTAATGTTGACTGTGACGAGCGCCCAGATGCCGTCCTCGATGCCGATGGCAAGCCAATACCGTTTTTGTGGCGTGATAAAAAGTTACTTCTGCCAGTCAAGCAAGAGGGTGATTTGGGCATCGCAACTGGGCTCGCTTACTTTGACGGGGATGCAAGAGCACCCGAAACATTGATTAAATTTGAGCGCACCGATAGGCTGGTTAAGTTCGCATTCCCAGCATATCTTGTCCAATTTGATGCATTTAGCGGTGCGGTCACTGGGATCAAACTCTCAGAAGACGAGCGGGATATCATAGCCAACGCCCACATTGTGCTAACGCATTCACACCGTAGATGGCAAAAGCGACAGGATGCAAGCCATATAGCCAACTCTGTTGAAGCGTCCGCAAACATCGTCGAAGGATGCTTCAAAGCGAAGGGCATCATAGGCGACGAGGACGAAAGCATCGAATACACCCAAATATACACATTATTGCCAGATAGGATTGAAGTGGGTATAACAATTCGCAATCCGCAGAGCACCCCTTTGCGCATCGGTGAGGTAGCATATGAGATACTGAGGCGTCCTACAAAAACAGTGGTTGAAAAAGAGCAAAAGAGCGTTGTAGTAGTTGAAGCGGAGAATCGCCCGCCTCAACTGCTACATGCGGAGTTTAGAGATGTCTCAGAAGCGGATGGAAGTGGATTTGGGTTACTTTTGCTCCATTGCCAGTATCGTTGGGGTGAAAGTTTTGCGGGCTTCCGCAGTGGCATTAGGCGAACGACAATCTCACTTGGGAGAAACATAGTCCTTGACCCAAACGAAACTATCTCGGCAAAGCTTGATATCATCCCTCATGCCACTTCAGTTGATGCATCCGTGATTGCGCCGGCGGAATGTGTGGCAATAGTGGGCAGGATGCAAGCAAGGCAATAACTTTGTCGGCAAAAATAAAAAATGGAGGTGATTTTGATGGGTGAGCGGTTAGCCATTCACGGTGGTGAACCTGTGCGTAAAGCACCTTTTCCAACTGAGCGCAAAGTTGGCGACGAGGAATTGAAAGAGCTAAAGGAGGTCATTGAGAGCGCATGGCTCTTCAGGTGGGGTGGGAAGAAAGTCGAGGCTTTTGAGAGGGCATTCGCTGAAAGGCATGGTGTTAGGTTCGCTGTCGCCACCACTTCAGGAACTGCTTCCATTCACCTCGCAATCGGTGCTCTACAGCTTGATCCCGGTGATGAGGTCATAACAGCGCCGATCACGGACATCGGCAGTGTAACACCCATCGTGAAGGAGGGTGGCATACCGATATTTGCCGATATTGACCCAGAGACTGGAAACATTGATCCAGAGAGCGCCGAAAAACTCATTTCCCCACGCACGAGGGCAATCTTAGTTGTCCATCTCGCTGGGAATCCGTGCGATATGGATGCCTTCTCGGACATCGCAAAAAGGCATGGCTTAATGCTAATTGAAGATTGCGCTCAAGCGCATCTTGCCGAATACAAGGGAAGATTGGTTGGCACGATCGGAGACATCGGTTGCTTCAGCTTGCAACAGAGCAAACACATAACGACTGGCGATGGTGGCATAAGCATCACTGACAATGAAGAGCTTGCGACTAAGATGGCGCTTTTCATGGATAAAGGTTGGGAGAGGGGCGCTATGAAACCGCATAGGCACTATGTCTTGCTCGGTTTGAATTACAGGATGAACGAACTCACCGGCGCAGTTGCTTTAGCGCAGATGAAGCGCTTAGATTGGGTAGTTTCGGAGCGACATCGTAAGGGGACGATGCTCAGCCAGATGATTGCCGAATGCCGTTTCGTCAAGCCACAGAAGGTTTTGGATGGGTGCAAAGCGGTTTATTGGCATTATCAACTACTTGTGCAACCGAATTCACCGTTTACTTCTGAGCAGTTTGTGGAGGCATTGCGTGCTGAGGGCATCCCATGTTCAGCACACTACATTGGCAAACCGATCTTCCTTTGCCATGAGGCGCTTCAGAGGAAGAAAGTGTTTGGCAATTCGGACTTCCCGTTTGACAGAGCGAGCCGTGATGTTCAATATGACGAAAAAACTTGCCAAAGAGCCCAAGATTACTTAAATCGCCTCGTAGTCCTGCCACTACACGAGTTTTTGAGCGATAACGACATCGAAGATATGGCAAAGGCTATAGTTAAGGTTGAAAGGGGATTAAGTAAGTGAGAAACGGGATTGTGTTTCACGTGTTACATGACGGTGAAACAACTTGAGGTGAACAGGCGATGGCGAAGGGTGGCTCGAAGACGAAAACAAGCCCTTTTGGTTGTGCTGGGCGAATATCGCATGATTCTGCACCATTCTACACCAGACGCCTCTATGAAAGCATGCCAAGTGAGGAGAAGGTTGAATACGAGGAGACACCGCTACCACCTGAGTGTGTCAACCAGATTTTCTGTAAAACCTGCGAAAGCATGGAAGAACTTCCCAATTGCTCCGTTCACTTGATGGTCACCTCGCCACCCTACAATGTGGGCAAGGAATACGACGAGGACTTGACGCTGGACGAATATCGGGCTTTTTTGAAACGAGTTATGGCTGAAGTCTATCGGGTGCTGGTGCCGGGTGGTCGGGCTTGCATCAACTTGGCAAATCTGGGACGCCGTCCCTATTTGCCACTTCACGCTTTCGTCATTCAAGACATGCTGGAATTAGGCTTTTTGATGCGGGGCGAAATCATTTGGGATAAAGGTTCGAGCGCCAGTCCGTCAACAGCATGGGGAAGTTGGTGCTCACCACGAAACCCGACTTTGCGCGATACACACGAGTATATCTTGCTCTTTTGCAAGCAAACCTTCAGTCGCCAAAATCCGTTCAAGCGCAAGCCGACCATAAGCCGCGATGAGTTTTTGGAGTTCACAAAAAGTGTTTGGCGTTTTCCAGCCAAACCAGCAACAAAAGTTGGACACCCCGCACCTTTCCCAGTTGAGTTGCCTTATCGGCTCATCCAGCTCTACACATTTGAGGGCGAGGTTGTGCTTGACCCGTTCATGGGGAGTGGGGCAACGGCTATTGCAGCACTGAAAACTGGGCGCATCTTCGTCGGCTATGAGATAAACCCTGCTTATGTTGAACTCGCAAGACGACGCATAAAAGAGTTTACGGCGCAAAAAGCGCTGTTTTGAAAACTGAACCTGTTAAGCTACCAACGGCTTGCTAAGGGGTCAAATCCCCACAATTTGCCTTGCCCACTTCCCAACGAGCCAATACTCAAAAAGTTCGCCATTGTAAGCACGAACAGCGGCAACGATGATGTAAGCGAGTGCCCC
>JBGOEK010000046.1:0-8044 GCA_041537945.1 Candidatus Thermosaccharophagus yellowstonensis
ATTAGCGTCCCTTGACCGTCTCATCCGCAGCCAAACCGATTACGAGCGTGACCCACAAAAATTGTATGCCGAACGGCGCAAAGTCGCAGAAGCCATTGAGCGGTTGACGGAAGTTTTGGGAGAGAAGCAGAGGTGAGCAGAGGATGAACAGCATAGCAGTGGTGGGCATAATCTGTGTTACAGTTTCTGCCACGCTTGCCTTCTCCCAACCGCTTGAGCAACCACGGAACCTATTGCGCAACTCCCACTTTTGGCACTCCACCAACGGTGAAGTCCCAGACTGGTGGGGCACAGGCGCGCCAGAACGGTTGCGCAACTTCAGTGGTTGCATGTCTTTGGAAGAGACTTCACCGATTGCGGGCACAAGGGCATTGCGCCTCTTCAATCCGCAAGCCAACGCTTCGCTATGGCTTCAATCCTTCGCCTATGTGCTACCATCGGGGAGGGCATACACTTTCTCCGTTTACCTTCGTTCGGACCAAGACAACTTTCCTGTCACACTGCGGATCGGAGACCAGAGCACAAGAGTCAATGCATCAACCCAATGGCAACGGTTCAGCTTCACCGCAAAACCTATTCGTGGGCACTGGGCAAAGGGTCGGCTAACTGTGAGCATAGGCTTTTCACAAGTCGGCACGCTTTGGATTGCTGCACCGCAACTTGAAGAAGGTGAAACAGCTACCGATTACACCCCACTCTACCGTGACGATGTCTTTCTTCCAACTCGCTCACAGCCATTTCGGGCAACCATCCAATTCAACGCTTACACAACCGAGCCAGAGATGCGCATCTGGTGCGAAAACAATCTCACGCAGGAAGTGCGAGTCCGATGCCGTGTCGGTGAAACTGTGCTACTTGGCAAGCCAACTTTGAAAGCGGGCGAGCGCAAGTTCGTCTCTTTCAACATCGCTGATTTGCCAGCAGGCAATTTCACAGCAACGATTGAAGCAGTTGATGGGGAGGGGAAAGTGCTTGCGACAGTCTCGGAGAGCTTGAGGAAGCTACCGCCGAATGAAAAGGTAGGTGCATTCGTCCAGATTGACAGGGTGAGAAGACACCTCGTCGTCAATGGCAAGCCGACTATTTTGTTTGCGCAAGGCATCCATGCCAACCCAGAGGAATGGTGGTTAGATGACATCGCTCAACATGGCTTCAACGCAATCGTTACATTCATTCCAGCAGACCAAACCAAGTGGGAACAGACTCGCAAGTTTTTGGATGAAGCGCATAAACGCAACTTGAAAGTGATCGCATGGTTATCCGCACCTCGCAAGTCCGCTAATGAGATCGCAGAGGCGATAGCCAAGACCATCACTTCATTCCATGACCATCCCTCCATCGTTGCATGGTATTTGCTTGACGAACCCGAAGGTTGGTGGGCGCAAGAGGGAAGAAAGGAAGAGGAGTTGCTCAGTGTCTATCAAACAGCGAAGCTCGCAGACCCGTATCGCCCAGCACAGTTGAACTGGTATTCTTGGACAGATGGCAAAGGAGGCTATGGCTCGTTGAATGCGAGCGACTTTGGTTCGTTAGACCATTACCCGTTCGGTAAAGCTGAAAACCCGTTTACAGCGTTGGGCAGATTGCTATGGCGGATGAACCGTGATTGCAGGGTGCTTGGTAAACCCGTTTCTTTCTGGCAACAGATGTATGGCTATGATGACGCTGTTAGAGAACCGACTGCACAGGAGGCAAGAGCCCACACTTGGCTCACTTTGGTCACTGGCGGAAGGCTCATCTACTGGTTCATCTACAAGCCTATGGGCGAACGCTTCTGGAATGCCATGCCGAAGATCGCTGAAGAGGTGCGCTCGTTGGAGAAGTTGCTAACAGCCGATGACGCCACAGAGTTGGCTGTTGGGCGCGAGGGCAACCTCTACTACTCGCTTTGGAATGTTAACGGTGAAGATGTGCTCCTTGTGGTCAACGCTGGCTACACCCAAATAAGCACACCGATTTTCGTGCGATGGTTGATCGGGCACGATGTGAAAGAGACAAAGCTGATAATCGGTGACGATGGCTTGACAGCCAAAGGTAGCATCATCTGGGTGAGCCTTCAACCTTTAACAGCGGGCGCTTTCAAACTGCTATGAAGAGCGATGAACTAACTTTGCTCCCTCTTACGGTGCGTTGCGAGGAGGAACGAAGCCACAAGCGCTGCAAATATCATTGCAAGCATCCCTATGATGTGCCACACATTTGGTGGCGCTACCTCACCAACTTGGCATGGGCAAACATAGTCACCATACAGCTTGCCAAAGAGCAATGCAACGCCCCCACCCAAAAACATCTCAAGCGATTCATACACGAGCATCTTCTTCCAGCCGAAAAGCTTTCCGATGAGTATTGCCCCAGGCAGGCTCGTGCCAGGTCCGTTGATCAATATCGCAAGTGCAGGCGCAACTGCCATACCTTGCTTCAAGAAGGCTTTGACGAAGGCAACCTCGGTTAGGGTTGGGAAATACATGAGTGAGCCGAAAGCTGCAGCAATGAATGTTGCCTGCGGTGTGTTTTGGGAGAAGTATTCGGTTATCCACCGTATCGGGATGACGCGCGCTATGAAAGCGATAGCCAATATAGCTGGCACTAAAATCGGCAGTATGCTCTTCATGAACATCCAAGTCTCCGACATCCAAAGCTTTATGTGCTCTGCTGTGAACCAACTCTTAAGCACAACTACAAGCGCCACCGTGAAAACGAAAAGCACTGGTATACGAAACAGCCACGGCAAGCCAGCTGCACCAAGCAACATTATCCCAATGAGCAGGAGGATGACGCTCATTGCATGCTCCATCTTGACGCCCACAAAAACGCCCGCCCTCACCTCATGTGGGTCATCTTGGAGAACCACCTTGCGCTCATGAGCGCTGTCCTGCTTGAACAGCAATTGCATGACGATGCCTATGAGCAAACCGATTATGGGGATTGAGAGCATCCTCCACAAGCCCATCTTGAAGCCGATGACTTTGAATGTCCATGCAAGCGTGACTATGTTAATAGCAGGACCACAAAACAAGAATGCAAACGCTGGACCTATACCAGCACCCTTCCTGTAAACGCTCAGCGAGATAGGGACGATGCTACACGAACATGTTGAGAGCACGAAGCCACCAAGCGTCGCTGCAACATACGCTTTTAACTGATTGGCGTGATGCCCAAGGTGGCGCAGTATCTGTGAGGCTGGCACAAACGCTGTTATGGCACCTGCAAGCAAAAAAGCTGGCAGGACTACGGGCAGGAAATCCCATGTGAATATGCAACACTTAAACACATCAACGACTTGCCCCAAGGTTATGTGCATACTCTCAAAGCCTCACACAGCAGATGAGCTTGTCCAGAAGCATGAAGCAAGACGATGTGAGCTCCTTTCACTTCCTCATTTTGATTGGTTCGAACTTCCACTCCTCAAACGCCTTTTGAGCAACATCAGTCAGCATGAAGCTGACGAACTTCTTTGCACAGGGAGCGTTCCTTGAGTTTGGCATGACAAACGCAACCACAGGTATCTCGTCATGCAACTCCGATGGAACGGTGCAAACGAGCGATACTCCTTCCGCGAACTTCGGGCGTTGCCCTACCTCATGAGCCTCGTAAAGGCACGGATGATAGACGATCGCCGCATCAACTCTGCGTTGTTGCACCCATCCTTTAAGCTCCGCTGGAAACTTCGCATACACAACCTTCCCTTTGACCTTCTCCCATATGCCAAGTCTTTCGAGCACCTGCCTTGAACAATAGCCAATGGATGTGTTTTCCCGTGCCAAGGCGATTGTGCTGACATGCTTTGATGCGATGTCGCTCAACGATTTTATCCCTTTCGGATTGCCCTTGGGGACGATGAGCGAGAGACGACTCCTTGCCACCTTAACTATATCGCCACCTTTTATGCCACGCTTCTTCGCTATCTCGCTCACCTCGCGTTCGCCAACCGAGATGTAAAGATCTGGCGTCTCGCCGGCGCTCAGGCGCTTCGCCAACACAAGCACATTCTCAATCTTCTCTTTCAGCTTGATGTCCTTGTAGCGCTCCTCAAACATGTGCTTTATGTCCACATACGGACCTGCAACAGCACATGGCACAAATACGGTTAGCACCTTCACCCCTTGCTTCTTCTCACCTTCCACCTTGCGAGCAACTTCCTCACCACCGTATGCCCGTCTCACCTCCTCAGCTACTGCCCTCTTCAGTTGTTCCTTAGTCCAACCGCCAAGTAGCGGTGTCCTGATAAATTCAACTTGCTTTCCATTAACCTTTACAGTGCGCTTCCCGTTGATAAAGAACGCACCACAGCTAAGCCCCCTCTTTCCAAGCTCCCTCGCACCTTGCTCGGTTGACCAGTCAATGACAACAGCATAAACTTTGTGCGGGTGAGCCTTAACGATCTCCTTCACATATTCAACAACCCATTCGTGCCCACCGAACCCGAGTGGGTAAAAAACTTCAAGCTTCACCTTCGCCTTCGGGTCACCAAACTCCAGCTTCCATCTTTGTGCTGAAATTGAGGGGACAATGAAAGCAATGATTGAAAGCACAAGCATTATGCCACCATACCTTGCGCTACGCATCATTTTTCACCTCCGCAGGCAAACTTCGTTAGCTACACTTTCCAGTTTAGCGCCTTGCATCCTTGTAGTTTGGTATCCCTTTCATTGAAAGCAACTTCTGCGAATGTGGCTCAAGCAAGAACGAGATGAACCTTATCGCCATCTTCTTGTTGGCTGCTTCCTTGAGCATCCCAGCTTGCACCTTAACTGGTGGATGAAGGTGAGTTGGTATTTGACCGATGATTTGATAAGGGCGCTGCTCAACTTGCACCCCAACTTCCTCAAGCTTCTCTGGACCGCTCTCAAAAGGGCATGTGGCGTAATAGATGCCAACATCAACTCTCCCTTTGCAAACGAACTCGGCAGCCTTCAAGGCGTGCCAATGCTTAACAAGCTTACCTTTGACCTTCTCCCACAACCCTGCCCTCTCAAGAGCGCACTTGGCATAGTAACCAACGGAGTTCAATTCCCAATCGGCTATGCCAATCGCTTTGACCTGTCGCTTCGCAAGGTCTTCCAACCTTTTGACATTCGCCCTATTACCTCTCGGTGCGACGAGCACGAGCTTGAAGGTGCCGAATGTGCGCACGCTCCTACCATCAACATAACCCTCCTTCACCATCTGATTCATCTCAAGCTCACCCGGCGTTATGAGCACATCTGGGCGCTCGCCCCTCCTTATCCTTCTGAGCAGGACGACAGCGTTATCAAAGACGAGTTTCACACTACAACCATTGCGCTTTTCAAACTCAGCTTTGACGGCGTAGAACGGTATGCTCATCCCGCACGGAACGAAAACTTCTATGCTTTCCTTAGATCCCTTTTCAGCACCGCTCGCCAGAACTTGCACAAGCAGGAGAAAAACCACGATGCAACAGCGTCGTCCAATTTGGGCAAAACACATCTTCACCACCTTGCCTCATTCCCCGCTCAACTCATGCGAGCAACGCGTTTTTGAGGTTGTAAACTGCATCGGGTGGCGCAAGCGCCAATACCCTGTCACCGACTTCAAACACAGTGTCTCCAGTTACAACGCTCGCCTGTGAATCTCTTATGAGCGCTATGAGCAAGCATCCTTGTGGCACGGAGAGCTCTTTAACTGGTTTGCCAATGATTGACGAATTTGGCAGAACCTCAAGTTCAACTATTTCAAGACCGCCTTCAAGTATTTGAGCGATCGGCACAAGTTCCTTCACCATAGCTTCCTGCTTGATCATCTGAAACAGGATCGTGGTGGCGCTAATCGTTTCATCGATTCCGAGCAACTTGAAGATGCGCTCATTTCTTGGTGTGTTAACCCTCGCTATAACCCTCGGCACACCGAACCATTCCTTCGCCACTTGGCATATCACGAGGTTATCCTCATCGTCACCTGTGACAGCCAAGACCATGTCAGCCCTCTCCATGCCTATGCGAACCATCGTCCTTATCTCACAAGCATCCCCGTAGTAAACGACTTCACCAAGCTCATCATAAAGCAACTGGTAACGGTGAGGGCGCTTCTCAATGAGGAGCACTTCGTAATTTTCCCTCAACAACTCCTTGGTGAGGTGGTATCCGACTTTACCGCCACCCGCAATGATTATGTAGCTTGGCTTCTGCCCACGCGCACTTGCACGATGCTCCTCAATTTGCTGTTGTGTTGGTAGGTCAGCAGCGTAGAGGCGACGCACATCATCAGCCATTTGCAAGTAAGCCTCAATATCCCTGAAGGGGCGATCATGTAATCGGTCGAAGAACAAACCTGCGCCGATTGTCGTCATGCATATCGCTTCAATTCCAACCCTGCGATAAACTTCAGCCCTCAATGGATCGTAAATCCTCGCAAACACTTTCGGGACACCAAAACATCTCTTTGCCATCTGTGAAGCCATGATGTTCGTGTTATCTCCGTTCGTGACGGCAAAGAACGCATCTGCATCTTCAATGCCTGCGTCCTTTAGAACCTCCTCGTCGATACCCAAGCCAACCACAGTCCGCCCTTGAAAGTTCTCTCCGAGCCTCCTGAAAGCCTCTGGGTCTTTATCAATGACGGTGACTTCATGCTTTTCTGAAGTAAGCATTATCTGAAGTAAGCATTAAGGCGAGCGTAGAGCCAACCCTACCACAGCCAAGTATGATGACTTTCATCTTCTTCCCCTCCACAACATTTTCACCTCCGATCATTGTGCTGGAACAATGTCAATCAAAATCTCGCATGGTGGACGACGCAAAAGCGCTTCAACAGTGCGAGTGAAAATTGTCGGTGGTTTGTCCTTCGCCATCTGTATCCCCAAAACAACGAGGTCGCCACCGTAAGATTTCACAACCTTCCTTATGCCTTCGCTTGCCTCCCGTGAGCGTATCGGCTCCCTCGGTTCTGGGTGAGCGTTCAGACCATGTAGCTTGACTATCTGTTTCGCATGTTCAATCGCATCCTTAGCGCGGTTCTTAATCTCATCTGGCAAATCCGCATCGAGTGTGAGCACCCTCGGAACTTCAAGGATGTATGCTAAAACCAATGTGGCGTTATGTGGCTTGCCCAAACGGCAAGCAAGCTCAACTGCTCGCTCACTGTAATAAAGGTCAAGGATTGGCACAACGATCACACGAGCTGTTTCAACAGAGACAACTGCTTTAGCGACTTCCTCTGAAAGTTGCCGGGGAAGAAGCAACATCCAAAGTAGCGTCGCACAAAGCACCACAACGAAGGTAACGGCAATAAACACGCCCAAGGGATGAGACGCAAATTGGCTCTCCATTTTGGATCACCCCTTCAACCAACAGCGCAACCGCACAATACCCAAGATGATGACCAAGATGCCGATAGCCAACGATACAAAAATAGCACGCCAACCCAACGAGTGTATGATAGCATGATGCACACCGCGCAGGATGATGAACACTCCAATGACTATGAGAAACAAAGCCATCAACTGCCTCCACACTCGCACCGATAGCATTTTAGCATTCACCTCTACTAACTACGCTACAAGCGCATGAGCGCAAACAACGAGAACACAAATGCGCGATCTTGCCTCTGGCTAAAAACACTCCTCACATCAATTTGAATTGCTCAAGCGCTCTTTGAAGTCAAGCATTGCAACGCCCTCAATCGATGCTGAAGAAGGCGATCACCGCATCCTGTCCATGGCTAAAATTTTGACATGACTCGCTTAGCGAGTGGCTCGTTGCACGATGCCGTATCTGTCCTATTTTTGTGGGGTGCGCAAAAATGCTGAGACGATACAGCCTGAGCGTTGAAGGGATGCATTGCGCTGCTTGCGCCGAAACGGTGGCGAAGGCGCTGATGAGCGTCAGAGGCGTTCGGAAAGCGATTGTCAACATCGCAACGGAACGGGCTTTGATTGAGGTTGAAGACGGAATTGATTTCCGTGCCCTCGCTTCTGCCGTTGAAAATGCAGGCTACAAACTTACAACACGAACATTGAACTTCGCTTTGGACAAGCCATTGGACGATAAAGCGATTCAAACGCTTTTGCGCTCAAACGGCGTCATCG
>JBGOEK010000047.1:0-7879 GCA_041537945.1 Candidatus Thermosaccharophagus yellowstonensis
GGTTTGTGGCGTCACATCCAAAACTTCTGCGACTTGCAAGTAACCCTTGTTGGGATATCTTGCCCGAATTGCCCGTTTGCCGTTGACCCAAAGTTGTCGGAAGAACCATTTGCCCTCTTTCACTTCGGGAATTTGCGCAGCCCACACATCAAGCCCTTTTTGCGCTACCGCTTTGAGCTCGCTTGGTAGCTCGCTTTGTGAGAGTTTGCGCCAGCCGACTATTTTTCGCCCACCGCTCAACACTGGCTTCTCATCCTTGTATGCGCATATGATGAGCATGTTCTTTTCGTTGCCAGAGTGCTCTGGCGTTATCGTCACTGGTTCATCCAAGAAGTAAACGCCACCACGCAACATAATCGTCACAGGCTGGGTGAGCATCCCAGCAGATTGAGCCTTCAGTTTGGCTATCTCATTCAACGCTCTTTGCAATGTCGCAAAAGGTCCGTCTGTCTTCTTCTTGTTTGGCGACGGTAACCTTCCGCTCCACGAATCGTTTCCGCTCGGTGAGACATAAAGCACAACCTCTTTTGCGTTGTTACCACACCTTACATCCTTCATACTCAACACCAGCACAGCCACCACCCCCGCTATGGTTAGGAGTTTCCTCCGCCTCATCCTCACACACCTCCTGTGAGCAGTGCTGTCGTTACATCTAACTCACTTTTGCCTGATGCTTCCGACCCACCTTCGCATACAGATTATGACTACACCCGCTGGTATGATAGCGATCAAGGCGAGCAAGATGCGCAAGCGCAAGTCAATGCTCTCTTCGCTGACCAACCGCAGTGTGAGATGCCATCCAAGCCACCCAAGAAGGAGCGAGGCAAAGAGAAGCGATTGAAGGGCAACCCATTGGAGCACACGAGCACGGAAAACCTTTATATCATCACATGAAGCCTTCAGCATGATGAAAACGAAGATGTTTATGCAGGCGATGCTTATCAGCATCGCAATCGCTACATCTGTCATTTTCAATCTCCCGTTAGTGCGTGGTCAAACTTTGACTTCACGCATCAGCATTATCCCGATCGTCCATCGGTGTCGTTTAAGCTTAGCGCTACAATTTGGTAGTGGTGAGCAGGGCATGATTAGACGAATCCGAAAACGCCGATACAGATGTTGCAGGTGGATATTGTTTCTCCCCTTCATCCTTGCCTTTCATCTCACACATGGCTTGCCTTTTGAGCTTTCGAGCAGTTATGGTGATGTCATCATCGCCCCGCTCAAATTTGATTTTGACGCCTCGCTTTGGAAAGAGAAGCTCATAAAGCTCGCAAGCGAAGTAGTCGCCTCGCTTGGCTTCTCGCTCATCTCATACGAGCAAGTTGAGCAGGAGTTATCGCTTATGGGCATCTCAACGCCTTCTTCTGAAGAGCAACTGCACGAACTCTCAAAGCGCTTGAAAGTGAAGGCGTGCATTGAAATAGTTTGCTCACTGCAGAGGGCGCGCCATTCAAAAGGGAAGCTCATCATTTGTGCGCGCTGGTTTGATTCCGAAAAACGCCTGTTCACACATGGTAGCGTGTTCAAATGCGATGTTGACGATGTGGACATTTTCCTCTCATCGTTTGAGCCACCACAAATGTTGCAGGATGCGCTCCACAAAGTGCTCTCGGAGACGCTGATGAGCAAGCCCATACGCTCAAATGTTCAATTGCAACTGCAGAACGGTCTCATACACATCATGGGCGGTAAGAGGGCTGGCTGGAAGAAGGGAATGGAGGTTGCCATATGCCGACGCACATACGACACAAAGGCTGGCGAAAGCAGGGTGCAAGTCGTCGGGAGAGCGAGGATAGTTGAAGTTGAAACATTCTACGCAGTTGCACGCCCACTCGGCGAGCGCTTCCAAACTCGCAACCCAGATGAGGCTATCTCTCTTTTCAACCTCCCTAACGAACTTTCACATCTCGCAAAGTGATGCAAGCTTCAGTTGTGCACCAAATTGCGGTGGCTTGGAGGTGCTGGTATGCTTAGGGCAATGCTGTTTGATTGCGACGGCGTTTTAGCTGACACTGAAAGGGTGCACTGGGAGGCTTTCAACGAAGTGCTGTTAAAGCTCGGTTTGCAGATGAGTTGGGATGAGTATGTTAGGCGCTACTTAGCTTATGATGACCCGACATGCTTTCGTGCTTTCCTTTGCGATGTCGGATACAGCTTCGATGAACAGCTCATCAATGAGCTCGTTAGTGAGAAGCGCAAGCTTCTATATGAGCGCTCATCAACTCTTAGCATTGCCACTTACCCTGGTGTGGTCGATTTTGTTCTTGAGGCATCAAAGCGCTACCATCTTGCTGTCGCCTCTGGTGCTGCCAGAAACGATATTATGATGGTGCTCAATTCGCTCGGCATAGCAGATTGCTTTCGCGTCGTGGTGTCATCAGAGGATGTAAAGCATGGAAAGCCTCATCCTGAGCCGTTCATCAAAGCGATGGAGTTGCTAAATGATTCGCTGTGCTTAACCCCACCCCTCTCTCCAACCAACTGCCTTGTTATTGAAGATTCAATTCACGGTGTTAAGGCGGCGAAGTCCGCTCGCATGTGGTGTCTCGCTGTCACCAACACTTATCCAAAGGAGATGCTTTGCGAGGCTGACTTCATCGTTGAGAGGCTTGATCCTCGTATCATCCCTTGGCTTGATCAGCGCATAAGGGAAGCCTCAGGAAGGTGAAAAGCTCATGCATGTCCAATTCACACCGCAATCTGGGCGCATCATCACGGTCAACCCAAACCCCGCCCTTGATAAGACTTTGCTCATCGATAGGTTTGTTAAGCGTGGAGTTGTGCGAGTTAAGGAGGTGTATCAGTATCCATCTGGCAAAGGCATAAATGTTTCAAGGGCGATAGCTCGCCTTGGTGGTAGGAGCATCGCAACTGGTTTCCTTGGCGGACCAATCGGAATGTGGATTGAAGAAAGCCTTAAAGCGGAGGGCATCGAATGCGACTTCGTTTTCGTTAAGTCATGCACACGCACATCAACGACCATAAGGTGTGATGAGGAAGGGATAGAGGTGCACATAGTTGAGCCTGGGGAGGAAATTGAGCATAATGAGGTTGCCGAGCTTTTAAAGAAGGTTGAAAGCCTTGCTTCTGCCAACGACATCGTTGTCTTGAGTGGCAGTCTGCCACCTGGAGTTCCGTCGGATTTTTATGCACGGTGCATTGATGGTGTCCAAGCCAAAGGTGCTGTTGCGCTCTTGGATGCTTCCAAGGACGCGCTTATCAGGGCGCTTCGTTCAAGACCATTTTTGATCAAGCCTAACGAAGAGGAGCTCGCTGAGGCGCTTGGGATGCCCTGTCAAAGTGAACAGCAAATCTTTGACGCTATCAAAAGCTTCTTGTCTGAGGGCATAAAGTATGTCATCATATCACAAGGTGAGAGGGGCGCAATCGGTGGCTGTGAAGATGGCATATGGAGAGCCATACCACCACGCGTGAAAGTGGTCAACACCATAGGCAGCGGTGATGCTATGCTCGGTGGGATAGCGTATGCGCTTTGGTGTGGGTTGGGATTTGAGGAAGTTCTGCGGTGGGGTGTTGCTGTAGGGACAGCGAATGTGCTCGTCGACGGTCCTTGCTACTTTGAAACCTCAATGGCTGTTGAAATTTACAAGGCAGTCAAGCTTGAGCGGATTCTATGAAGCCTAACGAAGCATGGTGAAGAGTTAAGAGATGAAAGGAACTGTTGAGGTGACTGAAAGGGTCACTGAAAGGGCTGTTACGCTGAGGGCGCTAATTTTGAGCGCCATCTTAACACCGATAAATTCGTCATGGCTTGTTTACACGGAGATAGTTAGATATGCTGGTCATCCAACAACCACATCACTTTACTTCAATGTCGTTTTCACGCTGACATGTCTCATCCTCGTTAACTCGCTCTTGAAGAAGTTCGCTCCGAAGTTTGCTCTAACTCAAGGCGAGTTGCTCGTCATCTACACGACGCTCTCTTTAAGCTCGTGCATGGTCGGGCACGACATGTATCAAGTTTTGATAGCCTGCCTTGTGCATCCATTTTGGTTCGCTTCACCAGAGAACGGTTGGGAGTGGCTCTTCTTCGATGCGCTCCCCAAGTGGATGATGGTCAGCGACAAAGAAGTCCTTCGTGGCTACATGCTTGGTGGTGACTCTTTCTACAAACTGCAATACCTGCGTGTTTGGTTGCCCATCATCTTCATCTGGACTTTCTTCTTCATGGTTTTGCTTGTTGCGATGATGTGCCTCAATGTCATCCTCAGGAAACGCTGGATAGAGCAGGAGAGGCTCACATTCCCAATTTGCTATGTGCCGATGGAGATAACAAGGCAAGACCTTGGAGTCTTTCGCAATCAACGCTTTTGGGGAGGCTTCCTCATATCTTCGTTCATCGACATCCTCAACAACCTTGCAGAGAACTTCCCATCTGTGCCCAGAATAAACATACGCACCATCTTCCTTGATCGGTATATGACATCGAGACCTTGGAATGCGATTGGTTGGACGCCGTTCGCCTTCTTCCCATTCATCGTCGGCTTGACATACTTCCTTCCTCTTGACCTCTCCTTCTCCTGCTTCTTCTTCTACTGGTTTTGGAAGGCGCAACGCATAATCACGGCATACTTTGGCTGGGACTTGAATCGCCCATTCATGCCTTACATCAACGAGCAATCATCTGGTGCATACCTCGGCGTCGCTGTATTCGTCATATGGATTGCGAGGTCTTACTTCTTGGATGTGATAAAGCTTGCCATCGGTCTGCCCTCATCCGCCGATGACTCCGATGAGCCAATGTCCTATAGGGTTGCAATACTGCTATTCCTTGCTTGCTTCACTGTTGCGGTCGTATTCTGGATCAAGGCTGGAATGACGCCCCTCATTGCCGTCCTGTTTTTCATCATCTACTTTTGTCTCTCAATCGCCGTCACAAGGATGCGCGCCGAACTCGGTTCGCCAGCACATGACTTGCATTTTGCTGGACCTGAGCAAATCATAACTCGTGCGCTTGGTAGCGAGCTTTTGCCAAAGCGTGTCCTTACAGCATTTGCTATTTGCTGGGGATTCAACAGGGCTTACCGCTCTCATCCGATGCCACATCAACTTGAGGGCTTCAAACTCGCAAGGGATGTTGGATACAGCTACAAGAGCTTGATGCTCGCAATGCTCCTCTTCGGCTTCTGGGGATCACTTTGTGCCTTCTGGGCTTTGCTTGATGTTTACTACCGCTTGGGTGCTGCCTCCGCAAAGATAGTTGGTCCGTCAGTTTGGTTTGGCTGGGAACCTTACAACAGGCTCGCAGCATTGTTGAGAGCGCCAACGAAGCCAGACAATGTCGGAACTGCATTCGTTGCGGTTGGATTTGCCTTCACTATGTTCCTGATGACACTCAGGGGTAGGGCGTCATTCATGCCGTTTCATCCAGTCGGGTTGGCTGTATCGTCAAGTTGGGCAATGAACTGGATGTGGGGCGCAATAATGCTTGGGTGGCTCGCAAAAGCTTCAATACTTCATTTTGGTGGCTTGCAAGCTTTCAAAGGGTGGATGCCATTCTTCATCGGGTTGGTCATGGGCGAATACATCGTCGGAAGCGTTTGCAACATCATGGGCATCGTGCGAAACTGGAAGATCTATCGCTTCTGGGGCTAACGCTTAATGCCCTCATGCCTTGAAACTTAGTCCACGAGGAGTGTTGTTGATGCTAAGCGACGAAGCTATCGGAAAGGAAATCGTGCGAAGGCTTGAGGAACTCGTATCGGTGCCAACACCTTCGGGCATGGAAGACGAGTTAGTGCCATACCTTGAAGAAGCGTTGATGGAACTTGGCTTTGATGTGAAACTGCAAAGGATAAGCATCGGTAGGAGGAACATCATCGGGTGGCGTGGCGATAGCGATTTGCTCTTCTGTGCGCACATTGATACCATCCCAGCATACAATCATCCGCTACCATACAAACTTCGCGTGTTTGGGGATGAGCTTGTTGGCAGGGGTGTAGTTGATTCAAAGGGCTTGATAGCTTCTTTGCTTGTGGCATTCAGCATGAGCGAATCACCTTGCAATGTCGCGTTCGTCGTTGATGAGGAGAAGGGTGGCTTTGGTTCGAAGGAGCTTGAGTTACCAGAGGGCGTTGAATTCGCCGTCGTCCTTGAGCCAACCGATTTCAAGCTTGTGGTAGCGCATGCTGGCGCTATTGAAGTTGAGGTGACAGTCTTCGGGGAAGCGGTGCACGGTGCGTTGCCTCATATGGGCTCAAATGCGATTGAGAAAGCAATAGAAGTCGTTGAGCGGTTAAAATCTTTGGAAGCACTTAACAGGGAGCATGAGCTGTTTGATGAGGCGCCCTTGTTCACACTCTCCGTCATAAGCGGTGGATGCGATGTCATGGTTGTCCCAAACAGGTGTTCGTTCCAAGCGGATTTGCGCATACTGCCCGGGGATGACGCAAATCAAGTTCTGGAGCAAGTTAGAAAAATTGTTGCCGATGCTGGCGCTGAAATGGCGTTGCTTGACATATCGCAACCAGTTGTGCTCAACTTATCTGATGAACGGCTCAAGTCCTTCATCGAGATGTTTAAGCTGGCTCACTTTTGCGTCTTGAACAGGGAGTTGGAGCTTACAGGGTATCACAGTTGGACAGATGCCGTAAACTTGATTGAAAGGGGAATAAAAGCAGTCGTATACGGTGGCGGAAAGCTGTATAAAGCTCATTCGGACTGGGAGAGCATCTCGCTCAGCGAGCTTGTGATGACTTGCAAAGTCTACTCTGCCCTTCTTGCTAAGGCAACTTCAAAAGGAGGTGAATAACCATGAGGAGGCGTTTGCCAGCAGTTGCTGGGAGCTTCTATGAGAGGAACCCAGAGATGCTTCGCAAGCAAATTGAAAACTGCTTCTTGCACAACCTCGGACCTGGCAGGTTGCCACCATCAGAGGATGAAAGGAGGAGCGATATGCCGATTTTCGGCTTAGTTTGTCCACATGCTGGCTATATGTTCTCAGGTCCAACTGCTTCAAGAGCTTATTACGCTTTAGCCTCACAAAAGACGCCCGATGTCATCATCATCATCGGACCAGACCACTACGGCTTTGCGGGCGATGTCTCCGTTTACCCTGATGGCGTTTGGGTGACGCCACTCGGCGAAGTTTACATCTCAGAACTTGCCAAAAAAATCGTAGAAAGTTGCCCAATCGCCGATGAGAGCGAATTTGCCCACTCAAGGGAACATTCCATTGAAGTTCAGTTGCCCTTCATCCAGTATTGCTTCAAAGAAACACCAAAAATTGTGCCAATAATGATGGGGAGGCAGGAGAGAAGTGTTGCGAAGTCGCTTGGTGAGGCTATAGCGAAGGCTGTTGAAGGTGTTGATGCAGTCGTGATAGCGAGCACAGACTTCACACACTATGAGCCACAAAAACAGGCTCAAAGAAAGGATGAATTGGCGTTAAAGCGCATCGAGGCGGTTGACCCAGAAGGTCTTCTTGATGTTGTCCGACAGCACAGGATAACAATGTGTGGCTATGGTCCGACAGCAGCTATGCTTTTTGCCTGCAAGGAACTCGGTTATAACCGTGCACAAGTGCTCGGGTATTCAACATCTGGGGACATAATTGGCGATTATTCGCAAGTTGTTGGCTACGGCGCCGCCGCCATATTTAGGTCAAATCCGTAAATTTTTGGACTGCAGTTGCTTGCGCAGTGATGCATGTTTACCAAAAGCTTGGGCAACAGTGGCAGATGGCGAAAACTATGAAAAGGTAGGGATGTTGATGGGAAAACAGCTTACTTTTCCTTTCGCTCCGTTCAAGCAATCACAACGAGCCAAGCATTTTCAGCGCCGCGAGAAAGTTTTCGGACAGTTCTTCACGCCCGCCAATTTAGCAGCGTGGATGGTGGAAGTTGTCGCAACCCTT
>JBGOEK010000048.1:0-7352 GCA_041537945.1 Candidatus Thermosaccharophagus yellowstonensis
TCTTCAAGCAAGCCAGCGTGAGGTTCAGCGTATTTGCCCGAAACGAGAACTAAGGGCTGAGCCACTGCGGTCGCCATCAACCCTGACAGCACAAACCAAACCATCACGCACCGCATAAAAATCACCTTCAAGCCTTAGAAATTGGCGAGCCCCAGTTTCTCTAATCCGTCCACCGTCTTGGTCTTTCTCGCAATCCCATGTAAATAGCCTTCGCCTTCTTGATGTGGGCTAAGAGTTCGTTGGCTTCTTCCACAGCAACGCCGATTTCCTTTGCGATGGCAGGGATGACCTTCTCATACTCTTCAAGCCACTGGACGAAGAAACCTATGTCCTCGTCCTTAGGTTTCATGGGCATATTGCCGACTTGCACATAAATTGGGCTTGTGTGTGCGAATCCTTGTCGCACATCTTTAGCGCCTGCCTCAAAGCATCGTGCAGCGAGCCAACAGGTCTCGTTTATGGGCAAATTGAGTGAGATTTCCTTTGCCTTCTCCCCCTCGCCTTCAAAACTTTGCATTGTGACGCCGTTCTTGACTATTTCAATGCGCCCAAGACCTTTGTTTGCCCAACATCTCAACCGCACTTCAATTTGCCCTTGCGATTGAAGGTTCACAACATCACCGACATCAAACCATTCTTTTGCACCTTTCGGTCTCGCTTGGAAGATGAGCAACGGTCCAGTGGTGGCGAATGTTTTTCCCTTGCGATAGCCATCCACGATAGCCTCAAGCGTCAAAGAGTCTGCGCGAACATATGTCCGATTGAAGCCAGGGTTGATGATATGTCGTGGGTTGTTGAAGTATGTGTCAGTGCTTCCAGTTATCCCCAGCCGAAAGCCTAAGTTCAGCCAGCGATACCACCATCGCAATTTCTCTTCGCTTGCTACCCAGCAGAACAGATCCCAGACAGGTGACCACCCGTAGGCAACAACGATTGGCAAATCACGGGCGAAGCCCAAGTCTTTCGGGTTGCTAACATTGCCCCAATCAGGGTGTGTGTGCAACGCCACCCAACCTTGCTCTTGAGCCAGCGCAAAAGCTGCTATGTTGTCAAAGATGTTGCGTCTCTTCGGCATCGTCCTAAAACCGATCAAGCATATGTCACCACCAGTTCCTCCCGAACCCCATTCGTCGCTGGAATGGAGCAAGAAATCGTTCTCAACATAGGTTTCGCCGAACTTCAATCCATGAGGCGTCATGAAAGCGTAATGGAAGCCCTCAGCCTTGAGGATGAGCACCAAATTCGGTAAGCATTTCTTCTGGTCAGCGAAAACGCGGTCATACTTTTGGACGCCATGCCCTGTGCAATGCATGTGATGCTCACCAGAAAGCCAGCCCAAAGATCGCATGTTGACCAAGCGCTTCAACTTGACCTGCAGTTGTTTTTCCTCGCCGGGCTTAAGAGTCACCTTAGCCTCTGCAGGCTCAAATTCATAGCCCTTAGTCACACGCACAGTAAAACTGCCCTCTGGAAGAGGCACTACGATACGCCCATCTGCGTAGAATGCTTTCTCTCTTTGCAACAAGCCATACGCCAGAGCGCTTTCGTAAGCTTCTTGCGGGTAATACCCGTTGCCCTTTGCATCGGTGATGAAAACCTTTGCTTGTGTTGGTTTGCCATTTTCCTCATCGACTATTTCCAGAGCGAGTCTGCATGGTAGTTTTTCTGCTTGCAACCGTGATGGCACGAACTTGAGTGGCTTGATCTGGGTCACTTCCTCAGCATAGATGGCTTTCACCTCCTCGGGTGAAAGCGCCCTGCTGTATAGGCGGACATTGCGCATGAAGCCGTCAAACGACCAAAACGGCTTTTGATGGCTACGATCGCCTATGGTCAAAGGTGGATGTTGTATGCCCCATACCGCATAATAGACGATCTTTCCTTCCGCTTTTGAGCGTGCCACGAGTTCACCATTCAGGAAAATCGCTGCCTCATCTTTTAGGGCGCTATAGGTTGCTGTTACATGTTGCCACTCGTTCGTTTTCAAGAGTGGCTTTGTAGCGAGCACAAAAACTGCAGGACCTACTCTTGGACGCTTCTCACTTGCGATGAGCAATTGCAGTGTCCCACCAGCGCCATGAAGGAAATGATACCCGCTTGAAGGGTGTTCACGCCCCAGACTGATGAATGCGCCCTCAGCGGAAAGGTCAGAGGGGTTGACCCATGCCATCATCGTTACTTCGTCGGCGAACTGAAGTTCCCTCCCGTCAATGTCCACAAAGGAGAGCAAACCATCAAACTCAAGTGCAAACGCTTCACCGCCTTCAGACTTTACCCACCTCGCTCGCGTAACTTTGCCATGCCTCCCCTTCCCAGAAGCATCATGGACGATAGTGCCTTCACCCTCATCCAACTTCCAAAACCCCTCAAGACCTTGAACGGCTTCAGCAACACAACTACCAATCACCAAGAAGCCAATAGCACAAGCCACAAAGAAGGGCATTGTTTGCTGACCTCCTGCGACAGTCTGGCATCACACTTGCTGGTCAAAATTGTAGCACATACCACTTTGGAACAATTGGGGTGATTGGTCCGTCACAACTGTCGGTGGTTGTTATGTTGGGCTTTAATTCACCGTTGGAGGTGAAGTTAGATGCGCAAGCGAAATTGGGTTGTAGCTTTGGCTTGGGTCATAGTCTTTTCTGCGTCCACATTGATTGCCCTGAGGGGCAGGTCGCAGGAGAACGCTTTTTTACCCTCGCCACTTGAGACGCACCTCATAGGACAGCGTGAGTGGTTTGCTGGTTCAAATGCCTCTTTGCGCATCGTGGTTAGAAACCACAACAGCGATAAACCCATCTCTGGTGCGCAAGTAAGCGTGGCGCTTTTGCATCGTGACAGCGGGCGCTCAACCAAGTTGATGAGCGGACGGACGGATGAACACGGGACGATTGAACAGGCATTCAAAGTTCCTTCATGGGCTGTCGGTAGGAACGAACTTTCTGTTGAGGTGCGCACGCCGATTGGTGAGGACAAAATAACCGAGACAATAACGGTGCGTGAAGAGGCTCGCATAATGCTCACAACAGACAAGCCAATATATCAGCCAGCGCAAATCATTCACATGCGTGCTTTGTGTATTGATACCGCTTCGCTGAAGCCTCTTGAAGGTGCTCAAGTGACATTTGAAGTTGAAGACCCAAAGGGAAACAAGGTGTTCAGGAAGCATGAGCGCACATCACCATTTGGCATTGCAAGCGCAGATTTCCAACTCGCCGATGAGATCAACCTCGGCAACTACACGGTGAGGGCGATCGCTCTCCTTGGCGATGAGAAGGGAAACACAAGGAAGGTGGGCGAGGCAACGCAAACAGTTAAGGTTGAGCGCTATGTGCTTCCGAAGTTCAAGGTCGAGCTTGAAACGAGGAAGAAATTCTTCCTCCCCGGGGAAGAGCTTGATGGGACTGTGAGGGCGAATTACTTCTTCGGGAAGCCCGTTTCAGGTGGTGAGGTCTTGATCAAGCTCTCAACATTTGATGTGCGTTGGAATGAGTTTGCCGAGTTGAGAGGGCGAACAGACGACGACGGTGTTTACAGCTTCAAATATCGTTTGCCGACATACTTCGTTGGGCTACCACTTGAGCAAGGCAAAGCCCTCATTAAGGTTGATGTGACAGTTACGGATAAAGCTGAGCACGAAGAGAGCATCACGGAGACTTTCCCTGTAGCGAATGAGGCGATCAGCATCTCGCTCATACCCGAAAGCCAAGCATTCGCTAAGGGCGTTGAAAACACGCTCTTCATCTTGACCGCTTACCCAGATGGCACGCCAGCGAAGGCGAGCATCAATGTGAGTGGCGGGATTAAGTGGAGAGGCGAGACAGATGAAATGGGCATAGCAGAGGTGCGCTTTGTGCCAGCTGATGAGCGCTTGAGTGTCTTAGTTGAAGCAGTCGACAGGAACGGCAACAAAGGCAAACTCGAGAAGACTTTGGACGGTGAAGTGAGCGATGAGACGATTTTGATGCGGACAGATAAGGCTATAGCGAAGGTCGGCGATTCGCTAACCATCACGGTTATCTCGCCCCGCAAAGGCGGTGCTGTTTACATTGATGCGATACGGGGCAGGCAAACAGTGCTCACCAAAACGCTTGAGCTAAGCGGTTCAAAGGGCACTACAAGGTTAACGCTAACAGAGCAAATGGTTGGCACGCTCATATTGCACGCATACAGGATCACGAGGTCGGGGCAAATCGTTCGTGATACGAAAGTGGTCTATGTCAACCCAGCTCAGGACTTGCGCATCTCGGTCAAGCCAGATAAGGATGTATACCTTCCGGGAGATAACGCTAAGGTCCAATTTTCGGTCACCGATTCAAACGGGCATCCGGTCTTGGCAGCGCTCGGCATAACTGTTGTTGATGAATCTGTGTATGCGCTTTCGGAGATGCAACCCGGGCTTGAGAAGGTTTACTTCATGCTTGAGCGTGAGCTTTTGAAGCCCAAGTATGAGGTTCACGGGCTTGAGCCAACTTCTGTTTTGCGTGAGCCACCGACACCGATCAAACGACCACAACCTTTGGAGCTTGACGAAGGCAAACAAAGGGTTGCGCGAGTCCTGTTTGCAGCAGCGATGCCTAACATGCATACGCTCCATGTGAACACATGGCGGATAAAAGCCAACGCTCTTCGTGAGAAGTGGGTTAAGCATGCCCATAACGCATATTTGCGCATAATGAACGCCCTTGAGCAATACAGAAGGCGCTACGGTGATTACCCAGAGCAAGCTGAGGCTATTGATGTGCTCATACGGGAGAGGCTTTTGAACCGTCAGGATGTGCTTGACCCGCTCGGAAACAGATACCGAATTGAGATCCGTCGTGGGTTTGTCTCACTCATCGGTGCGGGCGTTGACGGTGAATTCGGAACAGACGACGACATTAAAATGCCACAGGAGATACAAGCTGTCGTTGCGTTTGGACTCCCCCGACTTGGAGCGCCCGGGCGTGGTGTTCCTGCAGTTGCTTTGCTTAAAGCTGAGAACGCAGGTTTTGTGCTTGAGAAGGCTGTTAAGGAGGGCAAGCCAGAGGCGCAGGAAGTTCGCGTTAGGCAGTTCTTCCCAGAGACACTCCTTTTCGTCCCACAGCTGATAACTGATGAGCATGGCAGGGCTTCACTCAACATGGCTATGGCGGACTCAATAACGACATGGCGCTTGACAGCGATAGCATCATCGCTCAGTGGGTTGCTCGGTAGCACAACTACTGCGTTGCGAGTCTTCCAAGACTTCTTCGTTGACATTGACCTGCCTGTTAGCCTCACTCAGGGTGATGAGGTATCAATACCCGTTGCCATTTACAACTACCTCAAGGAGCCTCAGGAAGTTCATCTACGGCTCAATGTTGAAGATTGGTTTGAGCCGTTGGGTAGCGTTGAGCAAACTGTGAAGATGCAATCTGGCGATGTCGGTGTCGTCCGTTTCCCGATAAGGGTTAAGGCGCTCGGTGTCCACACACTAACGGTGATTGCTCGCGGTGAGAAGATGAGCGATGCGGTGAAGAGAAGCGTGCTCGTTGTTCCAAATGGCAAGGAAGTATGGATGACCATAAATGACACGCTGAAAGGGAGCATGCGGAAGGTCGTCAGGATACCACAGCAAGCTATAGATGGCTCATCAACGATACTTGTGCGCATCTACGGTGGCGGCTTCAGTCAAGTCGTTGATGGTTTGGATAAGCTTTTGAGGATGCCCTTTGGATGCTTTGAGCAGACTTCCTCTGTGACATATCCGAATGTGCTCGTGCTTGACTACATGAAGCGCACGAAGCAAATAAATCCAGAGCTTCAGATGAAGGCTGAGCAGTTTATCAACTTGGGCTACCAGCGTTTGCTCACATTTGAGGTGAAGGGCGGTGGCTTCTCATGGTTTGGCAACCCACCAGCTCATGAGGTTCTAACTGCGTATGGCTTGATGGAGTTCAACGACATGAGAAGAGTCTTCGAGATTGACGAGCGTGTGATAGAGCGCACAAGGAAATGGCTCATCTCAAGGCAACGCCAAGATGGCTCATGGGAGCCACCTGAAGGTGGCATAAGGGAGGGCGTCATAGATCGCCAAAGCGATGTGCTCCGCACAACCGCATACATTGCTTGGTCGCTAACCGAAACACTTCGGGACAGCCCAGACAAGGATGTCAAGAGAGCCGTCGACAAGGCTGTTGAATTCATCATGGCTAAGGGCGCTGAAAATGTCGACGATGCCTATGCTGTCGCTGTCATAGCGAATGCTCTTATCGGGTGGGACAAGGAAAACGCCTTCACTAAGAGGGTTGTTGACCGTCTCGTTGAGATGGCAAAGGTTAACGGTGATACTGCTTATTGGAGCACGAAAGCACCGACATTCACACACAGCAAAGGGATGACTGCTGACCTTGAAACGACCGCCCTCGCAGCATATGCCCTCCTGAAGGCGCGCTCACATATCGACATCGCAAACAAAGCTCTAACATACCTCGTTAGGAACAAAGATGCCTTCGGGACATGGCACAACACGCAAGCCACAATTTGGTCTCTGAAGGCTCTCTTGCTCGCGACTGAATCAGCCTCGGGCGATGTTGATGCTCATATAACCATCCGCTGTAACGGCAACGAAGTAGCCAAGCTACGAATAACCCCAAAGGATTGCGACATCGTCCGTCAGGTTGACATGAAAGGGTTCGTGAAGGAAGGCGACAACGAGATAGAAATTGACTGGCAAGGTAAAGGGACTGCGGTATGCCAAATCGCAACGCGCTTCTATGTGCCTTGGGATTTGGCTCGCAGGGAGAAGGAGTTGCTTGACATAGATGTTGATTACGACAGGCGTGAGTTGTCTGTGAACGACATCGTCAGGTGCACCGTCACAGTGCGAAACAACCAACAAATGACAGCCAAGATGGTCATCGTTGATGTCGGCATACCGCCCGGCTTTCAGGTCCTGAGCGAGGACTTGGAGAAGCTCGTTAAGGAAAAGGTCATACAGAAGTTCAGCCTCACTGGGAGGCAGGTAATCCTCTACCTTGATGAAGTGCGTGCAGGAAGCTCAATCACCATAGCATATCGTCTCAAAGCGACCTGCCCAGTGAAGGCAAGTTCTGGCAAAGCCATTGCCTACGAATACTATGCGCCCGACGAAACAAGAGCCGAAGCAACACCCATCAGATTGACCGTGAAGTGATGGGCTCACCAAAACGATGGCGCTCCTTAAGTTTCGTTGCCCTTGAGAGTTACACAAGCTTTGGCTATCACGGGTGCATTGGGTCATACCAATCAACTTCTGGCGAGAAGCCAGAAAGTAGCAGAGCAAGAGACTTTCACTTTACCGCGAAAGTCAAAGTTGCTCGGGCGTTGCCATGCTGGCATGCTACAAGCCA
>JBGOEK010000049.1:0-6007 GCA_041537945.1 Candidatus Thermosaccharophagus yellowstonensis
AAGCGTTTGTTTGATATAATAGTTTCTTTGACACTTATCATACTTCTTGCGCCTTTGATACTGTTTATTGCCTTGCTTATTTGGTTTACAATGGGACGACCTACTCTCTTTAGGCAACGCAGGGTTGGTTATAAAGGTCAGGTTTTCACGATTTACAAGTTTCGCACGATGACTGAGGAACGAGATGAAAACGGTAACCTGCTGCCAGATGAACAACGGTTGACAAGGTTTGGGAGGTTTCTCAGGGAGACATCGCTTGACGAGTTGCCCGAACTTTTCAATGTCCTGAAGGGCGACATGAGCCTTGTGGGACCCCGCCCGCTCCTTGTTGAGTATTTGCCCTACTACACGCCCGAGGAAAGAAAGCGACACAATATGAGACCGGGCATAACTGGCTGGGCACAGGTCAACGGGAGGAACGCTATCACTTGGGACCAAAAACTTGCCCTTGATGTTTGGTATGTGGATAATTGGAGCCTTTGGCTCGATTTTAAAATCATCTTGATGACAATCATTAAAGTCATAAAACGAGAAGGGATAAGCACAAATGGCTACGCAACAGCGCCAAGACTTGATGAAGTCAGGGGTAAGACGACATGAAGGTTGTTGTGATTGGAGCAGGAGGGCATGCTAAAGTAGTCATAAGCACATTACAAGCAGCAGGAGTGACCGTAGACCTTGCCCTTGATGAGGATGAAAGGAAGTGGGGCTCAAAAATTCTGAATGTGCCAGTAGAGGGACCAACAAACTTGATCAAGAGGATGGAAAATGTCACTGCAGTCATTGCGATTGGCTCAAATTCTGTTAGGAAGAAAATAGCGTTGGAATATCCGAATGTTCGTTGGCTAACTGTAATCCATCCAAGAGCATATGTTCATGAAAGTGTCCAAATTGGTGAAGGAACAGTAGTTTTTGCTGGTGCTGTGATACAACCATACACAAAAATCGGTTCTCATGTGATAATAAACACAAGTGCAACGATTGATCATGATTGTGAAATTGGTGATTATGCTCACATCGCTCCCGGAAGCCACCTTGCGGGAAGTGTTAAAGTTGGTGAAGGGACACTCATTGGCATAGGTGCCAGTGTTATCCCGGGAGTTAAGATAGGGGAATGGGCAATTGTAGGTGCTGGGGCAGTTGTCATTGACGATATACCACCGTATACAACAGTGGTCGGGGTGCCGGCAAAGCCAATCAACAAGGAGAAGGGGCAGGAGGCATAAGTTATGGAGAAACGCAAAATCCAGTTATCCTCGCCAGATATAAACGATGAGGATATTGATGCCGTAGTCAATGTCCTTCGCAGTGGACGGCTTGCACTTGGTCCGATGGCTGGGGAATTTGAGCACCTTATGTGCGAATACATTGGAGTAAAACATGCGATTGCCGTTAGTTCTGGAACTGCGGCACTTCATCTTATCGTTAGAGCGCTGGGAATCGGTCCAGGTGATGAAGTGCTCGTTCCGTCATTCACTTTTATTGCAAGTGTTAATGCAATTCTTTATGAAGGAGCGATACCTGTATTTGTTGATATTGAACCAGAAACTTATAATCTTGACCCATTAGACCTTGAGCGCAAGATTACTCCCCGAACGAAAGCAATCATGGTAGTGGATGTTTTTGGGCATCCAGCGGAATGGGATGAAATAAACAGAATTGCTGAAAAATATGGATTAATCGTCATTGACGATTCATGTGAGGCGCTTGGTGCTGAATACAAGGGAAGGAAGATAGGACAATTTGGTAACGCTGCAGCGTTTGCTTTCTATCCGAACAAGCAGATCACAACGGGAGAAGGTGGCATAGTTGTCACAAACGACGGTGAATTGGCAAGCGTCATTAAATGCCTCCGCAATCAAGGAAGGAGAGAGATGGGGGCTTGGCTTGAGCATGAAATGATGGGCTACAATTACCGCATGGATGAGATGTCGGCAGCGCTCGGTGTTTCGCAACTGCGGCGAATTGAAGAATTGCTCGCAAAAAGGGAGAGAGTTGCAAAATTGTATCTTGAAAGGCTTGCCAATGTAGATTATGTCCGTCCTCCAACGGTTAAGCCATATGTGAGGATGAGTTGGTTTGTCTTTGTCATCACCCTTGCGGAGGGTCTAAATCGGGATGAAGTCATGCGCAAAATGCACGAAATGGGCGTCCCAACAAGAGGATATTTTTCGCCCGTCCACTTACAGCCTTATATTCGTGAGCGTTTCAGGACACATGAAGGTATGTTGCCTGTCACAGAATCTATCGCCAAAAGAACAATAGCGTTGCCATTTCATGGCAATATGACAGAAGCAGAAGTTGAGTATGTCATCGAAGCCTTGAAGAGGTCTGTTTAGTGAGTGAAGTAAGTTGGGGTGAGCGAGTTATGGAAAAAGGAAAAAGGTATCTGACTGCTGTTATTCTTGACGCTGTCTTAGTGTTCATCGCATATGGCAGTGCACTCCTTCTTAGGTTTTTCCCGAATGAGACTGTGGAAATGTATAAATATACGAATGCTTTGCCATTGGTTATTGTTGTGCAATTATTTTTTAACTACTTATTTGGCATTTACAAACGAGCTTGGAGATTTGCGAGCATAGTTGACGCAATCGCATTGGGTCAATCAGTATTAATGAGCACTTCGTTCATCTTTATTTTCAGTTTACTCGAAATTTTCGGGAGAAGAATGCTGCCCATATCGGTGATAATTGTTGGCGGTATATTGACATTTCTGTTCCTTGCTGGTTCTCGCTTCTTCCACAGAGTGAAAAAGATGCTTGCAGGTCCAGCCCCGAAGAAGCACATACTCATAGTTGGGGCTGGGAGCGCAGGACAAATGCTTGCAAGAGAGTTGATTAACCGCCCAGAAATTGGGTATAAGCCTGTCGGTTTCATCGATGATGACAAGAGTAAACATGGATTGTCAATTCACGGGATACCTGTCCTTGGACCAAGAAGCGAGATCGCATATTGGGCAGAACAATTCGAAGTTGATACAATTGCGATTGCGATGCCATCAGCACCTTCAAGCGTCCTTAGAGAGACAATAAGCCTTTGTGAGCCGACATCCGCTCGCATACGCATTTTTTCGGGTATCACAGGAAGTCTCAATTCTATGGATTTGTCAAATTTGCTTAGAGAAGTTAGAATTGATGACTTGTTAAACAGAGAGCCCGTAAATATAAACTTGGAACAGTGCAAAAATTATATTGAAGGCAAAACAGTGCTTGTGACTGGCGCTGCAGGCTCAATTGGGTCAGAACTTTGTAGGCAGTTATCAAAACTTTTTCCTAAAAGATTGATACTCGTTGACATAAATGAAAGTGAACTTTATAATCTAAGCACATTACTCGCTTCAGACAAAAGTGCGAGCAAAATTGAATTTATACCTTTGTTGTGCAATATAGTGGACTCAACTAAGGTAAACTTCATAGTGAGTGAGTTTAAACCAGATATCGTTTTTCACGCTGCTGCATATAAGCATGTGCCAGTCCTTGAACAATTTCCAGAGGAAGCGTTTTGGACAAATATTATTGGAACTGTCAATGTTTTAACTGCTTCTGCAGATTGCGTCGAAAGATTTGTTTTTGTTTCAACGGATAAGGCGGCAAGTCCAACAAATGTCCTCGGATTTTCAAAAAGAATTGGGGAAATCCTTACATCAAGTATGGGGCAAAAGCTTGGGCGCCCATACTGCAGTGTCCGCTTCGGAAATGTCCTCGGAAGCAGGGGAAGCGTAGTGCCCATCTTTATGGAGCAAATAGACCGAGGAGGACCAGTAACTGTAACCCACCCAGAAATGAAGCGATTTTTTATGACGATTCCAGAGGCAACATTGCTTATTGTGCAAGCTGGCGCTTTTGATGAGGCAGGAGTTGTCTATATCCTTGACATGGGTGAAGAAATCGAGATTTATGAACTCGCTCGAAAATTGATCCGTTTGCGTGGTCATCGGATAGATGATGTAAAGATTGAATTTGTTGGTCCAAGAGAGGGTGAGAAACTGACAGAAGTCTTGTATGGTCCTGAGGAAAAAATTGCAAAATCGCCTCACCCCAAAATAATGAAAATATTGGGGACAAAATTGCCAGATTTTGAAGTGTTAAAGAGGCAGTTGGAAGAGATGAAACAGCTTGCAACTCCGTTCTCAAGAGATAAGCTCGTTAATTCTATGAAAAACTTGCTAACTTCCTGTGGTGTGATTATTGGGACAAACTCAACACCGACGCAACCAAAGCCTGACTAATGAATTTCATCACTCGTTCCCGACAGTTTATTCAGCCGGGATTTTGGTTTGCAATACGGCTTCTTTTAGCTTCTGTCTGTATGCGCGGAGGCGTTCCTTGATTTCGGGATATTTGTTGGCTAAAATGGACGCAGCGAGCAGGGCTGCGTTGACTGCGCCAGCACGCCCGATCGCAAGCGTCCCAACAGGCACCCCAGCTGGCATCTGAACCATTGAAAGAAGCGAATCTAACCCACCAAGCGACTGCGTTTGCATCGGCACCCCGAGGACTGGCAGGAGAGTTTTTGAGGCAATGATGCCCGCAAGATGCGCTGCACCCCCTGCACCTGCAATGATGACTTCAATACCTCGCTTTTCGGCTTCCGAGGCATACTCTATCGTTTGGTCAGGAGCGCGATGAGCTGAAAGGACTCGCACCTCATAGGCTATGCCTAACTCTTTGAGCGTCTCCACAGAATGCTTCATCGTCTCCCAATCAGATGAACTGCCCATAACGACACCAACAAGAACTTTCTCCATCCAAAGCCACCTCCTACCTGAGCACTTAATTCATCTAAGTCCAATCAAACACTACGCCAATAAACTCGTTTTGGCGTTCGCGAAGCCCGCTGTAAGCCTCGGCACATTGTTCTGGGCGCATACGATGCGTAAGTAGCGGTTCAACTTTCAACTTACCTTCAGCGATGAGTTGCATGTTGATTTTGGTATTCCTTTCGATGCTATGCTTGTAGATCATAGCGTTTTGCTCGCTCGGTAGGATGTCACTCCGCCTCTCCTTAACTGGATAGCGCCATTCGTGAGCGCCTTTGAAGGTAATGCAACCGTAGCCTGCTAAATGGATTCTCTCAAGCAACTCTGTGACATTCGTCATAAGCTCCCGCTTGAAGTATGAGCCGAGTAAAATAACCTCGCCATACTTCGCTGTGAGTTGAGGCGCTAATAGCGTTGCCTGAGGGCTACCAGTAGCATCGACGACGACTTGACAGCCAACACCATCGGTTAAATCGCGGACAGCTTTCACAGGGTCTGAAGATGAAGCGTCTACAAGATGCTCAATTCCACATTCGGAAGCTATCTCCAAGCGCCTTTGCACCCGTTCAATCCCGATGACACGACAGCCAGCAAGCTGAAAGAGTTGCGCAGCCAAATTGCCGACAACACCAAGCCCTATGACCGCAACTGTGTCACCAAGTTCGGCGTCACTGACACGAAGCGCTGTAATGGCTACATTTGCCATCCGCACAAAAACAGCTTTGAACGGATCCAATCCTTTGGGCACTTTCATAGCCAAAACCCTTGATTTAGCATAGCTGGCATGGTTGCTGTATGTCAAAACGATGTCGCCGGCTTTGATGTCGCTAACTGCACTGCCAACCGCTATGACTTCGCCGACAGCACCGTAGCCAGGACGAAACGGAAATGGCGCCCAGTCGGCTAAGCCTGCAAGGCATGCAAGCTCCGTCCCTGCCGAGATAATGCTCGCGAGCGTCCGTATGACCACCTCATCAGGTGATGGTGTTAGGTCAATATCAACTTCCTCAAGCTGGACAACATTCGGTGCGATAAAGACAACTTCTCGCACAACGGTCATCTCAACCACCTCCGCTTTTTACAAAAAGTTCGTTAGCACTGGTGGCATCCCCATCGTCGGCTCCACAGTTTCGAGCCAAAGTTCAAACGGCTTGATAGGTTGCTTTGCCACGCAAAACCACCTCCTCATCGGTATTGACCGAACTCTTCGACGGCCTCAAAGAAGGCGACGATGTTTTCCCAAGGGAC
>JBGOEK010000050.1:0-5837 GCA_041537945.1 Candidatus Thermosaccharophagus yellowstonensis
AAAAGTCAACTGTCAACCTTGTTGGAATGAGTCCTAACCTGTTCAAGCTACTGGCTTTAGCCACGAGCCTTGTGAGTGCTTTTGTTTTCGCCAAGGCGCTGGGCTGAATTTTACTCAAGCCAAGAAGCGTCATATCTCTTGGCATCATCACAGTTGGCTTGGCAGGCAGTAGTATAATACTAAAGAGCGTCATTCCATGTGCCATGTTGGGGGTGGTTCTATGGTTCGCACTGAAGACATACTCAGCACGATACGAATGATCCACGAGGAGAACTTCGATGTGCGCACTGTCACAATGGGCATAAGCCTTCTCGGCTGTTCAAGTGATAATGTGAAAAAGCTTTGCGAGCGCATACGCTCGAGGATTTACGAAAGAGCACAGAAACTGCAGTCGGCATGTGAGGCGCTTGAAGTCAAATATGGGGTGCCGATTGTTCACCGTCGTATCGCAGTCACACCGATAAGCATTGTTGCTGCGGGGCATAGGCACGATGGTTTTGTCAGTGTGGCACATACGCTTGATGAAGTGGCTCGTGAGTTAGGAGTTGACCTCATCGGTGGCTATACGGCACTCGTGCATAAGGGCATGACGAGAGACGATGAAACACTCATACGCTCATTGCCTGATGCGCTCAGCGAGACAGAAAGACTTTGTGCGTCAGTCAATGCAGCTTCAACTGCCTCTGGAATAAACATGGATGCTGTCTTGCTTGTCAGCGAGATGCTCCTCAAGGTTGCCGAGAGGACAGCGGATAGAAACGGCTTTGGGTGCGCCAAGTTCGTCATATTTGCGAATGCTCCAGAAGATAACCCGTTCATGGCTGGCGCATTCAACGGTGTTGGTGAGGCTGAATGCGTCATCAATGTTGGCGTTAGCGGACCTGGAGTGGTTAAGGGCGCAATTGAGAGGGCAAAGGAGATGAAGCCGAAGCTAACACTCAACGACATAGCTGAGGTGATAAAGACAACGGCGTTCAGGCTGACACGCATAGGCGAGCTCATCGGGAGGGAAATAGCGCAGGCAGTTGGAGCCAACTTCGGCATAGTTGATTTATCGCTCGCCCCAACCCCGAAGGTCGGAGATAGCGTTGGCGAGATACTTCAAGCGATGGGTATAGAAAGGGTTGGCGCACCCGGATCAACTGCAGCATTGGCACTATTAACGGATGCGGTGAAGAAGGGAGGGCTGTTTGCGTCATCGGCTGTTGGAGGGCTATCTGGGGCTTTCATACCTGTAGCTGAAGACAGCTGTTTATCGCAGGCAGTAGCTACAGGTTCACTAACGATTGAGAAACTCGAGGCGATGACGAGCGTGAGCTCCGTAGGCTTAGACATGATAGCCATACCGGGCGATGTGGATGCGGAAACCATAGCAGCTTTGATAGCCGACGAACTCGCCATAGGTGTGGTTAATCACAAGACGACAGCCGTCAGAGTCATACCAGTCAAGGGTAAAAGGGCTGGCGAGAGGGTGAGCTTCGGTGGGCTCTTCGGTGAGACGGTGGTCATGGAAATTCGTAACGCAGGTTGTAGCAAAGAGTTTGTAAGGCATGGTGGGCGCATCCCAGCACCGCTAACAAGCCTCAGAAACTGAGCGCCTTGAAGATGGCGTTTGAGCATTTTCAATCCAGCCTGCAACGCTAAAGCGTGGGAGTTGAAAGCGAACGCAAATCGTGAGTCGCTTTGAACAGGTTCTCGTGTTGGAAGTGAGCTGACAGCCCGATTGAGCGTCCCAACTCCTCAAGGTCTTGCTTCAATTCCCTCGGGTCAAGCTCTGGTGGGACTGAGAGCTCAAGCACCATCGTGAAACCGCCACCACTTGCCCTCCCGTATAGGTCTGTTATGTTGATGCCACGCGATGCAAGATACGATGCCATACGATAGATTATGCCAGGTTGATCCGTGCCGTAGACGGTGAGGATAAACCTGTCATAAGACTCTGGCGTTGCACTCATAGGTTCGCTTGGATGGCGTATGCATGCCATGACATGCAATTCGCCCGGCGCACCAGTTTCCTCAATAGCCTTTACGACGAGCTCAAGCGGGGGTTGCGGGCTTGGGAATGTGGCGCAAACGATGATCGTAAAGTAACCTCTAACGACGGTCTGGCTCAGCTCTTCGATGTTTCCACCAAGCTCGTAGATTGCCTTACCGATGCCAGCGATTATCCCGGGTCTGTCACGCGCCATGACGCTGATTATGTATTCGGGTAGCTCAGCCACGAACATCACCACGCTCCCACATCTGTTTAGCGCTCAAACAACCAACCTTGCTTGCTCACATTAACAGCGGTTGCACCCTCGTGTGAATCAAACAACTCTTTAGCCTCCTCTATGTCCTCGAAGAAGCCGATTACATGGGTCGAGCCGAAGCTATCGCCAACTCTAACCTTAAGCCCACCAATCTCTTGAATCATGCACACATAGCCACGCTGATGGCACCACGCCTCATAAACGATTGATGGATGAAGGCACATTCCTAACAGCCAAACACCATTTCTCAGCTGGTAACCTCTTATGAAGCGCTTTGGCACTTTGCCATCCTCGCGCCTGTAGAGGTAACGCTCATCTGGCGGGAAGTCTTCAAAGAAAGCCTCAGCTGGTATGAAGCCGTAATAGCTGAGGTAGACTTGGTTGAATGTATCGCCTCTGTTATGCCTTATGTGCCCTGGCATGTCCATGCGCAGCAACAGGCAATCAACATCGTTTGCGCTCGTCACTTTATCATAAGCCACAAACCAACGGACGCCGTCTTGGAAAACAAGCCATTGCTCCCAACGAGAACCACTCCTGTATGGGGGGCGCGAAATGTGCCATTTGAACCACTGATGGACTGCAACAAAGCCGTTTCCTTCAATGACTTCAAACGGTAGCTTCTTTGCTTGGGTGCATATCTGGGGCAACTCAACATAACGCTTTGGTATGTTGCCGTGAATTTTATCGCCCCAGTGGTAACGCAACTCATTCGGGGTTTCGTCAGTATCAGCGCCCGGCTCAAGAAGGAAGTCAACGATCATGAGACCGAAGCCAGCATCCCTTGCGCCAGTCGCTTTGTCGAAGAAGCTCCCACCCATAACGCCCGTCACATAGCCCTCTGTTTGAACCGCTGCACAATACTTGTCCGTCTCAACTTGAACTATTGAGCCGCTGATGGAAACCTTCGCCATACAGCCACCACCACGCAACTGCACTATATGCGCAATGAGCGAACTATGGCACATGCAACAAAGCTAACTTCAAACTGGTTTTACTGTTTCCGTCTTCTCGTCAAACTCCATTGTGCGCCCCTCAAGGTAAGAACGGATGCCCATGTGAATTGCGGTCATGACATAGTAACCCAAGAAGGCATTACTCCTTGGCTGTTGACGCGAGCGTATGCAGTTCAGGAAGTCACGCCAATGCTCCTCAAGCGATGCACCACGCTTTCGCTGGATCTCCTTCCTTGGCTGTTCGCCAACGACTTCACGCTGTGGATGAATGATTGCTCCAGGTCCTTCAAATGTGACGGTTGCCTTACTGCCCCTGATTATCATCGGGATGCCAAAGTTGTTTCCCAAGCAAGCGACGAGCAAAACAGAAGGTCCATCTGGATACTCAACGAGCATCTGGAAGATGTCGGGGACTTCCCACCTGAGCTTGTGCTCTGGGACATACAAACCGCCAGATGCTGTCACGCGCTTTGGGAACTTAAGCCCCATCGTCCTGATAAGCGGTGTGAGTATGTGCGGAAACCAGTCAGTCGCCAGACCACCAGAGTAATCCCAGAAGATCCTGAAGGCGAAGAAACGGCTCGGTTCAAATGGGCGTCTTGGAGCAAGCCCAAATTGCCAACCGAGCCACATGTCCCAATCAAGGTTTTCACCGGGCTTGGCATCTGGGTCTATGTCCTTCTCACAGCCACAAAGGACACTCCAATGCCCAGTCCTCATATCAGCAGCTTGAGCGTGTATCAAAGTGCCCACTTCACCTGCGCTTATAAGTTCGGCAACTTGCTCCCATATGCTATCGGACATGCCTTGAGTGCCAACTTGAAGGACTCGCTTCTGCCTTTGTAGCGTCTCAACTATCTTCTTTGGCTCATCAAGCGACTTCCAATATGTCATTGGCTTCTCGCAGTAGACATCTTTGCCAGCTTCCATAGCATCAATGGCTATCTTGGCGTGCCAGTGGTCTGGAGTAGCTATGCAGACTGCATCAACGGATTTGTCCTCGATGAGTTTGCGGTAGTCCCTATAAGGCTTTGCTCCGGTCGTCTTCGCTGCAGCATCAAGGCGCTTCTGCCAAACATCGCACACAGCAACAAGCTCGACAGCTTCACCGCTTTCTTTCAACCTCCGTATCGTGCTCATGTGGGCGCCTCCCATGCCACCACAGCCAATTACTCCAACACCGATCTTTTCGTTCGCACCGAAAACGGATTTGCCGAGGAACATCGTTGAAGTGAGCGCTACAGCCTCACGCAGAAATTGCCTCCTCGTGCGTTCCATCTCATGCTCACCTCCAAATTGCACTCAAAGCACTTAATTGAGTTTGAAGCACCAGTGAGATTGTGCCACCAACATGACACTCATGACAATCGCTCAGGCGCTACAAAACGAACAAGACACAAAATAAAGATTGTCGGCACTATGAGAATGCATTTGCGTAAGCTGGCTCAACGAAAACATGTTGGTAGGTTCGCAAATGAGGTGTGTGGAGTGATAGCCAGAATGAGCATGCTGGTGCTTTGCGCACTTGTCGTGATGTTTATTCTCGGCTTTCTTTTCGCACAGCGAATCAGAGTGACACGCCTGCAAATCCAACTCAGCATAACTACACCAATTCGCTTCGTCATACTGAGCGACATTCACATCGGCGCTAATGGTCGCGGTGTGAGAAAGGCTCAAAAGTTTGTTCGCACCGCAATAGAGCAACACCCAGATGCCATCTTGCTACTTGGTGACTTCGTCACGAGCAGACTGGCGATACCGTTTGTGAAGTCAGCGCTACAAGGAATTCAAGCGCCATTAGGAGTTTATGCAGTCTTGGGCAACCATGATCACTGGGCTGGCGCTAACGAGATTATCACCACACTGCAAGATGTCGGCGTTAGAGTGCTGGTCAACGAAGGCATCACCTTGGAGAGGGACAAAACAACCATCGCGCTTGTCGGCGTTGATGACTTATGGTCGGGCAAGCCCGATTGGAAGAAGGCGTTTTCAAAAGTCCCCGAGGATGTGCCGATCGTCTTGCTCTCGCACAACCCAGATGTGGCTCTCTTTTGGATGAGGGAGCATGAACGAAGGAAGTTCATGACGAAGCACACCGCTATATCCTCGGCTGACTTGCAACGCTATGGGGCATTCTTACAGCGCCAACCAGTCAAGCTGATTTTGTCGGGACACACCCACGCAGGACATGTCTGGATGCCACTTAACCGCTTGTTAAGTAGCTTGATGGGATTGAGACTTGTGCCCGGAACTGAGTATGGATGGCACTACCCGCATGGCTTGCATGACATCGGGACAACTTTGATTTACATTACAAGTGGCGTGACTGCAGGTAACAAAGTGCCACGATGGTTTAACTCGCCCGAAGTCGTGGTCATTGAAGTCCGTTGATTGAACACCCACAAGGAGGTGAAGCGACTTGAGGAAAACAATTGTGGCTTCGCTGTTCGCCGGCTTTGTAATCGCTTTTGCGACGATGGTAAAAGCACAGACAAATGAGATAATCGTCATCGTCCGCAACGCTCCCGCTCACGGGATTGCGATGGCGAAAGTTGATTTGAGCCAAATCTTAAAGCGCTTGGGAGCGAAACCGTTCTCACCCGCAAGTTTGCAAGCGCAATTGCCCGAC
>JBGOEK010000051.1:0-4634 GCA_041537945.1 Candidatus Thermosaccharophagus yellowstonensis
TGCCGATGCGCTTTTCTGGGCGGGTTGGTGCGCTTTGAAAGCGGGCGACAGGGAAGGAGCAAAACAACTCCTTGAACGAGCAGCCAACGAAAACCAACCACCAAACGCCCAAACCGCCGAGTTCAAAATGAAAGCAATTGAACTGTTGCGTCAAACTTGGCATCAAGCTTGAAGTTCAGGCACGCCTATATGTCGGACTTGAAAAGTGGCGTGTAGTTTTGTGCGAGCGTGCGTAGTTTCTCCACTTCTTCATCAGTGATCGGCTTGTATTCGGATGCTATTTTGATTGCGAGTCTGACGAGCCTTTCATCGCTTGGTGGCATCGCTACGCTTACTCCTTGTGAGAGTGTCCAGCGCAACGCCATCGAAGCTTCTTCATACTGGTCGGTTGGCAGATACCAAAGCCTTGGGTATGGTCTTTCCTGCTTTGGTTGCAGTGCGCCTTTAACCATTGCCTTTATAGCGATGCATCCCATTCCTTTTTCTTTCGCCAGTTCAATCACTTGTGGACCGAAGTTCTCACGATACCATGTGACGAAGTTTATCGGGAACATGACTGTGTCAAAGTCGAATCTGCGCATCGCTTCAAGCGCCACTTTGAGCGAGTGTGCTGAGAAGCCGAGGAAGCGCACAAGCCCTTTCTCTCTCGCTTCAATGAGCGTCTCAATTGCGCCACCCTTGCCGAGTGCTACATCAAGCTCTTCCATTTTCGTCAGCGCATGCAGTTGATAGAGGTCAAAGTGATCGGTGCGGAGGCGTTTGAGCGAGCGCAACAACTCTTGCATTGCTTCTTCCTTTGTGCGACGCCCCGTTTTACATGCAAGGACGATTTTGTCCCTGTAGCCTTCAAGTGCCACTCCGAGCACTTCCTCGGCGTTACCGTATGCAGGTGCAACATCAACGAAGTTTATGCCCGCATCGATTGCTTCCTTGACGAGCTTGTTTGCGGTATCCTGCTCAAGCCTGTTGAAAGCCAAGCCACTCAAGCCGATGATTGATACTTCAAAGCCAGTCCTGCCGAGCTTTCGTCTCGGTATTTTCGGGCGCTGTTCCTCGAGCGCAAGCGAGGTGCTGTGCTTTAAATTCCACATCCCAGAAAGTAGCACACTGCCGAGCGAGAGGATGAAGTTGCGCCTCTTCATTTCAACCTCACCTCCAGCGCCGATGAGTTTCACCTAAAAGCCAGACCTGTCTATAATGTTAGAGCGAAGTTAGACGGAAGGCTTTCAAACTGCTTGCGAGGTGAGTTTGTGATGCGTTGCAAGCGCGGTGGTGGAATTTCATGGCATGCGCTTTTGCGTATGATGTTTGCGTGCATGTGGCTTAGCAGTGTTTCACTGTGTGCTCAACAGAGCATCGTCTTCAACGAGGCTGAATTTGCGGACAAGGTTTATGCATGCTGGCTTGGCAAAGCCATCGGTGGGACTTTGGGCATGCCGTTTGAAGGTAAGCGCCAAATGCACAACCTCTCGTTTTACGAACCCATACCGAAAGAGCCAGTGCCAAACGATGACCTTGACCTACAACTCCTTTGGCTAAAGGCGCTTGAAGAACGCGGTCCAAAGATAACAGCTCATGACCTCGCCGAATACTGGCTCAAGTATGTTGTCGTTGACTGGAACGAGTATGGGATATGCAAAGCCAATCTTCGTCTTGGCTTGCTACCACCGTTGAGCGGTCATTACAAGAACAGGTGGCGTGACAGCAACGGCGCTTGGATTCGCTCCGAAATATGGGCATGCATGTTTCCGGGTTTGCCAGCGCTCGCAGCCAAATATGCTTTTGAGGATGCATGCGTAGATCACGGTGTCGCAGAAGGCACTTATGCTGAGGTGTTCACAGCTACTTTGCAAAGTGCAGCGTTCGTAGAGAGTGACAAACACAAACTGCTCTCAATCGCATTGAGCTACATCCCGAAGGATTGCGGGGTTGCAAGGAGCGTCAGAGTGGCGATCGATTCGTGGCGAAAGGGGCTTGATTGGAAGGCTGCAAGGGAAAGCGTTGTGGAAGCATCGAAGGATACAGGTTGGTTCATGGCACCACAAAATGTTGCCTTTGTTGTCCTCGGATGGCTCTATGGCGAGGATGATTTCGGTAAATCAATTTGCACTGCTGTGAACTGTGGTGACGATACCGATTGCACGGGCGCAACACTTGGGGCTCTGCTCGGCATCATCAACGGAACCAAAGGCATACCTAAGAAGTGGCGTGAGCCGATAAGCGAAGAGATACGCAACATAGCTATCGGTGGCTTCCAGCCACCAAAAACTATCACCGAGTTAACTGAGCGAGTGGTGCGCATGGCGAAACTGATGCTGAAGGAACATAACGCACCAGTGAGCATCGTCCCAAATGTCCCGACAACGCAAAACGCATCTTCAAAGATTAAGTTGGTTGATGAAGGTGTTGTGAAGGAACTATGGGGTAGGACGCCATTCCAAATCGTGTTCAAGTTCGGAAGGGTTGAGGCTGTGCTTGATTTGCATGGTGAGCCAAATGTTGAGCCAGAATCGGAGAGGGAGATCACGCTCTCGCTGAACGATGTAAGTGGCAAAGGAGCGCTGGTGAAAGTTGAGTGGCATTTTGATGGTGTGGATGTGAAGCCGAAGGTGGCGAATGTCAGGTTGCCCGCAAAGTTGAATGTGAGCGTGATCACAGGCGACACAATAACGAGCGAGATTATAAGGGGCAAAGTCGTGCTGATGGATGAAAACACAAAGGTGCTCGGTGTGATCCCGATCACCTTGCTTGGGAAGCTCACGACCCACAAGGAGAACTTTGCCCTCTCAAAGTATGGAGTGGTTGCGACTTCGGACTCGGAACTTGATTGGGAAAAGGGTTGCACAGCGAAGGTCAACGATGGCGTCATAGCTGATGAGAAAGATTTCGAGGGCAAGAGGTGGCACTCTGCGTTAACTCCGCATCCGCACTGGGTGCAACTCAGTTTGCCAGAGGTGCGCACGCTCGGCAGAGTCATCATCCATTTTGCGGACCCTCGTGGTCATCCAGTTGACTTTGATGGTGAAGTGAGCATTGATGGGCAGTCTTGGAAGAAGATCTTCAGCGTCCGAGGCTATGCCAACACAAGGCGATTTGAATGTGCCATCGAGCCAACACCAATAAAGCACTTTAGGTTGATCATCTACAAGTCGGCAAGCAAACAGTGGGTCAACGCTGCACAAGTTAGCGAGATTGAGTTGCTACCAAAATGAATGACTGCACTCTTATCTGGTGACCGAACAAGGTGGGGAAGCGTCAAAAGTAGTTGATGAGCGAGATAGGAGAAGGTAGCAGTCCAAAGGGTAGGGTGAGGGTGATGGTTCATCATGGGCTTGTGGAGAGGTTGGTTGAGGAGATGGGGCAGTTGGAAATCGTTGATGCTCACGAGCATCTCCCTCCAGAAAGTGAGAGGTTGAAACTGAAGGTTGATGTGTGCTTTCTCTTCTCGCACTACACTCGCAACGACCTAATCTCGGCAGGGATGTCTCCAAGTGAGTATGAGCGGATGCTTAACCCTGAACTACCCCTTGATGAGCGCTTCAACATCCTTGAGCGCTACTTACCTTTCATCCGCTTCGGCTCATACGCTCGCCCTGCCTTTATCGCCCTGTGCGACATCTACGGCTACAACGACATCACGCGCCAGAACTACAAGGAGATTTCCGAGAAGATGGCGGAGATGAACAAACCAGGCATCTACCGAAAGATTTTGGTTGAGCGTTGCAAAGCCAAGTTCGTGCTCACTCAAGCGGGGCGCACAGACTACACTGAGCCATTCATGATTCCGATCCTGCCCCTTGACTATGTTGCCCTCGTGAAGTCTCGCGAAGATGTTGAGAAGCGAAGTAGTGAGTTGAGCATGGATGTAAGGACGCTTGACGACTACATTGCTTGGATGAGGCGAAGGCTCGAGACTTGGAAGCAGAACGAGCGGGTCGTTGGGCTTAAGACGAGCGCTTTGCCGAGAAAAGAGCCTCCACCGACACGCCAGCGGGCTGAGGAAGCCTTCAAGGCAATCATGAACGGAAACGCCACTGAGGAGGACAGAAGCGATCTGCACATCTTCCTGACCGAAGAGACCTTCAGAATCTGTGCCGAATTGGATTTGGTGGTTGCTGTCCACTCAGGGGTCTGGGGCGATTTTCGCAGGCTTGACCCGAGGCTTATGATCCCGCAGTTTTCACGACACCCAGAAACCAAGTTTGACCTTTACCACATGGGGATGCCTTGGGTGAGGGACACAGCCTTCATCGGCAAGAACTTCCCCAATGTTTATCTCAACCTATGCTGGTCTCACATTGTTTCGCCGATGATGGTGCGGACCTCTTTGCCGGAGTATGTTGACATCGTGCCAGTCAACAAAATCATCGCCTTCGGAGGGGACTACAGTGCGCCAGCCCTTGAGAAAGTTTGGGGACACCTTGTCATGGCTCGTGAGAACATCGCTCACGCACTCGCATCACTCATAACCGATGGGCGAATGGACTTTGACCAAGCACTGTGGGTTGCAAGGCTCTGGTTTTACGAGAACCCTGCAAGGCTTTACAACTTGCCGGGCATGAAGAGGTGAACAGGAGCGGGGTGAGCGAGCCATGCCGAAAACTCTCAAGCCACTTTTGGGCATGGTGCTTTTG
>JBGOEK010000052.1:0-4323 GCA_041537945.1 Candidatus Thermosaccharophagus yellowstonensis
TCCAGAACGGAAGGAAAATCGAGCAAGGGGCAAAAAGCGAATCGAAGCCTATCAAGGGCTTGAGGTTTGAAGTTTTGGGACTTAAAGACGGCAAATATCGCATCGTCTTGTGGGACACATGGAAGGGCGAAGTAGCGGAAGAGTGGCATGCCAGTTGCGTTGATGGAAGGTTATCGGTGAGCTTTGGCATATTATTGCGTGACTTTTGCTTGATTGTTGAGCGATCTTGGCAATAGCGGGTGATTGCCCGCTTAGCAGGAGGTGGATGGTATGAAGGCTGCTTTCTTCAGGTTGCCCGGCGAGGTTGAAGTTCGCGATGTCCCCACTCCTGAACCAAGCCATGGTGAGGCGTTAGTGCGTGTGCTCGCTTGCGGAATCTGTGGAACCGATGCTGAGGCATTCCGTAGTCACAAGGCGGACTGGCATCGTCGTGGGCACGAGTATGCTGGTGAGGTTGTCAAGTTAGGTGACGGAGTGAGCAATTTGAAGGTTGGCGAGATAGTTGCAGGTGTGAGTTCTGTGCCATGTTTTGAATGCCGAGTTTGTCTTAAGGGAGAGCCACGATATTGTATCCAGCGCAAATATGGCGGTAGCGATGCATTCGCTGAATTTGTCTGCAAAAGCTCCAAATTCTTTTACCCAACACCGGGTCTCACACCTGAAGAGGCGTCATTGATTGAGCCATTAACTGTCGCAATTCAGTTGGTGAGGGATGGCAATGTTGGCATGGGTAGCACTGTGCTGATAATCGGTGCAGGTCCAATTGGCTTGATGGCGCTAAAACTGTGCAGGGAAAGTGGAGCACGCAGGGTCTATGTTTTCCATCCTTCAACGAGCGTTGAACGACTGAAGCGTGCCAAGGAATTTGGTGCAGATGCGATCTTCCATCCGGACATTGAGGACGCTGTTGAGAGATTGAGGCAAATTGAGCCAAATGGCGTAGAATCCATACTCGTGACTGTGAAACCGAGCATCGGCATACCACAGGCAATTAAGGCTTGCTCAATCGGCGGGACAATCGCGTTCGTAGGCGTTGAATGGAGGGCTGAGGCGGAACTTAAAATTGATGTTGACAAGTTCCATTTTAGCAAGATGAAACTTGTTGGCTCAGACCATAACCCTTGCATTTTGCTTTATGAGGAGGCTGCGGATTTGCTCCGAAGAAAAGTCATTGATGCCGAAAAAATCATCTCTCATCGTTTCCCGCTTGAAAGGATCAAAGAGGCTTTTGAAATCGCTTCAAAGGGCGGAAGGGAAGTTTGCAAAGTAGTTGTTGGCGCATACTGAAGGGGGGTGATTATGGTGGCGAAGTTGGCTATAAATGGTGGAAATCGCGTCGTCCCAGAAGGGATGATCAAGCCCTGGCCACACATAACCGAAGAGGACAAGCGTGCGGTCATGGAGGCGCTTGAAAAAGCATCTCCATGGCGCTACCCATTCGAAGAGGTTGTGGAACTTGAAAAAGCGTGGTCGGAATGGACAGGGATGAGGTTCTCTTTGGCGTGCAACTCTGGGACTGCTGCACTACACCTTTGTGTCGTTGCCTGTGAAATTGCTCCGGGCGACGAAGTTCTCGTGCCAGCCGACACATTCCTTGCATCGGCTTCATGTGTGCTACATTCAAATGGCATCCCAATTTTTGTTGATGTTGACCCAAAAACATACAACATTGACCCAAAGAAAATTGAGGAACGAATAACTGAGCGAACGAAGGCGATAGTTGCGGTAGACCTTCATGGCTTGCCAGCCGATTATGACGAAATTCACGCAATTGCGCAGAAATATGGGCTTAAAGTCATTGAGGACGGAGCTCAGGCGCATGGCGCAACCTACAAAGGCAAGCAAGTCGGCTCACTTGGCGATTGCTCAGGATGCAGTTTGAACGGCTCAAAATGCCTATCAGCGCTCGGTGAAGGTGGCTTATTTGCGACAAATGATGAGCGGATGTATGAATTGGCGATAAGAGCAAGGATGTTCGGCGAATATGTTGAGCCAGGGAAACCGAGGGAATACAACGCTTACATGATGGGCTGGAATTACAGGTTAGATCCGCTTCAGGCTGCCTTTGCACGCTCTCAACTTAAGAGGCTACCAGAGATGACGGAGTGGCGGATCAGAAATGGCACATATTTGACCGAAAGACTGAAGGAGATCCCGGGAATTCAACCGCCGTATGTCCCGCCAGATAGGACTCATGTCTACTTCTTTTACCCGATTTTGGTTCGCCCAGAAGACTTAGGATTTGATGAGGCTCATGTTGACAAGTTCCGTGATGTATTTTGCAGAGTGATGAATGCAGAGGGAGTCCCTGTGAGGGCGTGGCAAACACGCCCAGTTCCAGCTCAAAGCCTTTTCCAATACCTTGACGGGTATGGCAAGGGATGCCCATGGAGTTGCCCATATGCCAGAAAAGGCATAAAATATGACCCTTCTGAATACCCTGTTGCCTCCGACATTTGTCGCAGGAGGGTTGTCTTGGGGCATAGCACAGATTCATTCGGTCCACCAAATGGCTTGGATTTGATGGAAAAATATGCCGAAGCTTTCCATAAGGTGCTCGTTGAGTGCAGGGGCGAGTTTTTGGACTTTGCCAAGGCACATTTGAGTGAGATAAGGGGGTGATAATGATGGGAGTGCGAGAAAAATCGGTCAAATGGGAAAAAGAAGTGCCAATTAAGGAGGAGGTTGATGTCCTCGTCGTCGGTGGCGGTGTGGCAGGAGTCGCTGCAGCGATAGCTTCGGCAAGAAATGGCATGAGGACACTGTTGATTGAACAGCAGTTTGCACTTGGAGGGCTTGTGACACTTGGCTTCGTGAATTATCTCGCTGGGTATCCCGAAGGGATTGGGCGAGAATTGCTCGAAAGGCTTCAGGCAGAGGGAGCTGTAAACCAAAGGCGTATCGCAGACCCAGAAAAAACGAAAAGAGTGCTCGAAGAAATGGTCTTAGAATCTGGTGCGCGCATCATTTTTGGCACTTACGCCATTGACAGCATCGTTGAAGAAGGTGTTATTCGTGGCGTTATTGCACATAACAAGTCTGGGACTCAGGCTTTCTTGGCAAAGATAGTGGTGGATTGCTCAGGGGATGCGGATGTGGCAGCGTATGCTGGTGTGCCTTTTGAGGTCGGATGGGAGGAGGCTCAAGGGTATAATCAGGCTGTTTCCCTCGATTTTATCCTCGGAAATGTCGATTGGGAGAAGTTTCAAACCTCGGTCAAGCGCTGGTATAACTTCCTGCAAGAAATAGCCTACAAAGCGGTTGAGGAGGGTGTTTTGTCACGCCTCGTTGAGACTGGCTACCTTGGACCCCTGCCGGGGAGGAAGCCTGAGGGAATCGAAGTCTATGTTTGCACAGCTCATAGCCGTAATTGCCGCACAGTTGATGCTGAAGATTTAACGAGGATAGCCATAGAACAGCGCCGCCAAATCAAAGAAATGGTGGAGTTTTACCGAAAATATGTGCCCGGATTTGAGGATTGCTGGCTCATATACAGCGCACCCATCCTCGGTGTGCGTGATTCTCGGCGCATAGTCGGCGAGTATGTGCTAACTGGGGAGGACATCGCCTTAGCCAGAAAGTTCCCAGATGCTATCGCACGCGATACGCACGGATTTGACATCCACAACCCAACAGATTTGCCACACATAAAGCACATCCACATGAAACAGCCAAAAGAGCCAGCAGTTTGCTTCCCAAGTGAGGACAAACCAGGGATGTATGATGCCTATCTGAGACCCGGCGAATACTACGAAATTCCATATCGTTGCTTAGTCCCGTTGAAGGTGGACAATTTGCTTGTTGCGGGACGATGTATCTCGGCTACTTTTGAGGCTCAATCTGGAGCAAGGTTGATTTTCACTTGCATGACGATGGGGCAGGCTGCAGGAACTGCTGCAGCTCTCTCGATACAGCACAATGTCACGCCACGAAAGTTGGATGCACAGTTACTGCGAGAAAAATTGATAGCACAAGGTGTCAGGCTTGATGTTGAGCCACCCGTCTATGTCAAAGGCGGTCCACATCCACCCATACCGAAAGATGCCAAATTTGCGGTTGAAAAGGCTGGAGGAATAGGAGATGAAATCGTGATTGTGAGGGAGTAAGGCACGATGCAAATTTGCTTAGCCACAGCCCTCGTGCTAACACAACTCACTTTGGGTTGGTGGAAAATAGACGCCAAAAGCATTTTGAATTGGCGACCAATGCCCGACTGGCTCGCTAACCCTTCCGCAAATGCAAAGGTTGAGGCGACTGACGAAGGGCTTAGGTTCTCCGTCCCTGAAGCGGGCAAGGGCATGAAGTGGCTCATCAACGCACGGT